>JBCCQQ010000001.1:0-415978 GCA_039024555.1 Cyanobacteria bacterium P01_D01_bin.156
CTCAGCAATAATCGATTCACTAAATTACCAGCTGAAATTGCACAGCTTCGAAATTTAACAGATCTGAATCTTAATGAAAATATATTAGATATATTGCCTTCTGAAATAAGTGAATTACAGTATTTACTAAATTTGGAAATTCGCCGTAATCAATTTACTAAATTACCAACTGAAATATTTAGACTTAAGAACTTAGAAAGGTTAGACGTTTATTGGAATAGGCTAACAACTGTATCTGAGGAAATTTATCAACTTCAAAAGCTAAAGTATTTAAATCTTAGTGAAAATCAAATCACTAAGATTCCCGATGAGATTTTTCAATTGAAAAGTTTAGTTAAACTTGAACTTCAGAAGAATAGTCTTTCTCAAATTCCAATTGAAATTGATCGTCTACCAAACTTAAAGAGCTTAAATATAAGTAATAACAAGTTACGAAAACTACCTTCTAGTCTATGTAAATTAGAAAGGTTAGTTAAGTTAGACTTACAAAAAAATAGCCTTAATAAATTACCTCCTGAAATTATCCGCCTTCAGAGTCTGAATCGATTAAATCTAAGTGAGAATTATTTTCCTAAATTACCGTTTGAAATCACTCAATTACAGAGCCTAAAAGAGCTTTATTTTAGTAAAAATAGCCTAGAGAACTTACCTGCTCAAATTGCTCACCTGATAAGTCTAAAAAAGTTAGATATTCAAGAGAATCAGATTACTGAATTTTCAACTCAAATTACGCAACTACGTAAGCTACAGTGGCTAGATATAAGTTCTAACCACATCAGCACTTTACCTGATACGATTTCTCGGATGCAAAGCCTGCATTTTTTATATATTAACAGTAATAAATTAATTAATTTACCTGCTGGAGTTTCTCAACTACAAAACTTAAAGGAATTAGAGTTTAGTAATAATTGTCTTGTTTCTCTGCCGCCTGAGATAACTCAATTACATCATTTAAATATATTAGACTTTAAAAATAATCCATTTACTGAGCTACCCCCAGAGGTTGTTACACAAGGTCAACAGGCACTTCTTCGTTATTTACGAGAACAGCTTGAAGCTGGAGATCGTCAGTGGATCTCTAAATTACTTGTTGTCGGGGAAGGTGGTGTTGGAAAAACTTCTCTCTTAAGAGCACTCCGAGGAGAGTCATTTAATACTGAGGAGTCAACTACTCATGGTATTGATATTACTCAAATATCGCTACCGCACCCTAAACTGGATGAAGTCACTATGCAACTTAATGCTTGGGACTTCGGTGGCCAAGAAATTTATCATGCCACTCATCAGTTTTTTCTCACCAACCGTTCATTGTATGTACTCGCCTGGAATGCGCGTCATGGCTTTGAACAGGGTAGACTCTTCTATTGGCTCAAAACAATTCGTGCTAATGCGCCAGAGTCACCTATTCTACTAGTTGCTACATGGATCGATGAACGAGATGCTGATTTGCCATTGAATGAAATCAAAAAAAAGTTTCCTCGCGTGATTGGCCAGTGCGAAATCAGTAATAAGACAGGAAAAGGTATCGATTCTTTACGTCAGGTAATTAGTGATGCTGCTATTAACCTACCTTTAATGGGTGAAAAATGGCCCAAGACTTGGCTTACCTTTGCTAAATTGGTTCGTTCTAGCTCCATCAAACATACTACACCTCAGAGATTTTGGAGTATCATGGCTCAGTGTAAAGTCAAGAGAGGTAGTTATGTTGTTCTCGCTAGATGGTTACATGAGTTAGGGGACATTTTGTTTTTTTTAGATAATCCGGAGTTAAGAGACTTAGTTATTCTTAAGCCTCAGTGGGTTACTGAATATATAAGTTATGTACTTGAGTCTGATGATGTTATCCGTAAAAATGGGATTTTTAGTCGTGAATGTATGGATCAGCTTTGGGATGATATTCGTCCTGAATTAAGACAACATTTTTTACGCTTAATGGAACGATTTGATCTCTCATATAGGATCCCAGATGACGTAGGTGACTTAGGAGATATGAGTTTAGTCGTTGAACGTCTTCCCTATGAAGAGCCTAACTGTGATGAGCTTTGGGAAGCTATTAATCAACAACCTAACTGTAAAGAGATTTCCATGCGTTTTCAATTAAGTGAAATTCTCCCTGGTATTCCAACTTGGTTTATTGCACGTCAACACCGCTTTAGTCTTAATCTTCACTGGCGTACTGGTGCTCTTTTTACTTATGGACCTGAAAAAAAACATCTTGGTTTAGTCAAAATTGAGAATGATGATAAAACTAATGCCAAATATTTAGAGCTCACAGTACGTGGCCCTGTTCCTCACAACTTTTTTGACTTACTCAAAGAAGGAATTGAAGTTACATTACGTCGTTACCCTGGTCTTCAAATCACGCGGCTACTCCCTTGTCCTAATCGCTATAAGGATGGCTGTAATTATGAATTTGATTATGCAAATCTTAGTAAGAGATTGGAGCGAAATCCACCTAAAGAAGACATTGAATGCCCTAATTGTGTAGAAAATATTTCGGTTACACAATTATTGTTTGGCTTGCATTACACAACTCAAGATGCAGTTCTTTATCGTCTTGATAAACTCGATGAATCAATGCAAACTAGTTTTCAAGAACTCCGTGAACTTCTCCAGCGTGAGTTCCTCCGAAAATTTCGTGAGGAGCAACAATTTCCCGAATCTTACTGTCCTAGCGTATTTTCTCTACGCCCCGCACCACCGGCACGTTGGCGCGAGCTTCGGGCTTGGACATCAATAGCTTCTGCAAGTATGACTTTGCAACTATATTGTCAATATCCTGGTCAATGGCATCCTACTGAAACAGGAGGCACATATTCTATGACTACACCTATTAAATGGCTACGGATTTTGGCTCCTCATATTCGGGGGCTGGTTAAAGTAATGAAATATGCTGCTCCCTTGATAAGCCCTGTTCTTGGTGTCAGTGTATCTGATCTAGATGAGGCAGTTGAAGCTGATGTTCAACTTATGACTGCACTTATCGAAAAACTTCCAGATGGCAAATCGGCTGAAGCTTTAATTGCACCGGAAGATGACTATGAGCTAGAGCGTCTTAGTGGCGCACCACTTCGCGCTCTACGATATTTCCTTGATAAGCAGGATCCGCAACAACACTGGGGCGGGCTAAAAAGAGTACTGACCCCAGAAGGCGATTATCTCTGGCTATGTGAAAAACATGCTGAAGAATATGCTTCTTCATACAAGCGAAAATAAATCTCTATAAATTAATCAGAGCATCCCAACACATTTTGGGAAGGCGCTTGTCACTTAGAAAATGAGTAGAGCTATTGCGAAGATAGATACATAAAATGGCTTAAACCCTTTTCACTTGTCACATAACTTGATTTCGAAAGATTGTTCAATCGCGTGCACTACTGTTCTGAAAAGTCCTCAGCAGAAATTGCTTTACCTATCATTGATATGTGTAAATATTCAATGTGCCAGTTGATAAGGCGGAATGTTGGTCTATCCATAGAGAATTCCAGTAAGGTTACATTGACTGGCGTAGCTGAAAGGTTCAAGTTCAACTAACTAACCGGGTAACTAAATAGGAGCAATCTTGTTTAATTACCTTTGAATCATAGGCATGCAGACTCCTCACTCGTTGGCTGTTTCATCACCACCATAAGTTTGAGGTGCTACTGAGAACATAAAGAGTGCATCACCAGCAAGGGTTTCAACGATTTCTCAAAGCCCGTGGAAGGTCAAAATCGCTGAAACTGTTAATTTCCTGTAGAGTTCTGTTCAATCACCCTGGCTTTTGATGCTGTTCACTCTTTCCAGCTTAGGCTTTTACTTTTTTGAACAAGCTCTGTTTCCCTTTTCAGGGAAGCTGGCAAGTCATAAGCCTTCATTTGGCATATCCAGAATATGCAGCTGTCACAAGGAATTAGGGGCTTAGGCATTTTCTCAAAAAACTATACCGGTTAAAGGCTCTCCTAGCCCCCCAGTTCTGGAGGACATAAGACTCAAAGCCCCCAGGATTGGGGAAACTCCACTGCGCCTAACTGAGATGTCGTGGTTGTTTCCAGCTGAAGGGCCTGGACAACTAGTAGTTTTTTTTTCAGAAATGTCCTTATCATCGATTGATCAGACAGCCAAGGCTTAGAGACTCAAGTCCAGCCTATTAATCAAACAAATACATAGGAATGTTCTTGTTTGAGTCGCTTTTGAATCGGGGATTTTCAAGCTTCTCACTTGGGTGCTTTTTATCACCGAAGTAATACTTAAACATATAGAACATGATTAACTTCTCGATTGTTAATGCCTGGGACAGTGGTTTTACAGGTAGTCTATCGATTACAAACTCAGGATCAACAGCGATCGACGGTTGGTCCATCGAGTTTGATGCGCCATTTGAAATTACAAATCTTTGGAACGGTGAAATCATCAGCCAAAACGGAGACCGCTATGTAATTCAAAATGCTGCCTGGAATTCAACAATCCAGCCTGGTGAGATAATCACATTCGGCTTTAACGGCACTAACACCAGCGGAATGACGCTTGAGCCGACAAATTATCAACTCAACGGCACTAACATTCAAGTCGATCCAGTTATGCCAATGGATCCCGGTAACGAGCATAACGGCGATCACAACCATGGCGGTGAACACAATCATGATGAGGCACCCCTACCCGACAATATCGACACGGAACCGCTGGCAGAGGGAGGACAAACCTTCTATAGCGATGGGTCAACCCAACGCATAACCAACTTTGACCCATATAAGGATAAAGTCGACATCGGAACAGATTCTATCCACAATCAAATTCCGATTGACACTCCAGATGGCCTGGTGTTCCAAAATATGTTTAACCCCAGCCGCTCCCTGACGCTGGTGGGTATCAAGCTTGAGGATCTCAGAGCAGAAAACTTTAACCCCATTGCGGATGCTCACCTCCAACAAGACCTTAGTGCTGCCCTAGCCTGGGAAAATGGGACAGGTTATGTGAGAGCAAATACTGTCTATATTCGCTCCCACGAGGAAGGTCTACAAGAGTTTGTTGACTTTAACCCCGCTACTGACAAAATTAGCTTTTTCTACCTCAGCGTACGCGGCGATAATCAACTTAACTTTTCAGTCGAACAAACTGACCAAGGTGTACGGTTCTATAGCCCAATTACTCAACAAAGTATCACCCTCAACGGGATTCAGTTCTCCGACTTGAATAGCTCACACTTTGAGTGGAGAGCCAATCAGCTTGAGGATAATATCGCAGGACGCATGGGGCTATCAGACAAAATAGCTAACTTCAACATTATTAGTGACAATGTGTTCAGCGGTAAGAGTGTCCCCATGGCAGGGTTAGTGGACAGGGCACCCTATCACAACAATCCTGATTACACAGGCACTAGAATCGGCTCTAATTCTGATCCACTTGATCCTGTTGTTCCAGTCGAGCCTGTTGAACCGGTCGATCCAGTTGAGCAGCCTGGCAACCAGGATAACCATGGGGATGACCATAATCACGGTGGGGAACACAACCATGGCGAGGAACACAATCATGGTGGTGAGCATAACCACGACGGTGAACACAATCACGATGAAGAACCCTTACCCGACAATGTCAATACAGAACCATTGGCAGAGGGAGGGCAAACCTTCTATAGCGATGGGTCAACTCAACGCATAACCAACTTTGACCCATATAAGGACAAAGTCGATATCGGAACAGATTCTATCCACAATCAAATTCCGATTGACACCCCAGAGGGCCTGGTGTTCCAAAATATGTTTAACCCCAGCCGCTCCCTAACGCTGGTGGGGATTAATCTTGAGGACCTTAGGGCAGAAAACTTTAACCCCATTGCGGATGCTCACCTCCAGCAAGACCTCAGTGCGGCGCTAGCTTGGGAAAATGGGACAGGTTATGTCAGAGCAAATACCATCTACATTCGCTCCCACGAAGAAGGGCTACAAGAGTTTGTTGACTTTAATCCCGCTACTGACACAATTAGCTTTTTCTACCTCAGCGTACGCGGCGATAATCAGCTCAACTTTTCAGTCGAACAAACTGACCAAGGCGTACGATTCTATAGCCCGATTACTCAACAAAGTATCACCCTCAATGGTATTCAGTTTTCCGACTTGAATAGCTCACACTTTGAGTGGAGAGCCAACCAGCTGGAGGATAATATCGCAGGACGGATGGGGTTATCGGATAAAATCGCCAACTTTAACATTGTTAGTGACAATGTCTTCAGCGGTAAGAGTGTCCCCATGGCAGGGTTAGTGGATAGAGCTCCCTATCACAACAATCCTGATTACACAGGCACCAGAATCGGCTCTAATCCTGATCCAGTTGACCCTGTTGATCCACTTGACCCCATTGATCCAGTCGAGCCAGTTGAACCAGTCGATCCGGTCGATCCAGTCACTCCCACTGACCCCATATCTACTAATTCAAATACAAAAGTCGATTTTGATATTATCAACGACTGGGGTAGCGGATATCAGGGTGAAATCAAAATCATTAATGACGATGCTAGCTCACTGAATAATTGGACGATTGAGTTTGAATTTTCTGGACAAATATCTCAGATTTGGAATGCGCAAATTGTTAGTCAAAATGGCAACAATTATGTCATTAGCAATGAGCCCTACAACGGGACAATCGCTCCCGGCCAGCAAGTCTCTTTTGGCTTCCTAGGAGAAGGTTCAACGTCTATATTACCTGACGTCTTTACACTAAACGGCAGCGTTGTCGGTTCAATGGGGTCTACTGACTTACAGGAAGTGGACATGTCCATTTTTGATGATATGGACGACAGCGACTCCAACCCAGCTGAGACGGATGGTCAAGGTTCGCCAGTCTCAGAAGTATCTGTTCCCGTCAATGAAGAACTTCTCCCTGAACCCGATTTTGTTGGAACCCAAGACAACGATGTGATTAAAGGAGACAACAACAACAATTTCATTCTTGGCTTGGACGGCAATGATCGCATCAAGGCCCGCAAAGGAGATGACATAGTCGATGGCGGTCTAGGGAAGGATCGTCTGTGGGGGAATAATGGTGATGACACTCTAATGGGAGACGAAGGAAACGACATCCTAAGGGGCGGTCGTGGCTCCGATCATCTTTTAGGTGGTTTAGGCAACGACATTCTCATCGGTAGTGGTTACTTCCGCCAAGGAGACAACTCTAGTGATGTAGATACCTACACTGGAGGTCAAGGTAAAGACAAGTTTATTCTTGGCAATCGTAACCACGCTTTCTATAGGCTAGGTGGAGACGAAGACTATGCACTGATTACAGACTTAAATACGTCGGAAGGAGACAGGATTCAACTCAGTGCTCAGTTTAGCTATAGTCTCGGCACAGCTCCTGAAGGCACTGCCAATGGTCAGGGGCTATTTGTTGAGAAAAATAATGCTCAAGAGCTGATCGCTATCATTCAATCAGATAAAGACCTGACTCTAGCAGATAGTACCTTTATCTTCTCGTAGGTCAAGCTCATGTTAGCCTCCCTAATGAGATTTATTTTTTGTTGGGGAGGCTAAAGCCAGGGCATCAGATGCTCAAAAAACCTTACATCGCTTCAAAACTAAAGCAATTTAGCTCCGCTCAAATGAGCATGATCAAAGCTCCTAGATTCAAATCTCCCCACTACTTGAGCCACTACCTCAGTGTCGATTAGCTTTAGGATTCGCATCAGCTAAATGGACCAATTATCGTTTTCAAAATTCCACAAAATCAAGCCAGACTGCAGGCCAGCTCTTTTTCAATGCTTTTAGAATTAACTGGGGCGGTAGGATTCGAACCTACGAATGACGGGACCAAAACCCGTTTTAATAGCTACGGCATACTAAGGCTTTCCACTATTCATCGTTGAAAATGATTGATATATAATAATGAGCGTTTGTACTATCTGCCGCTCTTGTATGCTATTCGCTGAAGTTTTGCGGCAAAGTTGCGGCAAAGTATGGCAAAAACTTTTGATTGTGATGCAGAGCTTGGAAAGCTGAATGGGGCCCTTAAAGCAGCCAGTGCAGGCGTGGCTGTGAAGCGGATCGGCCAAAGGCTTTACTTGAGAGCAACCCTTCCTCCAAAACCTGGTAGTAATCAGATCAAGCCACGATCTCAACGGATCAAGCTTTCGGTCTATGCAAACCCTGCAGGATTAAGAACTGCCAAAAAACGAGCCTTTGAACTCAGTAATGACATAGCTTCCCAGACGTTTGAATGGGCTAATTGGGCAGATGGGAAAGGCTCCGATCGTACAGTTGCAGATTGGATAGCGGATTTTGAGAAGGATTATTTCACCAGACGCAAGCGTAATCCCAAAAGCCAAACTACTTGGGACAAAGATTATCGCGATCCGCTGCGAAAGCTATCGCAAAAAGCAGTCTTGACAGCTGAGCTATTAGTAAATGCTGCAGAATCCTTTGCTCCAGATACACGAGCAAGGAAACGAGCTGTCGATGCCTATACGGCTATTGCTAAATTTATGAAACTTGATGTGGACCTCAAGCCACTACGGGGAAAATATAGCCCTAAAGCAGTTAGTCCAAGGGATTTACCATCGGATGAAGTAGTTATTGAATGGGTGGCTAAGATACCTGATCCAGAATGGCGAACTTTTTATTGCTTAGTAGCCACCTATGGCCTGCGAAACCATGAATGTTGGTATGTAGATTTAGAACGTCTCAAAACTGATCCTATTGCTATAGTCACCGAGGGCAAAACTGGCCCCAGGTTGGCATTGCCAGTGCCTAAAGCATGGTGGTCAAGGTGGTTCGAGGGACGAACTCTATCTTTGCCAAAACTTACAACTAGATGTAATCGTGATTATGGTGTTCGAAGCTCCCAATACTTCTATCGTCTTAAAAATCGTGAGGGATTTCCATTTACGATCTATACCCTGCGACATGCCCAAGCTGCTCGCATGGCCCTAGCTGGTATAGACCTTGCGTTTGCAGCAAAGTCACAGGGGCATAGTGCAAAAGTCCATGAAGGAATTTATCTCAACTTTTTAGATCGCAGCCATTTTGAGCAAGTGCTTGATGGACTTCAGGAATAACGCTTACGCTGACCAGGAGGCAAAGCATAGAGTTTTTTCAAGGTAGACAGTTTCACTGCGTATTTGGGTTTAGAGCCGTTACTTGTATCAACGTAATGAGTGCCATGTTCCATGACACCAGCTTTGATGTCTTCGGCAAGCTTCCGTGGGCTGAAGGCTGGCCCTAACTCCTTGGCAGCAGCAGTCAGGGTAATCCATTGATCTGATTGTTTTTCTGTCCTTAGCTCTTCAACCTCTTTTAGGATAGCTACCATGAGTTTCTGTTGAGCCTGAAGTGCATCGGTCAGGATTTTCAGTACATCTGACATGCCTACCTCCCTAATCCTCATCCCAAGATGGATCTTGACTACAATCTGTTTGCTGATCCAGATAATCTGCTGAGCCACCCTGTGTGATGTCGTGCTCATCTAAAAATGACTGTTGAATGGGTAGATCAGTCTCTTCTGGTTCCGCTGATTCATCTGGCAATTGGTCCTGATGGTTTTCTTCCAAAGATGGTGTCTCAGGTTGTCTAGGTTGACTGTCATTTGCCAAAGTGTCTGTGTAATAAGGGTTTTCGGCATTGCCAACCTCTTGAACTTCTAAGTCTAAGGATGACTTCAGACCTTCCTCTGATTCAGTAGATGTCTCAAGAAGATTGGGGGCTATCCAGGTGCGTTGTTGCTTGCCTTGAATTGTTTGTCGTTTACTTTCCCACCCACAGTATTTGAGACATTTGGCAACCCGCATTTGTTCTCTACGAGTCTGCTGGGCTAGCTCTATTCCTAAGCAGTCATTCAGAATGTCAGTTGCGGTTACAACAGTTATCTGATTTTGAGCCAGGTAGGTTTCGATTTTTGATTGCCAGGGGTCAGAACTTAGGTAATCTTTAACCAAAATTTGTGCCTGATTCTCTTCTTCTGGCTTCAGCCACCATTGCTCCTTGGCTTTATATAGAGCAATAGCAGCACCCCAGATGAGATCGCGCTCCTGCTTTAATCGTTCAAGATCGATCGGATGTTGTACTGGAATCACCCAAAAACGGCGGTTTCCAGTTGGATCACTGAGAAATTCATCTTGGTTAGTGGTACCGACAATAATGGACCTGCGTGGCATCGTCTCAGTCTGTCTACCGTAAGGAGGACGAACTACATCCACACTAGAACTCAGAAAATTTTTGGTATTTGATACATCTTTTCGCTTGAATACGCTTTCAAGTTCCGCCCACTCCGCAAACCATGTTTGGTGGAGTTTAAGTTTCTCATCCTTGTCGGAAATTGCTCCTAATGAATCGTCAAAATATTCAGGACCTGCCAGTACTTTGAAAAAACTAGACTTACGAAAGCCCTGCTCCCCTTGCAAAATAAGGGCCGTATCAACTTTACAACCCGGTTCTAGGATACGAGCAACGGCTGCAATTAGGGTTCGTTTCAGAAACGTGTTGTAAATAGGTTCATCACAGTCAAAATATTTCTGCGCCAGCGTATCTAAGATCTCGGTATCTGAATATTGTTCAGAGCAATATGCCAAATACTCTTCGATGGGATGATACTGACGGGACTCTACGAGATATTGGAGGACCAGCTCTAGATTATGCACACTGATATTCAGGTTTTCTTCAACAGCCAGTTTGACTTTCAGATGGCCGAGCTTAATAGGTTGACCGTCTAGTTCGATTTCCCGAGTCAAGGCATTAAGACGTAATCTTTCACCCCATAATTCTTCAATTTGGTTATACGCCTCTTTGAAAGAATTAGGCTTTTCGTTGTTCGTCTTTATTTCCTCTGATGAGTTTATTTCATCCTTGTTGTGAGAATCGTCTGATTCATGATTTCGATTATTAGGATTATTCATCACATTTTCCTGCTGTGTGACTTGAAAGGCATTTACAGCAAGCACTTATGGGATAAGTGATGGATGAATTTGGGGACAAGAACAGCCCACATCAAATACGGATGGAGGCTGTATGTAAACAAAGGTATACCTACAGAACTTTATAGCTGCAGAACCTTGTCGTTCCCGGAAACCTATGTTTAAAATAGGGGTAGCAAAATTTGAGCTGACTGTTTACGGTCAACTCTCTCATCCATTACATAACGCACTACACCGAAGTGCTTGCGGAATCCCTAGCTGCTCCAACAGTTAGGGATTCTTTGTGTTTGTTGTTGTCGCGTGGCTATGACAATGCACTGAAATACTATGTGCTCACTTACTCGTGAGACACCGATAGTATTTCTAGGCAGTTATTGTCAGATTGTCCTCAAGACATCTATCGAACCAAACACTGCTACTTTGGCAATCGCTTTGATGTGACCATTTATTCCAGACGGCCTAAGCCTGTTCCACCGAGGTGATTAGGTGTTTGGATGAAATAGCAGTGCGTATGTATCAAATGAAAACTCACGATCGAGTATATAGGCGATCAATCAATAGCGGCAATATCGCTGTGCGATGATTTTGGTCGTTTTTGTGGAATATAACGTCCAATAAATCGCCAATAAGTACCGATATACTAGGCAATTCACGAAATGCCCTGTTTAATCATCAAGATTTGTAACGCAGGAAAAGGCTAGTCCCTACTCTGAGGCGGTATCAGCCTTTTCTTGGTCAAGGGCATCCAGGCGTTCCTCAAGTAGCACCTGGATTTTTTTATTGAGGCTGAGTTGCTTCCAAGCTGGATCGGTCCGCGCGGCTTCGATGCGATCGCGCAGGTTTGAAATATCTATGGTGAGCCTATCTCGTTTCTTTTCAGCCATTCAAGCGCCTAATTTAGTAAGGGTGTGTCACCATTTTGGTGACAAGTTGATCCAAGCGGCGCTGTTGTGTTAAAACAGAGTCGTTGGTGACAAGTGGTGACAAATGATGACGAGGTAGGTGTATCTCCGTCACAAGTAGTCAGTTTACGTTATTCGGACCTTTCAAGAACTCATACCCGTTCCACCCTTTCAAATTCAATCCAGCAGATACTTTCAGCTCTTTCGCCCGGAGATTACTATGGCGATGCTTATTCGGCAACTGTCCAAGGCTGACAGGGGATGTCGGTCCATAGCACCCTTTTTGCTACATCGTATTGGTTGCGATGTAAGAGGCCTCGCTCCCCTGCCCTCTCAAGTTCCTCGATGGCTTATAGCAGTAGTGAGGTCAATTCAAGAGATTCGTTCTACTGGTGCTCTCTTGGTCATCCCACCGGTAGGTCGGCACACAAATAGATTCATTGAGCAAGGGACGTTTGCCTTGGTCTCAATTATGGTTACAGCACCCAAAAGCCCCAATGACGCATCATATTCCTGACAATCGGCGGGCCAGTATCAGCATTGATCTCATTCCTTACATTCGACAAAAAATGGTGGAGTGGGATGTTGATTTCAGTTCTGCTATCAATACGTTGTTATTGGATCATAAACGAGCTGGATTAACAGTTATTGGAAGCCGAGAAGTTACAACAACTTCTCATTTGTCTGAAATCACTGATAGTGAAGGCCAAAGCAATCAACAAGCTTTTGATTCCGAAGCAACTATTTCTAATCTTGTAAGCCTTTTAGATCACAAGCTGTCGCTCACACAACAGCGAAGAGAGGGTTAGTCCTCCCTCAGCACAAGAACAACATTGACGGTTACCCAGTAAGGGGGTGATTGAAATGAACACATGTCGCAGCTGGGTCAGCCTCTTACCTCCAGCCCAGCTGCTGCTGCCTGCTTCCAACTAAATGAAACCAGGACATAGCAATGATAAACGATCCACATAAGACTGAAGCGTTTTGCCAATCGTCGGCAATGACGATGAGGACAACATGCTGAAAAAGGCTAAGCAATCAGTGATTGCTGAATACACAGACTCTCAAGGGGGTACCTGGATTGCAGATATTCCCGTTCATGGCAATTGTCGTTCACCCTGTGCTGTTGCTTCTGAAGCCCAGACTAACGAGTTTACCTGGACGGGTGAAGCGGCCCTCAACTATGACCCTGATGGAGTGTCTGAAGGGCCTGTGGTGAGAGAGGGTGAGCCCACACAAATCATTCTCGTCGATTAGCTGAGCATGTTCACTCACCTGCTCTTCTGAGCTATTTATCACAACCGGATACCAACTAGTTCACAACCAGATGTCAACCAGTTCACAACCAGTTGGTATCCGGTTACCACACAGTTACTATACTTTTGACCAATGAAGACACTTGCAGACCTCGCAAAAGAGCATAATGTAAGCCCTCAAGCCGTTGCCAAATGGAGAGATAAGGCAGTTGCTGAATATGGTGAACTGCCATACCAACCAGATGGTAAACGGAAACTCTACGATGCCAACGAGGTTACTAAAATCCTCGAATTTAAACCTGCCCCAGATACCTTGCCTGTAACTGAGACCGAAATACTCACTGGGAATCATAGGGTTCCTGGCTCACTGGCATCTATGCCTACCACTGTTGACTTAGGGGCCATTCGTGGAGATGCAGAGTTAACCCTCTATAACGACGATGCTCTGGCTGCGGTAGACCAAGCTCTAGAGCTGGCCGATCAAATGCTTGATGCGATCGAAGAAGATACAGAATTCCAGTTTCAACAACTCCAGAAAACTCAGTCAGCCAATGCCAAGTTACAGCGGAAAGTAGACCAGTTAAATCAACGTAAAGAACGGTATAAGGCTGACTCCAGGCTTTTGTCTCTGATTCAGGGAAAGGAATCGACTCAACTACAAGAAAACATGAAAACCCTAAAAGGACTCGGAGAACAATCCCAGAGTTGATCTGGTGGTTCTTTTCCTGGTTGTTCTCAGAAGATACAGCCTAGCGCATCAATATTGACGACTTACTTCCCGGAGAAAGATGAATAGAAGCAGATTTCGATTATTCACGATCGTGCCACTGGATCTGGTGCTTGCTTTTGGTCTGGTGAGCTGTGGCGACATTATCAGCGATGTGGTTAACGGCATTAGCTCAGAGGCGGTGGCCGCTGCTGAGCAAGCGGGCCTGGTCGCTGCGGCTCCTGAACCATCCCTTGAAGCATTCACGATGGTGGGGGCTCAGAAGCTTACAGAGCACCAGGTGCTGAGTGTGCTCTATCTACAGTGGCCTCAGAGCCACAAAGCTATGGAAAGCCTTTTGGGGCCTCCTGAATTGCGGGATAAGGCTGTAGACCAGTACACCATGCCCAATGGCAATAAGATGACCATTCTCTATAACGGCTCAGGAATGGCTACTGGCTATACGTTAGGAGACTCGAACTAATGAAGTGGCTTGATGCACGAACCTTGCCCCCTGGCTCACCTGGACGCCTGCGAGTGGCTTTGAACTGTCGTGAAGGGGTTGACCCTGGCAGTGCGATCGCAGATTGGGGCGACTATGAGGAGGATTACCCTACTACTTACGTCAATCAGGACCATAATAAGGGAGTAGATAATTACTACCGATGGGGCACGCCCATCGAGGTTGAAATTCTAGGAGGGCCTCAGCATGAAGGTTAAAATCCATCAGACAGCTCCTGAGAACTTGCCTCCTGGCCAGCAGGAGCTATTGGAGCTGCTTATCGAAATTGCTCGAAATCGCACTCCTATGACCAAGGCTGAGTTGATGGGGCGGCTGAACTTGTCCATTGTGGCACCGCTTAACTCCCGGTTTGACCATCTACAGGATAAGGGCATTATCAGCGGGTTTATTAGCCCATATGCGGCTCAGGCTGCTTAGTGATGCCAGACGTTGGATTTTGTGGAGCTTTTAGCTGCTATGCGGCAGTTGGCTCAATATCAAGCGCCTCTTGCATTGCAGCTATTAGTTTTTCTACCTTCTGGGCATCGGACCAGATTGAGGACTTTGTGAGCTGAGTCCATAGAGTTTTCACGGGCTTTGGTGGCCCCATTGTTGTGATTCGATTCTTACTGGCTGGTGGTTTATTAAGGGCCTTTATCTGCTCTTTGATTTTTCGCACTGAGAGTTTGTGATCGATGGCTTTGTTAAGCAGTAATTGACGTTGTGCAGGGTCCTTTACTTTGTTGATTTCTAGGACATGGTTGTAGCCAAGTCCACCACTTAGATGGGCTTGGCGAAGCTCGTCAGGTAGGTTTAGTAGCGGTAGATATTTTGTCCTAAAGGTTTCGAGCTGAATATTATAGTGTGCAAGGGTTTGCTTAATCCTATCTAGAATGACATTGGGGGAAACGTTTCCCCCAATTTGTCTTCGATGATGTCCCTTGGCTTGAATTAAGGCAACAACACTAGACCGATCGATGTGATGCTTGATTTCAATAAGATGAAGAATTGCTTCGACTTCTTCTAGCTTGCTCAGATCTTCGCGAATCACATTTTCATCTAAGGCTCGTTGGAATGCTTCTGCATCTGAAAGCTCTTCTACAAGACAATTTACGCTTTCAATTTTGGCAATCTTGGCTGCTCGCCATCGCCGCTCCCCGGCAATGATTTCATACTTTCCGTTTTTAGGACGAACATAAATAATACTGGTAAAGCCTTGCGACTCAATTGCTTTGGCAAGTATCTCAATTTCAGCGTCATCAAACACAGATCGAGGCTGGGTGGGAGCTGGAATTATCTGCTCAATGGGAATCAAGCAGATTCTCTCATCGCCCTCCGGAGCCTCAACTGTTGGCATTCCTGCCAATAATTGATCCAGACCACGTTTTCGTCTTCTTTTCTCTGTATTAGCCGTATTTCCCATTAGCAGTGCTCCAAAAAATCTGCCAGTTTTTCGAGTGGGGTGATCGCAATGTGATTTTTATTGAACACAGCCAGTGGTTGTCTGGCGCGCCATGTGTTGTCAAAATCAGTTGCCTTTGGAATGGGAGTCAGTACTGGGAGCTTCCCAAACTCATCACGAATTTCTTCTAGGTGGTCTTTATCGTGTTTGGCTCTCGTGTCAAACATCGTAGGAATTGCCCCAGCTACTCTTAGGCGAGGGTTTGCCCCTTTTTGTATGGACACGATGGTATCTCTGAGATCCTCAGCACCTTCCAATCCCTTGGAATTGGTTCGCACAGGTATCATGAGATGCGTTGAGGCAATCAGGCTCATGATACTTAGAGGTCCTAGATTGGGAGGGCAGTCAATCAGGATAAAGGAATATGTTTGACGCTTGTTGGCTAGGGTTTCCCGTAGTCGCACCTGCCATTCAGCAGAACTTAAGAGTTCAGTGTAGATAGCTGCTAAGTCAGTATTGGCTGGCACAAGGTCGACACCATACCAATTTTTATGAATTGGAGCTGGTGTTTCATCAATAAGTGCATCAGCGATAGTGCTATTTAAATCATTTGGTTCTAGCCCAAGATAGCGGGTGAGAGAACCTTGAGCATCCATATCAATGAGTAAGACTGTGTGTCCCTTCTTAACAAGGTGATACCCTGCACTAGCGGTTAGAGTTGTTTTACCCATACCACCAGCTTGATTAACAAAAGAAATAATGCGGCTCAACGTAATCCTCAAAGGAAATAGTGGGTGGGGGAAACGTTTCCCCCATTGTCCACTCTCAGTTCTTACTCATTGGAGAGTTCCATAAGTTTCTTTCCACAGCAAGTGTTTTGCCTATTTTTGAGTGATTTTTGTGCTCAGGTTCAAAAGCTTTCTTGGGAAGTCGATTTTAGGCAACAGATTTTTATTGCGTTACCTACTAAGCTATGCCACTGTCACAGTGTTTAGCAAACTACAATGAGTTTAGAGATAAGTGTCTGTAGAGATTTGATTTAACTGAGCAAAAAAGGGCACAAAAAAACCCGTCTGCAAACGGGTTCTTTTGTAAGGATAAGTTCTCGCGGGGAGAACAGGAGCATTTCAATACCCTTCCTAATTACCCCCTAAAACTGAGTCCGTCAAGGCGTTTTTTACAGCGCAATGCTATTTCTTTGCCTTGAAGCTATTTTTTTGCTCCCAAAACGGGAGAATGGGATGACTACATCCATTGCGGGGGGCTATAAGTCTCTGAGCGTAATCCAGTTGTGTAATGTACTGGCGGCTGTGGAGCAAAAAAGGATCAGCTATAAAGCATTCCGTATTTTCTTTGCTGCTGTTTCGATGCTGGCGACTCGGCAAGCGGTTCAACGAATTAAAGATAGTACGACACCAGTTGAGTTTAGTCTGGATGAGATTGAATCGTTAATTGATACGACTAGTAAGCGCTCGATCAAGGGCGAGCTGACTCAACTTAGAGCAGCTAATCTGTTGCAGTTCTCAGCATCAGAGGTAAAGGTTAATGTTGAACTGGTTGAAGGTGCGGAAGAGCGTATTGACCAGATTACAGGGGAGGGGAGGAGTGGCCGTCGGTTAGTTCCGGTGCCACGTCGAGTTTTGCGATACCTGGCTAGGTGTTCAAAGCCTGCTGTGGCAAAGGCAATCATTGCTTATTTAATTCGTGGTTTGTCGCGGAAGCGGGATGGCGGTATCCATGCTTGTGGGTCGGTCAAATCGGGTTGGGTTGCTAAGATAGCAGGTATTTCGCTCAGGGCTGCTAAGGCTGCTAGACGAAACTTGATTGACCTGGGTTGGCTATCTGAGGATATTGGTTCATTTCAACGTAAGCTGAATCGGACTGGTGCATATTTTGAGATCGATATTAATTGGCAATTAGGAGAGATAGGTGCTCAGTCAAAGGATAGGAAAGCTATCCAATCAGTAGAGGAATGCAGTAATTCTGCACTCCCTACCTCCCCAAAATGCGCTGCATTTGCACCCCCTAATAAAGACGAGAAAACTCTTTCAGATCATAAAAACCAGAAAACTCATTCTGGTTCTTCAAAGAAGCGATTGGGAGAACCTCAATTGAATAATATTCAGCCCCATGACATTAAAAGTATGCCGAGGCTGCTCGCGCTCTGCCATCAGGCAACAGCACAAGGATGGCTAGAAGCTTCTGAAGCAAATATGCTGTTTTTCATTGCAGCAGCAGTTCATGTGAAACAAACGGCCTGCAAAGATCCAGTCCGAGTTTTTGTCAGCATTATTCGTAATAACTTGAGATCTCATATTACTCAAGCACAGGAAGATCACGCGCGAAGAAAGTTTCATGCCTATCAACAGAAGTCACGATCTCATATGGGATTAAGTCTTTCTATTTCGATAAACAATAAAACATTAGACAAAGGAATACATGCAATGAAAGGGTTAGTGCCTCAGGTCTTGCTCAGCGTGTTCGGGAATTCGTCTGATCTAGCTTCATCGCAGCAAAATGCTCTAGCAACATGCGATGAATGAAAATATAGCCACCCCCCACTTTTTGCAAGAAGAGACGTTCAGCAGCATAATCAAGGAAGCGAGCATAGTGCCAGGGGGCATATCCCATAAGGGAAATCATCAGGCGTAGCACCAAATGTTTTAAGCAGGATATGCCTCCGTTGGCAAGCCCAACAATTAAAGCCGCAATCATGCAAGGGTACAGTGCAATAGGCAAGTTAACAAAAAAGAAAAAAAGAAATGACTGTGATTGATATGCACCAGAGAATCGAAAGATCACTGCATACAATAATTCGAAACTGATCAACAAAAAAGCAAACGTCACAGTTGCTACAAATAAAGAATTTCTGCTTGAATGCCAAATGCCCTGGTTAGGATATGCCTTAAATGCTAATTCAGTGTAGGAAACTCCACTATTAATAAAGCCTAAAAGGAGCCCTGGTACTCCCCCCGACAAGACTCCTAAGGAGAACTTGGCAGGTCTACTAACCCACCAACTAATGGCCACACCTATCAATCCTGGAATCGCTGAAGCTAGGTCTAATCTCAAAAGTTCCCAAGACCAATTGGGTGTTTCCACTTTCTTATGGTCCCACCGTGTCAAGCCAACTGTGAGTAAAACAATTGAACCTAAAAATAATCCAAGAATTGGTCCTATATGCCACCCTATATATCCACCAATGAGACCAGGAATCAACCAGGAAATACCACTCAAAACTTTTGGCAAAGAACTTTTCGCTTCTTTAAAGGACCAACTTAGGGTCTCAAGGGTTTTGATCTCTTTCCATGTTAACCCAACGACCAGACCCATTATAACGCCTTCGATTGTTCCGGTATATGTAAGATAACGAAGGAGAGAAGAAGGATCAACAAAAGTCAGACTCTCTGCTGAAAGAAAATATTTATAGATGATATTCGACAACACTAATTGAAGTAGTGTCGTGATCAACATTACAGCTGCTTTGCCAATTATTCCGCTAATTAGCACAGTATTGATTATGTACAATATTCTTTCTGATCTTTTTTTAAGCCAATTCGGTTGTATCCTTTCGACGACGAAGACTGTTTGAGTAGCAGCAGTCATGTTCTGGGCCAAGTGAATTAGCCATTGTTGAGTTCTGTGTTTAGAGTATTTTTGGGTGTCTCCTCGACGGTGAAACATCCTTTCAATATAGTTGTCAAATAAGCGCTTACGCCAAGCCTCAGCTGTACTTAACTTGGGAATTGCATCTAAGGAACAGTCATGGTAAGCCAGACTCATGATGCTCAACATGAGAGGTGATGAAGCAAATGACAGCAAGTCGGTATTGTTTTGTAGCAAGCGCTTTAAGCACCATAACTGGCTTCCAGCTTTATCAAGATATTGACAAATTTGTTTAGAGGTCAAAGGTTGAACATATATAGCACTTCGTAATTTCACCTTTTCAGAAAGAGTTTCATAATCTTGAATGCGGCTACATAAGGTTAACTCAGTGCGGCCATGTGATTGGATAAATATGTTTAGTTCTTGGACACAAGTATCTCGATACTTAGCTGAAACCTCATCTAGTCCATCCAACAACAGAATTAATTGCTCGTCATCAATCCAGGCTTTGCCTAATGACTTAGAGACTTGATAGGTTTCATAGAGTTCTTGGACTAACCAATCTGAAATAGATTTTCGTTGTTTGACCCAGGAAGATAAGTTTAGCACTACTGGTAAGGGCTGACTGAGGGCATTTTCAGTCCGATTAATTAGGGTTTCTGCTAGCTTTAGTAGCGTTACCGTTTTGCCCGACCCAGGTTCTCCCAAAATCAGCAGAGTTCGACCAGCTCCAATATCTTCGAAAATGTCTGCTGCTGTAGTCCCTGGAGCAAAAACTTGTCGAGAATCTGAGGAAAACTCTTCAACTCCTTCTAAGGGACTCGGTACATAATCACTTCGCTCTTCTAAGCTCAGCTCAATTAGGACTTGATTATGTAGTGATTTTTTTAAGACTCCATCAATCCAGAATTGTTTAACCTTACTGAGCAAAACCCGACGCCATTCATATTCCTGCTTGCTAAGCGTTTTTGCTGCACTCAGGGGAGCTTGATCGACTTGAACAGTTCCAAAGACATTGATAGAGCCAACGCCACCTTGAATTTGAGTAAGCTTAAGGTCACGCCCTGCAATGCCACCAATCTGGACGGTTTCTAGAACACTGTCCGAGATATTGAGTTCTTGGTTAGATGGCTCTGGGGACTGCTCACTCATAGTTCCATCTCCGCAAAGTGCTCAAGTAACATCCGATGGACAAAAATATAGCCACCACCAACTTTTTGAAGAAAGAGTCGATCGGCAGCATGATCGAGAAACCGGGCATAGTTCCAGGGAATATAGTCCATACGCTGAAGCATGAAGCGCAAGGAAAAATGTTGGAGGCAAGCGCCACCTCCAAAGGGCAAACAACATAATATGCCTGATAATAGTCCAACAATTAAGCCACAGGTTATCCCATAGGGTGTTCCAAACATTAGCCCAAAGACAAATCCATAAAATAGTCCAATTGTTATTCCAAATATTAGTCCAATCATCAAAGCATTTTGGGCTGATTTCCAAATACCTTGGTTTGGTAGATTTCTTTTATTCATTTCTGTAGATGTAATTCCATTTCTCATTCCAGAAACTAATCCAAACCATATGCCAATAAGTAACCCAATAAATAATCCCACTAGCCCTGTGAGTAATCCCGCGACTAATATGAAGGCTATAGCTAAAAGAATTGCAATGATTATTTCAATCAAGTCAATACTATCTAATATAAATAATGAAAAAGGCCGCAGGTTTTGTAATCCTTGAAATATCCACCCTAGGACTGACCAGAATAGACTCCAAAGGAAAATACCTATTGTTGTGCCTATGCCAGTAATTACTCCTGACAATAGTCCTAAATAGGGTCCCCATTTAAGTCCTCTCCGAAGAAAATCATATGCCTCTTTCCAAGACCACTTCAAATTCTCAACAGGTTTGATGCTATCGGAGAAACCAAATAATAAGCCAACAAAAATGCCGATAATAAGCGCACTTTCCCGATGATATTGAATTCTTTGAAGCCTCTCTCCATAACAACTTGGCTGCATTTGTTCTATTAAGAATATAGTTTGAGATGATTCAACCATATGTTGAGCTAGCCAAGTTAACCAACGCTTTGTAGAACTATTGAAATACTTATCCTTAGTAGTTCCACGACGTTCCAACATTCGTTCTATGTAGGCATCGAACAAACGTCGACGAAAAGATTCACCTGAGTCTATCTGTGAAAATTTATCAAAGGACTCATCCTGATACGCAAGGCTCATAATGCTTAGTATCAATGGTGAGGAAGCAAGTGCCATAATTTCTTGGTTATGGTTGATGTATGTTCTTAATTCTGCTAAATGCTTTCCCACTTGCTCAAGATATTGATGAATTTGTTTGGGTGTTAGAGATTGCAAATAAATAGCACTTCTCAAGTTTAACTGTTCAGAAAGGGATTCATATACTCCAATACGGCAACAAACAACTATTTCAGTACGGCCATAATCCCGGATAAATTGATTGAGAGCATGTATACATTTATCTTGAGCATTAGTTGAAACTTCATCTAATCCATCTAACAATAAAATGAATTGTTCTTCGTCAAGCCAGATTCTCCCTAAAGACTTTGATACCTTATAGGTTTCATCAAGTTGTTGGATTAACCAATCAGCAATTGTTTTTTGTTGATTGGCCCAAGATGATAAATTCAAAACTACTGGTAGTGATTGGCTCAGGTCCTTTTCAGTACGATTGATTAGGCTTTCTGCTAATTTTAAAAGAGTAACTGTTTTACCAGAGCCAGGTTCTCCCGAAATTAGCATGGTCCTACCGGCACCAATATTTTCGAAAATATTTTCTGCTGTTGTACCTAGAGGGAAGGTTTGTCGAGAAGCTGAGGAGAATTCTCCGATTTCATCTAAGGGATTTGGAACAAGCTCACTACGTTCCTCTAACCCAAGCTTAATTAGAACTTGGTTATGCAGTGACTTCTTTAACACCCCATCAATCCAGAATTGTTTGATTTTACTGAGTAGAACTTTGCGCCATTCGTATTCTTGTCTACTTAACGTTTTTGCTAGACCTAGGGGTGCTTGAGGCACTTGAATACTGCTGTAGATATTAGTAATGTGGACCCCCCCCTCAATCTGCGTTTGATTGACAGTAAGGTCTTGTCCGGCAATACCTCCAATTTGGACAGTCCCTAAAATACTGTCTGCAATATTCAAATTTTGATCAGGTGGCTTACTTGGTTGCTCACTCATTAGCGGGCTACCCTTAAATCAAGAAGCTTGTAGCCACGCCCAACCATGGGGTCACTGTTTCTAAAATTGGCTTTACCTTTCCCCACAGACTGGTTCCAGCCTCTACCGTTTCACCAGCTTCCTTCAAAACCTTCGTTGCCCGCTGCAAATTCTTAGCCGCAAATTCCTTATCCGGCTCATCGGCTTGGACCTCATCTTTAGCCGTATCAATACTCCGAACCGCCTTTTTCTTCTCTGCGGCTGGTAGTTCCGAATCCTCAAGCAGCGTCTTGAGCTGATCCAATAAATTCGCTACATCCCCAGGAGTTAGGGCCTGGTCAGCACTCCCTTCACTAATCTGCTGAGTTTGAGTCACAGTTTGATCCCGACCAGCGATGCCGCCAATCTGGACATTCGACATCTGCCCCCCACTAATCTGGATTGATTGAGATGCCTTTTCCTCAGCCATAGACCTTTCACAGACTAAGCGATACGTCAGCAATCAAAGCATCACGGTCATAATGCCTGATTTATAACTAATTCCCACGATTGTAACGGTCTGTGGATCGTGATTTCAGTAAAGCTAACATTCAGAAACATGCAGGGTATTACAGACGCTGCTGAATGCCGCCATGACGACATTGCTTGCCTTGCCTCATCAAATTCGATAGGCACAGAGCATGGCCCACTCATTAGCAGAGCTGCTCAGCGACTTTCCACCATCACACCATGCCTTCCATCCCACACTAGTTGACGGACGTTACCACTACCGCCACATCGGTGCCGGTGTGCGCGACGACGATCGCCGTGGCATTTTCATTATCCTCAAACCCCACCCCGATGGCTGGATACCCGATGGACGCATCACCCTACGAAAAATCGAAGAAAAGGTAAGCGAAATTCCGCGATCACCCCAGGCGAAACGCAAACCGCCATTCACCGCCTGGACGGTCGAGGTCACCAAAAAAGGCACTGAGAAGCTAAACAAGGGTAGAACTCCTGACCCCAACGATTACAAACATAACCGTCTTGGCTACGCCTACTCCCATGCCGATATGCATGGTCTAGATGTGTATTTGTTTGGTTATCCGTTCAATGGCTTTGTCTATATCCGCAAAAGCGATGAACTGCTTTACACGCAGACTAACCGTCAATAAGGCCTGAAACCATAGCACCCTTTGCCTGCTCCTTTCCCTCAGCCCCTCGCCGCCAATCCCAAAACTGAAGCAAGGGCAGACTCGCCCGTCGCCGCTTATTATTAATCTGCTTTCGCAGCTGCTCCATCTGCTCGATGATTCCCCGGAAACGAAACGGTGTAATCAGGTCATAGGATTTCTGGAGGCTTTTAATATCACAATAAGCCTTTCCCAAGAATTGATTTTTCAAAGGAATCCAGCGTTTTCCTTGAATCCTGATGCAGGATTTCCCTGCTCTAATTCCGATGGAATAGCCACTGAAATAGATCGGCTCTTCCCGAATATCAGCCCACTGCTCATGGTCAAAAAATGGACTCCTACCCTTCGAGGCGATCAACACAAACGCATTCCGAAATCTGACATAGTGAATGGAAGCTTTGCCGCGATCGCGCCGATTCTTGCGCGTCTGACGACAGTGGGGAATCCGATATTTCCGAATCATTTTGTCATCAACCCGAATCAAATCCTTCCCCGGTGAAATCACATCAGCCACATAGAAGTAGTGCCCATGATTCAAAATGTAGGTAGCAAACCGCATCAAAAAATCCCCGAGTGAATCCATTTCACATCGGTATCGTGGTCTATTCATAGCGCTCCAATTCCGTGTGAGGAAGGTGAGATATCAAGCCTCTCACCAGGGCATACAAACCTTTCTCGTACAACAGAACCTCTATTTCCCCACGAGGATCGAATGCGCAACAGTGGACATAACAGTGACGCTCACGGATTTTTCCGCGTCGAAACTGTCTTCCTTAGATCGTCAATTCTTCAATAATTGTCGATAGTTAACACATTAGTTGGGAGATCCTCATGTGAGCGTAATGCCGCATTAAAATAAAAGGCGTTGTAGGAATTTGAGCGATAGCGCGGCCAAGCAACCATCGCTCAAACCCACTCGACAAAGAGAGGTCGTCTGATTGACCATTGTCACAGGTCGGCACTTAAGGCGGATACCCAGGATTACCAGCCCTGGATCTGCTCCGCGCTGTTGATTAGATTCCAATTCAGCAGCGCTTACTCATTACTGAGCAAACCTCATCGCACCTGACTCTCACGGTTGCTACCTGAGCGTGATTCACTCTGCGGATACCCAGGGCAGCTAGCCCCCCGCTTTAAGATTGCAACCGCTTCCCCAGTCATCGAGAAAAAATCCTCAACTCACTTAGGCCCGACTAGCATCGACATCCGTTACCGGAGCGATGGCGTGATAGTCACGCACCCTCTGCCCCCGTCACCGAGGGGAAGGCCAGAATCCACACTGCTAGCTGTTACACTATTCACCCTCACGGGCTTTCAGGAACCGGAAGACAGAAGTGTCGTTCCTTACGCTATGTGGACCATTTCGTACAGAATCAAAACCATATGAGTCTGACCGCGCAGCACGCTTAATTCGCCCTAAAGAGCAGAACATTGAGCGCACACTTTTTCAGGTTAAGCTCTTCCTCCATCATTGCTTTTCTCGGCAATGAAGCCCGGCTCACGCTGCATACCAGCCTCACGACCAGTGCAGTATCACCCGTGGACGGTGAAGTTCCTCACGAAACTCCGAGTCCCCCTGAGCGGTAGGACTACGCGCCATTACAGCTCGTGCCCCAACAGTGAAGTCAATCTAGAAAGAGCGATCCATCTTCTAGGAACAATGACTCCAGCCGGACAGTTTCCACACTTCCGGCGATTTAGACAGTTACCCATCCTCACCCGCTTTATTTTTCTCGCACCTGTCAGTCATCCCGTAGCAGGGAAATGCCAACAGGCTTGTCCTGATCGCACGTCTTCACCCTTGAGTTGGAGCTACCTGTTGTAGCTCCCCCCGAGATGGGTCAAATGTCTGGTTTAGTCTCTCCACAGCGGAGCCTCTTGTACTGCTACAAGGCTATCCACTGACGACTTGTCGGGAGAGGAATTACCCTTTCATCTGCCCCTTGAGCTGGCCATGCGATTTTCACGGCTTACCAGCTCTACCTGTGGCCTCCCTGCACATGATTGCTAAGGGTACGCGCAATCCGTTGGAGTTCGTGGTGAGCGACCTCCTGATAACGTGTGCAGTTTATGGCCCAATCAGACAATTCTCTTCACGAATGTTTGACTACAACACCCTGAGAATGCAGGAGTTTTAACCTCCTTAACGTCGTTTTATGAAAGAGGTGGCATAGATGCAAGGAGTTATTTTTATTCGTTTTTTCAATTTTGAGTCTTGATGTTGATAGTTAACTTTAAAGGGAAAGTTGTTGACTATAGTGAGTGTGTAACTTCTAAACAGACAACCAATTTTCTCAAAGCTGTCAAATCGGCCAGCAAACCTTTACAAGACACCAACACTCTTAAATATCAAGTATGATTTTAAGAGTGTAGTAGGTGTGTATCGAGGAGATTGATATCGAAGAGAATTTCCTCGATATTAGAAATTTATTAACCCAACTGTAGTTATAGGCAGTTGATAGAATAGACAGAACTTGTGGCGGAGCCTGAAACGCGCATCAATATAATCAAGAATCCCCACCTAAAAGCCTCTACAGACTATGTATTCCTCTTGGAGTTCCTAGTAAAAACTTATGCTTTCAGTTGGTCGAATTCACAACCGAGACTATCTTGTGAACCTTGCGAGAGATGACTACTACCAGGCAGGGGGTGAACCTCCAGGACACTGGTGGGGAAAATATGCTGCATCACTAGAGTTGCCCTACCGAGTCACTACACAACATTTGCATCGACTGATGGATGGATATGAGCCGTTGAATGGCGAGGAGAAATTGGTGCTGAATGCCGGATCTCTCAAAAGAGAAATTGGTTGGGACTTTACATTCTCAGTTCCGAAAAGTCTGTCTGTCATATGGTCACAATCGGAACCCTCTATGCGGAAAGCGATTGAAGCGATTCAGGAAACAGCGGTGAGAAAAACGCTCGACTTTCTAGAAGAACGAGCCACTAGCCGTTGTGGAAAAGGAGGGAAGACTCGAAAGCCGGTAACGTTGGTGGCAGGACTATTTGAGCATGGAACTAGTCGGGAGCTAGACCCGAATCTTCACACACACAGCGCCCTGATTAATGTGGGAAGGCGAGTTGATGAGAACCCTGGACCAACTCAAAAGGAAACTGGAACGGTAGAGTTGAATCGTATGATAGATCGCAAGATGCTCCTCGGTGCCCTATATCGGGGAGAACTTGCAGCTCAGCTTTCGGAAAAGCTAGGGTTTGAGATTGGTCCACACCTGGGCGGCAAACCGGAATTGTGGGACATTAAAGGAGTTTCCCCTGAGTTGGTAAGTCTGTTTTCAAAACGAAGGAAACAGATTCAGAAATCCTTGAAAGCGAAAGGTTTGAACAGTGCGATCGCCGCGTCGGTGGCCGCGCTTGATACCCGTGTAGAGAAAACGGACATTAATCGGCAGGAGCTATTCTCCGTTTGGAAGGTGATTGGCAAGTCTTTTGACTATCGCCCGCCAAACCCGAAATTCATCCGACGAGATAAGGAAACAGCTAAGAGAAAGTTAGGGGCTGAAGCCCTGGCTATGCTTTTGGAAAAGGGGAGCAGCTTTACTGAAGACGAGGTAATACGATTTATTGCTGAACGAGCACCGAAAATGGGCCTTGGTATTGACGATATTACCGCAGCGACAAGTGAGACGCTTGGTAGGGATGACCTGGTGCATCTTGGAGATTTGGGTGACGGCAATCGCTACACCCTCAGGACGACCCATGAACGGGCAAAAGCTGCGATTGAAGCTATGGAATGGAACACCATAGAAAAGCAACCTCGCCCAGCTCCAAAGCAGGCATGTGAGCAGCAACTACGGCTAAATCTTTAGTAAGAAACTAATAACTTTCCGGTTAATAGTATATTTGTACTGTATAGATAGAATAGTATCTCCATCTTGGTGCAATGCCTCAGCAGCTTATTACTCAACAGCAGGCTGCACAATTAGTAGCCGCACTTCAGGAATGGTCTAACATCCCTGAGCAGAAAACCGTTGCGGATTTATTGGATGCTGTCCGACGACCAATCGCCCAAATGATCGGGAATGGTGTCAGTTATGACGACATAGCAGCTGAGTTGGTCGAGTTTGAAATTACGGTAACGGCTGATGCGATCGCAGCATACGTATTGCCAGCCAAGGGCAAAGGCAGCAAGCGGAATAGAAAATCAGCTCCCCCAGAACTGCATAGTGCGATTTCAAACGACGTATTTGAGAAAGTAGTTGCTCGAATCAAGGAATTAGCCAAGCAGAAACGCGGCCTCACGCGCGCAGAATTTGTTGCCGCTAATTACCAGGTGATTGAGCTGTGTCTCGCAGCTGGAAAAAGCTATCCGAAAATAGCTGCATTCCTCGATACCCGCCAGGGCATAAAAGTTGCCGCATCCACATTAGCGAAGTATCACCGCAAAGCAAAGCAAGCACGAATATCAGAGACCCAAACTACAGCAGATAGCCCCACTGTCCATTCAGTGCCCAGCGAAAGTCAACCCAAGGCAACTACTGGAGCACTGGCTGAACCAGAGATAGACATGTCGAGTTTCAATCTTTAGCCCTTAGCGGGAAGTGAGTAGTTCTGTGAAAACTAAAATTATCGAATGGATTGGTGGTGAGAAGGGCGGCTGTGGTAAGTCGTTCTTTTGCCGTTCCCTAGCACAATATTTTGATGACCACGGGATACGGTATACCTTGTTTGATACCGACCGAGCTAATCCTGACCTGGGGAGAATTTATCGCGATCGCGGCTGTCGCTTTGCGGTGCTCTCAGAAGCAGAGAAACATGAGGACTCACCAAATGCCATCTTCAATGCTGCCTCTACTGGTCGGGTCTTGGTCAATTTACCAGCACAATCATTTGTTCCATTGAAGACATGGATAGAAGGCCGAGATGTATTTGATCTCGCCCAGGATGAATCTATAGTCTTTCGCTTCTGGTTCGTAACCGATGGAGGGTTTGATTCAATAAAGCTCCTACGTCAGACCCTAGAATATTTTGGTGACAAAGTTTCTCATGTATTAGTGCGTAATGTTGGCCGAGGAGGCGATGACTGGTCCCACTTCGATCAAGACGAACAACTGCAAGCCTTACTCAAACAATGTCAGGTCAGTATTGTAGATCTACCCAGATACCCCTCTAATCGCCACAGGAATATCGTTGACTCAGACTCTATGACGTTTGGTCAGGCACGAAAGCACCAAGGTGAGTATGGGGCATTCTTCCGACAGAGTGCTCGCAAGTTTTTGCGGGATACATACGCAGCTCTCGAACAGTCAGGCATCCTATCAGCTGAGGTAGATAGTGATGACTCAGCAGCCTGATTTGAGCCCTAAAGCCAAGTCTATTCTTGACCAGGTGCTGGAGGGAGAATCACCAGAACAGCAATCCAAAATTTTACGCTTAGTTTTGGATATGGGCATCAAGGTAGATGAAGAGTTCTTTTCTTTAGCCCTCGCTCTGAAGCACTTGCAACTGGTGATGCTGGAGGGGCCAGCCGAGTGGCAACAGAAGTTTGATGAGTTTTTGGACGAGGCCGATGTTCGAGTTGAGTCAGGCCGTCAGATGCTAGCGGCCCACTCGCAAAATGTTGCGGCAATAGCAGCGATAGCTACCGACGTCGAGCGCTTTGATAAGGGTATTGAGGAGTTATCCGATAGTATAGGCACGTTGGATAGGCAGCTTATTGCAGCATCAAGGGCCTTGGCATCATTGCTCACCCAGTGGGAAGTGGCTTTGGATCAATGGAAGAACCCGCGAGAACAAGAATCAACCTTAAATGCGAGGCTTTTAAAGGAAGTGATAGCACTCAGAAGGAGCCTAGAGAGACAGCAACCACGTGCGTTTCTGTTTAAGTCAGGCTGGCATGGGCTGGTGGTGAATGTAATTGTGGTTTATGCGCTGGTGATTACCGGGATTTTAATCATTTTTCTAATATGGTCATTTGTTAATTAGGTG
Source organism: Cyanobacteria bacterium P01_D01_bin.156 (assembly GCA_039024555.1). Taxonomy (GTDB): domain Bacteria; phylum Cyanobacteriota; class Cyanobacteriia; order Phormidesmidales; family Phormidesmidaceae; genus Leptothoe. The sequence continues at coordinate 29,569 of JBCCQQ010000001.1, forward strand.
AGCTAAACCCCTTGTAGGAGTAATTATCTTAAGTATGTTGTATCTTATTGTCGAGAATATCAAAGTACTGGCGGTTAGTTATTGTGAGGTGATGTTCGTAGCCTAAAGTATTTTCGCATATTAAAAGAGATTCACGAAAACGAGCGTAGGCTTCGTGAAAACACTCTTGCATGCAAAAGAGTAGAGCCAAACAAGTAAGGATCTCGGCCACTTTAGGATGTTCTTTGCCAAAAGCTCCTTCGCGTATTACCAAAGCTTTTTCATAGAGAGATTTGGCCTCACTAAATCGTTCTTGATCTTGGTAGAGAACTGCAAGGTTGATAAAGCTTTCGGCTACAATAGGATGCCCATCTCCCAAATACCGTTTGCGTGTAGCTAAAGCCTCTTGATAGAGAGGCTCAGCCTCACTGTAGAAACCTCTACAGGCGTAAATTCCGCCAAGATTATTAAGGCTCTCTGCTACATCGGGATGCTCTTCTCCCAGTAGTTTTTTACGTATCGAAAGCGCCTCTTGATAGAGAGGTTCAGCCTCGCTATATCTTTGTTGTTGATGGTAGAGTAGGCCAAGAACGTTCAGACATGTCGCTAGCTTTGGATGCTGTTCTCCTAGCAGTCTCTTGTATATCGCAATTGCCTCTTGATAGAGAGGTTCAGCCTCGCTATATCTTTGTTGATTCTGGTAGAGTAAACCTAGGTTGTATAGACATATAGCTACATCAGGATGTTGCTCTCCAAACAGCATTTTCTGTAATTTTAGGGTGTCTTGGTAGAGAGGTTCAGCTTTATCATAAAATCCTTGTGTAGAATACAGTAAGGCTAAATTATTGAGAGTAAGAAACAGTTGGGGGTTGATTTCTCTCAGGAGTTCAGGATTCTGTTCTCCCAGCCATCTGTTATTTATCACAAGAGCCTCTTGATAGAGAGGCTCAGCTTTATCATAATACCCTTGTGAGTAGTAGATAAGGGCTAAAGTATCTAGACTATTAGCCAACAAGGTATTTTCATCACCTGATGTTTGTCTATGCATTTCCACGGCTTTTCGACAGAGGACTTCTGCCTCTCTATAGCGACCTTGCTGGTAATAGAGTCCTGCCAGTTCATGAAGGCTAATTGCCACCTCAGGATGCTCGTCACCAAATTGACTTTTAGTAACTGTAAGATATTTTTCTGCCCAAGGTATAGCTTGAATATATACTCCCTGACCTGCATAGAAGTTTTTTAATGCTTTAAATACTGATACAACATCATCATAGCTCAACCATGTTTGGAGGTTAATGGCAACTTCTGCAATGTGAGGCATGGTCGAGGTGAATATATCAATATCCTCATTAACAGGAGCTTGAGGGAATTCCTTAGCGCGTTTTGCTATTGTCCTGGCAAGACTTTGCTTAATATGTTCGCACCAACTATTATCATTAGATTCTTCGAGCTGAGTTTGAAGAAACTCATAAATAAGCTGGTGGACTTGATAGCAATCTGTTTCATCAAACCACTCTAGTAAATGTAAATGTTCTAAAGAACTGCTGGCTTCTTCCCATGCTTCGCTATCATCTTCGTTGCTTTGCATCTCAGTGTATGCACTTTCAGTCAGTGACCAGGGTATCGGTGCAAGAGCAAAGAGGCTTAACAGACACCCTAACTGTTGGGCAGATTCGCTTAGATCATTCCAACTCAAAAGAATTGCAGCATGTACACCTTGTTCAATGTCATTTAATGTCCAGTAGTCAGCATTGGGATATGCTTGCAATGAATGATCTTCCATGCCATTATTTTTTAGTCGTTGGAATATCTCTTGCAGAGAAATTGTTCTATGTTTCCTCAAGTAATTACCAATCAGTTGTAGTGCAAGGGGTAGATATCCAAGCCTTTGGCAAAGTTTTGTTGCAGTCTTTAGTTCACTTTCAACACGTTTTTTGGTAATCCAGTTTTTTAGTAAATCTAATGCTGACTCCTCGTCTAGTGGTGCAAGCATTAAGCTTTCTAGTGGATTGTCTAATTTCAGACGGGTAGTGATGAGAACCTTAAACCTAGATATGTCTTGGGGAATGTAAGGACTCACTTTCCCATAATGTATGACATCATCGAACACGATGAGTGCATGATCTGTAGGCCAATGATTCCAGCAGAATATGGTCTGATCATACTCTTCTTTAAGGTAATCAGGAATGTTCTTATAAGGATTTCTGGCTGGATGCGTGAGCCATGCTGCAATAATCTTTGAACCGATATTGCTAGAGTTTCGAGCTTCAAGCCAGCACACATCGTTAGCGTAATCATGTTGATGTTCACTAGTATAGGCGCGAGCCAAGGCAGTTTTACCGACCCCTGGCATGCCCCTAATAGCTAAGGTTCCATGTTCTTGTAGGAATTTATGTACGGCATTAAGATCATTCTCTCGGCCGAAGAGTTTTGAGGTTACTCTTTGGCGCTGCTTCTTAGGAAAAGAAGGTACAGGTTTTGGAGCCGATTTAGCATTCTCTGGTTTTGCTTTCTTATCTTCATCAGAGACATCTGTTTGATTCTTTCTTTGAAGGTGCTTTACCGTTTTTGTGTCGAGTAACAGTTTCTTTATTTCATCAATATTTTTTACCCAATCAGCTATTGCCCAAAGCTCAAATTTATCGATTCTCGGTTTCTTCCGTTGGTCTTTTCGCTTGCGTAGATCGGTGTAAACTGGACAATCATCCCTTAGAAGATCCTTTAGAAGAGAGAATGCCTCATTGAAGACATGATCATCAAATTTTTTGTAGCTGTTAAAATCTAAATCTTCAATTTCTTCATCTGTTAAACTTTCATTTACCTCTTCAGAGAGATAGTCATTTACATATCTCCATAAAGTCTTTTTGCTATCGCTTTCAATGATTAGTTTTGGTTTGTGAAAATCGGTTGTATCCCATTCCCATGTCAGATTGCCTCCTTCCCATTGTCTTGATTCTTCAAGGTCAGAATCATGGCAAAGATTGAGTAATGCTTCCATGTAAATCAGGGTTCGCCAGTGTACTACAGACTGAACATCGTTTCTCCTTATCATGCAAGCTCTTCCCCGACTCAGATACTCTAGTAACCTTTTTTGAAATTTTCTAGAGGAATTGAGTCAGTCAGTATGAATTTACTGAGAAGAGCTTGTTTCTTAATAAATTACCTAGTATGTTTACGTGATGGCATGGTAGCAAAAGTTACATAGTCTTCCTGTTTGTAGTTGCACTGGATATTCCAACGATACGGAATGTGCGGTGCAACTATCAGCGAGGAGCACTGTAATGGTTACGATGAAATCGCTTGAAATTCCCGACCATGAACATAAAGGGACATTAATATTGCTTAATGTATATTCAGGCCCGGTGTCAGAGCATAGTTATTCAGAACACCCAGATGTTCTGCAATCTATTGAAACGATGGGGGGCTATAGTATCGTACCTTTTGTAAAAAATGCGATACATAAGGCTGGAGAAATCAGCGTGAAACCCATCAAGTATATGGATCAGAGTCCGAAGCTGGGTTATTTCATCAATCGATACCGTATATCTGGAAATGTTGGCTTGCTGAATATGCAAGACACCGATATCAAATTGCTCTTGAGGCAGCTGGAGGAATCTCCTCATGCCGTACAACGTCAGATTCCAGGTATCTTCCTTAGATGTAGCTATGGATTGAGCGGCAAGGGCAAATATGTGCATAACTATTACGCCCTTGGTCTCGTGCCAGGAGTTCCGGTTGATATCAGCGAGCCTATTATCATTTCAAGTGGTTGGCTCAAACGCCTTAAATAAAAATGAATATACACGTAGGCATTTGCCTGAAAAGCTTTCCAGCATGGTTTTCAAAAGGGTTATCCTTACCATGCCTTTTATGTAAACATTTGTAATGAGATCCCGAGAGTCCGAATTAGGATTCCGAGAGTCTGAATTAATGTTTTTGGGGCATTCCGAATGTCCGATTGACCTAATAGAACTGGAGTCTTGAGGCTTTTAAGCTGTCATCAGTTGAATGTTGAAGCAACTAAATGAACAGTGAATCTCGAAAAAAAGCAAAGCCTTCTAGGTCAGATACGCCAACCCATGAGCAGATAGGAGCCTGCCAAAAAGCTTACGACTATTTCAATGGCACTCTCTTTGATGGCACACTGCCCGATGTGATGGAAAACTTTAGCCGCAAGAGTAGAGCAAAAGGCTTTTATTCTTCTGAAAGTTGGTATAAGGGTGAGCACTGTATCCCTGAAATTAGCCTCAATCCCGATATGCTTGCACGGCCTACTATTGAGGTCATGTCAACTCTTGTTCATGAAATGGTTCATCATTGGCAGTACACGTATGGAAAACCAAGCAGACGCGGATATCACAATCGCGAATGGGCGCAAATGATGGAGTTAATTGGTTTGATGCCTTCTTCTACTGGCGAACCAGGGGGTAAGAGAACAGGATTTCGTGTCACTCATTACCTTATTAAAGGTGGTCGATTTTTTAACGTCTTTAGTCAGATGCCTGAAGATTGCTTGATGCCTTGGATACACCTTCCTAAAAAGATTGATAATCGCAAGGTAAATAGTAAGGTGAGGAAGACTGGTGAATCTAATTCTAGAGTCAAATCTAAATTCACTTGTCCTCTTTGTCAGGCAAATGCTTGGGGAAAACCTTCATCCAATCTCATCTGTGGCAGATGCTATGAGGTTGGTGGCGATATCGTGCGAATGAGTAATCAAGATATTGTTTGATCGTACGATCAAATTTGCCAGTATTCAGGGTGTATCTCTATCTCGTATGTGTCATACGGACTCATCACAGGGTTTATCTAGCAAAAGCGGATATGGGCCAAGCGGTTTGAAGCATCGGGGCAATGTGTAGTCCGCTGTTAGCTGAATACCAAAGGGTTTTCAGGATAACAGAGCTAGGTCCGAATCGTTGAAGTTCCACTCAACGATGGCCTCACCATAAAAACGCTACGAAAATCCAAACTACTGAGATCACTACTACTAGACTCAGTTCTACTCATTTAACTGGAGGTTAAAGCTATGAAGTACTAAAAGCTCATTTGCTGCATCAACAGCAAATGAGCTAGTTCACACTGACCGAGTCAAGAGCTGTCACTCATATTTGGCTTGGTCGGTGCCAATCGATTCAACTTAGTGTCTCTGATTTTAACTATGAGTACTGGAATTAACAACCACTCAACAGAATTGATTGCTTCAATGTCTTTACCCGAATGCGTCCCAGACGTTGTGCGAGATCCAGATGCATTAGCAAATCTGGCTTGTTTCGCGATTGACTCGGCAGCGGGTAGATCTGAAACATTTGTTGGGATTGATTTTCTGAAATACGAAGTTCAGATCACCTACTTAGAAAGTAAATCCCCAATTGAACGACTGACGATAGCTCAGGAGATTATTGGCTATCTAAAGCTTCTCATTTCTCAACCTTCACAAGCCACACAGCCTACAAAAATGCTGTCATAGCATTCATTTCGTAACTCGAAATCTTAACCGCTAGCCCATAAGGGCTAGTATACCTAGTCCTATCACGACATGTGTTCCAGGGCATAGGAATTCTTAGTATTCAAATGTGTTCATAGAGGTGATTCTGATGTGATGACACAGACCGTTTATGAATCGTGACCATTGAAGAGATTCCCGGCGCGAGCTTTGACTTAGAAGCTGCCAGGTAAGAGTTTTGGGATTGTATCTACTTTTTCTTTAATTGTTGTTTTCTTCCTATTCTCATGGAGCAGAAACGAATGTCGAGAGAAGTCACCATTACGGCTTCTCAACTCTCACAAGAATCAGATCAGGCCCTACAGCTGCTTGCATTGGGTGTGCTTTACGTCTCAGGCTTTTCCATTGTGGTTGAAGCAGGCCCACCCACTCCCTTATGGCTGCTTCTGGATAGTGCGTTTGTAACCGCTGCGTACCTAGAGAAACATAAAGCTCAGCTACCTGCCATGTGGCGATGCCTTGTTCCTCAAAGTGTATGGGGACATGTAGCCCTGTCAGCGGTTACTACTGTCGCAGCTATTGGTCTATCGTTAACCTTTCCAAATCAAGCCCATGCCTTTGCACAAACGCTTGAGCAGAACATCGGGCAGTGCTTTCCTCAAGCCCAGGAAGGAATCAAGATAATATTCGGTTTGCTACGCCTGGGCTTGTCTATCTTCTTGCTGAGTCAAATGGTCTCATCTGTTGTTCAGATTGGTCGGGGTGAAAGCCCACTTCCCCTTTTGATTCCAGCATTAGCCGTTATTGCAGCGGTGGTCATTGTGGATTTCATGGCGACGTTTATTGGTGGCTGCTGAGGAGGTTGCAATGACATCAAGACAGTATCTCAGAGTAATTCAGCAGCTAGGCCAGGGTAGTGGCATCTTGTTTCTTCCCGTCCATATGATTGGCCCAGCCGTGCTAATCAGTGGCGGTAGCATTGCTCTAAAAGCCATTCGACCAGATCTTCCTTGGTCGGTTCTTGGATTTATGGTCGTTGGTGGAACGCTCTTCTGGTTTCTGCTGACCTTTAAAGAAGGAAGTTTCCGGTACCTTAACAAGCTGTTCAAATCGCTACATCCACGCTGGCGACGTGATGATTGGAAGCAAGAGACTGCGATGGCGCAGCCTTTGTTGATGCAGAAAACTCCTGAGGTTGAGTCACCTGCTAAGCAGCTTAGAGCGAAACCGCTGTATAAAGAGTTTCACCTGGTTGCCATTATCCATTTTGTCTATCAAGACAAGATCGTAGAAGCCTGCTTACTAGAACGAGAGTCATCCTTTTCTCGACTTCTAGGAGGAGCATCTGACTGGCGTGTGGTCTTTGGGTTTCAGACTCAGGGGATCCATTCATATACCACTGAGGACCAATTTGCCAGGTCATATAGTTGTCTAGACATGGGGCTTCGTGAATTCTCTCAAAACGAGCATATTACCTTTTCCCTCCGGCTACGAGCCGATGCCTCAGACTGTCGTGATGAACTACTTGGAACCATTGAAAAAGCCGACAATACCGCGTTTAAGATACTTGCGAGTTATGAGTTAGGGCGTCGCGAAGAGCTAGCCACTGCCAGGCAGAGAAAACTTATGGACCTGTTGGTCTTTGCAACGTATACCGAAGAACGAGCACTGTTCCGTGGAGATGATTGGGTGGCATTGATTATCAATAGTCTCCAAATGGGGTTACGCCTTAGTTGGCTACCGCTCAAGCTTGGACTTGCTCGTTACATTCATTATCTTAAAGGTGATGAAGCTCAGCAAGAGAGTGCTCAACTGTCTGCGTTTTTACGCAGGGCCTATACCGAAGGTTATTTTCATTGGGAGTCATTTTTGACCCAAAAGCTTAAGCTTTCTGATGCGATCGCACTTTCACGTGGTGAATACTGGCAAGAGATCTGGTCGCAGCTCAACGGCCCCGATCCTGTCTCTGACATCCCTCGCATTATTACTGTCACGGCTACAGGGAGTTCTGAAGAGATCACCACCCCCCTAGATCCCCGACGCATGCTGCTTCAGCACATTCCAGATGCTAGAAGTTCAACCGTAGATGTTGCCGGTAACTGCGTCATGCTGGCTCGATGTATCGCCAAACCCGGTGGAGCCACCAGTGCGCGTGAGGTGATGCACTTCATTTTTGAGCGTATTCACGAGAGTAACCATGTTGAGATTATCACCCAGCTGTCGAAGGCAGATAGCCAGATGACGCGGGCGTTACTGAATTTTCAGAGTCGTCGTGCCAGCCACGCCGCCGCAAAAGCAGACGCCATGAATATTCCAGATGTCGGGGCCTTGCAAAATAGGCAAGGCTCCCTCGACGCCGAATCTGCCATTCTTTCAGGCCAAGCGGTACTCAAAGTAGCGTTTGTTATTAAAGTTACCGCACCGACCTATGCGGACGCCCACGCAGAGCTACGCAAACTTTGTCGTTGTTGGCCGATGCCGATGCAACTGGAGATAGATCGGTATGGAGCGTGGAGAACGTGGCTTCAGACGTTGCATAGCACTTGGGAACAACTGCTCGTCTATGGTCCGTTTGATCAACGACAGCTGATGCTGTCATCTGAGGTGCCATTGCTGCTGCCCATTGTGATGCCGAGGTGCGAGTGATGAGCCTTGAATTATTGAGCCTTAAAGGCGGGAGACCCACTCGCATCTCACTCACCGAATCAGTCTTTCATCTGCTAATTACGGGCAAGACCGGGTGTGGCAAAAGTGCCTTGGCTGTTCAGACTCTCATCGATAGCATGATTGCTGGAATGCCTGTCTCAGCGCTGGACGTGACGAAGCCAGACGGCAGTGGAACGTTTAGCTTTGTGCATTATATTGGTGGACGATATCAGGATTTACGGAGAGGAGGCAATCCCCTTGAGCCGCCTGATGTCCGATACTGTGCCGATGATCAAGAGCGCCAAGAGAAACTAGCCCAGTTTCGGCAGTCGGTCGCAGGCTTACTTCTTGCCATGACGATCAGTCCCCAGGAGAGTGATGCTGATATTGTTCATGCGCTTGTGTATCGAGTCGTTTCAGCGTTTTATGATGACGTGTCGATTGCACAGCGTTGGCAGCAAGCCATCGAAGCAGGTCTAGGGACTTCTGCGTGGGAAGAGCAGCCGACCTTAAGGGATATGGTTAACTATTTTTCCCCTGAGAGACTTCAGATGAAACGTTATGGAGAGCGTATTCGTGAAGTCAGCGCGCGGATGTTGCTAAAGCTTGAAGGATGGCTGAATAGGCCTCTAGGAGAGTCGCTCTGTATACCCAGACAGTATGAGGATAACCACTTATGTGTGATCTATCCCTTACAAAGTCTTGATACAGATGAGGCTCCTGTCGTTGCTCAGAGGATTTTGAATGAAATCACTCGAAAATCACTGAATTATCGTAACAGTGTAGTCTTTCTAGATGAAGCTCCCATTCTCCTTCAGCATGATGCGATTGCAGCTACGGTCGCCCAGATTATCTCGAAAGGCCGTAAAGATGGCACTCGAATGCTTATCGCAACGCAGGGGCCAGACGCCATCCAACGGTCACCCTTTCGAGCACAGATTCTCGATAATATCAGTGTGAGACTGATTGGCGTCATTGAAGAAAGCTCAGTCACGGATTACGAAAACATCTTCAGGTATCCACGTGAGCTACTGATACCGTGCAGTGAACGAGGGTTTTACCCATCTCGACAGCTTATCTGTAGTCATTGGTTAGTGGATAACAGAGGAATACTGACCCCGTCTCGATTTTTTGTTAATTACTTGACGTTAGCCCTCTGCGCCAATCAAGTAGAGGAAGTCGCTGCACGGGACCGACTACTCGCGTCCTTTCCAGAGGATGCCATAACTGCCTTTACGACCTTCGCTCATCTACTCAAACTCTCGTTTCGGAGTGGTCAATCTATCGAACGGTTGGTTGACGACTGGATAGCGGCCCATGTCCCGAAGCCCTTAATTCAAATGCCGTAATTGTTGTGTATCTAAGAAAAAACGATGCGACTTCGCCAAATTTTACTTGCTTCTGTCCTTGCCTGTGGTGGCCTTGCATGCACCGCTGGAGCCTACGCTCAATTTTTTCCTGATAGTATGTTCTCGTTCCCTGGTAGTCATTCAGCAAATGAGAATCTGTGGCCAGAACTCCACGGAGTTTATGAAGACTCCTATAATCGCTTGGAGGATATTCTTGCTGACACCATTAATGAACAATTTGGTGTACTAAGTGATGCCGTTGAAGATATTCTCGCGTCAACTCTTAGCGAGCTAGGTATTGTCGATATCGAGCAAGCCAAAGCACAGATACACGACTTACTGAAACGTGAGCACAGCGACTTTGACTTGTATCAATTCCCGGTAACTCAGCAACTAACCGCATGGCTTAATCAAGTCAATCGTGCTCAGGTAGAATCCCGTGCTCACGCTGTTATTGGCACGACTGGCCAGCAGGCAACCACCCTTAAACTAGAACAGCTCCAGCAGGACATTGTTGAGGTTGGCCTACTCGCTGATGAAGCACAAGGAGACATTGCTACGCAGGATGTACTCAAAAGGGTTGCCGAACAAACCGCGATCAATACTCAGATTCTAGGTGCCCTTCATTCAGAAACCATTGATACGCGCCTTGATACCCATTTACAGGGTCAAGTACTGGTTGATGTTTCAGAAGCACTGGCCGCTGAGCGCAAGCAGCGACTCTATGAAGAATTAGCAACCACCACCAGCGCTTTTTATGGTGCCGCGAGTTACATGCTCACAGTGACCCCACCGGAGGAATAATACTTATGCTACTCCTTCAAGTAGCCCCTAATCTCTCTCTGCAAGATACACAAATCATCTTTGAGACCGTCAGTAGCTCATTTGATCAAATAGTGACTGATTTATTTACGAAGCAGGGCATCTTCACAGCCTTGGTGACCTATGGACGAGTAATTTCACTGGGTGCCTCTACCTTTTGGATTGTGCAATGGAGTCGAAAGGTGGCCAGTGGCCAGGAGGCGATGTCAAAGCTAGTATGGCCCCTTGTCTGTGTCATTCTCTTCTCTAATCAGGGGAAACCGCTTGCTGCGATTAATCTTGGCGCACGGTCTATCGTCAATCAGATTACGACAGGAATTCTTTCAGAAACCGTCAATGGGTTGAAACTGCAGACTGCCATGAGTCAAGCCCTCGCTCAGGGCTCAGCGGCTCAATTTGGAGCATTGGCTCAGCGAGCCTGCGCCGACCTATCTGAAGGCGAACGTATACAGTGTCTTGAAGACTATGATGCACAACTGCAGCAACAATTGAAGCAGCTTCAACGCGATAAAGACAGTGAGGCGTGGTACTCGGGAATTACTCAATATCTGAGTATTAAAAAGCTCAAAGAGTCGTTGATTGGTGATCTAGCGCTGACGCTCGAACTAGCTGCTTTTTCAGCTGTGTTCTATGGAATCGCGACCGTGATGGTCTGGACAATTGAAATCGCTCTGATAATTTTCATGGTGACATCTCCGATTGCTGTGGGTCTTTCTCTCTTACCTGTTCCAGGTAGACCTCTTATCGTGTGGGCGTCAACATTTATCGGCATTGGGATGGCGAAGATTGGTCTCATTACCTCTAATGCGATTGCCGCCAGCGTGGTGGTGTCTTCGTCAGCAAACCTAAATACTGTGCTATTACCTCTCTTCATGGCTCTGGGAGCTCCTGTAATTGCGACAGGACTTGCCGTTGCTGCAGGAGGAGGCACGTTTCTCTCGATTGCAGCAGGGCCAGTCGCCTCAGTCTCTCTTTTAAGTCGTCTTTTCAGCAAAAAATGAAACCACTACTCTCAACTCGTCCAGCATCCAGCCGTCTGCCAATGCTGGTCACTGTGCTCGCATTTCTGCAATTTGGTGCGCTTGGTTCTTCATTGTTGCAGTGGGGCGCAATCTCCCGATTATTGGCACAGGATAGGGTTTATCTCCATACCGAGGTCGGGGAGATCCATACACTGCAAAAGATAGATCCACGTCATAAAACACCAGAAGTTATACAAGCGTTTACGCTCAAAGCATTGATGCTGCTTTATTCTTGGCCTGGGTCACAGCCTAATCACTTTGGACAGATAAAGACAGATACGGGGGTTGACGTTGATGTTGGAGATGAGGTGTTTAAGGTTCCCACCCACGTCGCTCAGGCAATTTTTCTAATCATTCCAGGATTTCGAGAGGCTCTGCTCAAACGAATCGATCAGGTATTGCCGAGTGATTATTTTAGCGGATCAGTTGAAGTGTTACTGGTAGTAGATGAAATTACCCTGCCCAAAGAGATTGAGCCAGGACGCTATGAGCTAATAGTCGTCGGGAATCGCTACACCGTCCATAACGGCCTGCTGCCCGGTCAGCGAGAGGCATTTAATAAGGTCGTTACGGTAGAGACTTCACACCTCTCTGCCATACCCATCGGAGAAACTCAACTAGCCCGCCAAGTGTTTGGAGTGCGTTCAGCGGGGTTAGTCATTGTCGATATTCATGATATGTCATTTGAGGAACAACAATAATGTACGCTCAAGAATTTGATAAAGATCGTATTTTCGAGATGGCTGGCGTTGAGTTGCAGTCTGATGAACCACTGCTCACGCCAGAACAAACGCAACAATTTATTGATGAAGAAGAGAAGAGCGAGGGTTGGGGGGATAACCCCATAGTTCGTGCGCTTGTAATTGCTGCTGTCATCGGAGTAGGCGGTGGAGGTTTGTTTTTGCTGTCGGGACTTGGCAGAGGGGGAAATCCCCCCAAGCTAGCTAACGATGAGTCTGAGGCTGCTCAGCAAGAGCTTCTTGCTCGCATTACACAGCTGGAGCAACAAAATTCTGAGCTGAAAGCTGAGCGAGCGATTGGAGGGCTATCTGATGAACCATCTAAGGTGTCAGACGCTCCCTCTAATACAGATGAAGCAGAGGTATTGGACAATGATGATTTGCAGCGTGAGCAGCCCGATACGATTGCAACGAAGCCAGAGTCGGTACCTGTTCCAGGTCCTCGTCAGACGGCGCTGCCGCCGCCACCGCCGCCGATTCAGCCAGTGTATCAAGCACCTCGGTTGAGCCCTGGTCCGTTAGTGCAGCAGGTTCCTGAGATCGTTCCGGTTGCTGATTCGGTAGTAGTGACACCCCCGGTAGTTGAGCCGGTGGCAGAGTTACCCCCTCAATTTACAGCACCAGCCGAACCGATTTCGCCGTCAGTCTCTGCGCCGGTGCCGGAGGAACCCGATACACCACCAACTCAAATGCCTTTTATTCCCGAGGATATAGAACCAGTACAGGTGGCCGTAGACTTCAAGGCTCCCGTTACTAAGCAGGTGCTTACCGGGACAGAAGCTCGCATCCAACTGGAGCGCGAGCTGAGCTGGGAGGAAGGCCGCAGTCAGGATCGCCGGATATTAGCCGAGTTGTTGGAACCGCTTCTGTTTGGTGATGGTACAACCTGGCTGGAACCAGGTACTAGGCTGGTATTGGCTAATCAAGGTATTACAGGCCGCCACGGTGAAGTCCAGTTGGATGTGATTGCCTATCAACACGGGGGCAGGGAACACGTCGTAGAGGCTGGAGCATTTGTGGTGCAGGCTGCCAATGGTGATATGGTCGTTGCCCGTAAGCACGGCGGACGCACACTTGGAGATGACATCACAGATATTGTTGTCGATGCAGCGGTTGAGGAAGCTCAAGAGCTGATTGAAGACTCGGTTGGTGGTATTGGCGGTGAGATTCTCAGCTCTGCTCTAGAACGTAATAAAGCAATTCTTGAGCCGTCTGTTGAACGTCCGACACGCTACGTGTTGGAGCGCGACGCAGAGTTAACGCTGGAAGTAAATCAACCCATAGAAGTGACCGTTGAGCCTGAAGTGGTAAAAGTTGCCGAGATTCCCGAATCACCTGCTTCTCAGATTGCAGTGACCGAACCGCCTGAAGATTTGGCTGCTGATTTTGCCGCAGCTGCTCCACAGGTTCGAGTACTCGAACCTGCGATGGCTGCTGGCCGCGAGCAAGATCCTCCCACATTAGCCGAGCCGCAAGCAGACGTGCTTCAGCAAGAGCAGGAACTTCCTACCCTAGAGCACCTTATCGCGACCATTCCCGATCGAGATCGTGGCACTGAGTCCGTTGTTGTACAGAATGAAATCAATGAAGTATTTTCCTCGCAGACTGCTCCTCGTATTTCTGAGCGTTCTGTTAGTCCTACCGCTCCTGCGCAGCCGTGCGATCGCACAACAATCCCCGGTACCCTCTAATATTCCAGATTTTGGGGCACTGACCTTTGATTCCTTGCGGTTTAGCGAGTCTGGAAATGTCGATTTACGGGGTGTTGTCTCACAGCTTGGCTACGATGCCTCGCGCACTTGGCAAGCTGGTAACAGTCTCGCTGGTATTACAGAACTTGGTGACTTTGGTGGCAGCTTTCCCTATAGCTTGCGTGGAATAGCATCTGTGGCAGGGTTTGATATAGGCCGTTACCGCTTATCCGGCCTGGGGCGATTGCTTGGCAATCAGACTATAGGCGATGTGGTGCAGGCTATTCCCAGTTTGCGCAGCAGGCGGATTGACGAGGTAGCAGTGATCGCCAGCCTCTTAAGACGATCAGGGGTACGTTATACCGCTGAAAACACAGTGAACGATATCTTACTTGACTCACGTCTTGCAGGACTTCGTTTAGGGGCTGTGAATTTGTCGAGACATTCACTTGCTGCGCTTCCTGGGGTAGTTGATGTCCGTCTCGATCAATTTGGTAGCTGGCAGACTATTCGATTCTCAGAAATCGCAGGTTTGGGCTCGTTGCCGATTACTTCACTGTCGCGATCACCCGATGAACCTCAACAATTTCAGAACAATTCTCTGCAAGAGCCTGATATGCGCCGTGCACTTGTTCAAGCCGATATCGTATTTTCCTCAGCAGAGAAGAAGGCATTAAGAAGTATCTCTGGTAGCTACAACGAAGGCTTCCAGGTAGCGTGCCAGCAGGAACGAGGGTGCCCGCATGTAGAGCTAACCAACAGATGTATTTTCGGAGAGGGTTGCATTCAACTGGCTGTGGACCCGAGGATGACGCCGCTGAGGGGTAAGCAATGGATTAGCGGGCGATATCACAAAGTGATAGGAGGTAGCGGACTGCTTACAGGCCTTGAGCCTACAGGTCGACACCCGCTTGGTGACAATTTCAAAATGGTTCTGACTGACATGGACGAGAGCAGAGGAGAGGCTACGTTTGCTGCTTACTTTCGCATCTGTAGCCCCGTAGGCTGTAGTCCTTATCTGATAGGTCCTCTGCCGCTTTATGTGGTACGTGAAAAAGGTTTGTTGTTGATGTAGAGGAGGTGAGTGTTATGGACGACGTTATTCACAAGTTAATAGTAGATGCTGGTGAATACAAAGCTCTAAAGGAGTTGTTGTTAACCCCCAATATGGTCTTGCTGATGGGTATCTTGGTGCTTTGCGGCCTGCTCTATTTGTTGGAAGATAGGTTTGGTAAGAACGACAAGCTGGCCACTGCCCGTTTTGCTAGCAACAAGGAGCGTGAGCACGCCAGACGTGAGTGCCTAAAGCAGATGATAGCCCGCAAGCACAATGAGGTGGGCCTTACCATTGGCACGCCAACGAGCAGGAATGATCGTAAGCGCGTTTATATTCCAGATTCCCAGCGCTCAATACTCGGTGTTGGGGGTCCGGGCACTGGTAAGTCATTCAGTTTTATAGATCCTGTCTTGCTTTCTACACTCCAGCAAGGATTTCCTACTATCTTGTACGATTTTAAGTATGCTAGCCAGGCCAAGCTAGCTGCATATGCAGCTAGCTTGGGTTACGAAGTACATATCTTTGCGCCTGGGTATCCAGAAAGTGGAGTGATTAACCCTTTACAGTTCTTGCGATCTCCGTCTGATACGGAGAGCAGTCGTCAGTTGATCACGCTGATGAATAAAAATCTTAGAGTGCTCACCAACTCAGCTGCCAATCGTTTTTTTGATACAGGCGGTGACCAAATAGGAGAGGGTGTGCTGTGTCTGGCGAGAGCCACTGAGTATCCCGATTTGTTGATGACCCAAACTATCTTGGGGCTTCCTCAACTGGTTGAACGCCTTGCTGCAGCTGAGCATATCAACCCATGGGTGAAAAAGTCCTTTTCCCAACTGCTAAGTGTGCAGAAGGCTCCAGAAACTGTTTCAGGTCTGCTTGCCAGTGCCTCAGAAGTATTCAGCCGCATGATGAAGTCAAACTTACTGGCAACATTTTGTGGAGAGTCTTCCATTCCCTTGGACCTCAACGATAAGCAGCTGATTATCTTCGGCATGGACCGCGTCAGACGTGATGTAGTGGCTCCAGTGACCGCAGCGATTATCAATATGCTTATCACCTTAAACGTGGCGCGTACACGAGAACTTCCACTTTGTGTCTTTTTAGACGAACTCCCGACCTTAGTGCTGCCGAGTCTGGCTCAGATGATCAATGAGAACAGGAGTGACGGGTTAGTTTGTGTGGCAGGTATACAGAGCTTTCCGCAGTTAGAAAAAACCTATGGTCGTGAGCTAGCACGAGTCATTTGGGCGGGCTTTGGACACAAGATCATTTTCAATCCACAGGATGGCACTACTGCCGAGGAAATATCTAAATTCCTCGGCAATAAGGAGATCAGATATAAGCAGCGATCTCGCAGCTATGGTCACAAATCGGGGCGTAGTCGGAGTGTGAGCGAACAGCGACAAACACAACCGCTGATCTCAGCTTCAGACCTTCTCAAAATGAAGACGGGTGAATGTGTAATTATCAGTCCAGGCTTTGCCAACAAGAAAGAAGCGTATCTCCCCCTTAAAACAAAGATCAAAATCCCCAAACATGACCAGAAGATAGCCACGTTGAGTAAAAAGATATGGCCATCCATCCAGCAGGAATTAGTCGCACGCTCCCAAGCACGACCGCCCACGGAGGCCGATGTGATTGCTCGCCAGCGTGTAGCTGAGAGACTGCTTCCCTTGCCAGAGGAGGCAGCCACGCAGCATGAGCATCAGGGTGCTGATTATTTTCAAGAGCAAGTAAGGGAAAGACTCAAGGGATGGCTCTGATGTTTCCATAGTTTATTGATGTAAGGAGTATTACGATGGAACAGAATGGATACCAAAACGGCTTTGACCACACGGAAGACGCACAACCTACACAGGCTGATACTGAACAGGCACGAGCAGCTGGGGAATCGATGACCAATGCGCTGTTTGAGCTACTCGAACAGCTACGGAAGGCGGTCCCATCATATCAAAACGGTAATGGGGACAGGGTAAGCAACACCCCTATCGAAATTAAGCTTGATCACATCGCCTATTACCGAGATGGAAGTCAGGATAAACCTTCATTTAACCTCACCACCCTCAGTGATGTTGATTATTTGCACTATGCCCTGAAACAATCTCCTGGAAAACGTATCGGGGGGCGGGATAACAGCATTACGATCACAGTTGGAGGGCAGCCAGTCTTTAAGGCTGAGGCCGGGATTGTGACCCACAATACGGTGCCACAACCGACAGTTGACCAGGTACCCGTTTACCAGCCGGGGCCACAATACTATAGTGCGCCTCAAATGGCAGCGATGCCAGTCCCACCCATGATTGTCCAGAGTCCTGTCACATTGGAACGCTCACGAGATAAAGCGCCTTCCTTTTTGGAGCGAATTGACCAAGCCAGTGAGATTGAAAAACCCTCGGTTCGTCAAGATAAATGGATGAAGATGAAGCCGAGTACTCGTCTCCAAATGGCGATAGAACGCCTATTTTCGTTCAAAAAGAAGGGCCAGGCCGTTGACGTGGCTATGGAGCTGCTTCAGCGTTATGGGACACGACAAGGAGATGAATTTGTGTATGAGGCCCAGGGTTACCGAATACGTGGAGTCGGGCGACATGTTCTGGTTGAAGACCGCGAGGGCCGTGGACTGATGGCGTTCAAAACCAAAGTGTTTGGTCGTCCCGCGATCAAAAGTTACAAGCTTGACTCCACCCAAGAGATGGAATTCTTGAGAGTGCATACTGAGTTGGCAGATCGTAATTTTGAGGGTATTTCTTCAGATCCACTGCTAAGAGCAATGCAGCTCAGAGGTCTGGCACCGGATGGAGACACGCAAATTGTTGATGACCTAAAAGCCCTCTCCGTATCGGATATTGCCCGAGATTTGCTCAATGCCAGCGGTAGTCAACCAGATAAAGAGGGGACTCGCGTGCTGGATGGCAAGCAGTATCGCATCGTCCATAGTCCTGAAAGCCTGAGTATCTATGCGAAGGGTGGGCGAGGTCTGGTGTTCAAGCAACAGGGAGGTACCATTGATTCAAAGCTCACAGCAGCAGATACCAAGCATTTCATATTCGTGAGTAAGGAGCTTGCGGCGCTTCAAAAGCAGCGGGCCGTGCAGTCGATTCAGCCCCAGGTCAATGGTATGCGGCTATAAGTGCCAGTTCACCTGTTTTTTAATACAGCCAAAGGTTTTTTCAATGCAACAAACACATAAACAAAATAAATCAGGCTATCGCGTTCCTTTGAGTGAAGCAACAAAAGCCGAAATAGAAACAAGAATCACTCATTTTCTTATGTCAGCAGGGATCATGGAACAAGTCACGAGTGATCAGAATTTCAGTCTCAAAGTTAGCCATGGTCAGTATCATCCTTTAACGATCCGTCGCAATGGATCCGAGATTGAATTTAGTCAAAGCGGCATTAACAACGACGGTAGCTTCATTGGCACCGAGCTGACTTTTGCAATTGGCAGAGATGGATTGCTGTCATTTAAAGACTCGTTACGGTTTATGAATGGCCCAAGTCTTGCACCGACGTTCTCTGAATCGCTTTTACAGCAAGGGTTTCCCAATTTTGTAAAAGCGGCTGTGATGCAATGCCAGAAATCACAGCTCAAGCTTTGAGTAGGAGGAAATCATGTCTCATGACGCGATGGTCAGCTCATTTGCCCATCATTTTGAGGTGGGAAAGGGATTTTCATCGATTCAAGACGCCCGAGACCACGCTGCCGTGATTCTCGGCACCCTAGTACAACCTGGCACTGCTCAGGCAAAGTTGGTCGATGAAGCGATAGAAAATGGCGTTATTCGAGCTGCCAGAACACTGGTTCAGCAGGCTCCCACACCCGAAGTGGCCTATCAATCGTTAGTGGATTTGTATAACCGTCATCCGCCGCTCAAGGTGAGATCATCTACAAGTGTTCAGCTCAAGGCGTACAGCACCCCTATACCCATAGCCTATCTTGCCTCAGTGCTGGCAGGCATTAGCCCAAAGACCACGGTTTATGAGCCGACTGCTGGGAATGGTGCGTTGTTGATTGAGGCAACTCCCGAGCATGCAACCGTCAATGAGTTAGATGCTGAGCGTGCTGCAGCATTGAGGACTCAGGGATTCAGGGTTACTGAAAACGATGCGCTTAATTTTGTCCCCGACAAGAAGCATGATGCAATTATCATGAATCCACCCTTTGCAGGATATGCCAAGAATGAAGGCGGCTACAAACAATTTGACACTGGGTATTACCAATCCAGCTTTTGCGATCATGCGATCGCACTACAAGCACTTAGGTCTTTGAAGCCTGATGGAAAAGCAGTGCTGATTTTATGTGGTCAGCCTGAAAATCAGGTGCATCGCTACAACTGGAGTCATTCAAAAAAGTTCTATCAAACCCTCTACCAGCAATACAACGTGACTGATCATGTGACTGTAGCTGGCAAACTCTATGAGAAACAAGGAGCTGCCTACCCCATGGATATCATCGTGATACAGGGGACAGGTCCATCAGCACGTCCATTACCGGGTGAACAATATCCTCGCAGATATAACTCTTTTGAGGAACTAGGAGCGCTATTGCAGTGGAAGTTGCGCGAACAAGGAGTAGCTACAACCATGCCATTAAACTCTGTGAAAGACGCCTTAGCTGCTTTAGAGCAGGGCTCGGCAGTACACTCGGCTGATCATGTTCTAACGATTGCAAGTCGTGACGAGGGCAACACATATGTCTTGAAAACACCATTGCAGGTGAGCATTGGTGGAGCATACTATCTCGATGAAGAGCTGCTCAAAGCAGCAGGTTCTCCCTTTTTCTCAGCAAAGGGTCACATGGAGAATGTTATTCCTGCTGAAAAGTTAGAAGCAACACTTGCTGTGCTTATGAAGAAAGGTACACCGCTTATAGCCGTTGAAGCTTCACATGTTGGGGAGGAGTCGCTAACACAGGCCACAACATCCCTGAAGGAGCAGAGCGATTGGTATCGGATCGTGCAAGACATTCCGCTCAACGATGACTTGAGTAGTTACGCCGCAATTAATACAGCTCGACATTTGCTTGAAATAAGTGGGATACAAGCCGACATGCAGGGGAGGCGGTTACTGGAAGGGAGCCTCTATCGTATTGAGGAATTTCCCAAAGGCTTGAGTATTCAATCTAAGAACGGAGGCGAAATTATCCGTCTAGAAGAGGGGAAGCTTACTAGTGATCTCTCAAATGAAGATATTGCACGTTTTAGCATCATTTCTGAGCGGTTATCTGAGCTCGTTCAGCAGCGTGAGGGTTTGACAAAGCTTGTAACCAGCGGTCGGTCTAATAATCACAACTCAAACGCTCAAACTAAACTCTAAATTGATTTTGGACTTGACTCATCCTGGCAATTCGTAAAGATGCCCCTAATTTGATCTGTTTCGACAGAACGAAGAAATGTTTTGTATGAGGATATAGACTGTGAAAAAGAAAACCTACAATACTAACCGCGTTCTTTTGACTGGTTTTGTCGGTGAAAAGGTTGACCACAAGAAGGTAGGAGACCCAGTTGTCAGTGTTGCTACTTTCTTTCTAGGAATCCCTTATGAAGAAGACAATGGTGAGAAAACAAGCTGGGAAACTCATGCGATAGAAACTTGGCGTGGACTTGCCGATCTCTGTAAGGAGAAGCTTACAAAAGGTTCAAAGGTGTTAGTTGAGGGCGCACTTCGCCAAGATCGTTGGGATGACAATGATAATAAAACCCAATTTCGAACTTATATTCGCGCTGATCGCGTGGAATTCCTTAAGCTCAAGAGGCCGGAGTAAGGCGAATTCACAATTTAGCTGAGTGTTTTTGAAGAGGTAACCCGATGCGAGGGCGGCGAAACGCCCTCCTTTTCACTTTGAGAAATAACGCCAACTTATCGGTCGTTTTCAATGGATAAATGTCTATATTCATCTAAAAAATTAGGGGGGTAATCTATAATGACCAATTGATTTGTGAAAGTCTATTATGGATTTAGAAGAGCTATATCGTTCGCTGAGTTTTCAAGATATTGAAGAATATATTGCGATTGGACAAGAAGAAAACTTATACATTGATTTCAAGTTATTGAATAGCCCGAGCCTTGACCGTCGTGAAGATCGCAAGACGTTTGCCAAAGCTTTATCAGGGTTTGCCAATTCTAGCGGTGGCCTAATTATTTGGGGGGTCGATGCTCGTAAAAACGAGTATGGAATTGATTGTGCATGTGATGGTCGAGAAATTCAACCTCTGTCGCTTTTTATTTCCAAACTCAATAAGTTTACTGGTGAATTCGCTTCTCCAATCATCGATGGTGTCCAGCACAAAAGAATTTCTACACAGGACGATAAAGGCTATGCTGTGACTTTTGTTCCGCCAAGTGATGCTGGCCCTCATATGGCCAAAGCAGGTGAGGATCGTTATTACAAGCGTAGTGGTGATAGTTTTTATAAAATGGAGCATTTCGATATTGAAGACATGTTCGGGAGGAGAAAACGTCCATTATTATCATTGAAAGCAAATATCCAACCAGGAAGTATTACAACGTCTGGCAATCAGAAACACTATAGACCTAATATCACCTTGATTATTGAAAACATTGGACGTGGTAGCGCACGTTCTATATATATAGCGCTTAGATTTGAGTCTGGGCACAAGATACGTCGTCAAACGGGTTTTATTTTATCTCCGTTGCTAACTGTTGATAAAGAGAAGATTTGTTTTGGAGGCAGTTCTGATATCGTTGTTCACCCCGGAACGCATATTAATCTTTGTAATGTCGAATACGAAGTGTCAGACTCCAACGCAAGCCCTGAAAACATTGTAATTCATTATGATGTAATAGCTGAAGATACCAGAATGCGTCATGATATACTTCAGATAATCGGCTCGGATATTTTAAGTCAGCTAGAGTAGTATATCTACTTTTCTTACTTCAATATTGAACGGTTTCTATAATTTCTTTGAAGCCTTGACCAAGTAAAGATGTAGGAACTATTGTTGTTGGAAGTTACTCTAATAAAGGAGGCAAAGAATTGCCTCCTGATTTCCTGAAATTAAAACAATGTAAACTGTCCTCTATCATCCTGCTCAAAATGAGTAGGCATTGGTATAGATTCTGTTTCAGCTTTAGGTAAACCTTTCTCAGATGTCTTTTGACCCACATCTCTTTCCATTTGCCTAAGGAACCTCAGCAGATGGAAGGCTGGCTGCTTTTCCCAGTGGTAACGAGATAGCTTTAGATGAGGAGTCTCACGAAACTCATTAACCTCAAGCGATAGAGTATTTGCACACCAAACACGGCAAGGTAATCCAAGCAATGCGAGCTGCATGTAAGCAATGTTAAAGAACGTCTGATTTACATCAATTGCTTCTACATAAAGTATTTCCTGTGGGTTATGTCCAAGTTCCTTGAGGGCATTGGCAAATGCGATCACCATCCCCCCAGCACCACAGCAAGGTTCAGAAAGCGTGATAAATCCTTTGCGATCAATAATGTCTTCCACATCTGCAAGTGACATCTGGGCCATCATTTTTGCTACGGAAGAAGGTGTAAAAAACTCGCCACGGCTTCCACGCTGGGCACTACCACTCAGGTCTAATTCTTCATACAATGCCCCTAAAAAGTCTTCTCCAAACACATTTAGTGCATAGTCGGTATAACCATAAAGTTGACTCATCAGAGTCATGCCTTCCTTACCGTACTTCGGTACAAAAGCTAGATATCTATTCTCAAGTGCTTTCCAATCGTCATCAATCGGCAATAGACTTTCACGAGCCTTTGTAACTTCCGAATGATCTTCCATTCCAGATGGCACCATCGAAGGGTTGAAGTAAGCTGTTTGATGAGCACATATCGCGCCAATTATTGCAAAATCAGCCCATGCCTCACTGTAATTATGCTTACGAGTCAGTACAGTAAATACTTCCTTAAAGCCCACCTTGCAAGCTGCAATGGAGTTTAAGTTCTTCGGTTTAACCATTCCCAACAACCTCCTGAAAAACAGAAGGTCAGTTGGTACTAATTTATTTTTTTAGTCAATAAAAAACGAGAATGCTATAGCAATTTTGTCTCGATCGAGGTACGTCTTCAACCCCTGAGCCCTTGCCAATAAAAAACGCCGTACTTCACTGGATATGAAAACGCTATAATCTCCCTCTCGAAATTAACGGTGACTTTTGTTTTTTTTATTGCTGTTATCAAAGTAATAAGAGCCTAAGTGCCGAATTGATAGGCGTTGCACAGTCCTTGTCTTACTCTTTAAGCTGCTCAAACACATCTGCATTAAATCTAGGAGTAGTCAGTTCTTTAATTTTGAGGATAAACTATATGAGCATTTTCTCACATGCTTCAGTCTTTTATATTTTTATTTCTCTCATGTATCAGTTCATCCTTCAAAGAAACATCACTCAAATGTGAGTTAAAAAAGCCTTTGCTGCTTATGTTCAAAAGCTCTAAAGTATCAAGACTAATAGCTTAAGGAGAAACACACACCACCCGAAATCCAACATTATTGTCGCGAGTGTCTGAACCGTTTCGGAGACGCAGTGCTGAGCGGCAATGATCAGGACCGTCACACCAAGAACCACCCCGTACGATACGGAGATTTTTGTTCCCATCTGTCACCCAAGCATCACCATTAGCCGGTGCATTGTCATAGCTAGGATGCCAATGATCTAGGCACCATTCATATACATTGCCATGCATATCTGCTAAACCAAAAGCATTGACCCCAAAACTGCCCACCGCAACGGTAGTCTCTCGATAGCTCCCTTTTTGGCCTTGACCATAGATATAGTTGCCATTGTAGTTGGCTACATCCGTAGATAAGGTATTTCCACAGTAAAAGGGGCTGGTTGTTTTAGCACGACAAGCATACTCCCACTCGGCTTCGGAGGGTAAGCGATAGGTGTTACCAGTGTAGAGAGAGAGACGTGTACAAAACTCCACTGCCTCGTGCCAAGTAACCCGTTCCACTGGGCGCTCGTCTCCTTTAAAGTTGGTTGGATTGCAATTAAGCTCATGAGTAATGACTGGCAGTGACGCCACAGCTCGCCATTGAGCTTGGGTAATGGGGTGTTGTCCCATCCAAAAGGGTGGGACAGTCACGTGATGCTGGGCTTCCACATCTAATCCCTTCGTATCTTCATAGGTTGGAAAATAGATTGCTCGCCCGATCTCATCCGGTGGCGACCCCATCATAAACTCGCCCCCTGGCAATGCCACCAGATCGAGAGTCAGGTTATCGGGTAAGCGCTCTTTCCAGACCTGGAAAGCCTTCACTTTGGTGATCACGTCACCCTTTCGTATCTGTAAGATCAGCATTGGTACTGCCTCCCCGCTGGGGGCACCGGCCAATCCCAGGGCACGAGCAGCGCCCTGGCGCAAGGCCAGGGGTTGTTCCGTATCTTCTAGAGTAGCCAATAGGATGGATTGAGCCGCCTGCATCTGCCCCAAGGCTTCGACAGCAATGCGACGCAGAGCAATTTCCGTTGATTCTTGCATGAGCAGGCGTAGCAGAGCCCCTTGTCCAATGCCTAGCCGCCCTAATGTCTGTGCGGCGGCCTGCCGTGGAGTGAGAGATTGGTTCGGGTTTTCCAGCATGCCGATTAATTCTGGTTCGGCGACTTTGGCCAGTGTGCCCCGCCGACCTAGCTTAACGGCAGCCTCAGTGCGAAACTCCTCTTCAGGGGCTGAGAGTTCAGCGATTAATTTCTGAATTCGGCGGTTTTCTTGCTGCCGCAATAACTCATTTGGGTCAAGTTGAGCTGTCTCCAAGAGTCGATCGAGCAAGTTTTGGTCAATTGCACCGTAGTGAGCATTGTCTAAACAGCAGTCGTGCAAGGCTAGCAAAAAGCCGTAAATCACTTCCGGTGTTTCATTCGCTTTTAACAGTATTTGATCAATCGATGCAAAGAAATCATTCCAAGTGGCCACGGGATTGGGTTGCTGGCAAGCATGCTCGACTAAATACATGGCAGCCAAGTACTCAGCTAGCGGATCTAGCACAATACGGATATGGTCTCCCGGTTCGGGCGCTTGCAACACCTGTAATCGCTTTTCTAAGTAGTTGAGACGATTCTTAGGCGAAGTTGAATCATCCAGCTCAGCAAGGACTACTATCGCATCTACTTTTTTGATAGTGGTGGGGCGATAGGTTTGCTTTAAGCATGCCCAGGCAATGGCTTTAGCATCTTGCTGTACCTCAAGATTGTCCCGTTTATCGTCGGCTTCGATGGAACGATTAAGCTGATTTAGGTAACTCAGCATCAGCTTGGGCACGGAATGCGGCAAAATCGTACCAGTACGCTCACGGGCCTCAATCATATGCTCCAGGTATAGCCGTACCAAAAGCACTGTAATGTTGCGCCCTTTTACCATCTCGCTCAGGCGATCGCACCCCTTGGAGTAATGGAAGTCTTTAAATAAGTTTTGCTTGCCTTTGGCTTCCAAATAGGCAGACATAAACGGTAAGAGCCGATCAGAGTCAATGCGAAGAGGTTTTAATACTGTTTGAAGTATCCCTTTAAATTTTTCTTCTAATCGAGAGGTCACAATTAATGCCTTAGCAGGAAAGTCCGCCAGGTTCGGCTTGATTTGATTGCGGGTAGTTACTCCCATCTCCGAGAGATGATCCACGATCACCAACACCCGCTGACGCCGTAACAGTTTCACTAAGAGTTCAGTAGCAATCGGTTCAGCTTGGTCAGTCAAGGCATTGAGTTGGCCCTGAATCGCCGCCAACAGAGTGACCTGTTCATCTAGCTCTGTTTCCACTAGCACTGGTATCATGCGATGGGTAGCGAGTTTTCCTGCCAATCCCCAACGGGCAATCTGACAAGCCAAGCTGGTTTTGCCAGTCCCCCCTTCACCACAAATCAGCAATACCGCAGTTTTTCTTTGAAACGTGGGTTTCAAGTCGGATCCTTGTAGATTAGGAATCTTGGTTTGTTCTAGCTGGATGGGCAAATGGATATGAATTGCACGCGCCTTGACATTATCCAGTTGAAAGAAAGCAGTCTGGGCTGCTGAATAATGCTGTTTAATCCAAGCATCTAGAACTCGATTTCTATACTTAAACCAGCTCAGGGGAACTTTCAACTTTATCCACGGTAGGGAAATATCCTGGGCAGGCAGTTTCAAGAGCCATAGAGGCTTGAATGTCCAAACACCTAAATACCCAACTAGCAACAAGCCGATCAAGATGATGTAGCTCTTATGCTCTTGCCAAAGTGCTTCAGAACGTTCTTGTAATGTCAGGGTCTGACTTGACGTCATTCCAGCTGGAGCAGAGGTAGGTGAGCTGGAAGTTGGGGTCTGGGCAATCGTGACTGGGACCCTCTGTGACCCAGCAATATAAATACATCTCACAGCGGTCTGGGGATTAGCCAGTGAACTTCCCGGACTGATCAGCAACCCAACCGTTAAAATGTTGACCCAAAAAGATGAGTAGGCATTAATTCTCATGAACCGGTGACCCATGAATGGATGACTTTGGCATTGATTAATAGCCTATGCAAAATTTGCAAGTTTTTCGGGAAATCGAGCTGTGAAACGCCATCTTCATCTATCAGCTTGCCGATCAAGATGACATTTTATTAGACCAATGTGTTGTACTACTAGCTCAATCAACTATGGATAATCTATTTTATCTTAAGTTAGCAGGATATCTAGTTATTCAATATTTACACAGTAATTACTCGACAAAAGTGTAATTACAACCTGTCACACATAACGAATAATTTTGATGCCCGGACAAATAGTAATAATAAGGATTATTGATCCGATTCTTTTGATTTTCGAGAATTTAAGTGGTTGATAACTTCCTCTTCTTTGATCATTGATACTTTCTGTTCAAAATCAATTCTATCTTGGAGTGCTTTTTTTTCTTCCAAGCTAAGCTTCGATAAACTGATTTCTAATGGTATAGATGTTTTGTCGTTTCTTTTAATGGAAGGATTAGCACAGCATAAAACTTCGACATTGCACTCTCCTCCCAGAAAAGCATAATGTTGGAGTTCAGATATCGTACTTTCAACAAGAGAACGACTTGATTCTTTCCCTCCATATTCCCAAGCTTTTAGCCAATTTGAGTCATAACACCTGTATGCAAAAAAACTTCTATCACGAGTTGCATGAATCCATTCTAATGTAGGGGCATAACTTTCATCTTCATACTTAAACCCCAATATGTTAGATAAAGATATGAGCCAGGATTCCCATTTAATTCCATCAAAAACCACATAGATACTCACTTCATTCAGGTTCTGTCCTAATACTGGCACTAGGGAGGGGAATAAAACTTCTGAATCAAAGATATCAAAATCATCTTTTAAGCTTTCTAGTTTCATATAGCTCCTAGGTAAAAATCTGTTTTTCTTGATATTTCTAGCGTGATCAAAGGCTCGGAATAAATGTTTATGTTAATAGGAGTTACACAATGTACAAAATCGCCAATATAAGGATTTATGAATTCAAAGGGAGCTAGCCTGCTTCTAAAACCGTTGCTAAAAGTATAAATGCATATTTCGATTTTCTGTCAATGAGTAAGCCGAGTTAAGGAGATTATTTATCGATAAACTTTGTCAATCTGTGACCAATCAACAAACCGAATTATTTCAGATTGCCTTGTCGCAAAATTATTAATTTGTACGGTTGGATTTCTACTACTGCTTCTAAGAAGTACTTGAAAAACGAGTTCTCCATTTTTGACTACTCTATAATCGGTAGTAGATGCTTGGCCGGTAAATTTTATAAAGAAATCTTTTGCCCCTTGAGTACCACCTACAAGCTGTGTCTGATATGTTCTAATGAAAACTCCACCCTTATTGAGAAATGGTTTAACTTTATCCTGAATCCCGGCTAATGGAGTGCCGACACCTGCTGTATATCTCAGAGTTGAAGCCGAAAACTGTTTTAGCAAGAAAATTGCTCTACCTAATGATAGAGCTCCACTCGCGACTTCAGCTTCAAGGCTGAAGTTTTTGATCGAATGCTCGGGGAAAACGACTCGACCTGAGGGATCGATGAAATTTATTGGATTATTGATTGCATAAAAGTAATCATGCAAGGTTTCAGGAAATGCTGGATAACCATCAAATGGATCTTGAGACGTAAATCTTCCAGTTGCCGGATCGTAATATCTTGCTCTCAAGTAAGTCAGCCCTGTTTCGCTATCAAACTGTTCACCAGTAAACAGATAGTTATTGTTTGTATCTTCAATACTATATAACGGCTGACCGTAGGCATCATAAATATATCTGTCGGTTGCTACCCCACTTAAATTTGTCAGTATCCGAGTACTACCTAATCCATCAACCTGATAGAAGAAGTGCTCATCGTCCTGCTTCTGAGAGACCAAATCTAGCCCATGAACATAAGATGCTAATACCTGATCACTTGAACGATATTCTTCAATTACCTGGACATACTCTTGTTGAGTCTTGTCAACTAGGAAGTGGGTCTCTTCTCCATTAACAGTTATAGAAACCCGAATACCTTCGTGGTCATATTGATACTCAATTCGACCAGTTTCTCCTCCTTCTACAATATCAACCGCAACTAACTCACCTTCAGCATTCCATTGATACGTTGCAGCATTTTCGCCATTCTGAAGCTTGACTCTCAGATTTCCATTGTCGTCATAGCGATATTTAGTCACCAGACCATTCAAGGTTTCAGTGAGTAGCCTATCGTTATTGTCGTAGGTGTACGTGGTTGTTCCTTCAAGAGAGTCACTATGCTCTAAGCGATTACCCACATTGTCAAAGTTGTATTCAATAATGCGATTGCCATTGACTGCATCGCTAATGGTTTCTCGCTCAATTTGATAGAGAGCATCGTAGTCATATTCAACAATTCTTCCTGAATTCTCTTCAACTTTGGTGCGATTTCCGACTGGATCAAGGGTGTAGCGATAGCTTGAAAGCACCTCATCGTCATTGCGATTTTCTAAGAAGAGTAATCGATTGAGTGGATCGTATTCACGAGTTTCAATCACGCTGTTAGGAAATGCAGTTTGAATGAGATTTCTGACAGCATCATAGGTATAGGTCGTCAGTCCTCCATCTGGATCGCTGACTGTTTCTAAACGATTGAGTGCATCGTAGGTGTAGGTAATAGTGCCAGACGGTGTCGTGAGCGATCGCACGTTTCCAGCATCGTCATAGGTGTAGGAAATGACTCGACCATCCGGCTCTGTACGATTTACCAGGCGGTCCCTCTCATCGTAGAGGTAGACAGTTACCCCTCTGTCATCAGTAACTGTCTGAAGCTGGCCTGTTGCCGTATACGTATACAGCTCGTCAGCCTCATCGGGAAGTCGCTTTGCGATCAGCCGATTGCGCTCATCATATTCGTAGGTGATGGTATCTACATTGAAATCAGTTGTGCTAATTACGTTACCTACGAGGTCATATTCTGTTTCAGATGTTTGGTCCAACGGCAATGTCATGCCTGTACGTCGGCCAACACCGTCATACTCAAAGGTTGTGACATGATTGTTGGCATCAATCTGTTCAATGATGTTTCCTATCAAGTCACGGTTATACACAGTGCGATTGCCAAGGGCATCTACCACCACCGTTAGACGTCCAAAGGGATCATATTCAAATTGAGTGGTAATACCGACCTGGTCAATTTCAGCCTCCACGTAGCCTAAGGCATTGTAGACAGAAGTTCTGCGAGACCCATCGGCAAACTCAGTTTCCGTGAGTTGTCCCAATGCATCGTAGATAAACGATGTGGTATGCCCTAATGCATCCGTGATGGAGTCTTGATTCCCCGCATCGTCATACGTGAATGAGGTTACATTCCCCAGTGCATCTGTCTGCTCGATGAGACGACTCGCACGGTCATACTCAAATTCAGTACGATTACCTCGTTCATCAATTTCAGCCTTGACTAAGCCATTGCCAAAATACTCAGTCTGAATACGAGGATTATCGTCTAGGATTGCAGGTGTATCGTCAGGATATATCGTTTGAACAATGCGTCCCAGCTCATCGTAGATAAAGAATGTGGTGCGTCCTGCTTCATCCGTAGTTGAAATGAGTCGGTCTAAGGCGTCGTACTCATTAACTTCTCTAGGATTATTCGATAGATTCTCTAGCGTGCTGTCAGGGTAAATGGTTTCAATTAATAGCCCACGAGTGTTGTAACGGAATTCTGTTTCTCGTCCCAGGGCATCAATCGTTGTCACCCGATCACCTAAGCCGTTGTAGACAGTGGTCTCGACACCACCTTCAGGATCGGTTACTGAAGTTACTCTCCCTTCATCGTCAACTGTATAGGTGTAGGTATCATCTAGCGGGTTAGTGAAGGATTGCAGATTACCATTCGTATCGTAGGTGAAGAGACTAATGCCAACCGTTGGATCAACGATGCGCGTGAGATTGCCCACCGTATCATAGTCAAATGTAGTTTCATTGCCTAATGGATCGGTGAGCTTATCGAGTAGACCCAGCTCGTCGTACTCATAGGTGGTTATATGCCCTTCAGCATCTTCACGCTCGATGAGGTTCCCTCTGTCGTCATAGGTAAAGGTGGTGGTGTTCTCTAAGGCATCAGTTTCAGTCAGAACCTGGTTATTGGCATTGTAGGTGAAGGTGATCGTTTCATTTTCACCATTGGTTTCAGTGAGTCGATTACCTTGCTCATCGTAGGTATAGGTTGTGATATAGCCTTGTTGATCGGTTTCACGAATGAGGTTGTTGTCATCATCATAGGCTCGAATAATCTCCCCGCCTTGGTCATCAATCTCTCGAATAACATTGCCTCTGTCATCAAAGACAAACGTAGTGGGATTGCCAAAGGGATCAGTGATCGTTTGGGTGGAGGCGGCTGAATCAAAATTCAGATCAAGCGCATTTCCTTCAGCATCAATAATCCGAGCGATTTGGCCTTGGTCATCATATTCAGTACGGATAGTTGTATTACCAAGTGGATTAACTATCTCGGTGAGGTAGTGAGCCCGATCAGGATTGTCATATACAAATTCTGTGGTGTGATCGGTTCGATCCTCCACACCTACCAGGTCTCCATTGGCATCATAGGTGTACTCAATGACATTACCTTCAGGGTCAATGATTTGTTCAATGCGCCCCTGGTCATCGCGCACAAACTGAATTGATTGCCCGGTCGAGCTGGTAATACCCTCTTCGGTATAGGTGAGGACATTGCCGTTGCGCTCAGTAATGGTTTGTAGACCTGCATCCTCCTCATAGCGATACTGGGTGCCGTCTTTCGTGGTCAGGATATATTCAGATGGGTTGTAGTTGAAGTTAAAGGGAAAGAGCCCAACCGTTGCGTCACCACGTATGGTCAGCGGTACGTTGTCCACTACTTCCAGGGTCGCCTCCACTCCAGGATCTGGTGTAAAGTGGGGCCGGAAGTTGGCTCCTAAGAAGCTCACGGGATTGGGCTGTGGATCAAAGGTAAAGCCGATGCGTTCACCGTCTGGGCTGGTCAGCGTCACCCGAGAGCCTACTTTGAAGGGTGTAGCTGAGAAGAAGCCACCTGTATCAGGAACCGATTCTCGAATTTGAGCATCTTGGAGATCCAAGCTCCAACCATAGCCAAAGTCGTCACTATGTTGGGTATTAAAGCTGCTATAGGTGCGGCTTACGGTAATGGGAATCCCAGTGAGCGGAATCGATAGGTCCGTAAAGGTTTGGGTGAATTCTCCAGGCTTATTCTCACTGAAGACAGCCAGCACAACACCTTGGGTATTTATCTTGCCCCCTACATCCTTGGCTACTACTCGGAAGAAGTAGTCATCATTTGCAATGAGCCTTGGATCTATTGTGGCTAATACACCATCCTCAAGATTGCTATCACCTTCAGCTAAGAGGATATAGTCAGGATCATTGGCTGAAGGCTGGCTAAGGTTGACTAAACTAGCGGGAGCATACTCTACTCGATAGGACACTAAGTTTTCATCTCTAACCGTTCCAATGAGCTCCGTGACTTCATCGATCACCGGATCTAACAACAGTACAGGTAAATCGGAGTCAGGCGGTACTGTTTCTACCGGCACAAAATTGCCATCCGGTGTAATCAGACGTTTTGGTCTCAATGCTTCTAGAGCTTCTTCATTAAAGGCGACAAACGGTGCTTCATCATCGGTGGGATCGATTACCCGGATAGAGAGTGTTTCAGTATCTGTGTTGCCAGAGGTATCGGTAGCTGTCGCAACAACGTCAAAGAGGCCCGCTTGGTCAAGTGTTACTGAAGTACTGTTAATCAGGCCGTTTACTGCTGAATCAGGATTAAGAGCTAAGGCGTCACCATCAAAGGAGAGATCTAAATCGGTCAAGCCAACATTATCAAAACCTTGTATTTGTAAGTCGAGAGTATCACCTATATTGAGCACAGTACTGTTGAAACCAAGATTCACCTGGGGGGCTTCTGCATCAACGATGGCTTCTATAATCTCTAATTCATAGCTCTGAGTTATAACGACTCCGTCCGCATCGCTAATCTGAATCTCAATTGGATAGATGCCGACAGCATTGTCCTCCCAAGTAATGAAACCATTTTCATCAATGCTCATCCCATCTGGTGCCTTAGTGAGCACATAAGTTAAATCATCATCTCCATCACTCACCACCACCACTTGGTAATGATAGAGGGCACCATTAACTACTGTTGTAGGCGGCTGAGAGATAATGTAAGGGGCCACATCATCTAAATTAACTCTGTTGTTGCCAAAGTCAATATTCTCTTTGATTTCACCTGCTTCTATTTGTACAGTATGAAAATCAGGAGAAAAGCTGCTTCCTGGTAAAACCTCAACTCCAATCAAGTCAAATCCTGGAGAACTTCCACGATTATCAAGCCCTACCACTCTGACAGCTGAAACCGTTTCAGTAAAACCAATAGAGGCTAAATCAAGAGAAACAACTCCACGCTCATTGACTGTGCCAAGAAACTCAAAGTCTGTTCCATCAGAACTTACAAAAATATCAGCAAACTCGTTCGCAGAATCCTGTGGCTCAAAGCTACGAATAAAGATGTCATCTCCTGGTCCATCAATAATGCGTTCATCGGTAAATCCGACCGTTACATAAGATCCTTGAGGAAGCGCCAACCAGTCCACCTCAGAATTGCGGCTTACCACAGGGCTCGGTGGTGGTGGCCCAAGTATTATTTCTGGGTCAACAGATTCGATTGTAAATCCACCATTCTCCGATGTTTCTGGTGGTAATCCACCATTAGAACCATAAGGCTCAGTCAGTGGACTAGGACTGTTTCCTGCTGCAGAGTATTCCAAGATAATATCTGCATAGCCATCTCCTTGTGGTGCATTACTGCCGCCAGGAAACGTTTGTTCAAATCCTTGAGGAATAAATTCTCGAACCTGATAAACTCCAGGTAAAAGATTTGTGAAAGCATACTGTCCGGTTTCATCAATGTCAGGTGTGTCTGGATTATCTCCTGCTGTTACTTGAACTGGTTCGCCGCTATCTAATAATCCATTATTATTCTCATCCAGATAAATAGAGACACCACTTAGCCCCGACTCGCCCGCATCTCTGAGTCCATTATCATTATTATCTTCCCACTTTGTCCCACGAATAATTCCACCAGAGAAGTTTCCAAAATCGATATTTTCAACAACTTCACCCGTTTCGAGAGTTACGTAATGAAAATCGGGGCTGATAATGCTATTGGGCAAACCTTGAACATTCGCTAATTCAAAACCTGGTGTACCACTTCCATTATTCAGGGCAGTAACTTTAACTGCACGAACAGGCTCGGTAAATCCAATATCGTTCAGATCTAGTGCTGTCGTTGTCCCTCCATCTGCGACTCCTAACAAAGTAAAGTCAGTTAAATTAGAGCTGACAAATACATGAGCTTGTTCATCACGAGGGAGAAATTCAGCGATGAATATGTCATCACCAGGGCCATCAATAATGACTTCATCGGTGAATCCAACCGTAATCGATGAATCTTTAGGAAGTACCAAAAAATCTACACTATCCAAATCATTTCCTAAAACTACATCTACGCTAACAGGAACAATATCTCGTACTGATCTAAAGTCTGTTGACGTCCCTCCATGAGGACCAGGTAATATCCCTAGACCGCTGTCAAAGTAATCCAAAACAGTATCAGCATAGCCATCTCCTGTTGAGGCATTTATGCTCACTGGAAAGGTTTGTTCAAATCCGTCTGGAACCACTTCTCGAACGACGTAGTTTCCTGGCAAAAGATTCGTAAAAGCATATTGGCCTGATTCGTCAATGTCAGGTGTAGAAGGATCGTCCTCTGCCGTTACCTGAATTGGTTCATTGGGATCAAGAATTCCATTGTCATTGGCATCCAGATAAACACTCACTCCTGGTAGCCCAGGTTCCAACGAATTCTCAGGACCTCCAATGAGACCAGCAAAGGCATCTAACAGCTCGTCAGTTGACTCAAATTTACTACCATCAGGGTCTATTGCTTGAATAACGCCTGACGCGGCATCATTCCCAACACCAAAGGCCGTGAGATTGAAATTCTTGGCCAGCAGTCGCTCAACCTCATCTGTAATAGAGCCTCCTCTATTTTGGTCGCCATCGGTTAAGAAAATAACATTACCATCACTATCTTGTGTGCCAATAGTATCGAAGGTTGTTTCAACTTGTCGTAAAGCAGCTTCCGGGTTGGTTCCAGTTGTATTTCCTACGCTAAATGCTCCAGAACGAATGGATCTAAGAATATCTTCTACGTCGGAAACGCCATTGCCATCGATATCAGCATTCGATGTAGTTGTGAGCTGAAGACCCTCATCAATCAGGTTCATATCTGCATTAGCAGCAAAACCACTAAATACAACAATCGAAATATCAACCTGCTCACCGAGTCCTAGCGAAGTCAGCTGTTCATTGAGTGTGATAAATCCTTCGATTTCCGCATCTAATCGGGTATCGGCTAGACCATCTCCATTGACATCGCCCAGAGGTGAGCCATCAAAGGCAAAATCAGCACTGCCAGAAACATCGATAACGAAGACCACATCAGGATCGCCGCCCTGAATTAATTCAGTATCGCGAAAACCATTCGCATTCAAATCATTCCACTTTATTCCACGAATCTCCCCAGCGGCAGCACTGATGACTGGATCAACGACGGTAAAACTCTGAGTGTCCTTCCCACCGCGATCATCCGTTACTTCAACCGTAAACACATACTCTGGTTGTAATACTCCAGATGGAGTAAATGTGAGTAAACCTGCCTCATCAATGTCTGTGTCCAGTGGCCCCTCAATAAGGGTATAAGCCAACTCATCCCCATCCGGGTCAGTCGCCTCTAGCTGATACGAATAAGTAGACTGCTCACCTGCATCAAAGGTCGTCTCTGGTGTACTTGTAATCTCTGGAGCACCGTTGATGCCTTCACGGGTCAATAATTCCTGCGTCCATCCTTGATTGCCTGCTGTATCAATCGTTCTCACCGAGAAAGGAGCAGCCCCTGCTGAGGCCATTGCAGCATCAGTGACAACAAAATTTCCGTCCTCACCAGCAACAATCGTCTGCTGAGTATTATCAAAGGTAACGGATAGTCCGGGCTCTGTCTGACCTACTAGGGTGACAACACGTTCGGTTGTAATGCCATCTCCTACCGTGCCAGTATCACTTTCAGGAGCCAGCTCAAAACTAATGGGTGGTGGTGTCCGATCTAACGTAAAAGTTACCACTGCCGGAATCGACGTTTGACCGATATCATTCGTAGCCTGGAGCGTCACTGTATATGCCCCATCAGGCATAGAGCCACTGGTTAAGCGTTCATACTGTTCAAGAGAAAGTGTAAAGCTGTTATCTTCCCCATTGAGTGCATCAGAGATATCAATGAAGTTATTGCCGTCTACACGTCCCTCCAGTGTTGTGATCGGGCGCTCACTCACAATGTGCCCTATAACCGTTGGGTCAAATGTCAAACCATCGGCAGTGTCATCTCCTGTATCCTCTGCCAATTGGGCTGTTATTTCGGGAGGACTCGCATCAACACTTCCTAAAAAGACAAGATCATACGTAAACTGATTCCTTTGAGGATTCTTAAAGCGGAGAGTAGCATTCTCAGTGTGCTCTCCTGGAGTGAGGGTACTACCGTTTATCGCATTAGAGAGGTCATAGTAAGGCAATCCATTAAGGGTCAGCCCATCTGCACCTAATACAGTTACCGTTGGGTCACTAATGTTCGTGACTGCCATAATTAATGGCGTGTCTATGTCAGACTGCCCCGTATTGCGCACCGTAAAGTCTGCGAGTAATGTCTCAGTTTCTCCATTAAATGACGTGAGGCCATAGTCAACAACAAGGTTTGCAGAGACATCTTGAATGCCATCAAAAATCAATGATTCTGTGAGTTCTGCTGTTGACTGCTGTGTTGATGTGGGAGGTGTTACCGTTGAAGGCAGTACATCAGCTGCTAAGGTTTGAATATCCTTGATGCGGGCCTGTGTAGTGGTGTCCTCGTCGTTGTTGATGAGTCGTAGAATCAGGGTTGCCTCTGTCCCTGATACGATGCCTGCCAGATTAACGGTAATGGTTTGACCGTCCTGACTGACGCCATCTGCTAGTTGATGAGTTTCTCCTTCTGTCCAGTTAAAGAAGGCGTCTCGATTACCGGAAATAGTAGGAACCAGGGAATTCCCTTGACTATCGACTAGGGCTACCTCAAATGCATCATTAATGGCATCATCATCAGTCGTGTCGAAGGCGAGATTTGCGATCGTAAACTGGAGCGTTGATGATTGACCTGAAATGCTGATCGATGACCGATGACTGACCTCAAATTCGCTTCCCTCTGTCAGAATAATTTCACCCTCAACTTGCTGAGGTGCCTTGAGCGTGTAGCTGAAAATTAGGTCATCGTAGTCGCGATCTCCACCACTACCCAAATCCTCCCACGCCATCGTATTGGCATCGATAAAGTGGACATGACTCAGCCCATCGGGATTGGCACCTGGATATGAAAAGAAGGCGTGTGGTCCTTGGCCCAGGATATTATCTGGATTTTGAGTTAAAAATTCAGCAGTGGTTGCATTTTGAATAAGATACCAGCCAATAAACCGCTGTGCTTCAAAATTAGGAGTGGCAATAGTTCCTGCATCCTGACCTTGAGTAAATACCACCTGTGAGCGAGTAGCATTTAAGGCAGCGAGGGCATAGCCAGGATCACCTGGATTCAGGTTGCCAATCCGACCTGTCTCGTCATCGACATAGAAAAAGCCCATTTCATTGAGGAAGCGGGCATTATGGCTGTGCAGTGTGATTTCGCTTGGGATGGTTTGACCGAGCACACCAGGGGTGTGTATCCCTGATTCACTGACCGTGAAGACGACATCATTGAAGTCCTGATCGCCACCGCCAGTGATATCTTCCCACTTGAATTGCCATACCCCATCGCTGATTTCGCTGCTTCGAGTATGGTCAAAGCCATCAGGATTACCGGACGCCAGTGAAAAAAATGCAACGGGGCCGTTATCAATCAGATTGTCTGGATTTTGTGCCAGCCAATTGGCTTGGCTACTATTTTGAATCAGGTAAAACCCGAGCTGTGTGCCGCCCTGGAATTCGAGTTCTTTCCACGCCCCAGCAGACTCACCGCTGAAAAATAGGACATGGCGCTCAGCCTGCGTCAATACTGCCTGAGCATAGCCTGCCTCTCCTGGCTGAATACCATTGACACTACCTTGCACATCATCCAGTAAATAGACCCCAACCTCATTGTTGAAAGCCGCGTCACGTTCAGCCCATTGAAACCGGATGGACATAGATTCAGAGGTAGGACCAGCAATCTGTAGTGCGTCACTAAGGCCATCAACTGCGGTAATGGCCTCTACCTCAGAAAATGTGGCATCACTTTGCAATAGCGCAGTATTTTCAGCTAATCGTGTAACGCTATCATCCGGTGTGCCAGGGGTATGCTCTTCTTGCTCATATCCCTGCGATCTCGGATCGCTGATATCTGTAAACGGAAAGACAGTTGGAATAGATGAAGTATCCGGTTCGGATACAATCGCTGTACCTTGGGGTGAGCCGATTAGAGGTTGCTCAGCATCTGTAAATGGTTTTTGTAGGAGGGGAACTACAACAGGGGAGTCTTGAGTGACGTCAGGGAACACAGTCACATTATCCATAGTCAGACGAAGTCTGTAGAAGGCGTGGAACGTTTAACTGGCACCCTGGGCTCTAGCTACACTGAGAAAAACCTCGATTTACGATCAAATACCCAATTTTTTTTGATACAACCGGATAAACGTAGTCATACTTAAGATTACTTTTGGGTTCTCAGCAGTAGCGCATGATTGGTTCACTCACTGCCCTTTGCCTGCTCGACAGCCAGCTGCAATCGCTCTTCTAGTAGTTCCTTTTGCGGAAGTTCGGTGAGGTATTCAGCAACGCGGATTTCACCTTTCTAAACTATTGGATGTCCTACATCATTCCTGCCTGCCCAAGGTGTCACTCTGAATCGGTTAGTTTCAAGGGTCACACTCGTCATGGCAAACGAAATCACAAATGCCGAGATTGTGGCCGTCAGTTTGTTGTCCATCCTCAATGGTCACCATTATCCCAAGAGAACCGGGACCTGATTGACCGTCTTCTACTGGAACGACTGTCATTCGCAGGCATTGCGCGTGTGATGCAGCGTTCAGAAGGCTGTATTCAGCGCTATGTCAATCAGAAGGCTAAGACCGTGCCCACACAAGTAGAGGTCACCAATAAGCCCAAAAAGCCGCTAACGCTCCAAATGGATGAATTGTGGTCCTTTGTCGATGACAAAGGCAATGAACAATGGGTTTGGTTGGCGTTGGATGTCGACACTCGTGAGATTGTCGGTGTCTATATCGGTGACCGCAGTGGTGAGTCAGCTCAGGCCGTATGGAATCGTTACCTGCCGTGTATCGTCAATGTGCGGTGATTTACACGGATCGCTTAAGTTCCTATTCTGGAGTGCATCCCAAATATGTAATGAGCATAAATGCTTAAGCTCATATAAGCAGAGTAGCGATAAGCTTTGAGCAGTTTACAGAAGGATAGCCCTGGACATGGATGCCTCTAAAGAAGCGCGATTCAAAGCCCTGACTGAAGAGCTAGCCGCATTACTCTACGAGGAGACGGATCCTGAGCAAGTCAAGACCCTCGCAGGCATCGAAGAAGCGATTCGAGATCACCTGTTAGAGCGTGTGGGTCCAGAGCTTGGAAATTTTTTATTGCAACAAGCAGCGGCACGACAAATGGGCGAAAACGGAGTCTCCAAAGCATTGTCGGACAATTGAGTATCAGCGAGAAACAAGGGACGTATTTAGGTGTTAAACCGTACAGTCGTTGGAGCCCCTACCTTGAGAAGTGCTGTCTTCTAGTGAGTGCGAACGAATCCTATCAGCGGGCCGCTGAAGATATTGCCGTGCTGACTGGAGTGCGCGTTTCAGGGAGCACGCAACAGCGACTGGTCCACCGTCAAGCCTTTGAACCAGAGCCCGTTGACGTTGGCGTCAAGGAGATGAGTATTGACGGCGGCAAAGTACGTCTGCGAACACCGCTCGGTCAACCCAGTGAGTGGCGTGACTACAAAGGCGTCAACCTACATCAGTGTGCTGTCAGCGCCTTCTTCCGAGCGAACGACACGTTGGTGAATTGGCTAAACCAACAACCCTTGGCCTCGCCGTTAGTCTGCTTGGGG
Organism: Cyanobacteria bacterium P01_D01_bin.156; assembly: GCA_039024555.1. GTDB lineage: Bacteria > Cyanobacteriota > Cyanobacteriia > Phormidesmidales > Phormidesmidaceae > Leptothoe. Next base: position 68,960 of record JBCCQQ010000001.1, read on the forward strand.
GATGGGCATGACGGTATCTGGAATCTGTTTGAGCAGATTGATGGGTCACTTGAACGGCTGGAGATTTTAGACTGGTACCACCTGGTCGAAAATTTAGGCAAGGTGGGCGGTTCGCAGCAGCGGCTTGATGCCGTAGAAGCCAGGTTATGGCAAGGGGATGTGGATGGAGCCGTCAGGCTGTTTGATGACTGGTCCCATGAGCGGGTTGAGCGGTTCATCGCTTATCTCTCCGAACATCGGCATCGGATTGTCAACTACAGTTACTACCAAGCAGAAGGTATTTCGATTGGGTCCGGTGAGATTGAGTCATCGATTAAACAGATTGGCAGACGCGTTAAAATCTCGGGTGCTCAGTGGAATCCAGACAATGTACAACAAGTACTGCTGCATCGGTGTGCTTATCTCAATGGGATGTTCTCAACCTAAAATCTGCAAAACTGGGATGCACTCCTATTCTGTAGCCTTACTCAGCAACCATCATCGTCCTGTGGATAAGGATAGCGGTCAGACCAGTTATATTGAGCGATTTAACAACACCCTACGGCAGCGCGTTTCTCGATTGGTGCGTAAAACGTTATCTTGCTCGAAAAAGTTGGCAAATCACATAGCCGCAATTTGGTATTTCATTCATCACTACAACGATCAGTTACGACTCAAACAAAAACACCTTGCTTCTTTTTATCCATCCTTTCCTTAATAGGACTACCCTCGACGAGTCCACAAGGCGCTGTCAATGTCATAGTCGTCTGCAAAATCATCCCGAATCGCAGCCTTCACTTTCGTTTCTAACGCCTCACTTAGTGTTCGTCCTGAGCCGACTTGACGACCTCGGTCGCGTTGACACAACGCGGCGTTTCCTCGCTGCTTGTACTGTCGATACCATTTGGTCACGGTATTCGGATTGCCCCCGAGATAGGCGCTAATATTCTTGCCCCGCTGGCCCTCTTTGCGAAGCAGGATTGCATGTTGACGAAGGTAATTTTGAGTCTCCATCGATAGATGACGACCATCCGAATGCTGCATGAAGACTGTTGCTCGATTACACCTCTATTGTCATCCTTATTTCATGGCTGGGGTGATAGATAAACCTGTTTTAGTCTTGTGCTACAACGTTGCCTTTGCATCAATGCTACGACAAAAGCTTCATGCAGAGGAAATTTCTAAGCAGGTCATAGTTCATAACATCCATAAATAGTGGAATGATACGCTCTGAAACTAGAAACAACCAAAGCCTAGCGGCACCCAGTTTTTCGAAAGTACAAGTATAGCCCATGCTTAAGAGTGTGACACTAGTTAGACAATACTGCTCCCAAAACGACTGACCGCATTTACTTGGTGATCAAAAGAGAATTGAAGATAGTCCAATTCATAAAGTGTAATATTTAAGATGCAATATGGAAAGGTATGCCTATTTTTTAAGGAGTATGTTCATATTGGTCAAAAAGACTACTCATACTTTAGATTATCGAGACTAGTATTACCCCTTTGGGTACTGTACAAAATCGAATTTCCTTGCAAAATATCGTTAGTGGAATCATCCAAAATCATGATTGGTACATAACTAGAGATCAAATTCGTAATTTTCTATTATTCTTTAATCGTTTGATTCAGAACTCTTAAATATTTTTTAATCGTCCATTCAGTCTGATTACATTCTGAGAATTCTTATGCTGTTAGAAGGAGCCCCCCCCTAAAGAATTAGCATTAGTGGTTGGACAGTTATAGCGATTTTAGCCCTGGTGAAGTACATCAGATGCACCTATTGAATGGCTTGAGCTTTGAGTTCGTGCCTCACTGGATAGGAAAACGCTGTATATGATTTGCTGACAGAGTGACAAGTAGATTGTAAACCAGTTTCAGCTGACTAGCAGAAGAGCTAAACATAAAGTTCTACCAATAATGGAACAGCAGTTTTCTTGACCAGCTAAACGTGCTTTTCAAAGCTCAGACTTGTTACCTCGTGATAAGAAAAGATCAATTCGAAGTATTGAAGCAAGTAAAGATGAAATTCAATTTGAAGAACCAGACAAAGACTCTGTGTCTGAGATTTTGAAAAACTACTAATGTCCTGAAAAAAGCTAGTGAGACAGTACAAGTTATAATAAATCTTTGACACAAATAAAGCCGATTTGAGAAATCAGTAACTTATAGTTGGGTATAGCCTATAGCTTTTTAGTTTGAAAAAATAGAAAATGGTCAATCAACACCCTCAAGAATCTAATCAAGAGATAAACATTGTAGATAGCTCTCTTGAAAAAGTTCAAATTGGTGGTCAGGCAAATAGAGACCTTTATCTTAATCAGATCCAGGGAGATGTAATAAATCTAAGTGTTATTGACCATATCTCAGCGTGTGTAGGATTTGGGCAACAGTCTTCACATGAACTGAAAACATTAACCTATACGGCGTATCGCCAACGTAGAGTGTTACTTAACAAAGTAAAGCTTTTTTGGATTAAGGGGGTGTTGGAAAAGGCTCTACATCATCCGTCAATAATTGAATTAGCGTTAACAAGAGAGACAGACGCCGTACAGCATCCATTTGATGGTATAGATGAGTTTTCAGATCAATCTAAAAAGAAAATTCGTCAAGACACTGAGATAATAGATATTTTTGAAAATATGGGGACAGGGCGCACCTTATTACTTCTTGGTGAACCAGGCTCTGGCAAAACAACAACTCTTCTAAAATTAACTCGCACTTTAATTAATCGCATCGAAGATAATTTGAGTCAACCGATACCGGTCGTATTTAATCTCTCAAGCTGGGTTAATAATAAGCTCTTTTCTGATTGGTTAATTGAAGAACTCTATAGTAAATATCAAATACCTAAAAACCTTGGCCATCAGTGGATTGAGAATCAAGACTTAATATTAATGTTAGATGGCTTGGATGAAGTTAAAAATAGCCTTCGAAATGAATGTGTACAAGAGTTAAATGAATTCATTCAAACACATGGCATGACAGAAATTGTAGTATGCTGTCGCCTTGCAGAATATAAGAAAATTTCTAACAAATTGAGACTGCATGGAGCAATTTGTCTTCAACCACTAACTTGCACTCAAGTAATGCAATACCTGAGTCAGAAGGGAGATAAGTTAAAAGCCGTCAAAGATCTTTTGCAAAAAGATACAGAATTGCAAGACTTTGCCCGAAATCCTTTAATATTAAATATAATCAGTCTTGCTTATCAAGATCAATCGGTTGAAGATATAGAGCAGACTAGATCAATGGTTGAACTTCGTGAGTTGATCTTCAGAAAATATATCAACAGAGTTATTAACCGAAAGCTTCATAAACAAAAATATGCTGAATGTGATAGTCTCTTTTGGCTGACTTGGTTAGCAAAAAAAATGAAAGAAGAGTCTAAAACAATTTTTTTTGTTGAGGAACTTCAACCCACAGTCCTAAATAACAACCAAAAGAACACTTATAAGATATTTAGCCAAACTACATTAATAACAATATATGCATTACTCTTTTTGCCTTCAGTGATTTTCATTGATTTTCTTATATTACATAATTCCACTCGTCTCTTTCAAGGAATACTAGGTGATGCAGTCATAGCTCTTATACTAGGCATAATCAGTAGTTCGTCAGTAGAAGAGATACGCCTTGTAGAAAAGATAGATTTTTCCTGGAGCAGAGCATTAAAGGGGATGTTGTTCTACGGCTTAATATTAGGCCCGACAATAGGAACTTTTTATGATTTACTCACTCGCGGAATCATATTCAAATTCCGAAAAGCTATTAGATTTATTGATAAAGTAAGACAATATACAGCGTTAATCGGAGCATTTATAGGATTTATATCAGGTGTTATTACTAGTACATATAATTCTGTCTATTATGCTTGGGATTTAACGAGCCTTATGCATAATATAATTCAGATTTTATTGTCTATAGTAACTATAATTTCAGCAAGCATAGTTGGGCTTTTGTCAGGCTATGCATTGTTATCTTTTGGTTGGCTATTAACATTGATTTGGTTCTTAGCCTATGTCTTTTCTGGTACAGTAGCAGGAGCAGTTGAAGGTATTAAATGTGGATTAAGTGTATCAAAGATAAAGACAAAGACTTATCCAAATGAAGGATTAATAGAGTCAGTTAAAAACTCTCTTATGATAGGTTTGGTCGTGGGATTAATATCGGCTGTTATCATATACCCAGTAGTAAAGGTTGTTGCCAATGCAATACTAGTAAGTATATTTATTGGTACATCTTTAGGCTTACTTACCTTATTTATCTTTGGTGGCCAAGCCTTTTCTAAATATTTTTTGCTGCGTGTTTTTCTATATCATAAAGGATTAGTTCCATGGCATTATTCTGATTTTCTTGATTATGCTTCTGAACGCATTATTCTGCAAAAGGTGGGTGGGGGCTATATCTTTATTCATCGAATGTTACTAGAATATTTTACGGAAATAGAGATGGCGAAAAAACCTTCGCCTAAGTATTTCTAGAGTTAGAGGTTTGCTGGGTACGGACCTTGGTGATGCAGAAAACTCTGTAGAGTCTCAAGATGAGAATACTGTGACTTTTGAGAATTCAATACGAGAGTCTAATCGATCTCGTTTTCGTTGAGACGCGCTAGCAGGAATCGGATTGAGCTTGGGTAATCCCTGTAGTGTTGGTAAAGGTAAACGCAGACAACAGAGTCTGGCGAGTTCTCGGAGCCCGAGCTGCAGAAAACTCAGTCCTCGTTGGCCATGCCAATCGAGACGCGAGCGCTGCCTCGCTTGAACGACCATCATTCCGAGGACAACGGCAAGTAACGAGGCACAGTCGAGGAGCATAAATAGGCAGGTGAGTGCGGTAGAGTTGCGTAAGCCAGAACGTAGGACGTCAAAGGTCGCAGATTTGTAATCTTTGAAGTGTGGTTCAATGCCCCCAAAGCGTTTCCCATACATGGCAAAGGTTTGTAAGGAAGGTGATTAGTTTGATAAAACAGCCCACGCCTCTCCGGCAAGAGGTACATTAGCCGTGGCAAGATGCCCCTTGATATCATCGAGAACGGTCACGTCATGGAATAGGTAAGCCTGCTGATCCGGGGGTAGGAGATGCTCAACGGATATGGGCATTCCTGTTGTCAGAGTCACCTGCAAATCAGATTTAACCCGAATCGCCCAGTCCCACTTTTGGTGTTGCAACCAACGTAGCAAGGCTCCATGCTGAAAGCCTCTGTCAGCTAGAAATGTGATACTACAGTTCGATGGCAAAACAGCTCTAGCACGCTCTAAAACAGGCTGATAATCGTCAAAACCAACCGTTGCACTGCCATGCTCTAAAACAACTTGGGCTAAGGTCAGAGACCGTCCACCCCAGGCAAGGCACACTTCAATCAGACAAAACTCATCCCACAACATACTGGTATCGAGCACCAATGTCAGAGCACTCCCGGCAAATGCCTTCAGAACCTGACGGAGAAGAGGAGCATAGAATCGTTCAGCATTGATGTGCTCATTGTGGACCAAATAACTCAGACGTTCCAAGTGACCACGCGCCTGACAGGTCCGATGGCTCAGATACGGAATCCATTTCCCCATCGATGCACTTTGGGATTGTAGAATGGCCGAAACAGCCTCTGCAACGCCTTGGAGATGACGTTGGTCTTTAGGATTCACCCATTGACGCAATTGCATTTGAAGTTGACGATACAGGAGAGGTGTTTCCATGAGACGGACTGTGAGTTGGGGAACTTCAGCCTCTCACGAAATGCCTCTTCCACACGGCCTTGTCTCAAATAAGACTCCAGATATAGAGAGACTTTCAAGACTTTTCTGCATCACTAAGGGGTACGGACTTTGGGGGCAACATGGTCCGTCTCTCGATATTGCTTGAGCAATTTACCAACAAAGCTGGGGGCCACTCTGAATTGTTCTGCTAGCTTACGTTGAGAAATCCCACTGGCCACATAGGCGTCTACAATCTTCTGACGCAAGTCAATTGAATACGGCTTCATAACGTCGCAGAATCAGTCTGTTGGACAATACTAGTGTCATACCTTATCTGCATGGGAAACGCTATATGCTCATTAGTTGCTAAGAATTAGGCAATAGTTAATGAGTTGAAAAAGGCTGATAAATATTAACAACGCAAAGCAGCTATTGAAATATCCCAGGACTAATCACTACAAGCTAGAGGCTATCTGTTCCAATTAGTGAATAGTCAAGTAACAAAGGATAGGATCTTATATACTTTGTTCTACGGGACCATTTTTCGAATTACTTGCAAAGCTAAATTTGCATCTATTCTGCCCTTACCATAACGAGCATGCCATTCTGTATCTGGTAGAGTTGAGCGAGCAGATTCAGCTAAGACTTCACGAATTTTTTCGATGGAAAGATCTTTGTTCAAATTACGAGCTTCAGCAAGCATAAGGGCTATAACTCCAGAAACAGCTGGTGCAGCCATACTAGTTCCAGATTTGCTAGTAACGCCTATCCCACTCGCTGAACTTGCCGCCATTACATTATGCCCAGGCGCACTTATCTCTGGTTTTTGACGTTTATCCCTAGTCGGTCCTGCACTTGAAAAGTCAGATATCGGCTGCCCAGGAGAGTAGGCATCATACGAGCCAACAACTATGCTGCATTTTCCGCAAGCAATAGAACTCAATGTATGGGAACTATCATGAGGTGAAGCAAATCGAGATGGCCCATCATCGTCACGTTCTATCCAGGCATGAAAATTACCATCCGTTATACTGATACCGTGAAGACGGACTGTGATTTTTGAAGGGGGAATTGGAGCTCCAGAACTAGCATTCATAAAAATGCCAATGCTGTTATCTCCATTCAAAGGGTCTTCTCGATTATGAGCTATAAAAAATATAAGTTCTCCATTTTCGTTACTGATTTTAGAGGAAGTTCCTAAATCTGTTAGACCTATGGTTTGACCCGTTTCATCAATTAATTCAACTCTTAGCTGATCTACTTTACTGTACCAAATTTCCATTTCATTATGAGTGAAATCAAAATCTGCTGGATTAAAGTCATCATCAAAACCAACTTCCCATATCAAATCCGTAAAACATCCTTCTGCAACCCTACCTTGAGCATGAATACCGTCTGCAAAAGAATTGCTAGCCGCCACGACTACTGCACGGTTAGGCTTTGATTGGACTATTACATCAATTGCTTGCTCAACCAAGTTGGTGCCATCATGAGGGCCTCCATTAGTGCCAAGACTGACATTAATTACGCAAGGGTGATTTCCAGCTTGCTCAAATATATAGCAGATAGCCTCTATGAGTTGACTTGAGCTGCCATAATTAGCTCGATTATTATCTGTATCAACAACATCTGTTCCTACCCACGCAACGTCACTCTTGCTAAGATGAACAAAAATAATATCTGATTGAGGAGCGATTCCAGCAACACCACTACCAAGACCATTGCCACAAGCAATGTCCATTACATGTGTTCCATGGCTTTTGAAACCTGGAGAATAACCAAGAGTTATAAAGGGACTAGTATCAGCTGAAGTAAGTGCAGCATTAATTTCAGCTTGTGTATGAACTTTTCCATAGCCAAAAGGGCTTGTAGGATCTGATGTGGCCGTTTGATCCCACAACTTGAGAATTCGTGAAGTGCCATCAGAGTTGCGAAAATTACGGTGTAAGAAGTCACACCCTGTATCAATAATGCCAACTATTGTTCCTTGGCCCTGTTGCCCTTGATCCGGTTTTGGTAATAACTCTGTACGAACACCGATTTCTTGTACAGTCTTCCCTAAAGTTGTCTTTAGAGGTTGAGTCACCTGAATACTTTGAACATAAGGTAGTTGCATTAAAGCTTCTACTCTTGCTAATGGGATTTTTGCAGTTACAATATGAGCTCCCTCAGATGTCTTACCTAAGTCAGCTCCGGCAGAGACTTCACTAATATCTAACCAGCTTGTTAAATCAGAGACTTTAGCTAAAATGGCCATCTTATTGTTCGAAGTTGAACATGTCGCAGGAATCACCATTCCTTCTGACATAAGCTCCAGATAGAATTGGATTCTCGGATCAACTTTATGAGCAATCTGATTCGTTTCAAAATACATTCATTGTCTCCTAATTGAAAAATTGTTTCTTATATATCGTTGTATGCTCAATAAATAATTTAAGGAGATAAAAAAAGGCTAGATCATGGATATATATTTAGGGGGGAAAATAGATATCGTACCTAAGATATGCTTAGGAATGCTCACGACTAGTACTGCTAAGATCACATTAACGAGCCTAACCAATGATACCAAACGTTATGAAGCCGTTTAACGGTTGCATTAACTAGCAGGACGAATATAGCCTTGTACTATCTTGAGTTACACGAAGTTTTACACAATAGTTAGCCTGTGTTTTGTAGTATCTCTATAGATGAAAAATTGTTGTTGTCTTTGCGTCAAGAGATAATGTTGCTTCAGAAACTTCGGCATAGTTTTTTGCAGAAACTTAGCATAGAAGTTAAGGAGTGCCATGAATAACCAGCGTTACATAATTGAATAATTTTCGAAGGCAGTTATGATGTGGTTCAAGTGTTCTACTACCAAGGAACTCTTCAGCCTATGGATCATAAATACTGAATATCTGCTCTATGCCTTCGCAATCACCGTTAATTCTATCTGATGCTTACGAACGGTTTTTAACCGACCTCAAGACGCTGATCAAAACTTCACAGATCAAAGCTGCGCTTGCGGTTAATTCTGAACTCATCAAACTCTACTGGAAAATCGGTCGAGACATTCTTCACCGTCAGCAACAGGAAGGCTGGGGTAGTAAGGTCATTGACCGCCTATCCCAAGATTTGAAACGGGAATTCCCTACGATGAAAGGGTTTTCTCCTAGAAATCTCAAGTACATGAGGGCATTTGCTGAAGCCAATCCAGACCAGCAAATTGTGCAAGAGGTGCTTGCACAAATCACTTGGTACCACAATATTGCCCTGCTGGAAAAGCTTAAAGTCCCCGAAACTCGCTACTGGTATGCTCAGCAGACGGTTATTCATGGCTGGAGCCGTAATATTCTGGTCATGCAAATTGAAAATGGCTTGTTTGAGCGCCAGGGCAATGCCATCAATAATTTCCAGCAAACTTTACCACCTGAGCAAACTGATCTCAGCCATAGTTTGCTCAAAGACCCCTATAATTTTGACTTTTTAACATTACAGGATGCCTATCAAGAGCGTGACCTGGAACAGGCATTGATCGTACGAATCCGCGATTTTTTGCTGGAACTAGGCGTAGGCTTTGCCTTTGTGGGTAGTCAATATCGTTTAGAAGTAGAAGGCGACGAGTTCTTTCTTGATATGCTTCTCTACCATGTCAAGCTCCATCGATACGTGGTCCTCGAACTTAAGGTCACCGATTTCAAGCCAGAATATGCTGGAAAAATGAACTTCTACATCACTGCCGTTAATCAACTGCTGTGTGGTGACCGTGATGATCCAACCATTGGCATCATCCTATGCCGCTCCAAGAAGCAAACGATAGTCGAGTTTGCTTTGGGAACTGTTCAGAACCCTATCGGTGTTTCAACCTATAAACTGCGTGACGAGTTACCGCCAGCTCTGCAAGAAAGTCTACCGACTGTCGAGCAATTGGAGATGGAGCTGGATACAGCATTTCAAGAACTTAAATCCCAAAGCAATACATCCTTTAACCAAAGTGATGATTGAGATTGCCATCAATGAGCAAAGGTAACAAGACCTAACTTAGCTGAGCGTGAGGAGTTTTCTTCCTTGTCCTAAGACGCTAGTTGAGTAGCCGTATGACGTCAAAGGTAAAATGCACGCTCCTCCGTCGCGCCCTTGACATCATACGGCTACTCAACTCTCAGAAAGGACAGAAAGAAAAAACTCTCAAACGAAGTCATTGTTAATCAGGACAACCTAGACAAGGTTATTGCTCAAAAGATCAGTTCTGAATACACCGCTCATTCTTCTACATTGAACGCCACCTATTTCAAGAGCAGTTCTGAGTAGCAGAATAAGGCTTTCTGTCTTCGTGCTTTTTGAACTTGAAATAGCCCAAATTTACTTCGCCATACTAAAAGGATTTGCGGCAAACTTGCGGCAAATCCTTTTAGTAAATCTCTGAAACTAACTGGGGCGGTAGGATTCGAACCTACGAATGACGGGACCAAAACCCGCTGCCTTACCGCTTGGCCACGCCCCAACGTGTCCATACAAGCACTAGATTTACCAATACTTGACTGGTTTGATTTACCAGCTCATGTATATTAGCAGTTTTTATCCTTGTGCTGTCAATAACTACCGCTAATTTTTTTGAATTCCGCCCTATACCTCTGAATTAGTCGCTACAAGAACCTATTGCAGAGTTATGTAATAGTGAAGTCTTAAACATCAGCACTGCGTCCCCCAATGAGTTCCATCCCATATCAAGCACCCTGGCCATTGAATCATGGCTTACTGATGACGATTCATACGGGGTTATGGGCTGGCAAAAACTGGCAGGCTACCCTCAACGAACCTGAACCCACCTATCAAGAGACGATTTTTACCGGTGCTCAGGGTATACCCATCTTCGGCCTCGTTGCCATACCCCCCAATCCAAAAGGAACAATTATTGGCACCTACGGCATCACGGGCGACCTAGAAAATCAGTGGTTTCTGCGCATTATGGGTCGCAAAGCCTATGCCCAAGGCTATGCGGTCGTTCTTTACGATTGGCGTGCCCATGGAAAAACAGCCCAGCTATCTCCCACGCTAACGTCCGATGGCCTTTACGAAGGGGAGGACTTTGTCAGAATTGCAGCGGCAGCCAAAGCGATGGGTTGTCCAGCGTCCTTTTGGTTTACGGCATTTTCGCTGGGAGGGCTACTGGCTCTATGGGGTGTCAACGCCGCCCAGGACTTACCTGCATGGGGTCCCAATCTGGACCTGACACCAGATGACATTGGTGGTTGTGCCGTTATTTGTCCAGCATTGGAATCGTTGCGATCGCTCCAATATTTAGTCAAGGCCCCCATCGGCAAATATCTAGAAAAATCCATCACTCGCAAGCTCAAGCTGCTGCTCCACGATCTACAGGAGGCCCATCCTGGTGAATTTGATCCGGCGGCGGCTGCACGGGTACACAGCATTTGGAGCTTTGACCACGAAATGGTGATCGGTCGTTTGGGTTTCCAATCAGTAGCAGACTACTACCGGGCTACCAGCGGATTGTACCTATTGCCAGCGCTCAAAAAGCCCACCCTAATTCTCTATGCCGCTGACGATCCGCTGTTTGACCCCACACTGGTACCGGATATTCAAGAACAGTGCGCAGCAAATCCGGCCATTGATTTGATCATGACAGCCCAGGGTGGCCATGTGGGCTACATTAGCAGCGCCGCTTGCCAACAAACAATTCAAGATCCTGACTGCTGGTGGGCTTGGAACCGTGTTCTAGATTGGTGTAATGCTCAGACGGCAAGCACTCAGCCTATGTCTCTGGCTGTGGACAGGGTTTAAGCCTAGACTGGAGGAGCTTTGGGGATTGGGATTAAATTCGGAAGTCGGAATTTTGAAGTCGGAATTTTCACCCTTTCAGAATTGCGAACTCCGAATTCCAAATCCTAGATGCCTCAAAAAATCATCCTGCTTTGTGTTGATATCCAGCGTCCTGGCTATCTATGTTTCTTCAATCTCTACACCTCAAACAGTTTCGAAACTACGGTGACCAGGCCGTTGAATTTTTGGCACCCAAAACTATACTCCTGGGGGAAAATGCCCAGGGTAAATCGAACCTGCTAGAAGCGGTAGAACTGCTGGCTACGCTCAAGTCCCACCGCACAAGTCGCGATCGCGACCTAGTTCAAAATGATGAAAACATTGCCCAAGTCCAGGCTAGCCTAAAACGAGAGCTAGGCGTTGCCGCACTCCAACTCACCCTGCGACGGGGGAGTCGCCGTACAGCGATTATTAATGGGGAAACCCTCAAACGCCAACAGGATTTTCTCGGTCATCTCAATGCCGTACAGTTCTCCTGCCTAGACTTAGACCTCGTACGCGGTGGCCCCGGCATTCGCCGCACCTGGACCGATACTTTGCTGATGCAGCTAGAACCGATTTATGTGCATATTCTGCAGCAGTATAACCAGGTACTAAAACAGCGAAATGCCCTGTTCAAACACCACGCAAAACAACACTCAGCTGAGGAACAGCTGCCGCCCCTAGATCCCACACAGCTTGCCCTCTGGGATGCCCAGCTGGCCACCCTGGGGACTAGGGTCATTCGTCGCCGGTCCAGAATGCTGCAGCGGTTGATTCCCATCGCCCAAGCCTGGCACCAGTCCATTAGCGGCAGCACCGAACAGCTAACCATTCACTACAGTCCCAATGTCGATTTGGACAGCGATAATCCTGTTGAAATTCAGCAGGCATTTCTGGATCAACTCAAGTCTCGCACCATGGCAGAACACTATCAGCGAACAACATTGGTAGGCCCCCACCGCGATGACATCCAGTTTTTTATTAACGAAACACCCGCAAGACAATATGGCTCCCAAGGGCAACAGCGCACCCTAGTGTTAGCCCTAAAACTATCAGAACTCCAGTTAATAGAAGAAGTGGTGGGAGAGCCCCCACTCCTATTGTTAGACGATGTTTTAGCAGAGCTAGATCTCAATCGTCAAAATCAGCTACTAGAGACTATTCAAGACCGATTTCAAACGCTCATTACCACTACCCATTTAGGCTCATTTGATGCCCAATGGCTCAAATCTTCTCAGATTTTACGGGTTAGCCAAGGTCATTTATCGCAGTAGTAAGAGAGTTTTTTAACTAACTGTCTTGATAGCCGCTGCCAGCTTCTGTAATGCTTCATCGATCTCAGCAGCCGTAATTATCAGGGGAGGCACAAACCGGACAACATTAGGTCCTGCAGGCACCAATAACAGCTTTTCTGCAATGGCGGCTTTGACAATATCAATGGATTTAATCGGTGCATCGGCATTGAGCACTAGACCATTGATCAAGCCCCAGCCCCGTGCCTGTTCAAACAGATTAGGATAAGCGTCTACTAACTTCAAAAGCCCCTGACGCAGCTGTTGTCCTCGGGCGCTGGCATTCGCTATCAGTTTTTGCGATTCAACCGTCTGGCAAACAGCAAGAGCAACACCACACACAAAGGGATTACCGCCATAGGTGCTGGCATGGTCACCGGGCTGCAATACATCGCAGCTGGACTTACATAGCATGGCGCCAATGGGCACGCCACCGCCTAGGCCCTTAGCCACGGTAAAGACATCGGGTTCAATGCCAAGATTTTCATAGCCCCAGAGTTTACCGGTACGGCCTACACCCACCTGCACTTCGTCCATGATCAACAAAATCTTATGCTGGTCGCACAGCTGTCGCACCCGCTGAAAGTATTGAGCATTGCCAGGGTTTACACCGCCTTCTCCCTGTAGGGCTTCGAGCAAAATACCGGCGACACGGGGGCCATTAGCATTTAAGGATGCGATCGCACTTTCTAAAGCGTCGCCATCGTTAAAGGGTACGTAATGAAATCCAGGAACCAACGGGGCAAAGTTCTTTTGATATTTAGGCTGTCCTGTAGCCGTGATAGTAGCCAGGGTGCGTCCATGGAAGCTGGCATTGGCCGTGATAATAACTGGCTCTTCAATACCTAGCCGAGTGTGGCCATACTTACGAGCCAGTTTGATCGCCCCTTCATTCGCCTCCGCTCCAGAATTACAAAAGAAAACCCGGTCAGTACAGGAATGCTCCGTCAACCATTGAGCCAATGCCCCCTGCTCTGGGATGTAATACAGGTTTGAGACATGATGAAGCTGCTGCATTTGGTGCGTTACCGCTTCGACCATCACTGGATTGGCATGGCCTAGGGTGCAGGTGGCAATTCCCGCCACCATATCGAGGTACTCATTACCCTGGTCATCCCACACACGACAGCCCGCACCGCGTGTCAAGGTCAAGGGAAATCGCCCGTATGTGGTCATCACATGGCGGTCAAAAACCTCTGGCTGAAAGCTCTGGGAGGATTTTGATCCATTACTAAAAACCTGAAGTGGATTTTTAACAAGCTGTTTGAGACTGACCACGGGCTGACCTCTAGAGGAGAAAAAGGACGGTAGGGTTTGTGCCGCTGCTGATGTAAGGGATAAAACAAGCCGCAGAACTTGGCGAGGTTCAGCATTGGAGAACCAACGTTATCCCAAAGATTAGCAACGGTAGAATTTTTAATTCCCTAAAAGATTGTAGAAAATTGCTGGCGTTTTAACCGCTAAATCATTCGATAGGTATTATCAAACTGAGCAATGTAAGCTATCTTCCGGCCCGGCGCAATTCACGCAGTTCGGACTGAACACCCTCTATATTCACGGTTTCACCACCGTAGCGCCAACGGACATAGCGATCAATCATTTGACCCACCAAATTACCCTGGGTAAAGTCGCTGCGCTGTTGTAATTCTGCTGCATACTCCAGCGGTGTTTGGCTAGGCCGTTTACTAAATCCTTGTCGCTCTAAGATATGCAACATTTGTCGATAACCTTTCTCAACCGGTGCCAACCGAGCCAGCGTTAGCTGACGCTGCCATCGTCGCCAGCCTTGCCAACCAAGCCATCCTAGAAAGCTGACACCAGTTAAACCAGCAATTCCCCACAGCAGACTTAACCAGCCTTGACCACCCAACCGAGAAATCAATCGCAGCAGGGTACCAATCCCCCCCATTAATATCTGAAAGCCTCGTTGGATGAGCTGGGTAACAGGCGGTGGTAGAGTCCCTGCCAGTAAATCCCATAGTTGACGCAACACACTAAAGGGGTTAAATCCATTGTCTTCTGGAGAGAACAACAGACTGTTGGGAATCGGATTAAAGTAAAACCAACCTTGGCCTGGGAAATAGACCTCGGTCTGGGCGTAGGCATCGGTGTTGCGAACAATATAAAACCCGGTAAAGGGGTTAAACTGCCCTGGACCAAAACCAGTAGCTAATCTAGCGGGAATACCAATGGAACGGAGCATCACAGTTAGCACGGTGGCAAACTGGTCGCGGCTGCCGCCTTGATAGTCAAACAAAAAGGCACTGACCAGATCTTCACCTTCTTCAAAGTAGGGTAGCTCTGCATCAATGGTGTAGTTTTCTCGCAGAACCTGGGCTAGAAACGTCGCTTTTTCGTAGGGTGTGGTGAGCGGTTCCTCAGAGGTGGCTAGCCAGCGCTCTGTTTCGGTGCGAATGCGATCGCCAATAGCGTCGGGGAGCTGTAAATAGTATTGACTAATATACTTGCCATAGTCAGTTCCACTCTGATTAAGACGCTCCGGAATCCGCAGAGGCACCCGCGATACCACCGTATAGGTCAAACCCTCCGGTAACAAACCTGATGGCCGTAGCGTCCCTTCAGGATCCATGGCCAAATTTTCGGCTGGAAAATAAACCGATTCTGGAGAATACAGGACCGGTACTAGGTTCTGAAAGTCCTGCACCATAGTGTAAGTTTGCACGACTTCTTCGGCTGGCCCAATGGGCTGAGGGGTAATGGGTAAAAAACGATAGGACAGGGGGGAACGGCGTAAATCCACCAATTCATTAGAACGTGAGGCTTCCCAACCCTGCCCCGTATACTGGTTAAAGGCCATGACTCGCCAGAAACCAGCCCGTTGAGACCGGACTCGCATAATCACCTGGGGCTCCAGCTCTCCCTTTAGGTTTTGATTAATGCGACGATTAAAACCATAGTAAAAGTCAGGGCTCATTCGGCCAGGTCCCGTTTCAGGGCTGCCTCCAGCATTCGAATTATTGCCATCACCGTCGTCAGACGCTGGATTATTACCGCGGCTAACATAACCAGGGTTAAAAATTTGCCGACTAGAGGCATCGCCCGTCACATCGATACTTCCACTCACTGGAAACGTTTGGAGCTGATACCCCGGAACCCTAGGCATGGCCGTGAATATCACCATCCCTAGGGTTAGGACAATAGCAATAATGCCCGCCAACTGTTTTAAGGGGACTCCAATAGCACCTCGTTTCCAGTCCAGCAGTCCCAACCTTGAGCGATAGTCCAGCACTAACACTGGTAGCGCTATAAGAAAAAATAAAAGCAAAAATGGCCCAAACCAAAGTGTTTGGCTAATGGTGGCAGCCACACCAATCAGCACCAGACCAATCATCATCGAATACCCCAAATCCTTGCGTCGGGGTAAGTCAAAACTATGGAGTACCTGTAGATGAATTAACAGCTCTGCTAAAACAATACGAGTATCCCCGGGCACACGTAGCATCTGGCCTAAAAAAAACGCCAGGGCAATTAACATACCCAAGGCGATCAAAAACTTAGCTGCAATATTACGGCGACGGCGGCTGCGCCAGCTCCAGTAGGCTCCAGCCATACTCAGAGGAATCGCCAGCAGATTCCAAATAGAGGTATCAGTCACCCCAGCGGCGGCTACGCTCAAACTGCAGATACCAATGGTCACCAGGCACTGTACCAGTCCTCTCAGGGCCATGGAATCTTCAGGCACTGATGGCGGCTGGGCTGAAAGCCGTTGCCGCCATCGTGAGGTCAAATCACCGACCAAAGTATTAGAGCGAAACATCCCAGGAACCCTACCAGGTAGATACAGACAAACGTATGCCTATCCTAGCGGGCCTAACTGGCAGATGGTTCTAATACCATTACGGAAAATCGTAGGGGACGCTGGCAATCATTATCTAATGACACCTCTAGCGAATAAGACGAACCTACAACTGGAGCCGTTTGGGCCAGAGTTAAGATACCGGCCTCAGGTCGAGAGGCCTGACTATCCACATCCGGACCCACCAGTTGAATGCCGCCCCCCATGGGCAACATGGCATTGATGATTAAAACTGCACCTGTATAATTCACATCTACGTGAATTACGCCTTCCGGGGTGACCCAGTCGCGCTTCAGGCTTGGTTCCTCAGTGGATACTGTCAACGCTAAGGCTGACATAATTTCCATGGACGCCAGCATAGTTAACGCAATCTGCTGTTCTGGCGTCGCTTGGTCATAGCCATCTGCAAGATTCTCAACTTCCTGCAGCGCGGCCTCCTTGAAGCCGGTATCTCGATAAGCAGGCGTTAAGACAATATTGGCAATGGGATCCAAGACATCCAAGGATTCTGGAAACAGAGATTCTGCAATCTGCACCAGCTTAACGCCCTGCTTCTGGGTAGACTGAGCCATACTCTGGCAACGGTCTAGTAAATGATGCAGAACAGTCTGGGGCAGCTTACTGGAAATACTAAAGTGGAGTGGATTTTCAATCCACATCCGACTCATGGGTTGAGCATACGCAGGGATTTCAGCTGGATACTCGCGCACCTCAGCCTCCCACGGGAATAATGGAGGACGATTTGCAAATTCCGTTTGGAAACGGTGCTTTAAAAGTGTGTGGAAACGATCTTGCACAGTGGTTTTATCTCCGAAGTGAAACGACTGACCCGTTTCAAATAAAGTGTCAAATGATACAGCGTCAGATCCGACTTCAGATGCACAGACTGCTGATGGATTGGATTCTGTCAAAGAGGTAGACTTCTTCCCTGATTTTGGGGACGCCGAGCGGTCATCAAAAGTTAAGAACTCTAGCAATAAGCGTTTCAAATTTTCTGACTCACTATTCATGGTGAAATGTCCCTGATCCGGATGATAAAACCGACGGTGTAAAAAATTTAGCTCGACCCGATACCCACAAGTACGACCTATAAATTAAGGAATTACCCCACTGATAGATTACGCAATTCCCAGGCTTGTTCAAGTAATTTAGACCAATGCTTTCTAATTTGAGTCAAACTCAGGCCAAGGGTTTGAGAGATATCTGTATCAGACAGACCTTGCTGCTTTAACTGCAGCAGCTTAGTTTGACTTTGGTCCATTTTTTCTTTTAGGTGATCCCACTGTTGAGGCGTGAGTCCTAGATTTTTATCTAACTCAATACCGAGCCACTCATGAACGAGTTCCCAATGATGGGCGAGGGCAAATCTCAGTAAATGATATTTAAAGCGCTGTTGTAAGTAGTCTCGCTGACGCGATGTTAACCCCAGCAGTTCCTCAATTTCACTAGCAGGTAAGTCCTTGAGGCGCAGCGTAAAGTAGTCTGCACAGTCCTCTTGCTTTTTTTCTTTGAGATAGACCATCAGTTCATCCACCACTCGCTCCCGTAGGCTGTCTTCTGGAGGAATATCCGACTGCTGCAAAATTTCTTCCCGCAGTCGTTGTACCGGTGCATTTTTCCAAGCCTGATCGCTGTCATTGGCGGCCTCAGTCGCTTGTTCAATGTCTACGGTTGTTTCGGGAGGCTGCTGCTTAGAAAAGGTTTGGGCCCGCAAAATAATTAATTGCTGGCTCCGTCCCCCCCTTAAGGGAATGCGACGTTTCCCATAGCGTTCGGTAAACGCCATATATTCTGCTAGTTCTAATGCGGTACGTGGCTGAAAATTATCTACCATCTGATTTTCTCGACGAAACGCATTGATAGCTTCACCGTAAAAATTTTGGAGAAAATCTTCAATTAGGGAAAGACGGGCTTGGTAACTGGTCTGGGCATGGGGAACCGAAATGTAGCGATAGACAATAGCACTTAGGGTACTATGCAACTCGATTCTGCCCCGTTCAGAGCTAAGTTTGTAATAGCGAATGCACTGATCAACTCGATGATTAGCGAGGTTAAATGCCCAACTTCTTACATCGCCAGAGTCCTGAATACGTTGACTCTCCGTACAAATACGTAGAGATTCACTACAGATGCGATCGGCAACGGCCTGGCAGCTTCTTTCAGAGGTCCTGGTTGCCTGCTTTAGTAACTGCAATACTTCCTTATTTAGAGCGTCTACCAGATTGGTGGATGTGTCCTCAAGCATTAGCAGCGTGGTCATTAGAGCTTGCGCGTCCCAGGCAATATATGACCTGAGCATAGACAGTTTTCCGTAGGTTCTAACAAAAGTCAGTAATTTTCACGAAACTATCAAAAAAGTCGAATGGATATTGAACAACAAATTGCAATTTTAATTGAAGAAGCTCCGGATCAAACAACAGGGCAAGCGATCGCACTGGTAGCACCACTATTAAAAGAAGTTGCTGGGCAACTACCGGTACAAACCTACTATGTGGTCCAATCCCTGGGGCAGGGATGGGTCATGAGCACCCTACGAGGGCGACAGGATCCCAAGGCAACAAAAACGGTGATTTATGCCTATCCGTCTTTGGAAACAGCTGCCATGGGTGTGGCGGACAATCCGCAGATGATGGCACTGCCCCATCCTAGTACCCATTTATTGTTTCAGCTTCTGTCGATGAAACAGGTGGACAGTCTGATTTTTATGCAGGAAAAGGGAAAAGGCCAAGGGGTGGAGGTGCCTAGAACCATGTTGGAGCAGGTGATGCGATCGCAGCTTCAACAGCTTAAAGACAACCAAGACGCCCCCACAGATATCGCATAGCTAACTGCAGGCTTCCTGCGTCACCTTGTGGCGATACTCAAACATATCTTGCAATCGCTGCAACACAAACCAGCCAATCATCGGCTCGCTGGCCCATTCCACCGGCAGGGTAAAGGTAATATCATCCGTCAGTCGGGTATAGTCGCCCTCCGGCTCAAATCGGTGGCGGTGAGTCCAGGCGTCGAGGGGACCACTTTCTTGAATATCGGTGAATAGTCGATTGGGCTCATATTCGTCGGTATGGCGAGCAATCCAGGTAATGGGAACAGGACCGAGCCATAAACGAAACTCACTAATAGCCCCTGGGCCAAGTCCACCCTCGCGACGGACCGCCTCAACCGGTTGCCACGGTGGTGTGAGCAATTTCAGAATTTCAGGCCTTTCGTGAAAGCGCCATACCGCTTCAGGAGAAGCAGAAATCAGACTGCTGTGTTGAAAATGGGTCATAACCTCAGGGGAGCTGTGCACAATGTGACATTTGTCATACCTCCATCATGACCTTTTCCTCAAGTTCTAGAATAAGTTTCGTCTATTTCACGGTGTCATCATTAGTCAGATGCTCTTGGCCGTTGCTCTGTTAAAGCCAGTTGCCCAACGGGTGGGCCAACGTGATGACTTTACGGTTGAAGAGATGATGCAACATTTACAGCAGGCCTATCAGCGAGGGCGTCAATCTCAGCTAGATCCTGATCGTTGGCAACCAGAACAACTATGGAATCTGCCGTTAGACGAGGTAAAAGCCATGTTTCATGTCTAAAAATTCAGCTTAAGCATCGGGATTAGTGTCAAGGGCAAAACCTGCAGAGACCTAGTACCATATCGGCGAAAATTATCGTTTTTAATAAAGGGCTCAATCGTCAGTGATGGCCGCCACAAAATTGTTAAGCTATTCTTGCGGCAAAAAACAAATTGAGCCCACCAAAAACAGAAGACCTTCAGCAAGATGAACAAACGCTATGGACGAAAAAGCATTAACCATCTCATTCATAGCATCCAAAACAAATAAGCTGGAGCCAAAAATAAACAACCAGCAGCCCAAAGCCAGGCGATTTTTCATTTGCAAGCTTTAAAATAAAAAGTAGCGCTGAGCCATGGGTAGCTCATCTGCCGGTTCACAGGTGAGCAACTGCCCATCTGCACGCACTTCATAGGTTTCTGGATCGACTTCCATATTGGGCTGATAGTCGTTGAGCTTCATGTCAGCCTTACTGAGATTACGGCAGCCGCTGACAGCCACGGTGGTTGTTTGAAGCCCAATCTGGCTAGCAATATCTGCCTCAGCCGCCGCTTTCGAGATAAAGGTGAGCGACGTACTGCCAATAGCGCCACCATAGCTGCCGAACATGGGGCGCATGTGAATGGGCTGCGGTGTAGGAATACTAGCATTGGGGTCGCCCATTTGCGCCCAGGCAATGGTGCCCCCCTTAATGACAATCTCGGGCTTTACGCCAAAGAAAGCAGGCTTCCATAGACAAATATCGGCAAGCTTTCCTTCCTCTAAAGAACCCACCTCATGGGCAATACCGTGGGTAATAGCTGGGTTGATAGTGTACTTAGCCACGTAGCGTTTAGCCCGATGGTTGTCGTTGCGCTCAGAATCTTCTGTTAAAGCCCCACGCTGTACTTTCATTTTGTGGGCCGTTTGCCAGGTACGGATAACAACTTCCCCCACTCGCCCCATGGCCTGGGAGTCGGAGGCAATCATACTAAAGGCTCCAAGATCGTGAAGAATATCTTCAGCCGCAATGGTTTCACGACGAATGCGAGACTCGGCAAAGGCAACATCTTCAGGAATACTAGGGCTGAGGTGGTGACACACCATCAGCATGTCTAAATGCTCATCCAGGGTATTGCGCGTGTAGGGTCGGGTGGGGTTTGTGGAGGATGGCAGCACATTCGCTTCACCACACACTTTGATAATGTCTGGGGCATGGCCACCGCCTGCCCCTTCGGTGTGATAGGTGTGAATTACCCGGTTTTTGAAAGCCGCAATTGTGTTTTCCACAAACCCGGCCTCGTTCAAGGTATCGGTATGAATAGCAACCTGGACATCAAACTCATCGGCCACCCCTAGACAGGTATCGATGGAGCCCGGTGTGGTGCCCCAGTCCTCGTGGAGCTTTAGGCCCATGGCTCCAGCCTGAACTTGCTCCACAAGTCCCAGGGGCTGGGCGCTATTGCCTTTGCCCATGAATCCTAAATTCATCGGGAAGGCATCGGCGGCTTGCAGCATCCGGTAGATGTTCCACGCCCCTGGAGTACAGGTGGTTGCATTGGTGCCTGTAGCCGGGCCAGTACCACCGCCAATCATGGTGGTTACACCGCTCGCGATCGCAGTTTCAATCTGCTGTGGACAGATAAAGTGAATGTGGGAATCAATACCCCCAGCGGTGACAATCATCCCCTCGCCCGCAACCGCCTCGGTAGCAGGGCCAATAATAATGTCTACATTGTCTTGAATGTAAGGATTGCCCGCTTTACCAATTTTGGCAATCCGACCATCCTTGATGCCAATATCCGCTTTGACGATGCCCCACCAATCCAAAATAAGGGCATTGGTAATCACCATATCCACCGCACCATCGGCTCGCGATATGGGCGACTGCCCCATACCGTCACGGATTACTTTGCCGCCCCCAAACTTAACTTCATCTCCATAGGTCGTAAAGTCTCGTTCTACTTCGATAATCAAAGCAGTATCTGCCAAACGAACCCGGTCGCCCACAGTGGGGCCATAGGTTTCAGCATAGGCGCGGCGATCCATGCGGTAGCTCATTTGGAGTCTCCTAGGCGAACGGGAAAATGCAAAGCCACTGGATAGCTTACGCTACCTCCGCTGAGCCAACGAGTCTATGACAAACATTTTAAAGAATTGGAGAGGGTAGCTTATGGGTAGCTAGCCAGCACAGTCCTCTCGACTGGGCAACATCAGCACATCACCCGCCAAGTTTTTCCACTGGAGCCAGCCTTCTTCTTCACGGGCGCCGGTTAGGGGTTGGCAACCATTCACCGGCCGGGTAACTCGAACCCGGACCCAATTATCCTGTATTTCCAAGGGTTCGATCAGGCTGTTGGTACTCACTAAGCTCAGAACATTTCGCCCCCGCGCAGGCTGCGATCGCAAAACCTGGGCATTGCTGCCATCCCGCAAAGATAGGCTGTCGGCATCTTCTAGCCCCTCTTCCCAAGAATAAAAGGCCAACTCCAGACCGCGATCATCAAACTGAGCGCGATGGACCCAAGCACTACCGCCATCGGTATATTGCATTTGCATCCAGCCATCTTCACGGGCTTGCAATATGGGGAATGCCAGTTTGAGGGGTTCCACACTAACCATGGTGAAGCTAGCATCACGACCAATGGCAAATGCCTGCTGCCCATTGGGTATCAACCACCCTTGCCAGATCCACCCCCAATGTTCACCACCGGGTTGACTATAGAGAGGAAGTTCCACCTCTGACAGCCAGTTCGCCTGAATTCCTGATGAACGTTTGGGAGCTAAGTAACCAACACCCAACGGCATATCAGTCTCTGCTAAATCCACAATCCCCTCTAGGGCAGGGTTAATAGCTTCTGGCAGAGCATCTGCGCCAGTGGTTTGTCCCCATGCTGGCGCATTACCCAACAGTAGTCCGCACTGTAGGCAAGCGATGGCAGCAAATTGGTGTATTCGTAGCATGTTGAATGTCAGTAAATCTCTAAAAAGTGTGTGTAATTAGGTGCTGAACTTAAATCAGGCCAACGGCCTCTAAAAACAGCATACAATTACATTTCAGCTCTGCACATTGAACAGGTAGCATTTCCTATTTCAAGCAGTTAGCAGCTTTATCAGACATACTCAATTTTTTGTAGCAACGTCACTTGAGTAGGTACTGATTTTCTAAGTGATTTACAGCAAATTCCTAAATTTATTGAGTTTTTGCACCGATTTAGGCTTTATACAGCCCCTTCAACCCGTTGGTTAAACCCATAAACGCGGCGCTCTCCCGCCAACGCAACTAAGGTAACAGAGCGTTCATCGCCCGGCTCAAATCTCACTGCTGTCCCCGCTGGGATATCCAAACGCATGCCCTTCGACTGATCACGATCAAACTGTAGCGCGTCGTTCACTTCATAAAAGTGGAAATGAGACCCCACCTGGATAGGACGATCGCCGCTATTGGCAACCGTTAAGGTGACAGTATCACGACCCACATTGAGTTCAATATCGCCTTCAGCAGGCAGTAGTTCTCCTGGAATTGAGCTACGGACCATTATCGTAATCCTCCAAGCTGACTAATTAAATCTTGCTGCATTTGATCCAGCTGTTTTTTGACCGTTTCCAGGGCGGCATCCAGTTCCTGGCTTGGGTGCTGCGATCGCTTTCTAAAATCAGTTAGCCCCATGTAGTGGGCTGTTTTCAAGGCCAGCTCCTCCGGCACCTTAAAGTCTGGTAAGACACCACTGCTCTCCCAGTTTTCTCCAGTCACAGAACTGAGCACCTGCCCTGTGGGCAAAAACATCCAGAAATGATCGTGCAACCGCTGCCCAGCACCTGGGTTTGCCTTACCAGCCGTGGTTTCGCCAATGAGTGTGGCTCGCTTCAGTTGCTTTAGGGTGTAAGCAAATTCCTCTGCCGCTGTTGCTGTTTCCGGCCCGATCAACAGATAAATTGGTCGGCCCAAATAGCGAGGTCCGGCCACATGGGGCACCGTCCAACTCTGCTCCACACGTTGCTCCACAGGCCAGCACACATCACTGATGTGCACCGCTGGATAGGCTGGCAGCAAATAACTACATAACAAGGCCACCATCGCTGGGGACCCACCTCGGTTGTACCGGAGATCAATGATCAGCCCATCGGTATAGGCAATACAGGTCATCGCAGCCGCTAGGGTTTCCCCAGCAAACTCAGGGGGTTCAAAGCCATAGAGCTGTAAAAAACCAATATTGCCAGCCAAACGCTCAACTCGATTAATGTCAAAGTTACGGCGCTGGCTTTGCTGATGTTGATAATCGAGTTCTTCTGCCGTAGGTGCGGTGTCTGCACTCAGGTTAGGCAGCGGTGTAGCACTGCAGTAAACCTTGACGCTGCGATCGCTAGTCAAGGTCTGGAGCTGTGTGGTCAGGGTTTCAGCAAACTGGTGACCGCTCACAATATCACCGTATCCCCCCTGATCTAACCGTTGGCGAATATCGGTTTGGGCCTTATTTGCAGCTTCTGGAAAAGCATAGCGGTCCAATACTTCAACAATGGCCTCTAGAACCTCAGTGCGGCTCGTTTGATCCAGGTCAATGTCTTGTAAATAACCACCATCAGTACTGCCCGACTCCATCATAAGAAACCTACTCGCAACTCACTCGTGCAACCCACTCGCCTTACTGAATTGGATTATGTACGGTTACCAGCTTAGTACCATCTGGGAAAGTCGCTTCCACCTGTACTTCATGGATCATCTCGGCAATACCGTCCATGACGTCATCCCGCTTGAGTAACGTTGTACCGTAGGTCATGAGTTCGGCAACGGTCCGTCCATCCCGTGCACCTTCTAAAATCGCTGCAGAAATATAGGCGACCGACTCTGGATGGTTGAGCTTCAGGCCACGCTCTTTACGGCGTTCAGCCACCAGAGCAGCGGTAAAAATCAGCAGCTTGTCTTTTTCCTGGGGAGTAAGTTGCATAGGTGCGGACTGACCACGACGGGTAACTTCTATGTCAAGGCAATATTAAACCAGGATATTGACAGGTCAAGGGTGGGTTAAACCTTATCTAAATAAAAGGTTATTGTGTCTGCCATTCACGACTTTTGTAATTGTGCGGCAGTCGGCTGCCCGCAACTACACTCCCCACACTCTGGGCACATACGTGGCTTGTTCCAAAACATTATTACGAAGCCATTGCCAAAGCTGAATAAAGTATTGACGGGCCATTTGGCTAGATGGACCACGATAGCGGGCAACTAAACCATGCTCTAGCTGAGTGATACCCATATCCCCAGAATGCATGGACGGGCACAGGGTCCTCAGAGCAGTGATGTGTTCAGGTGTAATCTCACACCCCAATAGTAAAAACGTCCCTACAACGGGATGCCCCGCTAACCCGTTCTGACTGGTGAGTACCTCAGAACCTCCCGTCAGCTGCTGACGGTCAATCCACAGTGGACGTCCCTGCTGCCAAACCTCCGTAGCAGAACACCACTGCCCTGCCTGCAGAGTTTCTCCCCGAGCGCTACGGCCAAAGCGAGTTATGTCCCACCCCAGCCACACGCCGTCAGTCGCCAGCTCTACCCGCAGAGATTGCTTAAACCGCCCCCCGTTAAACAAAATCAGCTCCTGAGGGAACCACTCCACATAGGCACCTTCTTTCACCGTCAGCTGAATCGTTTGTTGTGCCCAGTCTCCAGCACTGCGATACACCTTGTGGGCAGCAGCAGTAGTGACCAACGCTTGAGTATGGGGCTCTGCAGTAATGGCCATGTCCAGCCGATCGCCAGCCACCATCCCCCCTGCCGTATGGACAATCACACTCTGACAGTTGTCCGGTGCTGCCGCTGGATAAAACGGTCGCTGAATCCGGAGGGGAGATGTCGTATAGCTTTTGGTAGGAAATGTGGTGTCACCTACTTTTGTAAAGCAGAGATCCAAGGTGCCGTGCCAGCTGCGGTCTGGAAAGGGCTTAGCGGGAAGAGTCTTCGTCGTTTCCATTGGCACAGAATTTTTCAACACAGCGTACAAAAATCTCCACCCCTGTACTCAAAACCGTCTCATCAAAGTCAAATCGAGGATGGTGGTGAGGGAAAGCAAGATTCAAATCTGGATTCGCCGAACCCAAAAAGAAATAACAGCCTGGTTTCTCTTGCAAGAAGAACGACATGTCTTCTCCCCCCATGGTTTGGCACTCAGGCACCACACCAGCTGGAGTCTCAATAACCTTACTAGCCACAGAACGGACCAAATCGGTGATGGTCGGATCGTTGACCACAGGTGGATACAACCGAGTGTAGTCAAACTGATAGCGAGCACCATGGGCCTGACAAATACCAGCAATAATTGCCTCAATCCGATCCGGCAACAGATCGTGGTATTCAGACTTGAAATACCGCACAGTACCACTCAAGCGAGCACTGTCGGCCACTACATTGACAGCCGTACCCGAGTGGAATTCTCCAATGGTGACCACGGCGGATTCTAGAGGGCTAACATTACGAGACACAACTGTTTGGAGTGCATTGACCACCTGGGCACCTACCACAATCGAATCCACCGTTTGGTGGGGCAGGGCGCCGTGGCCACCACGACCTTGAATGGTGCAGTGAAAAAATTCAGTAGCGGCCATCAGCGGGCCATTGCGAACACCTACGGTTCCCAGCGGCATATTGTTCCAGATATGCAAACCGATAATGGCATCGACTTCAGGCTGACTGAGTACCCCCGCGTCAATCATGGGTTTGGCACCACCCGGCCCTTCTTCCGCAGGCTGAAAAATGATTTTGACCGTACCGGCAAAGGTGTCACGATGCTGGGACAAATAGTAAGCGGTTCCCAAGGCAATGGTGACGTGGCCATCATGACCACAGGCGTGCATTTTGCCATCGTGGAGTGACCGATAAGGCACCTTATTTAACTCTTGGATAGGAAGTGCATCCATATCCGCTCTAATCGCTAACACGGGTCCCGGAGCAGCCCCCGGAATCGTTGCCACAATGCCGGTTTTAGCAATGCCCGTTTGGTGCTCAATACCCCATTGGGTCAACTGTCGAGCAATAAAGTCTGCAGTCAACGTTTCTTCGAAGCCGAGCTCTGGCCGCTGGTGCAAATGCCGCCGCCATTCTACGAGCTGGGTCTGCAGTGCATAAATCTGCGATCGCACCTGTGCAGGTTGTTTAGAAATTATCGTGTTAGCAGGCAGCGTAGAAACCATGGGAGCCCAACGGATATAGCATCTATAGTCAGTATATTAATCTTGAGAATTTTTGCTTTTGAGCCGTGACAAACCGCTGTGGAAATTTCCCGCGGGGTGCCGTTAGCAAAGCGTAACGCACCTCTGGACATTACCGAAGCGTGACGCACCGCAATCAGGTATCTTATTTTCAAAAATCTCTTAAGCCGCCCAAAATGCCTTAGGCATCAGGGTCTCTAACGTAAGCTGGCGAGCCGCATCGCTCAGCTGGCCAAGATCTGTCGGATCTTGAAAATAAGGCAGTACCCCTAGAACAGGCACGCGGGTGAGACTACTGATCATGTCCGGTGGAGTGAGCTGACCTACCTGGTCTACCGCCTCTGGCGTAGTGCAGTTGAGTACAATGCCCCGGAGCTGTAAGCGATGCTGACGGGCTAAGGCAGCATTAGCCACAGCAGCTGCGATCGCACCTAGCTTGACCGGAACCACCAAGACTATCGGCAGTCGCCAATCTGCAGCTAAGTCAGCCACCGTCATCTCGTCAGTCACGGGTGACCCTAGCCCTCCCAGACCTTCTACCAATACCCAATCATGCTGCTGAGCGAGCGCTTGGTATCGCTGCCAGGCCGGAGCTAAATCCACCAAGGTATTTTCCAGGGCCGCTGCCACAGGAGGTGCCAACGGAGCCTGATAAAAAACTGGATTGAGCTCTGCCAAGGACTGTTCTAGCTGAAATAACGATTGGAATAATTCGCGATCGCCCACACCCGCCTGAATTGGCTTGAGCAACCCCAAGCGACGGGACCCACAATACTTTTGCCAGTAAGCAACCAACGCACAGGTCAAAACAGTTTTTCCACACTCTGTGTCCGTTGCCGTAATCAATAATCCACTCACTGCTTTCTTCGCTCAATCACCTAAATGTCTGGGCAAGAAGCATCGCCCATCCTTATACAAGAATCCTCCACAATTTAGCAGAATGAGCAACCTCCTCATTCCTCAGTGCCACTACCAACAACTTGAATATCCAACGTAAACTCTGATGTACTTGGGGAACGAACATCAATTTGATAATCTCCCCCTAATGGCAAATAACTGTTCCAGTACAATACTCCCTCAGCATCTGCCATGGGTTCTCCTCCAGGGAACAACACATCAAATGTCACCGGACCACTAGCCTGAACAATCCTGACCGTCATAATCTGTTGTTGTTGAGCATTCACCACGTATCGTTGAACTCTTCCAGGCCCCACAGAGTTAGACCGCAGGGTACCTGTTTCTCCATCAGGAAATTGAACCCGCTGGCTCAAAATTTGTTCTTGTACTTCTGAAGACTCCTCAACAGGATCGGGACTTTCCTGCTGTTCATTATCTCCATTGTCTGCTGGTAGTTCATCTTCGGGCAGAGTATCCTCTGGACCATCAGTGTCACCAGCCTCAGGACCGGCTGCTGCTGGCACCAAATTTAACGACAGTTGATAGGTGCCCTGCTCCGTGCCACGGGTTGTCAAAACTTGTACTGAGTAAGCGCCATCTTCCGGTAATTCACCTTGCCAGTCCGCAACTCGTCGTCCCCCACGCAGCTCCTTACCCTCAGGATCTAAGACCGACAGCACCACACCTTCACCGGCCAAACTTGTACGTAATGTTTGGCCCGCTTTTCCTGCAAATCGATAGCTGACCGTATCTCCACGATTGATACCGCCTTCAACAGTTTTTTGACTCCCAGGGGTTAACTCTATATCCGAGGCATAGTTGGTGGGCCGATTATCCGGCTCTAGGGGCTCAGCCTCCGGCGAGCCGGGCTGCTGATCAATAGTCTCTATCTCGTCCGGTAGGGGTAATGGCTGGATGCCGCCGCTTTGCTCTGGGGGGTCTGGTTTTACCACATAGTTCACCGTTGCCCAGCCACCAAATCCCGCTAGGGCGACAGCTCCGGCAAACATTGCCGTTAACGCTAAGGGGCTATCCTTACCTTGCTTCTGAGAGGTAACTACCTGGGTCTTTTTGGTGTAGGTTTTGACCTTCGGAGATGATATTTCTGGCCTAGTACTGGTCTGTGTGACTGGGCTACCGACAGCAACCGTCCTCATTTCAGAAACCGGCGGCTGTTGAGTAACCGGTTTAGCAGGGGGTGGTACAGAGGCAACTGCCTCAGGACGAACGCTTCCTCCTTGTTGTAGAGCACGACTTATGTCACTGACAGACTGGTAGCGATCGCTCGGTCGATAGCTTAGGGCTTTATCCAAAACTGCGGCTAGAGCGTCGCTCACCTGGGTGTGCGATCGCCAATTCCAGCTAAGACTAATATCGTCAAATAGCTCGTGGGGTTCTTTCGCTGTCAACAATACAATGACAGTTACCGCCAGGGCATAGAGATCGCTACTTGGGTAGGCCCGGCCCGACTGCAGCTGCTCGCTGGGGGCATACCCGGCCTTGCCCACCGTTGTGGCCTGGACTACGGTGGCCTCTGTTTGCAGTCGTGTCACTACCTCTTTGACCACACCAAAATCAATCAGCACAGGCTTTTGGTCGCTACGACGCAAAATAATATTGTCAGGGCTAATATCGCGATGAATAATTCCTTTAGCGTGAATATGCGCTAAAACAGGCAACAGCTGTCCAAGAAACGCGCGTATCTCCGTTTCAGAGAATGCTTGGCCAGGACGCTGCTGCAAAATATCTCGATATGTCAGTCCCTCAATGTAATCCTGAACTAGGAATAAGCGCTGGTCCTGCTCAAAGGTGGCACGGAACTGTGGAATCTGAGGATGACTAATCTGGTATAGGATTTCGGCCTCTCGCTGGAATAATTGAGCCGCTTTACTCGAAAAGCGATCGCTTCCCGCAAGTGGCATGAATTCTTTAATAACGCAGTCCTCTTCAAAACGCCCTTGATCTTTCGCCAAGTAGGTACGTCCAAAACCGCCCTGCCCCAATAATCGGGCAACACGATATCGATTTTGTAAAAGAATACCGACAGCAAGAGCAGACTGCATAGCAACCATCCAAATGATGCAAACACTGTTAGCAATGAGTCGAGCGCCTATGGTGACGCCAGACAGCCATACCACTCTAGCCCAATGCTCTAGCTATGCTCTATCGCTTCAAGGTACGTTAATGAATGAGTAAATCGCAGCAATAAAAAAGAAGTCATATTCAAATTACTTGCTAAGAAAGGGTTTACGGTTAGTGACACCCTATTCCGGGAAAAATGGAGTCATCAGAACCCGATTTTTTCGCAGTACCGCAATGCACTACGGTGTCACTCCAGCTGAAACTAGTCATCAGCCAACTCCACTCCTTACTCCTCGGCTCGCCTGCTCGCTGGATGGAACCTCTCCCGCAGAGCGGGAACAGTTGCGCATAAATACATTGGAAGCATTAAGCCTCCTAGGCATAGGTCCTATCCCTGTCTTTGAGGAAGCCGCTCAGAGCGTGTCTCGATTACTAGCTGCCCCCATTTGTTTAATTAGCATTTTTGACGAGCAACACCAGATTTTCAAAGCCTCCATGGGGCTTTCCAGTCTGGGGCTAATGAATCAATTGGCCGCTACTCGTGAACTGCCTAAAAATGAAGCATTTGGCACTCAGATCATTGACACTGGCCAATCATTGATGCTGTCCGATGTGAATCAGCATCCCGTTTTCAGCCAGAGTCTCCTGGTCCAAAAATACGGTGTCCAAGCATATTTGGGAGTTCCCCTGCTCACCTCCGATCGCTGCTGCATAGGCACACTAGAGGTAATGGACATTATGCCCAGACAATACACACAGCAAGATTTAGCATTACTAGAGTTAAATGCTCGCTGGGCCATGAGCGAATACGAGAAACAATCTTGGTTAGAAAACGGAAAAATCCAACCGAAAGCAAGCTCTGCTTCTTCTGGATCTTCGCCAAAAACAACGACTCAAGAAAAAATTGATACTTTACGCACTCACCTAATTTCTGACCTGACTCAAGAGTTACGCAATCCATTAACCGCCATTACGGGCATGGCTAGCATGCTGAGTCGTAAAATTTATGGTCCCCTGACCGAGAAACAACAGGAATACGCCAACATTGTTTTGAGCAGCAGCCAAAATCTGTTGACGTTGACCAATGAGATTATGGAACTAGGTGCTCTTGATGAACAACCCAGCAAATTAACATTCTCACCAGTAGATATTGAGATGCTCGCTCAACAGAGCTTACAGCCTATCGAAG
This sequence comes from Cyanobacteria bacterium P01_D01_bin.156, assembly GCA_039024555.1. Taxonomy (GTDB): domain Bacteria; phylum Cyanobacteriota; class Cyanobacteriia; order Phormidesmidales; family Phormidesmidaceae; genus Leptothoe. The sequence goes on from JBCCQQ010000001.1 coordinate 100,456, forward strand.
CAAGTTATCAGGATAAAGATCTAGACTTTAACCTCACCGTTGAACCTGGCTCACGCATTTGGGCATTAGATAAACGTATTATCAAACAACTGCTTTACAATCTTATTCGCAGCATGGCGAAAGCATCCACGGAGGGTAGCACTATTCGTCTACACGTTTCACGCAAAGATAACCGACTTAACTTAGCCACCTGGGTTTCAAATCCCTGGTTGGGGGAAGATCTTCCCCAGCCAGTCATCACGTGGGGGCAACATAATCATTTACTCCCTCAGCCGCCTGCATTCGAAACTGCCTACGATTTTGGCATGCCGACAGATATGACACCTGAATCTATTGAGGCAGGGTCAAACGAATCTTATGAAATTGATAAGCGCCAAGAACTCGGTTTGCTCTTGAGCCAACAGTTAGCAGAAGCCCATGGTGGAGAAATTATTATGCAAGGCTCTTATAACCATGGATATCGCTATATCGTGAGTTTCCCACAATTTGAAGCCAAGCAATCCACAGCAGATGGTACTGTTCAGCCATCAATGAGTTTTGCCTATAGCTAACATCTATCTAACAACTTAATAACAAAAGGGGGCGGCTGAATTCAGCCGCCCCCTTTTGTTATTAAGCTTATCGACAGAACAACATAACTTGAACCGTTAGTCAATTCCCGAGGATCCAAGGTCAGCATTTACCGTACCATATGACCTCAACCTCAACGATCAAACATGTACTTTGGTATAAATACCAACAATTTACAACAAAGCCTGAACAACCACTGAGACAATATCGTTAAAAAAGACAAGCGATTTAACTGAGCAGGAACCTGCTGTTTTTTGGGTATCCAAAGTATGCAGGCAAAAACGAGTGATTTCAAGATACCTCTAAATCCTTAGCTCTCTCACTCAGAGTTAATGACTTTAGAAATCTTTTATCGCCTTATCTAACAGGATGAAAAGTTTAAAGCTAGCTATCTAATAAATAAATACTGGCTTTTAGAAAACCATCCGGACAAAAGGACATATTTATTGCTGATTTTTTCCTGAATTTATCAGCGTGTTAGCAATTGCTGCCTAGGGTCTCATCGCTTTAATGCTGTTGATGGCCACGGTCCTTACCCAACTTTCCTTAGCCGCCCTGTTGCTTGCAACAAGGTGGTTGAACAACCTGCCTAATTTGTTTTCATTGGTTTTCAGAAATAATGACAAAGACTAAAAGTTCTAAGGGACTCAGCTGGCAGCTTTGCAAGCCAGTCATTGCATCCGCTCTTGCCATCGGCGGTGCATTTAACATGGTGAACCTCGTACTAGCCGAGGGCACTGACGCTGGTACACAAATTACCAACACCGCGACAGCGACCTATCGTGACCCAGATGGGACTCCCCAAACCTCTACTTCCAACACCGTTGTTGTTGAAGTTGCAGAGATTGCTGGTATCACCGTTGTTAACACCTCTGCTGGAGAAGCAGCCACCAATAGCAACGGTAACAGTACTGTTGAGCCGGGTGAAGATGCGGCTTACGTTTTCACCGTGACTAACGTAGGTAACGATGAAACGGATATTAGTCTGCCTGCTGTTGCCGACTTTACAGGGCCTGTCGATAGTGTTGTCAGCATTATTGCTGACCTAGATAATGATGGTAATTTTGAGCCATCAGAAGAGATTACTAGCCGTACTGATTTTGAAAACCTCGCCCCTGGTGCTTCCTTTAAGGTTCAGGTAATCGTCAAAACCTCCACCAGTGCACAGGACGATGATATTATCACCGTGCAGTATGGTGACACCCCCGGTGATGGTCAGAACCAACCCTACGACTCCTCGGGTGGTAGTGTATTCACAGATGATAACGACAGTGATGATGAAAATAACCTAAATGGTGCCAGTCAAACATCTGAAGAAGCTGGCCCTGAAGCTCCGGCAAACGGCGAACGTGAGGCCAGTGCAACCGGTGAAGTCACCATTGGTAAAGAGCCTCTGCAACAGCCTCTAGTCAAATTAGAAAAGGATTTTACTAGTTACACGGCTGGAACCAGCAATGTTAATGATGATCAGCTCACATATCAACTTAATGTTGATGTTCTAGACTCAACCAATGATGTTCCCACGGGTAGTGATGCAGAGCCTGCCGACCTACAGCCCATAACTATTAATATTGATAGTGGTACGGCTAGGCACGTTTTAATCGCAGATGCCATCCCTGAGAAAACATCTTTGGTGAGTGCATCTGTAACAGGTGATGCAGCCACTGACAGCTGGGTAGCTGTTTATTCAACGGATGACCCAACCACAGTCAGCGCACTTGAAGCACAGTGGAGCACCACTGACCCAGGTACAGGTGTGAGACGAGTTGGTTTTATTGCACCTGTTAATACCGAGATTGAAAGGACAGATCCAGTACTCACTGGATTCTCGATTACGATTGTTGCCGATGGTTATAACAATACAGATGCACCGGTAACGATTGCTAATATTGCCCAGGTCTTTGGTTCAGGAGCTGATGCGGATGATCCACTAACACCGGAGGATGAAACCCTTAAGTTCCCCGTAATGGATGAGTCTGGAGATCAAACACCCAGTAACTACGATCCTGCAACGAATACTTACAGTAACTTTGACCCCAACACAACTGATACCTCAGGAGTTGATGAGCCTCCCAGTGGCTTTACCCCCGGTGATGGCTACATTGATGACCCCACTGACCTGATCACCACTGGCGTCAGCGACAGGATCACCAGCAATGATCCTACTGACCCTGAAAGACTAGATGGTGGAACCAATGACACTGGCGACGACAACTCTGGTGACGATACGGATGGGAATGGTGAAGCCGTTGTTGTTGAGCTAGTTCCTCCCACAGAATCTGACTTACTAAACGGACCTGATGGCGCTCCTGATGCAGTTGGTCCCACTGGCCTCAATGATGACTTTACCAACAAGTCTGCGCCCTTCTCTGATGGCGACCCACCGGTTGTTGAATTTACTAACACCGTGGATAACTCCAGTACCGAAGGTGGTTGGGTCCGTCTAGAGCCTATTACACCTACAGATGCCAACGATTTACCTGACGGTACAAAGGCTACCATCATCGCACCTAGTGGTACTCGCGTTGAATATACCTATACGGGTGGTACCTGGGCTAAAACTAACTCAAGCGATCCTGACATCATCGTTCAAGTTCAGGCAGATGATGGTACTCCTGGTGGTGACGATGAATTTGACTATGGTGTTGAGGTTGATTTACCCAACGATCCGGCATCTGACCCCACTGACCCAACAGTAGAACCAAACAAGATTCATGAACTAGATAGCTTCCCCGTACCCATCCAGGCAACCTTTGCTGGTGCAACTGCTGTCCAAACTGAAGATACGAATAACGGTGGTAATGGTATCGACAATACCGATATCTCCAATGTTTTGGATAGTTCAACAGTTCAGAACACAACTATCGATCGTGTCTACACTGGGTTCTTAAAACTGGTTAAGACCGCTCAAGTTGTTCGTGGTGATGGTCCAGAAGTTTCTGGTAACCCTGCACCAGGTAACCACATTCTTTATCGTGTTACCTACACCAACATCTCTGAAAGTGAAATTGCACCGATGCAGGGCAATGTGCTGCTAACAGCATCTGACCTAGTGATCATTGAGGATGGTACTGAGCGGGGTTGTTCTCTAGCAGCGTCTGATTCCAATAACTGGGCCTTTGACACCGATGGTAACAGTGAGCTGGATACTCGCCATGTGGCTGGTGCAGTAGATATGACTCACCTAGACAATGGTTCTACAGGTACTGTCTTGTTCTACAGTGGTGGTCCAGATTGTGATGGCACTGGAACAACTGGCAACCCAGACTTTAACCCAGATACAGCTGTTCAATCGTCTGAGCTCTCGGGCACGTCTTATAACACTGACACCACTAAGTACGCCTTTGACATCGAAGGTGACATTGAGCCCCTAGAGTCTGGCTACGTTGAATTCGAGCGTCGGATTAATTAAGGCGAATGCATGGATAGCGACGGGGCAATCATCCATAGGGCTCCATCGCTATTCATCCTTAAATGCCGTTGTTAACAACGGCAAAACACCGAAGAAATCTTTGAAGTTGAACGAGAAAAATTATGATGCAACGTCTTTTTGCAAAGAAACGTCTTTTGTTAGGTCTAGGAACGTTAGCGCTAATGGGTGCTGTTCCTTTTGCTACTAACCAGCCAGTAATGGCCCAGCTCCAGGAAGTCAAAGAAGCTATTGTACAGGCCGTTATCCGTCCTGAGGTTAAGCTCACTTTAGGTGCAGAAAAGCAAATTGTTAGTTTAGACAAAAATGGCCAAGAGAAAATCTCTTGGGAAGCTCTGCAAGGCAAGGTCACCGTACAACCTGGTGATGTTATTCGCTATACCGTAGATGGTGCGAACTCTGGTGATGTAGAAGCTCAGGGTCTCTCCGTTACCCAGCCTATCCCTAGCCAGACAAGCTACATTCTAAAGTCTGCATACACTGATAGCAGTGCTGATATTGTCTACAGCATTGATGGTGGTGCAAGCTTTGTAGCTGAGCCCATGGTTGAAGTCACCCTACCTGACGGAACTGTTGAACTACAGCCTGCTCCTGCTGAAATGTATACCCACATTCAGTGGAACTTTGGTGGTGATTTAGCCTCTGCTCAATCTGTTAAGGCATCCTACAACGTCAAGGTTAAGTAAATCGACTACGGGGAGGGTTTTACAATCCTCCCTATCCTTCTCTTCAGAACCAGTATTTTTTCACCTTAAATACTCTCATATCAATGCTCTAACCTCTTTTAAGAGAAAGCCATTTTCTAGATCATTGATAACATCTGCGCCCTAGATATCAGGTGTGCTTGATTTTTGGCGACCTAAACCGACACTCTCTGAAGATCTCTGAACTGTATATACAACAATTCAGAAATGCTTCCGGCAATAAATCAAAGTGAGTGAGATCAGGTTTACGCCAACACTGAGCAGCTAGTTCGCGATTAGATAACCGCTGCTATCGCTAGTTTTTTTGATTATTCAGGTTTGAGGCTAAATATGAAGCTATCCCAGCCACCTAAACCAAAGCCAGCCACTTGGCGCAGATGGGCATATCGCACGGTGAACGTCTTATTGGCAAGCAGCTTATGTCAAGCACCTTTTGCTGCGATCGCAAATGCCGAAGAGATTTACAATCGGGCTGATTATAACTATCGAGATGCCGAACGTAACATTGTTCTCGGCGGTACATCTGCAGAAGTTGTTATTGATCCAGGAGAGCTGATTGACCCATTGGGTCAAATTCTCGGGTGTAATGGCTCCCTGCTACCTAATTATGAGGGGTTTTCCGTTGCCCTATATGAGCCTGATGCCAGTGGCTTAGAGCTAGGCAACATCGTTCCTCTAACTAGAACAGAATTCCCTGACATCGAGAACAACGGAATTTCCGGTGGTAAGGAGCCCAATACCGAAAATAGCAACCCCTTCTTCTTAACCAATGCGGATGCAGGACAATATAACTTCCTGTTTGATACAGCGACACCTTTAGAAAGCCCCGTTAATGCAGGGTTAACCCAAACCAGTACAAATGCCCAATATATCTTGGTGGTCAATCCACCAGCAGATTCCGTATTTCCCCAACGACGAATCAAACTTGAACTAACGGACAGTACAGGTGGCGTTAACAACTCAGTCATTCGCTACACGGCGACAGCGTTAGATGGCATTCCCATCTCTACTAGTGGCGGTTCCCAGGTAAGTGCCACTGTAGTTGAAATCTTTAATGCAGAAACCCAGGGTCTGAATCTATTCTCTCTAGCTTTAGGAATGGTCATGTGCGAACCTGACCAAATTAGCATTACAAAAACGGCTGACCGAGCATCGGCCCAACCTGGCGATACGGTTGTCTATCGCTTAGGACTTAGAAACTTAACTGACATTGAATTAGATTCAGTCACTGTTGAAGATTTATTGCCTCAGGGATTTCAATTGATTCCAGAGTCAGTAACCGGTGTTCTCAATGAACAAACCGTTGCCCTAGAGGCAGAAGCATCGGGTTCTGAAGTTATCTTTACAACTCCCACACCGTTACCTGTAGATGAGACCCTCAGTGTTCTCTATGCGACTCGGGTAACACCAGACGCCGTTCGAGGCGATGGTGAGAATTTAGCATCAGTAAGTGCTGAGCGTAGTGACAATGGTTACTTTGTTCAAGATGGTCCAGCCATCCATCGGCTCGTCATCGATCCAGGTATCGTCAATGACTGCGGTACTTTGATTGGCCGTGTCTTTATAGATAACAACTTTGACGGAGAACAACAACCCGGTGAAGCTGGCATCCCCAATGCTGTTGTCTTTTTAGACGATGGCAATCGGATTCTTACCGATGCCGATGGACTATTTTCGGTTACCTGCATGCTCCCAGGTACCCGCAGCGGCGTACTGGACTTTACGAGTCTCCCCGGTTACGCCCTAGCCCCCAATCTTTACTTTAAAGAACGCAACAGCCAGTCCCGCATGGTGAATATTTCTCCCGGTGGCATGGTGCGCATGAACTTTGGCGTCACGCCCACGTTCCAGGAGGAAGCTCAGTAATGAACCCGAATCGTCACTCGAAAATTTACTATTGGAGCATCTTGGCTGGTTCAGTTGCTCTATCAACGGTATCACCGGATGGTTGGGCCTATGCCTCTCAGGATATGCCTGAGACCATCGACCCTAACAAAGCTCAGGATGTTTTACCGGAGGAATCAGCCTATGGTAACGCCGCTGACCTTAGCGTTAGTGCAATACCTGATACACCTCTTGATTCTTCTGTAGATGCTCAGTTTTTGTCATCTCAAACAGGTCCCGAGATTTTGGGGTTACAGGTTGCCCCTGAAGAGTCCTCTGATAATGATACGGCCACATTAGTCTTTCCTTCCCTAACATCGGGTATTCCTCAATTTTCGGACCCACAGTTAGCCCAGGCAACAACGACAGCCTTGGCTGAAGCACAGGAAAATCAAACTGATACAGCAGCAGATACAACCGTAGCAGACAACACTGACACAGCGGCATCTAGGTATATCGATAACGAACTGCCTAAACTCTCTCCCAACGAAACGAAACTCGAACCATTACCGACTGCTGAGTCAGCCAACATAACTCAAATTGAACCTACTGTTACTCCCCAGGTTCAGCCCCTGCCTGCTGATAACCCAACGGTTACGAGTCAAGCTACTCCCCTCGAACTCGCAGTAACAGAGAGCGATAAATCTACGACGATAGAACAAGATGCAACAGATTCTGAAACAGGAACAACCACCGTTCAAGCCTCAGCTGAATCCGTAGCAATAGAGCAGAGTACAATAGCGCCTGAGGAGGAAGCGACTACCGCTGAGGCTGAACCAGAGATAGCCCAGTCTGTTGCATCTGGAGAAATTGAAATCCTCAACCCCACAGCGGGTAGCGTCGTTGATGTACCTGCAATTACCGTTATTGTTCGCTTTCCAGCCACTGCTGACATTCAGTTGCAGATAAATGGTGATTCTGTCGATAACGACCTGATTGGCCGTACTGAATCGAACCCTACCACTAACCTGGTCACCCAAACTTGGTATGGGGTCCCCTTACAAGAAGGCAGCAACAGCTTAACCGTACTGGATAAGAGTGATGGTAGCCTGGTGCAATCCACCACAGTAGAGGTCAGAGGTGCGCCTATCGAGATGACCCTGAGATCGCGAGAATCAAGGGTACCGGCTGATGGGCGTTCAATTGCGACCTTACAGGGACAATTATTAGACAGCAATGGCAATGTCTCAAACTGGGATACAATCGTCACCCTCAATGCCAGCGATGGTGAGTTTGTTGGTGTTGATTTTGCTCCAGATCAGCCTGGGTTTCAGGTAGAAGCCCAGAACGGACGATTTAAGGCAGAACTACAGTCATCTCTAGAGTCTCATATCGTTCAGCTACAGGCAACCACAAACGGTTTAGAAGCGTTTAACCAGGTACAGTTTGTAACACCTAAGCGCCCTAGCATTGCCACTGGTATTGTTGACCTTAGATTCGGTGCCAGAGGAACCAACTTTTACAGTAGTCTACGAGATTTCTTACCCGAAGATGAGGACAATGATTACGCTCTAGATCTAGATGCCTCATTCTTTACCATGGGGAACGTGGGTGAGTGGCTCTTAACCAGTGCATTTAATAGCGATCGCCCCTTAAATGAAGATTGTCGAGGTGAAACCTCCCTATTCCGGCAGGGAGCAGGCAGCTGCAACAACCTATATCCCGTATACGGTGATGACTCTTCAATCGATGTCACAACTCCATCCACCGACAGACTATATGTTCGACTAGAGCGCACATCTCCTGTAGAAGGTGCAACGGTAGACTATGCCATGTGGGGAGACTTCAATACTGAAGAGTTTGCCAATTCATCTCAGTTGTTTACATCCACATCCCGCCAGTTACATGGATTTAAGCTCAACTATAATCTTGGCAACTTAGCCATTACGGGTCTTTATGGTGACAATATTGAGGGCTTCCAACGCGATACGATTGCTCCCGATGGTACGAGCGGCCTATACTTTTTGTCGCGTCGGTTGGTGACCTCTGGCAGTGAACAGGTCTATCTCGAAACAGAAGAGCTGGATAGACCCGGTACTGTGCTCGAAAGAGAGCGCCTATTTCGTAATACTGATTACGATATTGATTATGATCGCGGCACATTGTTATTTGAAGATCCAGTCACTCAAACTGCGATCGGCGACTTTGGTGAAGTTTTGCTTCGCCGTATTGTTGTCACCTATCAGTTTGAGGGAGAAAATACAGATACCAATATCATTGCTGGGCGTCTACAGTATAACTTTAACCGCACCCTCAGCCAAGAATCTTGGCTAGGCACATCTTACCTAACAGAAGATCAGGGCAGTCGTAACTTTACTCTGTTTGGGGCAGATGCTCAATTTGCGTTGGGTAACAACAACCGCTTAGTTGCAGAAATTGCCCACTCTGAAAGCGATTTTGATTTGTCTGGTCCCATCAGCGGCTCAGCCTATCGGGTTGAACTAGATGGGGTTGTGAGTGACTGGTTGAGTGGTAGAGCCTATTGGCGTTCCACCGATGCTGGCTTTACCAATGCGGCAACTACGAGTTTTGTTCCTGGTCAGACTCGGTATGGTGCCCAGGCCAATGTCAAAGTCAGTCGGAACACCACACTGCGTGCACAGTTTGATCATGAAGATAATGATGGTGTAGCCCCTCGTCCGATTACGGATCTTGAAGACTTACTGACACCGGGACAAAATCCGGTGCCAGGTTCCCGGGTCGATAACTCATTGACCACCTATTCCCTAGGACTAGCCCAGCGCCTGGGAGATACCAATCTAGAATTTGACTGGGTTCATCGCGATCGCACTGACCGCACTAACCCAAGCCAGTTCAATACCAGTTCAGATCAGCTTAGAACACGAGTAACCACCCGAGTCTCTGACAAGCTCACTCTGCGGGCTCAAAATGAGCTAAATCTTTCATCGGAGAGCGATCCCATTTATCCCAGTCGCACCTATCTAGGACTGGATTGGGAAGCACTACCGGGCATTAAAGTGGGACTGGGCCAGGTATTCTACGGCGACAATGGTTTTAGCGATCGCGACTCTTACACTATTTTTGATGTATCTGGCGAACGCTCCCTAGGGGAAGACACGACCATTCGCGGTCGTTTTAGCAGCGTTGACGGTCAACATCTCGGCGGTGCCATCGGTGTTGAACATGGCTTTAATCTAGGTCCTGGTCTCCGACTTGATTTAGGCTATGAACGAGTCTTTAACAGTCTTGGCGGCACCGCTTCCGGTAGTCAGTTTAGCCAACCCTTTGCCGTAGGTACTGGCGGCTCCTCCGTTGGCACCGTTGACAGCAACACCTATACCCTCGGATTGTCCTACACAGACAATCCCGATTTACAAGCCAGCGCACGGATTGAGCATCGCGATTCTTCCCAGAGCAGCAACACGGTACTGAATGCCTCTGCAGTAGGCCGTCTCTCGCCAGCCGTCAGTGCGTTATTTAACTATCAGCTCAATCGGGCAGCCAACCAGAGCATTAGCAACATTGGTACCACCAGCAACCTCAAACTAGGTCTCGCCTACCGCGATCCTAACGATGATCGACTCAATGCGTTGCTACGGTATGAACATCGCATCAATCCAAACACACTGCCAACAAATGCTCTATTTGGCCGCAGTCTTGATACCTCTGAGCATGTATTCTCAGGCGAAGCTCTATATGCCCCCAATTGGCGATGGGAGCTCTACGGAAAATATGCCTTCCGCACCACTCAGACTCGCATTAACCTACCAGCCGATGAGGGCGGTGACTTTGTCTCCAATAACAACTTACATCTCGCCCAGATGAGGGCCACCTACCGGTTTGACTACAGCTGGGATGTAAGTGCTGAAGCTCGTTGGTTTGGTGGTCTGGGTGACTACAACGAGTTGGGGTATGCCCTGGAAGTCGGTTACTATGCTACCCCTGATTTTCGCATCTACGGTGGCTACAGCGGGGGTGGAGCCTACGATGACGACTTTGGAATAAATCGCTCGGCTAGTGGGTTTTATATTGGTGTCTCCGCCAAAATCAATAGCCTGTTTGATGGCTTTGGTTTACAGGATGTTGCTCCACGACAACAGCGGGAGTCTTCTCTAGAGGCTGAGCCAGACGCTCTCTTTTTTGAAGATCCCAGCACCATTCCCTTTCCTACCAATTCCCCTGTAGAGGATGTTTCAACTGAGGAGCAAGGGTGATGAAACAGAATCCTGTTACTCAACTACTTTCTCATTTATTTAATGACTCGGATGCCAGGACCATGACTTATCGACCCTCTATACGTACCTTAGCCACGTCTCTACTATTAGCGACTGTTGCCACAGCAGCTGTGGCACAAACGCCATCAGAGCCCAATTTACCTAAGGTGCAAGTGATGGTAAATAGTTCCCAGGATGGTCCGATTACGCCTGACGATCAGCTGACATTACGAGAAGCGATCGCACTCACCAATGGCACTCTCCTCCAGGATGAACTGAGTAATCTAGAGCGGCAACAGATAGCACCCAGCTCGGGCAACTCCGTTATCGCCTTTGACTTACCTACTGACAGTACTACTATTCAGCTACAGTCACTCTTACCGGCACTGACGCAGCCTGGGCTAGCCATTGATGGCACGACCCAGCCTGGTTACGATGCCACCAAATCAGCAACGGCAGAAATTTTAGTAGCAACTCCTGTGGTAGAAATCACCGCTGCCGAGAACGCCGAGGTATTTCGAGGGCTAACCATCGTCGCCGATAATATTGCCATTCGTGGCCTGAGTCTCCATGGCTTCAGTTCTCAGCATAGTGCAACTGAGTCTACACCACCTGCTGATATTTTTATTGCCCACGAACTCTCTCCACCAGACATTAGTGAGCAATATATTCCCAATAATGCGTTCTCATTTTACGACGAGAACCATCCACCCAAGGGCATTGTTATTGAACAAAATTGGATTGGCATTCCCAGTAATAACAGCATTCCTCAAAAGCCTTCTGCCTTTGGTGTTTCTGTGTTTAACAGCACGGGAGTAACCCTTAAACACAACCGCATTTCATATCATGACGGAAGCGGTGTAATTACGGGTGCCCGGGCCGAGAATTTAGCAATTATTGAAAATCTTATTGTTAACAATGGATTAGCCGGCATGCCCGACGCTATTCGACTGGATGGTCGAATCGACAATGGGTTAATTACCGGCAACCTCATGTGTGGCAATGATGGTAGTGGCATCTTTTTGTTTAAGCCCCAAGGCTCTGTTGAGATTAGCAATAACGATATTCGCTTTAATGGTCAACGGCTACGTCGAGCAGCTATTTACCTAATGGGCAACGATCATCGGGTAGTCGATAATCACATTGCTAACCAAAAAGGTCCCGGTGTGGTCGTCACGGCCTTTAGCCAAGGGGGCACCACCCACAGCCAACGGAACATCATTGAAAACAATCACTTCAAGAATATTGAAGGCTTGAGCATTGACCTCAACACTCGCCGTAATCGGGGTGTGCAAGACTTCCAGAGGGGAGATGGCCCTAACCCCCTCAGAGATTCTCACAACCGTCGTCGCGACACTGGCAACAGCGCTATTAACCCCCCCCAGTTTGACAGTGATGAGTTTTTTGCCATTGATGGCCAAGTTACCCTACAAGGGAAATCCGATAGTGGCTCTACGGTACAGCTCTACCTGACCCAGGGAAATACAGGAGAATATGGCCCCTTGACTAGGCCCCTAGCAACCGTTGAAGTGAACGACGAAGGTTATTTTAGCTACGGTTCCACGGATTTGAAACCTGGAGATGTGATCAGCGGTATTGCCACCGACCCTCGGTATGGCACCTCGGAGCCTGCCCTAAACACAGTGATAGTAGCTCTGGGAGAATCCAGCACCACACGGCCTAATCGTATGACTTTTGCCACTGATAATCCTCAGTGTACGACGCCCCCTGTGGTGCCTGAGCCGGTTACTCCGGAGCCTGAGCCTGAGGCGATCAAGCTAGAGGTACCTCGCAATGTTCACTTTGGTCTCGATGAAGATTTTATCAATCCAGACAGTGCTTTGGTGCTTAATAACATTATTACTGTCCTTCAGCAATATCCAACGATTGTTGTTGATTTACACGGGCATACTGACTCTAGAGCTAGTATCGCCTATAACCAGGGCTTAGCTAAACGTCGTGCCAATAATGCTCGACAATACTTGATACAAAAAGGCATTGCCCCCGAGCGGATGACAATTCGCTCTTTTGGTGAGACTGAACTGCTGGTGGATGAAACCGACCGGGTAAACTACGCCCGCAACCGTCGAGTGGAGTTTGTCTTTAGCGATGTACGCGGGATCGATATTACTTTTATAAATCAAGAAAATGATTTACAGCTTGAAGCTGAATAAGAAATATTCTGTTGTCTTATCAGCCGCCATAGATCTTCTGAAAGATTGAAATACTCTGTTTCAATTTCGCAACGCTATTTATTGCAGGAGTCAAGTTTTCTCTTGCATCTAGACAAGGAATTTGTTTGATTATGAAATGGTCTCGTCAACAGCTTAACCACGATAATGCTGGCATCAAGCTGCTTACTAACTCTTTACGGTTAGGGCTGGGTGCCATGACCTCCGCTGCAAGCCTGTGGTTAGCGTATGGAGCAGTCTCTAGCCAAAGTGCAAATGCGGGACCACTGACCTCCATAACAACAACAACCCCACCGGCAACAAACAGCTTTATCTACACAGCGGGAGGACAGGAGCATCGATTTGGTCAAGGAAATGATGTGATCCTTCAGAGCGTTACAGATGCCTCAGGCACCTACTCTCCCGATACAGTAGCTGACCAAGTCATTGTCCGTCGAGTTGACAATGCCAATGTCTCTGGAGAAAAGTGTGGTATATTTGCCGCTCAAAGTGGTTCTAATGTGCGACATTACGGCCCAACCTATCCACACTTTTCTCCCCAAGATGCCAACGGAAACTGCTCCTATGAAGCAATTCTCAGCGGTTTTAATATTGGTCTTGGTGCCCTCGATTTATTTAGCAACACTCCCTCAGGTGGAGATAATGAATATAACAATGTCGAACGCATTGACTTTATCTTTAATGATGGCATCCATGCACCATTTAACTCATCTCTGTTGAACCAGGCAGGCCACATTGTTACCGAGAAAAGTGCCAATAATGCCTACATGATTGCAGCGGTTACGGCTGTTGATGGGGCTGGCAACCCGACTGCCTATGCCACTCCAGTATGGGTGGCAGGCTATGAGGATACTTACACTCCCGCAGGCTTAACCGTAGTGCGGATGGCTCAAGTGGGAAGTGCCACTCAGAATGGGTTTTTAACCAGTGACTCCAACTCAGCACCCCATGGCGCACCTAGTAGGAAGGGAGGCCAAGCTGAAAAATTCGGTGGTGCCTTTGTCACACTCCAAGACATGGGCCTAGCAGCAGGGCAGAAGTATTATGGCTTTTCGTTTATTCCGGCAGACGTAGAGAGTGCTATCGGTACTAGCTCCGCTGATTTATTAGATTATACGAGCTTTCCGACTACAACATCGCGGCATGCATCTGGGTATGAGCCGGGTGACGGCGATATGTTTGGGGGGACAGCGGGTTATTTTATCGCTTATTCCAGCAATAATATTAGCGGTAGTCTGTATGAAGACGACAGCCCTCAGAACAATAGCTTTGACAGTGGTAGCGAGTCGAAACTCGGTAACAATATTGAGGTAATTCTCTATGGAGATGTCAATGGTAACAACACCTACGATGCTGGGTCTGATACCATTATTGATACCACTGACACCACTAATGGAGACTATAGTTTTACCAATATTCCAGAAGGAACCTATGGCATCTATGTCAATACAGCAGATGGTGATATTGCTAGTAATCTTAGTCTAGGTACACCTAACAATCTCAGCGTCACTCTCAACGGAAGCGACATTACCAACCAAAACTTTGGTTTTGATTCTACAGTCGTGGGAGGTATCTGCGCTAACCCAATATCAGGTCCATTCAACAGTTCCAACTATGCTCTAAATACTCCGCTTCAAGGCTCTCTACCGCTCTCGTTTTATGGCGGCGGCATGTTGTTCGACGCCAACCTATCAGGAATCGCTACTTGGAAGGATGGGGTCCAGATACGGAATGATTCTACCGTAGGCCAACAAATCTTCCTGCAGCCCGAGAACGCAAGTGACTACCTCAACACAAACAACGAGGCTATTTACACCTTTACCTTTCCCAACCCAGTTACAGACCTGACGCTACAGGGGGCTGGGCTCAACAATGAAGATGGCACCACCATTTTGCCTAGCTATCAGGGGGTACCCATTCCTACTACCTCCGCTAACTTCAGTGGCTTGAATCCTGTCCCTGGCATGAGGCTGGAAGATGCTGACGGTAACGGTGAAAGTGATACTGTCGTTGGCAGCTCGACAGCAGGAGGGGTATCAGTAACTACCAATATTTACACCTTTACGATTCCAGGACCGGTAGACACCCTTACTATCGTCTCAGGTAAAGACGATGTAAATAGGAATAGTACTGTCACTATTGGTTTACACTCCTTCGGATTCTGTGGAGATGGCGTTTTAGACTACGGCGATGCGCCGGACAGCTATGGGACCAATGCTACGGATGATGGTGGAGAGGGTATTGGTCCTAGCCATGCCATTGTTAGTGGTATTCATTTAGGTACTGCACCCGATGCGGAGAGTGATGCAGAGACGCCCTTAGATGGTAGCGGTGATGGTGCTGAGGATAATGGGATTACGCTGCCTACGCTAACGGAAGGTGACACCAGCTATTCCATACCAGCAGCTAATATTAATGCAACCGGCAGTGGTACCCTTCACGCTTGGATTGATTTTAATAAGAGTGGTACGTTTGAGCCAGGTGAACACAAAAGTGTTGAGGTGATAAGTGGCACTCCAAGTGGTGCGCTGATCTGGAGTGGGATTACAGCGGGAGCGGCTGGTGATACCTATGCTCGATTTAGATTTACATCGGATACTAGCATTACCCTGAATACTCCTGGGGGCGCTGCCGGTGATGGTGAGGTAGAAGATTATCAGGTTGCGATTTCCACATCTGTTTTACCAACCTTTTCTTGCTCCACAAACGCTAACTTATTCAACACTGGCTACAGTGGCAGCGGTAAAGCCGCTACAGGAACACGCGATCTCAACTGGGATGTCGGGTATATCTCCGCTGCTACTGGTTCTCCAGACATTGTTGCAGCACCGAGTAGCATTACAAATTGGGTAGATGCATATGTCACGGGAAGAGTCACAACTGCCTGGGACCCTAGTGTGTTTGGACAAGCAGAATGGATTTCCCATGTTAATGATACTGACCATACCGGGCAGAAAGTAGATGTCTTCTATCGGTATCAATTCAATATTGATCCAGCCGTTACCTTAGACTCTTTTGCCGTACACATGGATTGGATGGCAGATAACTCCATCTGGGAGATTTACGTCAATGGCACACCCCAAAGTGGAAATTTAGGTGACATACCTCAAGATCCAACCAGCCCTTACTTTCACCTAGGCTTCAAACAGGCCAATCGAGCACAAACTGTTTTAACTGAAAACTGGCAACCTGGGACTAATGAGTTAATTGTCCGGGTTCGCAGTGAACAACCCCTACAAGGATTTGTAGGAGAAATATCAGCCGATGTTCTTTGTATACCTGATTTTGGGGATGCCCCCGATACTTATGGCACCGATGCTACCGACGATAGCGGCGAAGGGATTGGCCCTAACCACATTATTGTCGGCGGCATCCATTTGGGTACCATCGCTCCTGATGCTGAAGCCAATGCTGAGACTCCACTAGATGGCACAGGCGATGGCGCTGAGGATGATGGTGTCACTATGCCTGCCTCTATTCAGCCAGGAGAGACAATTTCTCTGCCCATCACTGTTACTGGCAGCGGTAATTTGACCGCGTGGATTGACTGGAATGGCGATGGCACGTTTGCAGCGGGAGAACAGATTGCCACCGACGCAGTCGATGGGGGTACGGGCGATACGGACGGCAACATTGATGGCACCATCACCCTGAGCGTGACTGCACCAGCCGGAGCCACTGTTATCGGTAATACGTATGCCCGATTTCGATACAGCTCCGACACAGGGCTGGGGGCAACAGGCGCTGCCAGTGATGGTGAAGTAGAGGATTATCCACTCACTATATCTTTGCAAGACATTCCTAAAATTCCAGACTTACCGCCAATAACACCGCCAACTCCAGAGATTCCTGACTCTATTTGCGCTCTACCGGGTTCAGATGGCACAGCTGCTTTGAGTGGTGTACTGAATACTTACTATCCTGGTGTTTCATCAGCGAGTGCTGGGGCAACAACACTTTCTTTAGGACCTATCCATACTGGAGGTAATACAACTACCATTGAAAAAGGTGACAAACTGCTGATTATTCAAATGCAGGATGCCGACATTACTTCAACCAATGCTGACACTTACGGTAGTGGCACATCTGGCACTGCAGCCAGTGGCTCCACAGCACTGAATACCGCTGGATACTATCAGTATGTTGTTGCCGACAGTGCAGTGGGTGCTGCTGGCGGTACATTACAGCTGGCGGACCCCCTTGCTTTTACTTTTACCCATAGCGATTTCTCAGGTACCTCTGGTCAGCGACGCTTCCAGGTCATTCGCATGCCACAGTACTATGATGCATCCATTACAGGTATAGTCACCGCAGCTCCTTGGAATGGTGCTTCCGGTGGTGTGGTGGGTTTGGATGTGGCCAAAACCTTAACGTTTGCTGGCGGTACTATCGACGTCAGTGGTCAAGGGTTTCGTGGCGGCGGTGGTCTCAATGTGCTTGGCGATGGAGTGGCCCTACCTTACCCAGGGAACACCGACTACGTTAGTCTTGCAACCAATCCTTACCATGGCTCTAAGGGAGAAGGTATTGCCGGAACCCCCCGGTACATTCGTAATGATGTAACCACCACAGTCACAGATACCGGTATTGAAGGCTACCCCAACGGTAGCTTTGGTCGCGGTGCACCCGGTAACGCAGGCGGTGGTAGCACGGACCCGAAATCGTCGGCCAACGCTGCCAATACTGGCGGCGGCGGCGGTGCCAACGGTGGCTACGGTGGCCATGGGGGCGATTCATGGATTGATACCCATGGCCGCCAACCCATGGGTGGCTTTGGTGGACAGGCATTCCCTAGCAGTTCTAGCCGGGTAATTATGGGCGGCGGTGGCGGCGCAGGCACTGCTAACAATTCGGCTGGAGGCGTTACTCCATCTGGTGGGGGCGGTGGGGGCATTGTCATCCTCCGCGCTGGCGAAATTGCAGGTTCTGGAACTATTGAAGCGAACGGCATCCAAGGGGTGGAGCCCACAGGAACTGACGGCGGCGGCGGTGGCGGTGCTGGCGGTAGTGTAGTGATGCTTTCTGTCGATCCGTCTAGTGCAACAGTGACCATCAATGCTCGAGGGGGCAGAGGTCTTGATTCTGGCTTCCGTGAACACGGCCCCGGCGGCGGCGGTGGCGGCGGCTATGTCGCCTATGATGGCATTACGCCTACGGTAGATATTGCTGGGGGTGAACCCGGTAATGACCAAGCCTCTGCTAGTACCAGCGCCGGGGCTGACCCGGCAGCGGACCCCTATGGCGCTACGGCGGGTGGTAGTGGGCTGGCACAGTCCACTACCATCCCTGACCAGGGGGTAGAACCTGGTGGAGAATGTCTAGAGCCACAAGTTCTCTTAGTTAAGCGGATCACCGCTATCAATGGTGCTGTCAGTACCAATAATGGTGACGATTTGGCGGCTTACATGGATGAAACATCCAATCCATATGATGACAACACTCTGACTACACCAGTTCCAACTCCCCCAGATACAGATCAGTGGCCTAATCCGAATATGAGTCTAGTCGGGGGTATCCATGGGGGAAATGTTGCATTTGATGATGAGATTGAATACACCATTTATTTTCTCTCTTCTGGAAATACGACTGCCGAGAATGTTCTCTTCTGTGACTACGTACCTGAGTTTACGAGCTTTCTCCCCAATGCCTACGCTGGCAACAGCGCCAATCCAGACGGTATCGGCATTGATCTCAGCGTAGAACTCTTTCGCAACGGGACTACTGATTATCACACCGGAGCTAACGATGGCGACAGCGCCACCTACTTTGCCCCAGGAGTGGACCCGGCAGCCACTTTCCCCGGCATCGACTGTGAAGGCGATGAAGATAACGACCCGCTGACACCCACCACAAATACCAATAACAATGGCGCTCTAGTAGTGAATCTAGGAGATTTACCCGACGCTACATCCGACAGTACTGGAGCCTACGGCTATGTACGATTTAGAACACGGGTCAAGTAACTAGCCAGCAAAACATCAAGAGAATCTATACCCTTGCACCAATTCTAAAGATAAAAACAAACAAGCATATTCCGTAGGAGCGCGTAGTAGATCAACATAACTTGATGTGCATGTTAAGCATGTTCTGCCATGCCATAGATTCACAATTGCTATCGCACATGCATCATTATGTTCACAATACTACGCTAAGCCAGAGGCCTAATACTTGCTTGTATTTTCTGGGTCAGCATAGAACCGGTATCTATCGCTGTTTTCTAAATTTAGGGCTCATCAGCCTCATGGGAATTATAGCTGTGCCCAAGGCAACAGCAGCAGTAACCACGTTTGACATTGATGTGCGCAAGGATGGTACAGCGCCTTTTGCAGGGACTGATCCGACCTATCCTGGTACTAGCAATGCAGGAAATGATGCTAATGATAGTAATGGTATTATCCGTACCTATGACATAGCTACCTATCGGGTCCGATATGCTACAGATACTCAGCCCAATGGCAGTACAACCATTACGGCTACTATTGCTGATAATTATCATCTTTGGGAGGAAAACCAGGCTGGGTGTCTTGGCAATGTGTCGATTAGTAGCGATCGCAAAACTCTTACCTGTACAGAATCCCTACCCACATCAACCACCGGTTTCTTTGATTTTACAGCTGTTGTTCTAGGAACAGCCCCCCACGGTGCAGATCTGATAGTTAACGCTACTTTAAGCTCCAGTGCCACTAATCTAGCTGCAGGCCCCACCAACATCAAAGTCTCTGCAACACCACAAATGGATCTTGCCAAAGATGATTCTGGCGCTCCACGTCAGGTGGGAATAATGGCCGGACCTAGTGGTGAAGAGGGATTAGTATACGCATGGCCCCTTTCAATCGTCGCACCAAAAGGCAGCGAAGTCCTTGGAGATGCTGATTCCACAACCCCTGGCAATCAAATTATCATTACCGATGTAGTCAGCGGAATCTCCCCCAATGCCCGTCTATATAACTGGGGAGGCCGCTCGGGCTGTGCGCCTAATACCAAAGACAGTAATATCGCTGGCGATTGGATTAGAGATATTCCGCTTGGCTCCCTAACAATTGCTGGAGCAGGTCAAGAAGCTAATGCTGTGGCAGACTCTGGAACCTGGAACTGTAGCCAAAGCAGCGCTGGCACGGATATTACCATCACCATTACGGATGCTGATCTCACAGCAAGCCATCGTCCAACCCTTGATGCCTCTGGAGATACCCTAAACGTTACCGACACCCATCTAGTAGCCGGGGTCGTAGAAATCTGGATACCCATGAGTGACTTCCCATCAGGGCAGAACCAATTGACAGTCACCAATTACTACGACTTTCTAGACACTCCCAGCATTACTAACCAGACGAACACAGAGCCAGACCGAGGAAATAATAGCGTTGTTCCTATCAGCAATAGTGATGCTGTTAATAATGACCGCACCTTTACCCTACAGCGTCCACTCTCAGGACGCTCCCAGGATAAATACTATCGAACACCTTACAGCGGTGGCAATTTTAGTAACAACAGAGTTCTTTCTCCCATGACGGATATTGAATCCGGCGATGGTGTTGTCATTCCAGGTCAGGTTTTTGGTAGTTATTTCACCATTAACAATAATGGCGTTGGGGAGCTGACCAATGTGTTTTTGTGCGACAAGTTTGACAATCGCACCCAAATTTTGGCCCCTAATCCGACTAGTGGCGAGTATGTCGAGTTGCGAACCAATGGCGATCGTCTAAAAGCATCAGATGTCACCATTGAATATGGTGTTGGCGGAGATAATGCAACAGATAATTACTACGGTAGTGAAACAGCCGCCATTGATGATGTTAGTCGCTTTGATGCTCAGCGCAATGCCACCTGTGGGGATAGTGATGCCACCTGGTATAGCGAAACTGATTTGGCAAACGATCCGAGTTTAATTCCGAATGTGACTCGGGTAAGAATTCGCCCCACTGCTACGAATGGGGTTCTGCCAGAAGGCTTCCGCATTGATGCGGTGCTGCATCTGCAGGCGCTTAACGTTGATCCGGTTACTGGAGCACAGATTCCTGACCCAACGATTCTGGCTAATTTTGTGACGTCCCGCACCGATGAAGTTAACAGCGGCAACTGGGCAGTGGGGTCCTACAACCCTGTGGACCATAGTGGAAATGATGATGGCGATCGTCTACAGCTAACCCGTGCGATCGCTCGCATTGATAAAAGTACCGATGATCCTAGTAATGCGACCGAGGCAGATGACTCTCTCAGCACCGTTAGAGCCACTGAAAACATTACCTTTGCCCTTGAGTCTACCTTGACCGCCTTAACCAGCGAAGTCTCTCAGGCACAAATTATAGTCACTGACACCTTACCTGTAGAACTTAGCTATGTCACGGGCTCAGCCAATATTACTCCAGATAGTATTATTGCAAATGGCGATGGCACCACTACTCTAAATTGGGACTTAGGCAATTACCCGATCAGTACACCAATTCCTACCATTACTTTTCAGGCCAAAGCTGGTTTTGATGTGGCAGGCGGGACAGATGCCTTAAACCAAGCATCTATTGCAGCCTTAGATACTAACGGATTAGATCTTGACACCTCCCCTTTAGCATCTCGCACGGATGTTCGGTCGATCACTATCATTAACAATGCTGCTTTTACCATCTTCAAAGAAGCCGTTACTCCTGAGATCGATCCGGGAGATGACATTATCTATAATCTTTACCTCGCTAACCTAAGTGAGGACACAAATGTAGCAGCAGGGTCCAGATTTATCGATATTCTCCCCTATGAAGGAGATGGAGCCATTCGAGACTCTTTTGATGGGTTAGGAACTCCTCCCACAGATTACACAGTTGCCCCAGTCTTTCAAGATATTCAGGATATTAATAATGTTGGTTTTACCTTTGAGTACACCAACGATACTCCTAGCGATATCAGTGATAATCCAGCCACTCAAAATAGCAGCACGATTTGGTGTACCCCATCTGAAATCACCAATAGCACACCAGGCTGTCCAACCACAGACTATTCAGATGTCACAGCTGTTTCAATTATTACACCAGCTATCAATGCAGGCGATCCAACGCACCAACTCCGTCTTACCATGACCTCTACCGGTAGCTTAGGCAACGACATTTATACCAACAACTTTAAGGGCACCCCTGACCATCCAAGTCTAGGATTTATTCCCTCTGTTGATGCCACTGTGAGAACTCGTGCAGGCACTCCCAATCCCAGCTGTGCCCTCGGTACTGGCAATGCTGACCTTAGTATTACCCCTAATATCAGCGATGAGGTCAGGGGCAACAATACCACGACCCGAACAATTGTTGATACTCTGGACGACAGCTGGCGAACACAGGTGGGGCTACCTCAGGCAGGTACTGTTATCCCCTGGTTTGCGGCAGCACAGTCCCTTAGCAACAACGAACCAAATTTATTTACCTACACTCTGGATGATCAAGATATCTCTGTTGGAGTAGCCCTAGTCAATATAGACGATGACAATAACTGTACAGGATCAGTCCACACTGGTGCAGCAGCTGAACTCAATGACAGTGACACACTGCAAGATAATGCGCCTCGACCCGCCAGCCTATATGACGACACCGTGGGAGCTGCCAATGGTCACCCAGCTATGTGGAATGAGAATGTAGGTGCTACCGACAGCCCCAATGGTGTAATGTTTACCTTTGCCCAACCTGTGCGGGCATTCGGAGCGTGGTTTGGCGATGTGGAAACTCGCACGGATGGTAATGGAGCAGCAGCTTATTTACGTTTGCTAGATGTCAATGGCGATCGCATCGGAGCCGATATCGCTATTCAGCCCACAAATCTCATTGAAAGTGGTGGCACTACCGCCATTAATCAAACGAACTGTGGTGGTACAGCCACCGATATCGGCTGCGGTAATCGCTCTACGCGATGGATTAGTTTCGTCGATACAGTTGCTACGCCTAGGGTGAAACAGGCAGTACTGATTGTCGGCGATGACGATGAGGGAGGAGATGCTGGAACTGAGCATATCAGTTTTATCGGTGCCAATGTGTTAACAGCTTCCAACCCCAATGTGTTGCTTGTAAAACGAATTACCGCCATCAACGGTGAAACAACAACCAGTCAAGGCATAAATCTGGCTACCCATAATCCCACCGATTATCCCTATGACGATAACGATATTCCCTCGGTTAGCGATCCAAACCATCCTGATTACGATCCAGCCGATCCAGCTTTTGACCCCCATGAAACCAATCAATGGCCAACACCCTTAAATGCTTCGCTAGCAGGTGGTACTGATGGAGGAAATGTCTTACCCAATGATGAAATTGAGTACACTATCTATTTCCTCTCATCTGGGGACACTACGGCAGAGAATGTTCTCTTCTGCGACTATGTGCCTGCATTTACTCAATTTATTCCCAACGCCTACAACAGCGATACTCCACAAGCCTTAGGAGGCATTGGCGGTGCCGATCTGAGTATCGAGCTCTATAGAAACAACACTACTGATTTTCACACCGGAGCAAACGATGGTGACAGTGCCACTTACTTTGGCCCTGGCATCGATCCTGCCAGTAATTTTCCAGGCATTGACTGTGATGGTGATGGCAATGGCAGCAATAACAATACCAACGGGGCCATTATTGTCAATTTAGGTAATCTTCCCAATGCAGCCACCAACGCCGCTGAAGCCTATGGCTACGTGAGATTCAGAACACGGGTCAAATAATCATGTTTAGATCTTAGAGGCAACATCTTGCTTATGGTTCATACTAAATCTTGAAAAAATGTTGAAGTAACATGTGAGCTCAGGTTTTCAAACTTGCACCTTGGATGACTAACTCCTTCCTGGCTCTTATCAGCTTAATTGACTTTAGCTCTAAACCGGATATAGCCATAGGCTGCACTTGTGGTTCCACCTGGGCCTACATGGGATACATCACCCACATCTACAACAACAGCGCCATTGTCATTAACGGCAGAACAAGTGACAGATGGAGCTTCTCCTGGATTATAGAAAGTTCCTGAATCCCCGTCGTTGGCACTCGTGAAAAATATTGACCCTAACGCTGTTGATAATTCAATGCCCAGGTCAGTAGTGCCAATACCATCAATCGAACCAGTATTAGCATTAAAAGAGTTATTAACAAATGTGGTGTATTGAGGGACCAGATCACAGAAACCTATACCCCTAACATCAGTGCCGCCATTGGATAGGTAATAAATGGTGTACTCCAGCGTATCCCCTGAGACAATAGTGCCCCCATCGATTTCTCCTTTTAGGTAGTCATCAGGCCAATTATCATCGTTATCATTGACGTCGTTGGGGTCATCTACGATGTTTGTGAGCAACTCACCATTGATGGCCGTGATACGTTTGACTAGGACTAAATTGCTCGGCACTCGCACTGATACCGGTACGGCATTGGATTCAAGTAACCCAAGCAAATCCTCAACTCGCCCACCCCACACGTTTGTATAAACATCACCAGACTGGTTCCCATCAGTATCCATGGTAATCACCAGGGTGCGGGTGGGAGTATTTTTGAGAAACGCAGGAGTCGCAATGCGGGTAGCTGTTACATCGGCTACTGTTGTGGGGCAGCCTGCTGTACCCAATTGAGGCAGCGTACACCACTGGGTTGCCCCCCCTGGCTGGTTAGTAGCATCCTCTGGATCAAAGCTAATACTAGCCGGAGTTGCATTGGTATAGCGAAAAGTCTCACCGTTAGTACCAGTGATACTGAAAAACTCCAAACTTCCAGAATAATTGGTAGCTGGTGTACGGCCATCTCCTATATATGGCAGGATGTCGATGAAGTCACCAGTACCTACATCAACGGTGCCGGTGTTGGCATACTTTAGTTCATAGGTAAAACCTTCGTCCTGTTCAATTAGCTGATGCGGAACCTCTTTAACAATGCCAAAGGCAGCGGCATTACCAATAGTCACACCACGAACAGCAGTTCTAGCCGATTCGGGCGTAGCGTCATCTGGAGATTCAATGACGACTGTATTGAGAGCTTGGGTATTGTTTGGAACATCGAATTTAGCCTGAGCATCAAAGATAATCTCTGGCAGCGGTTGATTTGGCACACTGGGGCCGAAGTCCCATTGTAAAATGGTAGTGCCATCCGGATTGACAACAACAGTATCTGGAATAATATTGGCGGAGCCTGGAACATAGGTGAATTCGATGGGTAAAATATCCCGAACCAACACTTCTGGATTAACTGGAGCTGGATCAACTATTGCTGTCACCGAAGGTTGCAAACGAAACCCAACGGTATCCCCTGCCACCATAGAGTTAACAGTGTCGTCTGGCATAGTCTCTTTAGTAACGCGGACGATGCCTCGACTTAAAAACAGACGATCGCCCCAGGCTTTACTACCAGTATGGTTGCTGGGGACATAGGTTCCGTGGTACCAACCATTGCGCGCATTGGCGTTAGATACTGTCCACGGCAAGGTAGGTGTACTCACAGCCGAGAAGTTGGGCATCAGAGCACCCGTCGGAATTTTGGTGGTAGTGCCGGGATAAAAGTTGCGGGCAATGAAGTTTACAGCTAGGTCCATGGTAGAGCCTGCAGGAAAGTCTTCTAATGCAATAAATCGAATTTTGGTGATGACATCCACACCACCGGGTACCGCCGTCATATCGGTATACCAGCCGTCAGCACTTTCTGCATCATTACAGGTGGCAGTACGCATGGCATCGTAGCTAGAGTAGGTGCCAGCATTGCCGTTTTCATCTCCGGTTCCATACTCAATTTTATAGTCATAGGCAGGACCACCGTTAAACACTCGCACAGCGGTCGTTGAGTCACCAGGGATGGGAGTAAGTTGGAGGGTGTTGCTATCGAACTTTTCGCAGTAGCGGTAATCTTCCCAATCTAAAATAGCATTGTTATGACCATAGAGACGTTTGGCAAAGTTTTGCCCCGGCATAACTACGCCATCGCCACTGTTGCGATTGGTCATCGGGAAAAGTATGCTCCCTCTAGCAGTAATGCTACGGGAGTAGTATTGATTAAAGCTACCGCCTGCAGCAATTAGGGTGAAGGTACGGGTATTGTTATCGGGATCATTATTGGTGCTCGGAGTGGATGGATCGTTGTTAGTTTGACCGCTAACGCTTTGATTAGTGACTCGGGAGTACTGATTAGTAAGTTTGAGGTCACCACCATTGTCTAGAATTTCGGAGGTGGGAATCCATATTTCAATGGTCCCTGAAATCAGGTAAGACTCATTTGCCGGTAACGAGCCCCCACTACGGTGCTGTGAGGGTACATGGTTGCCAGTGGTGTCTGCGCCAGTGATGGTAATCGTAATGGGGTCGCCGGGATTAGCCTGACTACAGCTCCAGTCACCGGAATCGGCTACTGCACGTTCGGGGTTAGCACCTGCCACCGATAGATTACCGTGAGGTAAGAACCATTCTCCAATATTATTTTGACCTGGCTCTGAGTTCCAGGCACAGCCTCGGTGATTCCCCCCCCAGTCATACAGCCTGGCACCGGGTACCGGAGATTCGGCTACACCATCCTTACCATTCGGGTCACTCAAGAAGTCACCAAATAACGTATCGGTGATGACGATATCGCCCACTAGGGGCTCACTTCCTTTGCCATTTGGACCTGCCAGCATGGTCAGGGGATAGCGAACAACAACCCCGTCTGTACCATCGGGAGCCTGACGTACACCTAACTGTCGAGAAGAACGATTTTTACGCAGGTCGGCTTGGGGGCTCGCAGAAACGATGGTTTCGACGACCGGGGCAGTGACTGAAGCCGATGTATCAGATGAAAACTCACCCGTTGCTGCAACGATATCGTTGTTGGCAACGTAGGTGCTGTCCGGGCGCTGACCAATGACCCGTGCCGAAATTTCGATAAAGCCATTGCTGCCGCTGGCAATATCTCCTAGATAGCAGTCAACGGTTTGGGAGTCATCAGGCTCAATGACGATAGCTGATGGCGGCTTGCAAACAGCCGGTAGCTCAGTCCATTCTTGATCAGAGGAAATATTAGCTGTAAGGACGACGTTTTCTGCATCGCCGTTATTGACGGCATATTCCCATTTATAGATAATTTCGTCCAGAGTGCGGATAATGTTATTAGTCGGGCTGGAGTCGTTTCCAGGCGAGTCATCGGCGCTAAAGGGAGTCGTACCGGTGACGCTGGTGGAGAAGTTAAAGGTAATATCTGCCGCATTGGCCGGTGATGCAATGTTGAGAAGTAGCGAAATCGCAACTCCAATCGCAAAATAAAATATTCTCAGCTTTGGTAAAGCTATTGGGTAACGAAACCGTTGCATGATAGACCCTGACAAGAAACTCTTGGACAGGACAACAAAAATAGCGCGTATTTTGTGATGTCCTCAAGCCTGGTAGATGGCTATGATAATGGACTTAAAGCACCATATTTAAGCTACCCGTCAGGGATCAATCAATTTATAGGCATATTAGCCGAAAGTAAAAGACTAAATTCATCAGTGATTCAGCAAATTTACAGTCTTTCAACACTCCTCTCAAATTTTGAAAAACCTAAACATGAGGTTTTTTGCCATTATCCAACGTCATTCATCGTTGCTGATTCAACCAAGAAAACAATGCATTAACATTATTAGCAGCCTAGATATAACAGATAAGATCATCTCGTGTATAAAAACAACACTTATTTAATTCGCACGTTGCCACTGGCGAACAACCTCTTCTACCACAGAACGATCAGGTGGAGATACCACTTTTCCAGTCGGTATTGTTGTTGCGCCAGGAATATTTCTACTCCAAGGGCTGTTGGGAACTGAGTTGAGGTCCACGTTAGCGTTCATTGGCCGGAACCCATGTTGTACAAAGACTGCTTGCTGCTCTGGTGCCATTAGAAAGTCAATAAATGTACGGGCTGCTTTTGCTTTTCCACCGCTGACATTTCTCTGCACAATGGCCGCAGTAGAGACTGTTTCAATAGTTGGATTTAGATAAAGAATTTGATATGGTTTGCCTTGGGTAGCACTGGATTGTTCCCAACGATAGAGCGCAATACTCTCATAAACTGTGGCAATATCCGCATCATTAGGGCCACGAGCAATAAACTCTTGCAACAGAATATCTGTGGATCTGGGTGGTTGATAAACAGATCGTTTAACCAATCCAAACAGGTCTTGCACATTATTTTTGCCAAAATCACTTGAGCTGAGATTGGTGCTATTAGCTTCGGACTGAGACCATAAACTCATGGTGAGCTGACCACTATTCGACCGAGTCGGATCGGTTGTAACAAAATCAAAGCTACCCCATGCGGCATTACCTCCAATTTTGCTCCAGTTACGACTGGCCATGGCATCTTCTAAAGTCTGCCATTGAAACTCTCCCCCCGGAAAAAGTGCCTGCGCACGTTCTGGCCAGGAAATTGCCACCAGCATTGTTTTCGCAATGGGCTGGGGCGTTTCATAAAATGGCTCACTGCCATACTGGGCCTGCCAGCGTTGGCTTAGCTCATCTAACAGCTGACCGTTGGCAGGAATGAGAACCGTAGGTTCAAAGTCATTGTTGTCGTCAATGTATTTATTGACAATATCCTGGGAGCCTTGGAATTCAAGATTAACTTGAATAGACGGATTCTGTTGTTCAAAACGAGTTTCAAGCAGCTTGAGTGGTTCCTGGAGTTCGCTACCGCTAACGATAGTAATGGTTTGGTTAACACCAGGAAGCGGGGCAAAAGCAAGACCAGCTGAAGCAGCAATGACGGCAAGGGAGATGAGGGGTTTGGACATGGGAGTAGCGCGTTCGGAATTAGGAATTTGGAATTCAGAAATTAAGGTCCTGAAGATTAGGCAATTAAAACATCAACATTTTCTTGAAGGGCCTTAAACTCATCACCCAGTTTTCGCAGTTCGCTGGCCGAGATTGCATCAGAGAGATCGGCAGTACGTAGTTTGTTCTGCAGCTGCTGTAAAACGCCTCCAGACTCAGCGATAAGTGTGGATAGGTTGGCTAGCTGGGCCTGACGAGCATCTTCTCCTTGCTGGGCAAGGGCTATGTTGCGTTTGAGGCTGTTGGCGAGCTTACCCCACTGTTCCTGGGCCACTCCTTTGCTATTGCGGACTTTAATCTCCGCTTGTTTGAGCTGTCGTTCTAGTGCATTAACAGAAAGTAGAGCATCGTTACCCTCCATCCGAAGGGCCAACTGGTCAATTTTTTGGGGAAGTTCCTGGGTGCGATCGCAGGCATATTGCACCACCCCTAATAGCTCAATTTCATCGCTAGCCGTTAGCAATCGTGTCGCCTCTTGATTCAGTTCATTCGCCCGTATGCCTAGATCTGTCGCCTGCTGACGCACCTGTTGAACTTCACGATCAACAGCCTTGTTAGCCAGCTCCACGCGATCGGGCTCTTTAGTTTTAAGGACGGCAGACCCCACTGTAGCAATTGCGATCGCTCCTGGGATGGCCACTACAGCGGGCAGTCGTCCCAGACGCACACCACCTACCAAAAAAATGCCCCCTGCCAGCACCGCCAACGGATACTGCAATGGATTAGCTAGCTTCATCAACAAACCTCAACTTAGCTAAAACTCTACCTGCAAATCAGCCATCAACTGGGCAATGGTTGCCGGGTCACCCTTACGATAGTACCCGCCGTTTAGCTCAGCGATTTGTTCTAATGCCTGGGGATTAAACTCGCCTTCTTTGCCATAGCCAACGGTAAAAAAGGCGATTCGCTGATCCGACGAAAAACCACTTTTAGAAAGCTCCTGGCCCAATTGGTCCAAACCAATCCGCGACTCAGAATCTTCACCATCTGTCAAAATCAGGACCGCATTAATAGAATTAGCCCGTAGATTCTGCGATAGCCAGTTGCGCGCTGCCAGCGCCGAATCATAGAGACGTGTTCCTCCATCGGCACGCAGGCTGGCTATAAACTGCAGACCTCTTGTTTGCCCCTCAGGGGTACCATCCACCAGCACCGGCTGGCGAATATCACTATCAAAGTCAATCAAAGCTACCTGATCCTTAGGCCCCAGGCTTTCCACATAGGTTTTGAGAGTATTTTGCACTGCGGGCAATTTACTCCCTTCCATAGAACCAGAGCTATCGACCACCACCACCACCTTGGAGGACTTCTTAGCCACCTGACTCCAGGAAGCGATCATCGCTTCAGTCACATCCGGTGCCGGAGGCCGATAGGAATCGTAGCTAGCTTGGGGGTCTACACCAAAATTACTGGAAAACTTGTTGCCTAGGGCTACCCCAGGTGCCCCAGGCCGTAAACCCAGATTAGTGGCAATCTGCTGAGCGGGAGGAGATTGTAAATACTCCACAATTTGATCAGCCGCTGCTTTTTCCTGGTCGCTAACCCAGGGTGCACTAGGCACAATCGCCCGCATGTTTGAAGTAAAGGTGGACTTAGGATACACCGCTTCGTAACGGGTGCCTCCGGGGGGCAGCTCCGTATTGGCCGCAATCACGGATGACTCGTATACGGAACCAATGGAGGCCCAGAAGGGGCCATTTTCCACCATGGATTTAGCCAGAGTAGAGGTGGATTTACCATAGCGAGTGATTTTACTCTGAATATTTTGGACCGCCGCCTGATGTTGTTGTACGTCCGCTAGAGTCAGCTCCTCCGGCCGCTTACCCGATACAGAAGCAAACTGAGACACCAGAGTTTGTAGTCCTGAGTTAGAGCGTGTAGGCGCCGTATGAACGTAGTAAACCGGCTGGGCTGGGCTACTGGCATCCAGATCCTGATGGGTTTTAGCCGTCACTAGCTTGGCAAATAGATCCTCTACCTGACGCAGCCCCGGTGCCAAATCGCTAGGCACCATAAACACCATGGGGCTATTGGCTAAAAGCGGCGCATCGGTAATGGATGGAATATAGTTTTGACCAGGATATAGCTGATCCATACGATAGATCAGCTGGTTTTGGTATATTTCACCATCTACCGAAAGAATTGAGGGAAATTCCGGCGCATCTGCAGTAATGCTACCCTGCTGTAGCTGTTGAGCCAAACTGATTGTGCGCTCAACGACATCACCGCTACCGGCTGCTTCACAGCTCATGTAGAATGCTTCGCCACTGTCTAGCTTCGGATTGGTTTGGTTGAACTGGACCGCTGCGTCATCACAAAAGTGGTGTAGCGCACTTCCCACCAGAAGCTTGACCTCAAATCCGTTGTTTCCTCCTCCACTGAACCCGCCTGAACCACCTCCACAACTGGCTAGCAACAGGGCTAAGGATACTGGAACTGTGCCCAACAAGCGTTTCAATTGATTCACCATAACTTTCAAGACGCTATTTGCAATGAGCTACACAGAATTCTGTGGCAATATCGCACTTATTGTGACCAATTGCAGACGATGGACACGCCAAGCTAAAGCAATTTAAACATTTGGCGTTGCTGATCCTCGGGATGATTTTCTCTGTGCAAATCCAGACAACCGAAAAGCTCTACAGATCATTTTCGCCTCTAAATCAGCAACAGCAATATTTTGACCGTTGCGATGTGTCCCCAAATCTCAAACAGTACTATCTAACGATCTTCACAATCAGTCTGAATATCTACATCTAGGGTGTCTTCATCAATGGTGATGTAGAGAATATTGGGACGACAACACACCTGACAGTCTTCTACATACTGTTGGGTAAGACCTCCACTGATGTCGATGAATGTGGTGTTCGGCTCACCACAATAGGCGCAATAGTATTCGGCGGTAGTTTGCATCTTTGCAGAGTGGATAGTAACCACCCGAGAGAGGTGTTGGACATTAACAATTATTCGGAGGAAACCCTAGTAGCGCTGGGGCTGTTTACGTTCTCGTTCAAGCCGACACCGAATACGGTGATGGGCACGACGGGTTAACGGATATCGATGCACACAGTACAGCCCCCCAAAAATTAATAGGCTAGGAACAGCACTAGCCAGCAGACGAATAACCAATAACTGGGTATCTGGGCCAATCTGGTCTGCCCAATCAAGCGTCCAGCCCGATAGAAAAATTGCGATCGCAATTCCCACCTTTTGCAAAAATACCATCAGGCTAATAAACATCCCCTCCTGACGCTCACCAGTGCGCAGCTCCTCGTCATCAATCACATCGGGCAGCATGGCAAAGGGCACCAAGTAAAAGGTGGAAAGCCCGGCTCCAATGATCAGCCCCACCGTATACATAGCCGTAATCTGGCCCGGTTGAAGCATCCCTAAAATACACATCCCCACCAGTGCCAGTGGAGCACCGGCAAAGTAAACCCGTTGCTTGCTGGTGCGTTTGGTCACCCATAACCAAAAGGGCAGCATCGCCACCGAACTGCCTTGGACTGCGATCGCCATTTGGGTAAAGTGCTGCTCCCCTAAGCCCATCCAATCAGTCACAAAAAAGGGCAACATCGCCGCTGTTACCTGTACCCCCACCCAAGAACATAGGTACAGTCCCATAACCCAGCGAAAGGCTCGATTTTGGAATACTTTACGCAACTGACGCCCCATGGGATGAGGAGAGAGCTCCGGTTGGTGACGCATCATTGGACGGTATTGTCCGTAGGTGCCCACCACACACACAGCAATCGCCACAACAATAAATACAGCGCTCACCCCACCCAAAATCACGTACTGTCGCTGGCTATCCTCCACAAGGGCAAAAATGATTTGGGCCAATACCAGTCCCACCACAGAACCAATAATGTTGGCCGCTGAGCGTACCGACATAATGCTTGTACGCTCGTCGTAGTCGGGTGTGAGCTCTGTGGCAATAGCCACCATCGGTAGAATAATCACCGAAAACGCGGTGTAACCACCGATGGCCATGGCAGTGTAATAAACAAATAGGCCAACCTGCGACTCTAACGGGGGCACCACCCAAAGCATCAATGTAAAAAACCCCAAGGGCAGAGCACCCATCACCAACCACGGATAGCGTCGTCCCCAACGAGAACGGGTGCGATCGCTCAACCAACCAATCACTGGATCATTGACGGCATCCCAGATTCGTCCAATCAGCAGGACAGCGCCTGCCAGGGTAGGAGATAACCCCACTACCTCAGTCAGAAAAAACAGTAAATAGAAAATAGCCAGGCCAATGGGAATAGCCGTGCCTAGTTCACCAATGCCGTAGGCTACTTTAGTCTGCAGAGACAAGCGATTGGACATGACGTAGGTAGTGATGCTCAGTATTCCAAGATACCGAAGAGTGTCATGCCCTGAATAGTACTCCCATGGGTTGGGATAACCTATTCAACGTGCACCTGAAGAAGAAAAATGGCCATTAAAGGGTCTAATAATCTCAAAACTGGGCAGCAATTTAAGCAGGGAAATCTAGACTAGGACTAAATTCGGAAGTCAGAATTCGGAAGTCAGAAGGGGAGGATGTTCCGAACTCCGAATTCCAAATTCCGAACTCTAAATCCCTGGGGAAATCGTCCCGCTTTGAGTTGGGACCCTCAAAACTGCCAATTAATAGACCCAGCAATTTCCGCATCTGTATCGTCAGATTTCAGAATTAAGTTCCCTTCTACATTGAGCACAAGACGTTCCGTAAGACTCATATCTAAACCAGCCGTAATCATTGGGTCTAGATCACTTTCATCAAAATTGTAGGCAAACCCGCCGCCGCCAAATACAAGGAACTGTTCATCAAACGGTAAGTCAAAGGAAACCGGAAAACGCCCTTCAAACTGATCTCCGATCAAAACAGCTGGCCGCACAGATAAACTGTTTTGTTCAAACTGAATCACTTCAAATTTAGAGTCAAGCACTAAAGCCGTCGAATCATTCAATCCACTACGAACACCTGCACCTACATAGTTATCAATTGCATTATCCATAAAGGGTGATGCACCGACAGATGGGGCTAACGCTGCGATTCCCACAAAAGCACCCAACAACGATTTAGCTAATTTAGAACCCATAAGAACGTTTGATAAACGGATTGCATATGCCATAAATGGTTTTAATCATCAAGGCTAGGCGATACTCTACAGGAAGATTTAGTAGAGGTATCTGAAACGATTTCAGCCTTGAGACATCCTTCATAGAAGTCGGATGAAAATATTTTTTTTGATAATTACCGTTCTCAAAAAGAACCTGCTTAAATGGGATCAAAACTTGCGTTGCTAAGCTTTAGAT
The DNA here is from genome assembly GCA_039024555.1 of Cyanobacteria bacterium P01_D01_bin.156. Lineage (GTDB taxonomy): Bacteria > Cyanobacteriota > Cyanobacteriia > Phormidesmidales > Phormidesmidaceae > Leptothoe. The sequence goes on from JBCCQQ010000001.1 coordinate 134,496, forward strand.
AAATATGCCTGCAAAGTCATGCTACACAGCATTTCCAACAGATAGTTTGATCGTTTGAGCTAGCAACTGCCTGGACAGCCGAACATTTTCATGGCTGACCGTATTAGAACAAAAACCTTTAACAATGTTGTTTTTGCTAATGGGAGTGCATCATGACTGTTGAAACCTTAAACCACATGATGACCTATGTCATTGAAGGCTGGGCGGTCGTCAGCGCTACGTATCTGAGCCTTGGGTTTACCCTGTCGTTTACAGCTCGGGTAAAAAATGGTTTGAAGGAAAAAGAAGCCGCCCAAGCAACAGCCAAAGCAGAAGAGGTCAAAAATGCTAAACGTGTGGCTGAAATGACGGCTGTGTCTGAAAAGTACACCAAGCCATCAAATCGGCAAACAATCAAAAGCAGTGTGAAAGTACCTGAAACTGAGCTTTAGAAGGCATAGGCAATGGAGTAGTAGGAGAGTGCTACCACTCCACTGCCTCGAAACATAGGGAGAGCCCCCTACTTAACTCACATGCCCTAGGTGATTACCGTAGGCTTATCGAAGCCAGTGAGCTCTTTAATCTTGGCGACTTGATCCGCAAGTTGAATCAGCTCGCCCAGAGCTTCTTGGGTATCAATACCGTGTTTAGCTGCATCGGGCTCGTAACTTTCGACATATAGTCGTAAAGTCGCTCCTTTAGTGCCCGTACCAGATAACCGGAAAACAATACGAGAACCATCGGTAAAGCCAATGCGGATACCTTGTTTTTGGCTAACACTCTTATCAATGGGGTCGGTGTAGCTAAAGTCATCAGCATACTCAACGGTGTAGCTGCCTAAGGCTTGCCCTTTTAGGCTAGTTAGCTGTGCTCGCAAGCCGTCCATCAATTGATTAGCAACGGTCGTATCCACACCTTCAAAGTCATGGCGGCTGTAGTAATTACGACCGTAGGTAGCCCAATGGTCTTTGACGATAGTTTCAACCGACTGCCCCTTAACGGCTAAAACGTTGAGCCAAAATAAAACAGCCCAGAGGCCATCCTTTTCTCGTACGTGGTTAGAACCGGTACCAAAGCTTTCTTCACCACAGAGGGTAGCTTTATCGGCATCCAGCAAATTGCCAAAGAATTTCCAACCGGTGGGGGTCTCATAGCAGTCAATGCCGAGTTTTTCGGCCACTCGGTCCACAGCTTGGCTAGTGGGCATCGAACGGGCTACACCAGCAATGCCATCTCGATAGCCAGGTACTAACGTAGCGTTAGCCGCTAATACAGCCAAACTATCGCTTGGGGTCACAAAGAAATTGCTGCCGACAATCATGTTGCGATCGCCATCCCCATCGGAGGCTGCACCAAAGCTGGGGGCATTCTCCCCAAACATGACCTCTACTAGGTCGTGGGCATACACCAAATTAGGGTCAGGGTGCCCGCCACCAAAATCTTCCAGAGGCTCACCATTTTGCACAGTGCCCTGGGGAGCACCCAATAAGCCTTCAAAAATAGCCTTGGCATAGGGACCCGTGACCGCATGGAGGGAATCCATACACATGTTGAACTGGCCAGACGTTAACAGCTGACGGATTTGCTCAAAATCAAACAGAGTCTCCATCAAGGCTGCATAATCATTGACCGCATCCATCACCTCAACAGTCATGCTGCCAAGGGATGTGGACCCTACACGGTCTAGGTTGACATCTTCTGCTTCCAAAATTTTGTAGGTGTCAATGACCTTACTCCGGTCAAAGATAGCGCTGGTTACCTTTTCAGGAGCAGGCCCGCCATTACCGATGTTGTACTTAATACCAAAGTCACCATCAGGACCACCTGGATTATGGCTCGCAGACAGAATAATGCCGCCAAAGGCTCCATACTTGCGAATCATGCAGGAAACTGCGGGGGTGGAGAAAATCCCTCCTTGACCCACAAGCGCCTTACCAAACCCATTAGCCGCAGCCATCTTGAGAATGATTTGGATGGCTTGACGATTGTAGAAGCGACCGTCACCACCGACGACTAGGGTTTGGCCCTGATAGTTTTCTAGGCTATCGAAAATAGATTGAACAAAGTTTTCTAAATAGTTGGGCTGTTGGAAAACAGTCACCTGTTTGCGTAAACCAGACGTGCCCGGTTTTTGATCTAAAAAAGGCGTTGTCGAAACCGCTTGAATGGTCATGATACTCCTTATCTCTGCGTCAGCAAGCCGACTCATCCTTAAAAGATTAACAGGATAGCTACAGCTGCAATGTGTTCAACAGACTGCCATATTAGACATTCCGTTTACAGGGGGAAGTTTGCATTCGGAATTCGGAAGTTTGAATTTAGAGTTTTGGGAGGCGCAAGTCGCCATTACTTTATTGAGACTTGCGAATTCTAAATTCCAAATTCTCAGACCCATTGGCGTTTAAGCTGCCGAAGAAATACGAGCCACAATCGGGCAGGTTTACCGTAAAACGTGAAAACATCACCATAGGCCAAATTGGCATTACGGTGGTGCAGCTGATGACGTTCAGGGGTGGTGATACAGAACCAGCGACACAGGGTTGTAATTAGCTTTGGAGTGCGATGGGTGGGAGCAAACTGGTGTCGCCAAATGACATGCAGCTCAGCTAATAACAACCCAATAGCCGTGCCCACGGGAGAGAGCCACCAAAGCAGGGGCGCCCACATCAGGTAAGGGAGAGCGCCTAAAAAACCAGGCAACAAAGCCTGAGGACAATGTTTACGTATGGCATAGCTCACAAAACTACGGTTGGGGCTATGGTGAACGATGCTGTGATAACGACCAAACACATGTTCTGGGACATGGTACACGAAGGTAGCGACAAAATCCCCTAGAAGCAGCAGTAAAAGGGGAACAACCAAAAGCTTCTCAAAAATTTGTACGTAGTCCATGCCGATTGCCTCGTAACTTCTCGGCAACCTAGCAAAACAAATTTAAAGTTTATTTAACATTGAGTTTAAAAATGACTTACAGTTTCCAAGTGCGATTTATTGGCCCTTTATCGAGTGGACTGAACAGTACTAAAGAGTGCGATCGCAAAACAGGCCAAAATCAGTAGCCAAATCACAATTCCTGGTAAAAACACCAGTAAGCCAATGCCACGCAAGCCCCATACAATAGCGGTCATAGCGATGGTAGCCAATAGAAGTTGGGTGATTGGACGCAAACGAAAACGGTTAGGCATCGGTCAAACTGGGTGAGTGGATCTTCTTAAGGAACAACAAGGTTCACCAAGGTTTTACGCAATAATGTGCGTGCTTGACACTAGTCTTACGTCGTCTGGTTAATAATGGCAACGAATCAGCAAAGCTTGGTAAATTTCAATGCTGAGCATCTGATTTAAGGGTCCACACCATTCTTATTGATTCATCCATTTATTTCCTTATACCTATCCCGTTTTTCCTTATTGATCTTATGGTTTCAATGACCCAGCAGGCCGCTTTGCTGCGCGGTGATGTTTTAATCGATACTCGTAGCCATGCCGGCCAAGGCGCAGCTGTCACGGCACAAATGTATGTCCCATTGGTACGCTCTCACCTCTGGGAACAGCTGACTGACTACAGTCGTTGGGTTCATTATTTTCCCGACATCACCCAAAGCCGAGAATTAGAAGCTTCTGTTAAACAGCACGTCAAACAGCAGTCAAAGCGCATCACCCGCAAACTTTATCAAGCCGCCCGTAAGGCCTTTATCTTATTCACGGCTCAAGTAGAAATCTACTTGCATGTTGTAGAGCATTTACACCAAAGCATCCAATTTCGCCTAGAACGGGGTACCTTTGCCGATTTTTCCGCCGATCTTGTCCTTGAAGATTTTGGCGATGGCACACTGCTAACCTATTCAGTAAGAGCCACACCGATGATTCCAGCACCCAAGTTTCTGCTAGAACAAGCCATGCGCATTGACTTACCGGGCAACCTAAAAACAATGCGTCGCGTACTATGCAAATCCTAAATAAAACGGGCGTTGCTGATCCTCGGGATGATTTTTTCTGCAAGACTCTGGCACAGTTGACCGTCATCCAATCGGTCTATCCCATAAATCAGCAACGGCATAAAACGCTAGCACTCTAAACTTACTAGCTACGTTCAACAAATAATCGCCCCGCAGCTAGGGCAGCACTGCTGGTGGAATATACGCATCCGTCACTCAACACATTCAACTCACGATTAATGAGCCAACAGCGATAGCCATTACCCTGTTGGCTCACCTCAATAATCCACCCCACACGGGCAGATACCTGAACCACTGGAGTTGCATCCATAGAGCCTGCCTCACAAGCATCTATAACTAGAGTAGCAAAGCAAATCATGAAACCCTACTCCCCCACGAAAGACTCTTGGGAAGTAGGGTTTCATGATTTGTCGCTGCAGGTTCTTACGATCAATTCATGTTTTGCATTTAGAATTTTTGAAGGTTCATCAGTTTTGATAGCCTCCTCACCTCCCACTACAAAAATCTAATGTCTACCCAACTGTTACAACTCACAGAAAATCTGTATCAATATCTGTTGTCAGTTGGCGTACGAGACAATGCACTCCTACAACAGTTACGAGAAGAAAATGCGCAACACCCTAGATCTGTGATGCAAATTTCGCCTGAACAGGGACAGTTTATGGGGCTACTGATCCAGCTTATGGGAGTTAAAAAAGCATTAGAGATTGGAGTTTTCACCGGATATAGCTCTTTGATTGTTGCTATGGCCTTGCCTGATGATGGTCAGCTAATCGCTTGTGACATTAGTGATGACTACACAACAATGGCCCATAAATATTGGAAACAGGCTGGAGTCGACCACAAAATTGATTTACGTATTGCTCCAGCTTTAGAAACTCTGGATCATCTGATCACAGAAGGTCACAGCAACAGTTTTGATTTTGCATTTATCGATGCTGACAAGAGTAATTATGATAATTACTATGAGCGCTCTTTACAGCTCGTTCGACCCGGTGGCCTGATTGCCATAGATAATGTGTTGTGGTCAGGCAGAGTCGCGGCACCTCCAGCAGCACATGATAATCGAACAAAACGTATTGACGCTTTAAATCAGAAGATCCATAACGATGAGCGAGTTTCCATAAGTTTATTGCCCATTGCTGATGGTCTGATGCTGGCCATGAAACGTTAAAGACCACTAATTTCGGTTTAGCCCGATAACATTCCGGACAATCCCAGTCCAGAATGTTGTTTTTTAAGCTGTCCGATCGACAAATAGGTGTAATATCTCAACTCAATAAAAAATCGTATAACTTTCCAAGATGCCAATCGTGATGGGGAAGATAGTCACCATACTGCTTATTCAGCAGACTAGACATCTTCGCAAAATCGACAACCTACCATGGGGAATACTGGCAATAATAGGGCACTGAGAATGGGTTGGTAAATGCCCCCGAAAGGGAAGTGTATCAAACAAGTTGGGTAACCTCTGACAGCGTTTGGCATACATTCTCCAATAATGGTCGAGCCGTAGGATCTGAGGCCATACACTGATGCTGTAGATCACGTAATTGTTGGACTACAGTTTCTTCCTCTTGGTTGTTATCACCGATATGACGATCGAGTAAGTCTTCTAGCAAACACCCGAATGCTCTTGACTCGAATCGTTGCAAAGCTTGAGAAGAGATTGCATCACCAATATTCAAAGAGGATGCTGCTCCAAAATCTCCTAAGATACTTTTACCTTTTGAGTTAACTAAAATGTTATGGGCATAGAGATCTCCATGCATAATCCCGCGAGCATGGAGATGGGTAACGACAGAGGCAATGCCACGGGTGATTTTTAAGATAACGGGCAGTGTGAACCCAGCATTCTCAGGATAGGTATCACGGGTACATGTGACTAGGCTAGGGGGGGTACCCAAATTCTCATAGTTGTTCGAAATAAATGAGAATACCAGTCCTGCTTTACCATTAATAGGTTCACTCAACTTACCTAGGACATTCACCAAATTTGGATGAATGCCCGCTGCAATGCACGCCTGCATTTCATCCGTGGGCAAACCGTCACTGGTGATATCCCCTTTAAAGAGTTTTACAGCCACATCCTGCACCAGCCCCGAAGGACCACCAGACTGCCATTGGCCTTTATAAATCACCCCTGAGGCTCCTTGGCCAAGTACCTCACCCAGCTGCAATTCCGCAGGTTCAATCATGGCTAGAAATCTATTTTGTTGGGTCGACTGACAGCAAGGGTTACCGGCATAGGCAAGCCAGGTTAAACGGGGTAACGTGAATATCCACTCTGGGAGTGTTTCTAGCTGATTGGCAGCTAAACGAAGTAGCTCTAAGCTTTGGCAGTTAGCCATCTCTGGAGGGAGCGATCGCAACTGGTTACCAGCGAGCATACACTTTTGTAGCTTTGTTAGCTTGCCAATACTGCGGGGTAACTCAGTCAAATGGTTATTCGTTAAAATTAGCCAACGAATATTCGGAGAAAGCGCTGTTTCACTAATAGATTTGAGTTGATTGCCCTTAAAACTAATCATGGAAAGATTAGGGCACTGGGTCAGAACCTCAGGAAATTCCTCAAACTGATTATTGTTAAAGAATACGATTCTTAGCTTTTTTAACTGAGCAAACTCCGGCGGTAATGCACTCAGCTGATTGTTGGATAGATCCAGAATTTCTAGGGAATCCGCCAATTCGAAAATTTCTTTGGGAAAGTCAGTTAAATCATCAGATATTTTTAGGCGGGGTTCCCCCATGGACGTATCTAAACTAAGAGTTTGCATAATAAAAATAAACGATAGAAGCTGTACATAAGATCCATATATTCACTCTACCCAGATCAAATCGGAATGCGTTAACACAATCACAACTATAGCAAGCCGTAGTAAGATACAGGCATAATAGGGAGTGTTGTAGTTGCCTAGAATTCAATGCCCGCTCCTTACAGTCAAGACTTACGTGAAAAAGCCGTAGCTGCTGTCACATCAGGTCGCGCGATTAGTGCCGTTAGCCAAGCCTTTGGAATTAATCGCAATACCCTGTCAGAGTGGGTCACCCGGTATCGAGAAACCGGCGAAGTAAGTCCAAAGCAGGGCTATCAGCAGGGCCATAGTCATAAGATTACTGATTGGGAAGCATTTCGAGCGTTTGCTAAAGAACACGGCGACAAAACCCAAGCTGAAATGGCCCAGCTATGGCCGGATGAGATCAGTGAGGATACGATTGGTCGAGGGCTCAAACGCATCGGATTCACGCGAAAAAAAAGACCTATGCTTATCGGGAACGAGATCGTCAGAAACGCCAAGCGTTCCTAGCCGAACTGGAGACGATCCAACCGGAACAGCGGGTGTATCTCGATGAAGCTGGTATCGATGATACTGAGGACTATGGCTATGGCTGGTGTGAGCGAGGAGAGCGATTTCACGCTGAGCGACGTGGGTCGCGCAACGCCAGAGTAAGCTTTATCGCCGCTTGGTGTCAGCACACATTGGTGACGCCCATGACCTATGAAGGGTATTGTAATCGCGTGGTGTTTGAAACCTGGTTGGAGAAAGGGTTATTACCCACATTGACACCAGGCAAAGTGATTATTTGTGACAACGCCACATTTCATAAAGGCGGACGCATTCAAACCCTGATTGAACAAGTCGGATGCCGATTGTTATATCTACCTCCTTACTCACCAGACTTGAATCCGATTGAGCATCAGTGGTTTGTGTTGAAGAATCGGATGCGCAAACAAATTCAATCTGGTGAATCCTTTCGAGACGTGGTCGATAAAGCGTTTGCCTAGATGCCTTAACCTATGTGCGGCTTGCTATAGTATTCTGATACAGCCAGCAGCTCATCCGCCCCCCATGGATAAAGATGTGGGATATTACACAATGCAGAAGAGATAAAGTCCATGCATAAGAAGCTGCTAAAAAACGACTTCACGATTTAAGCCGAAAAAGCTTGTTAAGCCATGCTTTAAAGGCACAAGGCCATTGTTCTCATTTTTAATAAGCCCTAAGCAAGCTTGGCTTTTTGTTGCTTGTAGAGTTCTTTGAAAAGAGCCTGTTGCTTTTTATGATCCACAACAGGAGGCACATAGTCCGTGCCTTCCAAATCAAGAGGAGAGAGTTTACCACTGACCAGAGCAGCTGTATCCACATGACGAATTTCCGGTAACCAATGACGAATATACTCAGCATCCGCATCAAACTTTTTCGCCTGACTGGCAGGATTAAAAATGCGTAGAGGTTTTGGGTCCATCCCGCTAGATGCACTCCACTGCCAACCGCCGTTGTTAGCACTGAGGTCACCGTCCACTAACTTTTGCATAAAATATTTCTCCCCCCAGCGCCAGTCAATCATCAAATCTTTAGTGAGAAAACTCGCCACAATCATCCGACAACGGTTATGCATCCAACCCGTTTCATTTAGCTGTCGCATAGCTGCATCGACTATGGGGTAACCGGTGCGACCTTCACACCAAGCTTCAAAAAGAGATGGATCGTTACCCCAGGGAAAGTCTTTCCAGGCATCACGGTAGGGTCCCTCTGCGAGTTCTGGAAAGAAATACATGACATGCTGATAAAACTCTCGCCAGGCTAGTTCCTGCATCCAGGTTTGTACATTGGTACGAGCCTCGTCACTGCGACAGTTGTCATAGGCGATGGCCGCTGTTTGCCACACGTCACGAATGCCAATCGCTCCGAATTTCAGCGCTGCGCTAAGCAAGGAAGTACCGGTAATCGCCGGAAAATTACGCTGATCGTCATAACCTTCGATGGCCCGCTGCCCAAAATTGGCAAGCTGTGTTTGCGCCGCTAATTCGCCAGGAGCCAGAGGCAAGGGCGCATCCCACTCAAAGCCTAAATCCTTAGCAGAGGGCAGGGGTATAAAGGCAATAGCCTGCCGTTCTTCCTGACTCAATCCCGTGGCATTTTGCAATGTTGGTACAGGCACTCGTTTGTCCGACTTCTGCCAGTTTCGCCAAAAGGGACCGTAAACGGTGTAAGGCTTACCCGCACCAGTCATGACATCTCCTGGTGCATGCAGCAACTGGTCCCAGGTTTTTGTGCGGATTTCAATGCTCTTTTCCCCTAAGGCTGCGGCCACATCATTATCTCGCTGCCGAGAATAGGGTTCCACATCCCGGTTCCAGTACACTGCCGTTGCCTTTAGCGCAGTCGCAACTTGAGGTATTTGCTGAACCGGATTTCCCTGAAGAATAAGCAGCTCGCTACCGGCAGCCTGATAACGCTCCTGTAGCTGGGCTAGACAGCCAATCATGTACGCGACCCGAGCTGGCGCCACATCATTTCTATCCAAGATGCCAGGATCTAAGCAAAAAATACCCACCACTCTGGCACTCCGTTCCCGAGCGGCCGCCAGACCTAGATTATCGCTAATGCGTAGATCACGACGGTGCCAAAACAGGAGCAGATCAGACATATCTAAAGGATTGGTGGAGCCTGATTAGTATAAAGGTTTTTTGTAGGATGCATGGAGATCAACGGGTCTAGTCATACAGTGGTCACTAATAGCTTGGCTCAGTATTCTATAACCAGGTCAAATTAGGGAGTTCCCGATGTCTACAGCACCGATTGCGAAAAAGCAGCCTAAAAAATTGGAAACCCATGAAGACATCAGGATTGATGACTATTACTGGCTACGCGATCGCACCTCATCGGAAACCCTAGACTATCTGAATGCGGAAAACGACTACACCGAAGCCCAGACTGCCCATACCAAAGCATTTCAAAAAGCGCTCTACGATGAAATGCTAGGTCGCATCCAGGAAACAGACCTATCTGTCCCTACAAAAGATGGTGACTACTATTACTACGGTCGCACCGAAGCAGGTAAGGCTTATCGCATTCTATGTCGCAAACAGGGCAGCTTAGATAACGCAGAAGAGATTTTACTGGACGAGAATGCCCTAGCCGAGGGTCATGAGTTTTTCTCATTAGGGGATTATGAAATCAGCCTCGATCACCAGCTGCTAGCCTACGCTACCGATACCGATGGTTCAGAACTCTACACGTTGGTCTTTAAAGACTTAGCTAGCGGCAAGCTGTATCCAGAAGCGATTGAAAATACTAGCGAAGTGGTCTGGGCCAACGATAATCGAACTGTTTTCTATACATGCCTGGATGACGCACACCGTCCCTATCAGGTGTGGAAACATCAATTAGGCGACAACCCAGAGAAAGACCAGCTAATTTATGAAGAGACCGATGAAGCCTTCTATATCTCGCTGGGTGGTACCCGTAGCAATGCATATGTGGTTATCTCTATCAATAGCAAAGTTACCTCTGAAATTCACATTTTAGACGCGAACCAACCGGATGGAGAGTTTCAGGTTATATGCCCACGACAATATGGCGTAGAGTATTCCATTGCCCACCATCCTGGTGACAGCAGCGAGAACCGTTTCTATATTGTTACCAATGAAGATGCCATCAACTTTAAACTGATGGTCACCCCAGTGAATAATCTGGACAAAAAACACTGGGACACAGTCATTCCCCACCGTGCCGATGTACAGCTTAGAAATATTGATGTTTTTAAGCACCATCTGGTGATTTATGAACGCCAGGGGGGACTGCCTACCATTCGTATTCAACACCTCTCTACCGGTAAAGAGACTGTCCTAGAGTTTCCTGAGCCCACCTATTCGGTCTGGTCGGGCAGTATGCCAGAGTTTGACAATGCCACTCTGCGGTTTACCTACACGTCTCTGATTACGCCATCCTCAGTGTTTGATTACGATATGAACACACACCAGCGAGAGCTCAAAAAAGAGACTCCTGTGCTTGGTGGTTACGATCCTAGTCAATATCAAAGCGAGTGGCTGATGGCCACAGCTGCTGACGGCACCCAGATTCCCATTTCTTTGGTGTACAAAAAAGATATTCAGCCTGATGGAGAGAATCCTCTGCTGCTCTATGGCTATGGCTCCTATGGAGCGAGCATGTCGGCTTATTTTTCCTCTACCCGGCTATCACTGCTAGACCGGGGAATGGTGTTTGCCATTGCCCATATTCGTGGCGGCGGCGAAATGGGTCGCCCTTGGTATGAAGCAGGCAAATTTCTCCACAAAAAGAACACGTTTACAGACTTTATTACCTGTGCAAACTATTTAATTGCTCATAAATGGACTCGGGCAGACCGGCTGGCCATTATGGGGGGCAGTGCGGGTGGCCTATTGATGGGGGCAGTATTGAATATGCGGCCTGAGTTGTTTCAGGTTGCGATCGCAGCTGTCCCCTTTGTAGATGTCGTGACTACCATTTTAGACCCTAGCCTTCCCCTATCTGTTATGGAATGGGACGAATGGGGGAACCCCAACGAGAAAGAATATTACGACTATATGAAGTCCTACTCACCCTACGACAACGTCATCGCTCAGGACTATCCCAATCTGCTCATCACCGGCGGCCTCAACGATCCGCGCGTGTCTTATTGGGAACCCGCCAAATGGACGGCCAAATTACGGGACCTTAAAACCGATAGTAATCAGCTATTGCTAAAAACTAATATGGATGCAGGGCACGGCGGAGCATCCGGGCGTTACGGCTGGCTGGAAGAAACCGCCTTTGAATACGCCTTTATGCTCGATAGCTTGGACTTAGCAACGACAGATAACCAAGCACCATAATCACTGCAGCACAATCCATAGCTTGGTGCGCATAGTTGTTGTTATGTCACCAGACTCACCTGCACCAGTGCTACGGGTAGAATAGGCCCACATCGGCACACATTCATTACGTAAAGTAACAGAGACTTAAGTTTCAATAAATTCAGAACGATGCACTTGAAACAAATATAAACTGTATTCAAATATACATTTCTGATGTTTTTGGTAGAAGGTTTAGTGAAATATCTTGATTACTAAGCATACTGTCATAGCATCTACACATTTGGAGGAACCGAAATGAAACTCTCATTTCACGGTGCTAGCTACGAAGCACACTTCGAAAATATTCAAGTGACAGATACCGAAAGAATTGGGACCTATCGCGGTGCCCCCTTGAAGCGCAAAGCATTTAAGGTGCCTGCACATGCTCACCAGCGCGTAGAGTTAACCTATCGTGGTGTGAAGTACGACCAGGACATGTAGCTATTTATTGAGCATTGATTGAGTTTTCCTAGTGATTTGGTGCGCTAACGTTCTTTCTTCTGACCAGAGCAAACGTATCCTAAGCCGTCTCTTTTTCCTTGCGGGAAAAGAGACTTTTTTACGGGCTAGAGGGCGTCATCCACAATCCACTGAATCAATTCTCGTACACCAGCTCCACGGGATTGGGTAGTCACTTTATCAGCAATGGCTTTTAGCTGCCGTTGCTGATTTAGGGTATGAAACGAGCTGTAGAAAATGCGATGGGACAGCGTCTGTTTAAAGAAATCATACCGAGGATCAGCAACGCTAGATTTCCCAGCTTGAGTTGAAACCCCATGCTGATGCCTAAGCTACCAAACTCGGTAACAGTGCTCTTTACAATGAGTAAGGAAATGCAGAAAACGTCACAGGAGCAATGGGCATTCGGAATTTACAACGGCAATACAGCATTGCCTTGATAATCAGTGTATTGATGCCCGGCTGCAATCTACTGCCTGCTAGTGAAGCCCAAGTAGAGCGCCCTGGTAAACCTGGTAATGACCAACCTATAGCTGTAGAAGCAGCCCAGGCACAGTTAGGTTCTCTCAGGGAATCATTGACATACACAGGTACCACCCAACCCGAGCAAACAGTCGTGCTGAGGGCACAAACCTCAGGTGCCATTGTCTCTACGCAGGTAGACACAGGAGATGTTGTACAACTCGGGCAAGTATTAGGCCAGATAGATAGTGGCTTACTGACCGCCCGTGTTAACGAAGCCCAGGCAGAGCTTTCTGTCCGCCAGTCCGAGGTAGCCGTAGACCAAGTATCGATTACGGATGCCCAGGCGGCGGCTGTTCAAGCTCAGGCTACCCGAGACCAGACAAAACTGGATGCTGAGCGTCTACGCCAGCTGGCAGAGCAAGGAGCAATTTCCCAGCAAGCGGCTGAAGCAGCTGAACTGGCATTCATTAGTGCAGAGCAAGCGGTCCAGTCAGCCCAGGCGCAAATTGAGGCTCGTACACAAGCGATCGCAGCGGCTAAAAACCGGACTACTGCTCAACAAGCGGTCTTAGCAGAAGCTCAGGAACAACTCAGATGGATCACCATAACGGCTCCTGTATCGGCCACGGTATTGAATAAACTGGTTGAACCTGGCGACTACGTACAACCCGGCACGGCGATTTTTGAGCTGGGCAACCTGAGTAGACTAACTATAGAAGTGCAGGTCTCTGAACTTGATATCAGCCAACTCTCCCTCGGACAATCCGCCACCATCCAGTTGGATGCTTTTCCCAACATTGAAGCCAATGGCAGTATCTCCCGGATTTCTCCCGTAGCCGATACGGTCTCCCGACTTATTCCCATAGAAGTGACTTTAACCAATCCAGATCCACGCATTGGCAGCGGTCTGTTAGCTCGTGTGCAATTCACTCCCAATAACGCTCAAAGCATCATCATTCCCACCAGTGCCTTAGATACTAGCACCCAGGAGAACACAATTTTTATCCTGAATCAGGACAATGAGCAACCCACAGTCACCACTCGCTCGGTTACTCTCGGTCAACAGTATAAGGACAACATAGAGATTCTCTCTGGGTTAACCCCTAACGAGACATTTATTGTCACCAGCGATCGTCCTCTAACAGCAGAGCAGACGGTAAGGCTAAGCATCTTATCGGAGATCAACACATCTAAGGGGCAACCAGAATGAGACTCAGCCTCAGTAGTCTGGCTATTCGTCGTCACATTGCGACTCTAATGCTCTGTGTCGCTGTGATTGTATTAGGTATTTTCTTTACACTACGGTTACCCGTAGATTTGTTGCCATCCATTACCTACCCACGTATCGGTGTACGTGCTGACACCCCAGGCATATCGCCAGATGTGGCTGTTGACGAAATTACTCGCCCCCTAGAACAAGCCCTTGCCGCCACCGAAGGCGTGGTGCAGCTAGTGTCTAAAACTCGAGAAGGCCGCGTCAGTATAGACCTATATTTTGAACCCGGCGGCAATATTGACCAGGCTCTCAATGATGCCAATGCTACACTCAACCGTGCCCGAGATCGACTACCCGATAGCATTTCCCAACCGCGCCTCTTTAAGTTTGATCCATCCCAGCTGCCTGTATACGAAATGGCGCTTACCTCCGAGACACTACAGGGTATGGATTTAAGGATATTTGCAGATGAAGAACTGGCCAGGGAGCTGTCTACTGTATCTGGTGTTGCTAGCGTTGATATCTCTGGCGGTGTCCAAGAAGAAATTCAAATCAACTTAGATCCGGCTCGATTACAGAGATTAGGATTGGGGCTGGCGGATGTTCTAGATGCCTTAGAAGAACGCAATCAAGATACTGCAGGGGGACGTATTCAAGGTTCTAATAGCGAACCTTTAACTAGGGTCACCGGAAAATTTCAGAATGCGGAAGAGATTCGCGATCTGGTATTTAACGTAGACGGGCAACAGGTATATCTACGAGACTTTGCCGACGTGATAGATGGCACTGAAGAACAACGACTGTTTGTCAACCTCAATGGCCAGTCTGCCGTTAAAGTCAGTGTCCAGAAACAGCCCACAGCCAATACAATCGCTGTGGTAGAAGGGGTTAAACAACGGCTTGAACAGCTTAAAGCTGCTGGCATGGTCCCGGAGGATTTGCTGATTAACGTCATCTTAGACGAATCCATTTTTATTCAAAATGCTATTCGTAATGTCGCCACTGCAGGCTTAACTGGAACCGTATTAGCGGCCTTAGCAGTCTTGCTATTTCTTGGCTCTTTACGACAAACCTTTATTGTTGTACTTGCCATTCCCCTAGCGACACTCATCACTCTATTGCTTTCCGGAGTATTGGGCCTTTCGCTAAACGTATTTAGCTTAGGTGGCCTGGCGTTGGGAGTTGGCATTGTTGTGGACAATGCCATTGTTATGTTAGAAAACATTGCCGAAGGCGTGGCAAACACCTCCAAACCAATTGTTCGCCAAGCAGAGACCAGCAGCCAAGCATTAGAATCTGCCCTCATAGCCTCTACCTCCACCAATTTGGTAGCCGTATTACCATTCTTACTCATGGGAGGATTTATATCCCTACTGTTTAGTCAACTGGTAGTGACCATCAGTCTGGCGGTAGCCGCCTCCTTGTTGGTGGCGTTAACGGTAGTCCCAGCCCTCGCTGCTCGTTTGCTGGCTATCAAGGCCCATAGCAACGTGTCTAATTTCTGGCCCATTCGCTGGTTTAGACACCAGTTACAGGGAGCTAACCGTAGCTATAGCACCACGCTCAGCTGGGTGCTACAGCACCGGTTCATGGTCATTGCTACGGCCATTGTTGTATTTGGTGGCGGCAGCTGGGCCATGGCTCAACAGATCCCCCAGGAGATTTTGCCTAGAATTAGTAACGGCCAGGCACGCGTGTGGGTGCAGCTACCGCCAGGGACCACCCTGAAGGAAAATCGTCGAGTCATGACTGCCATCGACGACATTTTGCTGGCTCAGCCGGAGACTGACTATGTTTTTAGCACTTCCGGTGGTTTTCTTTTTGGCAATATCAGCATTGATAATGCTTTGCGGGGCTCTAGCACCCTCACCCTTAAACCAGGAACAGATGTAGAAGCCTTTAGCGATCGCATCAACCAAACCCTACGTCAGTTAAATCTGGTCAAAACCAGACTGCGGGTCTCTCCAGGATCTGTACGGGGTCTAATTTTGAGTAACTCCCCAGTCCGCAGCGATGTCGATATTGTGCTGCAAAGTAGCAGTACTCAGCTACTGGAACAGACCGGACGTCAGGTATTAGATGCTCTGAAAGAAGCAACCCTTGCTAGCTACTTACCCGATGCCGATCCACCCCAGCCAGAAATACAGATCCGCCCTGACTGGGAACGGACAGCAGATATAGAGTTATCTGCCGAGGAGATTGGCCGCACAGTCGAAACAATACTGTCAGGAACCGTGCCCACCCAGCTACAGCGAGGAGACCGTCTGATCGATGTGCGGGTACATACCCCCGACACCTTGGTGCAAAATCCGGATCAGCTTAGCCAGCTGCCCTTAATCGGTAGTCAAGTTCGCTTAGGCAACATCGCTAGCCTGGAAAACAGTCAATCTCCAGGAGAAATCCAGCGTATTAACCAACGCCAGGTATTTATCATTGAAGGCCGTTTAACAGAAGACGCAAGCCTGGGAGAGGCTTTGGCAGAAATCGATCAAATCATGGCAACGGTTTCTCTTCCAGACGGTGTGAGCCGTCTACCGAGTTTTAGTGCGCAGAGCAATGCATCTATTCAAGAAGGGCTGGGGTTACTCGGGGGGCTAGCCGTATTCCTCGTATTTACAGTCATGGCCGTGCAGTATAACTCTCTGATCGATCCGCTGGTCATCATGCTTACAGTACCCTTAGCCTTGGCCGGAGGAATCCTAGGACTGTACGTCACAGAAACTGCTATTGGCGCAACAGTAGTGGTGGGTGCGGTTCTACTAGTGGGTATTGTGGTGAACAACGCCATTATTCTGGTGGAGTTGGCCAATCAGATTTATGTCCAAGAACGCTGTAGTCACAGCATAGCCATGTTAAAAGCAGCCCCCCAACGATTGCGGCCTATTTTAATGACAACTGTAACAACGGTGTTAGGGATGTTGCCCCTCGCATTGGGCTTGGGAGAAGGGTCAGAATTCTTACAACCTTTAGGCGTGGTCATCTTTTCGGGCTTATCATTAGCAACCCTAATGACCCTCTTTGTGATTCCCTGTTTTTACACAGTTTTACATCGATCTGAACCAAATCACCCAAGCGGCCACATCATCCTTAGCAAGAGCAACTCTAAACGTACAAGCCCCAGTATCAAAAGCTAGCAGCCCCATCCTGAAATCATACACATTATGCCTGTATGAACAGCATAATCATAGACATCCCAGCAATTCTCAGTATGAGATTTTTGTCCCAAAATTGGATCCTAATGCTCAGTTATCTGAACGAGGAATTAGGCTTCCAGTAAATTGCCATTCTCAAAAATCAGGGTTTTATAGACCAATATTGTCATACTGAGAATTGCTGTAGACATCCTAGGAGGAACCTGTAACCAGGAGAACATTAATCAATAGTCGCTTCAAACTTTAGTTGCAAATTGCCAAACAGGTAATTGATTTCCTCTTAATAGTTGAGTTTCAATCGCTTCAGCAGGAAGCGGTTTAGAAAACAAATAGCCTTGACCAAATTGGCACCCTAACTTCTGGATATACTGCAGCTGTTGATAGGTCTCAATACCTTCTGCCACAACTGTTAAATCCAATTGACTACTCAATGTAACAATGGTTTCCACTACCCGATGGTTACGAGTTTCAAGATGCATTTGACTGACAAACGACTGATCAATCTTGAGATTGTTCACTGGCAAACGATGGAGATAATTCAGCGATGAATAACCAGTACCAAAATCATCAATACTAATTTGAATCTGTCGATCTGTCAGCTGAGATAACAATCCAATGGTCTGATCAATATCTTCAATCAGCATACTCTCAGTAATTTCCAGAGTGATTTCAATACCTGATAAATGATGCTTCTTTAGAGAGTCATCTATGTCTTGAAGTAAACTTGTCTTTCTCAACCCTTGAGCCGATAAATTAACGCTTACCTTTAAAGAAGAGAAATCAGAGGATTTAGCACGCCATCGTTTGATTTGCGCACAGGCTTGTTCAAACACCCAACGATCCAGTGCAACAATTAGGCCAATTTCTTCGACAATCGGGATAAATTCATCAGGAGAGATGATTCCTCTAACCGGATGATTCCAGCGGGCCAGCACCTCAAAACCAACTAGTTGATAATTAGATAAATTAACAATTGGTTGATAATAAACTGTAAATTCGTCTTTCTCAAACGCTTGACGCAAATCAGCTTCTAGGGTTAAACGCTGCAATGCCTGGGTATGCATCACGGTATCAAAAAATTTGTAGGAATTGCTTTCTTGTTGCTTTGCCCGATACATGGCAATATCGGCATCGCGAATTAATTCATCAGCATGTTGATAGTCTTGATTACCCAAGACTATCCCAATACTCATACCTGTAAAAATCTGATGCTCATTCACAACAACCGATGTTTGACAGTCTTTCTGAATCTGTCGAACAACTTGAACAACATCTTCTACATTAGAAAAATCTTCTAACAAGACAACAAACTCATCGCCTCCCAAGCGGGCAACTAGGTCAGTCTTTCGCAATCGATTTTGCAACCTTTGAGCAATTGCTATCAAGAGCTGATCACCAACAATATGGCCCAAGCTATCATTGATGACCTTAAAGCGGTCAAGATCAATAAAAAGAACAGCATAGTGATAACGCGCCAAATGTTTTGCTCGATTCATAGCCAACTCAAGTCGCTCTAACAACAGCGCTCGATTCGGCAAATTGGTTAATGGATCATGTAACGCGTTGTGGGTAATGAGAGCCTGTGCCTGCTTAAGATTACTGATATCACGGCAAACTGAAATTAATAAGCCATCTTCAGTCAGCGTAAGTGAGACGCCTTGGGCAAATGTTGAACCATCCTTACGAGTTGCGATCGCTTCCCCCTGCCAAGCTCGATTATGCTCTAGTTGGGGTAAAACTTCTTCCTCTAGACGAGTTACTTCATCAACCGAGTAACGTAGTTTCCAGCTTTGACCAATCAGCTCATCAGGCCGCTCATAACAAAAAAGATCGACATAAGCCTGGTTGACATAAAGGTATGTTCCATCCTGGATAATACTAATGCCGTCAATCGCTGCCTCAATCGCCGCTAGCTGCCGCTTGCTAGCGGCTCCAGATTGCAAGCGTTCCAATTCAGCAGCGGCACGCGCCCCAAACACTCGCAAAATTTGCTTAGCCCAGCTAGGGTTTGCAATGGGTTGGTTATGGAGTATGTAAAGATGACCAATGGCCTGACCTTGATTACTCATTAAGGCAATGCCAAGATAGCTCTCAGCACCTAACTTCGCAAGATCTAAATCGTCTGGGAACCGTTTCTGAACATCGTAATTACAGTAAAACTCCCCCATTTGGAAGACATAATCACATGGGGTACGGGCTAAGGCATAGGTGTAGGCTGGCATGAGAACGCCATTCGCCCAGAAAGCAAGGGTTTGCAATTGATCATCAACTCTTTCCGTAACGATCGCATAGGAAACATTAAGCGCTTCAGCAATGTGCCGCACTAGGGCTGGGAAAAAGTCTTTCCCTGTAGCCACGGTGCCTGCCACCAGATTTTGTAAAGCCAGATCTGACTGTTTGCGTTCTGTAATATCGAGCACTGTACCAAACAGCCGCTGAGCATGACCTTGAAGATCATATTTCACGGCTACTCGCAATTCCTGGTAGCTAAGACTGCCATCCGGTCGAACAATGCTATATTCAGTAGTATGGGGCAAACCAACAACAATTGCCTGCTCAACA
Organism: Cyanobacteria bacterium P01_D01_bin.156; assembly: GCA_039024555.1. GTDB lineage: Bacteria > Cyanobacteriota > Cyanobacteriia > Phormidesmidales > Phormidesmidaceae > Leptothoe. The sequence continues at coordinate 153,947 of JBCCQQ010000001.1, forward strand.
CATTGACTTAAACGTTGCCGATCCTTAGTTGGCAGCATCTGCAAAAACTCTCCATAGGAAGGCGCTGATATACCAGGTTCCAAGCCATGGATTCGAAACATTTCAGGTGACCAGTTCATGGTCTGACTAAAGACATCCAATGCCCAGTTACCAACATGGGCAACCTGCTGCGCCTCTAACAGCATCGCCTCGCTGTAACGTAGTTGTTCCTCTGCTTGTTGGCGCTCAATCGCAATACCTGCCAGATAGGCCATCTGTGCAGTTGTCGCAAGTTCATATTTTTGGGGCGACCTGGCTGCCTGATAGTATGTGGAAAATACTCCTAGTACTCGGCTATCCCCTCCATAAATCGGAATAGACCAACAAGCTCGCAAACCGTGGCCAAGTAGTAGCTCTTTATACTCTGGAGTAAACGAGGCTTTTTTTATATTCGGAACAATCACCGTCTCATGTCTAAGCACTGCTTTGGCACAAGGCCTCATATCGTCTTTACACAAAACACCATGATTCGCTTGATGATAGCTATTGGGTAAGCTAGGTGCTGCCCCAGGATATAGACGATTATTTTGACCCAGTAGCAAAATAGCGCACACACCTTGGCTCAAACCTTGCTCAAGTGCCTGAACTAAGGTGATCAGAATTTCAGATAGAGGAGAACCTGTGGCGATTTTAGCTAACAGTTCATTTTGGATTTGCAGTTGGAGTGCAGCGAAATCACGCTCATTCATACTCGTCTGGGTTTCTTACCAATCACACTGACCTGAACGCACCATAAAAAGTTTGGCCGTTGCTAAATTCTCGATATGATTTGAAACCCACAACACTTCTGAACCATAGGTTTTACGGATCGATACACCCCTAAAGCAGCAACGGCAAGGTTCGGATTCCGATTCCAGTGCCAAACACGCACACATCTCAAGAAAAAACCACCTGCCTCACAAACATACAATTTGCCAACTATACAATTTGCCACCTTACAGGTAGTTTTCCCGAAAATTTCCTGTAAAACACGCAAATACTGTCCAGACATTAGGTCAGATGTTTACGATAGACATGGCTAGACAGCCTAGGCCTATCGGTAATCTTTTAACTCGTATATGCCAATTTTTGCCGCACATAAAAGTTGTGTGAAGTCACCTTAAATGCCGAGTACCTGCTATGACAAATCGCTAGGTTGGAAACAATTATATAAGTAGCCGTTGCTGCAACCATGATTGTTTCTGAAGGAGTCTGGCACAGTCGTCGAACGTCGTCAGATCGGTCCATCCCATAAATCAGCAACGGTACGCTTTGAATTGAAATCATCGCGAAATTTGGCAATACTTATCCAGTCCTACACGTCACTATGTACTCACTGCAATCTATCCAGGCTCGTAAAAAAAACAATAAAAATATTGCTAATGCGGTTGTTGTAAGCGCTGTAGGTGCAAGCATGGCCATTGGCACTGGGGTGATTCTATTTACGACTGGGGTGATTACATTGGGTGGGGTGCCCTATTCTGTCTTGATGAAAGTTTGGCAAGATCCAGATGCTCGCTCAGCACTATTAGAAGGAGATGCAACAGAGCTCCATGACCTGATGGGTAATTTGGGTATCGAATACGATATCAAAAACTATTACAGTGACCGAATCCAAGATCCAGTCAAATTAGATCAGCATATTCATCAAATTTTGTTTGATCGTACAGGTTATGTGGGGGAAAACTATACTGTTCAGGGGCGAACGCTAATCCTAAAAGAAGGCAAAATCGAACAACTGAGAAACTGCCCAAGTTGTTAGGGAGATTTCTGTTAAGAGACGTTTACTGATTTATCACACTAACGTCTCAGGAGTTTTGAGCGCAGCTGTTCTCCTAAAAGTCTTGCTTCTGGAATACCCAGAACTATTGTTGCCAGGGCAAACACACTCAGACTGGCCCCACCTGCCACACACAGAACCACTAAGTTCGTAAAAAATCCTTCTGTTCCTAACCACGTCTCTAAACCCATACGACTGGCCCAGGCGATAGCGCCAGAGAGACAACTGCTAAGCAATAACAGTATTAACGGTCGTGCCCAGTCCTCCCAAGGCAGTCCGTTAATTTTTCTGGATAGCAGAATCAACAATGCCACCATAGACACTAAATTTACACCAACTGTGGCAAAGACAAGGCCAGGAGCACCATAACGACTGATGAGAAGAAAATCTAACAGCGCATTCAGGCCAATATTAAACAAACTAATGCGAAAGGGTGTATCACCATCTCCCAGGGCATAGAATACTCGCACCAGGACATCTCGCCCCAAATAGACAAACATCCCCACACCGTAGGCAACTAGCACCGAAGTCACAAGCTGAGAAGCATTTTTATCAAATGCACCTCGCTCATACACGACACGCACCATCGGTAAAGCTAGCGTCATAAACAAAGCGCTCAAAGGCAGCATGGTCAGAGCCGTTAGCAACAGACCTTGACGGATGCGCTGTTTAAGCTCATCCCAATGGACAGGGTCCGCTAATCGAGCAAAAATCGGTAAAAATGGGACCAAAATAACATTGGAAATAATGCCTAGGGGAGTTTGAACTAGCAGATTTGCATAGTCCAGAGCAGCAATAGTCCCCGGTAGTGCCGCTGCAAAAAAGAGATCTACCTGGACATTAATTTGCATCATGCCTGACGAAAAGGTGGCAGGCCCTAAAACATTCAAGACATCCTTAACTGCTGGATCCTGAGTATTGAAACGCAACCGCAGCCGACCCAGGCCCTGCTTCCACAGCACGGGTACCTGCACCAGCCACTGCAGGACTGCTCCCATTAGAGTACCGATGGCCAAAGCTGCTCCGCCTACCAGCGCGTAGCGAGGTTCTGCCATCTTGTCTCCTAGGGTAAAGAAAACCACTCCCAGTGACACAATCACCGCACTACTGGAAAACAACGGGCTAATGGAAGGCAACCAATAGTGGTCAGCGGCATTGAGGGTGCCAAAACCAATCCCGATGAGTCCAGCAAACATGGCCATGGGAGCCATGATTCGCAGTTGCAGAATAGCAATATCACGAGTGATGGCACCTGCTTCTGCATTTTCGCTCAGACGATTCCCTAGGATGCCAATGATTGACGGGGCAAAAGTCATAATGCCCAGCGTGACCAATAACAGCCCTATGCCCACTAGAGTTGTAATAGTTTCCACTAGAGGGGCAATTTCCTTCTTTTTGCGATTGGCAACACCGCGTACAATGGCACTGTGGAAGGGACCATTAATCCCCCCTAGCAACACTAAAAGGAAACCGGGAATGGCATAGGCTAACCCATAGGCATCAGCAACTGGGCCAACGGCAAAGGTAGCCGCAATCGCCTGGGTGCGAACCAGACCAAATACTTTACTAATCAGGGTTGCGATCGCAACAATTCCGGCAATACCCGCTAAGGATCGTTTGGTCACTGGCTATTCAACCCTAAAAACACAGTTACGCACAGCTGCGAACTGTAAGAACATTACCGAAATTAACAGATACTAAGAACCGGGGCTAGAGGCCTCGAAGTTGAATTGGTTCATACACTAAGGCCACACTAACGAGTTTCTATGACCCCTACTCAGGTTTATACCTTCCCTCCCCTGCTAGAAGGTACTTTGATCAAACGCTACAAACGTTTTATGGCGGACATTGAGCTGGCATCTGGAGAAACCGTTACCGCCCACTGTCCTAATACTGGTCCGATGACGGGAGTGTGTCATGTGGGCGGACGGGTAATGGTCTCCCAAAGCGATAACCCTAAACGCAAGCTGGCCTATACCTGGGAGCTAGCAGAGGTCAACGACAATGAACCAACCTGGGTGGGCGTCAATACAGCTCTACCTAATCGGGTCATTCAGGCTGCATTAGAAGCTCATGTATTTGGCGCAGCCTTAGGGGACTATACCGCCATCAAGCGAGAGGTGCCCTATGGAGAAAAAAGCCGGATTGATTTTCTGCTCACTACCGGCGAGAAATCAACCTATATCGAAGTCAAAAATTCCACTTGGGCCCAGAAACGCCTGTGTTTGTTCCCAGATACAGTCACTACCCGAGGCCAAAAGCACCTACGGGAACTAACTGCCTTGATACCCGATGCTCGGGCAGTCATGCTCTATTTCATTAATCGAGGTGATTGTGATCAATTTGCCCCAGGTGATAGTGCCGATCCAACCTACGGGCAGCTACTCAGGGATGCGATCTCAGCTGGTGTTGAAGTGTTGCCCTGCCGCTTTGAGATTTCCCCCACTAGCATCAACTACATTGGCCTCGCTCCGCTCACACTTTAAGGATTCGCTATCCCCACCTAGGGAACTTACGTAAGGCGGCACACTTTTTAATACACAATTTATGTTGTGCAAGATACCATTAAGGAAAGAAATTATTTTTCACCTTTCTCTAGCACTTTTCCCCACAAAATCCACAAGTTTTCCACAGGATATAGGGGGTTTTCCACAGGTTTTCCACAGCCCTCTACAAAAAGTGCATTTGTGTTCTTAGTTTTTGGACTAAATTTTGAACCCTTGAGCAAGCACCCTATGCTCTTAGGTATAAATTTTTATAACAAAAATAGGTCTGAAACCTTACTGCTTCCGTTAGAGCACATACATAGTTATGTAAACGATCTACGCTCCAAACGATTGACGTGTAAAGCATACTGGACGTGATCTTAACAACTCACTTGTTGGCAGTGACTGGTTCAAGTTGTCAAAATCACTGTCTACAAAGACACTAAGGAAACGAGCAACAAGCACTTCAAATTCGCTACACTGAGACTTCATACCTGGTCAAAGGCAAGGATTATTGCTAACTCTGTTGTAACCAGCACCATGGCTAAGGTTTGGGTATATTAATATCATGCAACCATGCAATAGTTTAAGCTCCACCTATGGCTGAGCCCTCTGCCCGTCCCCGGTCTCCTTACACCAGTCAGGCAGCTCAAGACCTAAAAGACGTTTTTCAAAGAATTACTGAACAGAGCTGTCCTTATCAGTACAACTTTCACATGCACACCCATTGCTCTGATGGGAAGCTGAGCCCTGGTGCATTGATGGAAGAAGCATGTGCTCTCAAGTTAAAAGGATTTGCCATCACCGATCACCATACAATTCAGGGCTACCAAAATGCTTGCCAATGGATAGAAAACTGGCGTTGGACCCATCCTTCTAACTGGTCATCCAGTCAGTCGCGAAATAGTTTACCCAGACTATGGTGTGGTGTAGAAATTACAGCCGATCTGTTAGGAGTAGATGTCCACATCTTAGGATACGCATTTCAGCCAGACCATGTAGCGATCAAACCCTACTTGCAAGGGGGGGCTCCTAGCGGTAAAGATCGCCAGTCAAAGCTTGTGATTCAGGCTATTCAATCGGCAGGTGGCATTGCTATATTGGCCCACCCAGCCAGATATCGACGTTCTCCCGAAGAATTAATTCCCGCCGTTGCGGCCCTGGGAATTGATGGTGTTGAGACCTTCTATGCCTATGATCATCCTCCAGAGTGGCGACCTACCCCTGGGAAAACAGAACGGGTTCAAGCATTAGCCTATGCGCACGAGCTGCTAAGCACTTGCGGCACTGACAGCCATGGACTCACTCTAATTCGGCGGATTTGAGATTAAGGCAGTTACGCCTATGTCGCTCAAAGTTAGAACCTTGCTAGGGAGTCTTAACGATACTTGGCGCATACAGTTCAGGCTATACGTGAGCGCTGGAAGCTTAAATTGCCAACAGCTACATTCAGCAGTTGGCTATACCGAAGGAAATCAACTCACTCTTCACTAGGTGGTTCATCAGCTGTCTCATCAGTCAATGATTCCTGGGTTTGAGCTGTCTCTAAAATGTCATCGCCTGTCTTACAGGCATCAGAATCGTAGGCCACCAGAAGGTCGAAAAGATAGCGAGTAGATGTTTCAGATTCAGGATATTCACCCTCCAGCAATGACTCCAGAGCAGACTGATTGATATGTTCGTAGCCCGTACTACGCAACACAACAGAATTGCTGGCAGTGCCATCTGGAGCCACTAAGATGCCAATCTCACCAGTTGTCGGTGGCTGCGCTACACATAGACTAAAGCCTGATTCAACGATCAGTTCCAATTTTTCAGCAGTTTCTACAGAACCTTCAACAGCCTCATTAATCTCGGTTTCCCAAGCTGCATAATTTTCCTCTACTTCTTCTTGACTCGTATCTTCATCTACATATTGAAACTTAGCTTGGAGCCTAGCCAACCGGGAGAGCTGTTCCTCTGGAACTGAATTGACAGCTACATTATCGGTTTCCGAGCTAGCTGACTGTTCCGGTAATTCAGAAAGTCCCGGTACACTTTCATCACCGCCGGGTTGCTCAGCCACCTGTTGTTCTTCAAGCTGTTGCTGTCGTTTGAGAATTTCTTCGTCCGTCAAATCTGAACGACCGACAGAAGGAGGAACTGGAATATTGGTAACAGGCGTATTTCGACGTTCACTACTCTGGGCTGAGCGAGAGGGGGTATTGGTAATGGGTAATCGTGGCCTAGGAATGTAGGGATTACGAAAAGGTCGGTTACGGTTTAAGCGACTGTTGGAATTCAACCGACTCGTAGAACCAATAGATGGGAGTGTGGAAAGACGACTGCTAGGGCTACTAAAGAGTGGGGATTTAGGCAGTGTTGGTAGACTTCTGGGAGATGTGGGAGTTGTAATCCGAGGAATCGAAGGCAATTTTGGCTGATTAAAGTTGGGTAACCGGCCCTGCTCAGCAGGGGACAGGGTCACTAGAGGCACAGTGCGCGTTTCTTCAGAAATATTATCGTCGCTAAAAGCTGCAAAAGATGCAGAGGAAAATCTAGGAATTGCAGCAAAAAGCACCCCATGGAAGCTTAACGAAGCGATCGCAGCAACACCATAGGGGCTCGTGAGTATCTCTTTCAAATAGTTGAAGGCTTTTTTCGACGGCGATACATTTTGGGAAGATGGCTCAGAGGATTTCAACATAAAAAATTGCAGGCACTACTTTTAAGTGCACGATCGTGAACGATAAATCAGAACGTCACTAACAGGAATTCAACGGTCCATGCCGACTAATGCTTGAGCACATACAGCGGCACACAAACCCTTAATAGTCAGCCTTTAACTAGTACTCAGCTTGGTCATCACACTTTAGCCTAGCAATGTGTCTAGCATAGACAATTTAGGCTAACGCGTGACTACTTTCATCAAGGAGGGAACTGCGATCGCGCTAGGATGGCTGCAAATCTCCGGGCGATTCCCCCGTTCCCTCTTGTTTTTCTGATTTAAGTTCAGAGGACTTAGACTCTGACTCCCCAGTATTTTCTGGAGGATCCACAGGAGGCAAGGTATCGCTAACTAGACGACCGGTTCGCTTCCCACCTGATAATCGCTTCAATAACTGCGGAGTGGGGTCATGTATTAAGTAAGTAACCCGATCACCTGGTTGCCAAATACCTGGCCCCAAAACCACATCCAGCTTTCCATTACGCTGTAAGGTAATGGGCAACAGCTCACCTCCAGCAATCAGCTTATTGAGCTGATCTCGCTGTTTATCAAAGTCATCAGCCTGGAGCTGAGTAGTACTGAGCTCAGCAGCATTATCCTTTAAATAAGTATTCCAAGTTTTAATCGCCAGAGGCGTAGATGTCACCTTGCCACCCTTACCATTTTGCTTAGCCTCCGTTTCCTTATCACTCCGGGGCAAAACCGCCAGCACCCGAGGTGGCTGAAACTCCTCCGCAGCCCTCTCCGCCACTACCGAATTAACTTCGCCGTTCGTTGTGAGCGCTAAAAACGTGCCGATGGAACTTAACCCAGCTTCATCTAAAAGTTCTGCATCTAAAGCACTGCTCAAGTAAACCTTCAGACCATCTTGCCTAGCCAGTTCGCAGGCTTCCTCATCTGTATCAAACATGACTACAGATTCTCCCTGCTGGGCAAACAAACGCCCCACCAAACGCCCTACCGGATTACATCCTACAATCACCACCCCGGTGGCATCCGCTTGGGTAATCCCCAAAAACTTAGCAATGCTGCGCGCCGTCAGGCCCTGGATAAAGACCGTCATAATGATGGTCAAAAACACCAGCGCTTTAATGGAGTCACCACCGTTAATGCCACGCTCAGTCAACAAAATTGCAAACAATGAAGCAACTGAGGCTGACACAATTCCCCTAGGCGCAATCCAGCTTAGAAAAAGTTTTTGCCGCCAATTCAGATCACTATTCAGTGTGCAGGCATAAATATTTAAAGGGCGGACTAGCAGCATCAGAGCCAGCACCGTAAATACGGAGCCTATCCCCAAGGCAAAGACACTGTCTATGGATAGGTCTGCTGCCAACAAAATAAACAGCACAGACACTGAAAATACCGTCAGCTGTCCCTTAAAGCGCAGCAGCAAGCGCTCATCAGGTACGGAGAACGCTCTCAATACCAACCCTGCTGTTACTGCCGCCATTAGCCCTGATTCACTACGAACCTCTTGGGCTAATCCAAACAAGCCCCACACACTGGCCAAAACCACCAGATTTCGGAGTTCCTCAGATAAAAAGTCAGCCTGTTTGAGAAACTGCCCCAGCAGGGCACCGCCAATGCCACCAATGACTGCACCAATACTCAAACGTTGGGCCAGGCCACCCACAATAAATCCCACATCGGTATCACCGTTGAGCAAAATATCTAGCACGACAACCGCCAGAATTGCCCCAACCGGGTCAATTAAAACCCCTTCACCTTCCAAGATGGTGGCTACCTTTTTTTCCACCTGTACCTGACGGAGCAGAGGCGTAATTACCGTTGGCCCAGTAACCACAACCAGAGAGCCATATAGAAACGCTAACGGCCAGGGAAATTCTCCAAACCAGTGAGCGGCCATACCGCCACCGAGCAGCGTAATAAACGTGCCAATGGTAATGAGATTTCGTAAACTACCAGAAACCTGGCCCAACTCCTTTAACTCTAGGTTTAGTCCACCTTCAAATAAAATAAGTGCAACGCAGAGAGATACGATTACCTCCAGTCCTGTGCCAAGCAACTTGGGCTCAATGACTCCCAGAAAGTCAGGCCCCAGAAATACGCCTAAAATGAGCAAGAAAATAATGCTTGGCAACCGCAAGTATTCGGCAATTACCTGGGCTGTAATACCAGCTAAGACTGCCAAGACTATCTGCAGAGTGATATCAAACGGGGTTGCCATCGGTGGTGTTATGGCGACTGCTTCGCAGGCAGGACCTAGAAAAACAAGACTGGCTGGATGTTCTGAACAAGAATGACAATGGAAATCAGGACCAGTCCTACAAAGGTATTAGCTAGATCCAAATCGTATCGCAGCTAATGAATTGAAATGAACTGAATGCCTTAACGCATCTAGCCTTAGACAGGCGAAATCATATCTATAGCAGCACGACCAAACTTCTAGCCTAACATCTTATGTTGGCCAGGAAACGCTGGCAACTCTGGCAAGTGAACCCGAACAAACGCAAAAAAAAGGGTGGACTAACGCCACCCAAGTCACAGGAGTTATAAGGAGATACGACAATCCGACCGCCGGTACTCTACCAAGGCCGTAATGTCATGGTGGGATTAACCCACGCCTTTATATTAGTGGGAGTTTTTTGAAAACGGTGTTTTTATAGAACTTCTATAGGATTTTTTTTTCTATAGATAGTATTGATGCAAAACAACGTTGCAGTGTGTATCAACCCTGAAAACCATCTTAATAATCGGACGCATTTCCTACAGAAGTCGCTACTTTGGATTTAAGAAAGAATATTAGTAAGCTGCCCTTTATCTTCAAGTCTCGTGCTGCGTCATCGTAACCTACTAAAGCACCAATTTTTGCACTCTCAAAAGATCGTGCAAAAGATTGATTTAGGTGAAGTTTACCCGTGTCCGGTATGCCGTCATCGAAGTAAGATTCAGAGCATTACACTGACCGAAGCATTTGGCTGCGATCGCTGCCAACAAATTTATGTTATTCGTGATAGCGGACTAGGTTTGGAACAGCTTTCAAGTGTCCACCCGTATCGCCGTCTTTGGCGATGGACTGGTAGCCAGTGGAAACAGTACAGTAAGATTCCAGCCTCTGGATGGCTAATTTTGCTAGCCGTCATTGCCATCTTGTTTGCAATCCTAGGGCTCTGGTTTCTGCTGCCTATTCCTTTTAGGATTTTGGCAGTGGTAGCAGCCAGCCTAGCGGGTTGGTCAATTTTGACCTCACGCCACTAGGCTTTTGATACGCCGGACAAATTACCGAGCCTGCTCAAAGCTACATGCGCTTAAGAAGACAGCAACGCGGTTTGCATATCCTGCTGTTTAGGGAGCTTCACCCTAGTAGCCAAACCAAGCTTAGACAGCAACTGAATAGTCATCCACGTCATATCAATTTCCCACCATTTCAAACCATGGCGAGCCGAAAACTGGAACGCATGGTGGTTGTTGTGCCAGCCCTCGCCATAGGTAACTACAGCAACCCACCAGCAGTTAGTTGAATAGTCACCAGACTTGTAAGTACGGTAGCCAAACTTATGAGTTGCACTATTTACAAACCAGGTGCAGTGATAAACCGCTACCAAACGAACAAAAATTCCCCACAGCACGTAGGACCAACCGCCAACAGCGTAAAGCAGTAGACCTAAAGCAATCTGCATCAGCAAAAAATACTTTTCACAGAACAGATAAAAAGGGTCATTGGCAATATCTTTTGTCAATCGGGGTACATCTCCATCTGCAGGGACCTCATAAAAGATCCAACCCATATGACTCCACCAGAAACCTTTAGTAGAACTATGGTGATCTACGGGTTGATCAGAATGAGCATGGTGATGACGGTGTAACCCAATCCACTCAATGGGACCATGCTGACACGCCAGACTGCCGCAAAACACAAAGAAATACTCGAGCCACTTAGGCACCGTAAAACTACGATGGGCCACTAACCGATGCCACCCCAAGGTGATGCCCAAACAACCAGTCAACCAGTGTAAAAAGACCGCTACGCCTAATGCGCTCCAGCTAAAATTTGCAGGTAAAAATGCTAGTAGAGTGATTAAATGAACGGCCACCATAAAGACGGCTGTAGGCCAATTAATAGGGGGCTTTGAAACGTTTGCAACAGTCATGTAAAAATCTCAGCGTTAACGTAGGGGCCAACTTGCGTCACAATTAGAGCCCGCGTCATTAGCCCAGGAAAGCGAGTGAGTAGCCTGAAGACAGAGCAGCCAACAGAACAAGCACTATTTTCGATTCTTTACGCAATTGACTCCCAGGTCAAGGTAAATATCGACCGAGTCCTGCGCGCATTTCGTGCTAGTAGGGTAGGAACGCACCATTTTTCTGGGGTTTCAGGCTATGGTCACGATGATCTAGGGCGGGAAACCCTGGATCGCGTTTTTGCGACCTTAGTAAATGCAGAAGCAGCAGCAGTACGGGTGCAGTTTGTGTCCGGCACCCATGCCATTACCTGTGCATTATTTGGTGTACTGCGTCCGGGGGATGAACTGCTGGCAGTCACCGGTGTCCCCTATGACACCCTAGAAGAAGTCATTGGCGTCCGTGGACATGGGCAAGGCTCCCTCAAAGACTTTGGTGTGAGTTATCGTGAGCTACCGCTGACGATAACTCACACCGTAGATTGGGAAGCCCTTAAAACAGCCATTCGGCCCCATACAAAAATGGTGCTAATCCAGCGTTCTTGCGGTTATAGCTGGCGTTCTAGCCTCACGGTGGATGAGATTGGCCGGATTGTACAATCTGTGAAAGCGCAAAACCCGGATACGGTTTGCTTTGTCGATAACTGCTACGGGGAGTTTGTCGAAACCTGTGAGCCCACTGCTGTGGGAGCAGACCTCATGGCAGGTTCCCTGATTAAAAATCCTGGGGGTACCATCGTGACTACTGGTGGCTACGTAGCAGGTCGCGCCGATTTAGTAGAAGCTGCCACCTGTCGTTTAACCTCGCCGGGCATTGGTAGCTCTGGTGGCTCTACACTGAACCAAAATCGGCTACTGTTCCAGGGACTATTTTTAGCACCCCAAATGGTGGGAGAAGCACTCAAGGGTAATTACCTATTGGCCAAGACCTTTAGCGAACTTGGCTATGCTGTGAATCCGGCCATAGATGCGCCGCAACGAGACGTGATTCAGGCAATTCGTTTAGAAGATCCCGACAAACTAATCGCCTTTTGTCGTGCCGTGCAGCAACATTCCCCCATCGAAGCTTATGTGGATCCAGTCCCCGCAGCCATGCCAGGATATGAAAGCCAGCTCGTTATGGCTGGCGGCACATTTGTTGATGGCAGCACTTCAGAACTATCCGCCGATGGCCCGCTCAGAGAACCCTATGTAGTCTATTGTCAAGGCGGTACCCACTGGACGCATGTTGCGATCGCAGCCGAGGCCGCCGCCCAAGCCATTGGACCAGCAGGCAGGGAATTCGGAATTTAGAAGTCTGAATTCCGAAATTGGCATTCTCCCTTTTCAGAATTCAGACTTCCGAATTCCGAATTTTCTGAGTAGACGGTTAAAATGAATACAATTACCGACCATTCCACTCGCCCCAAATGATTACCGTTGCACTACCCAAGGGCTCATTGCTCAAAGACAGTATTGCCCTATTGCAGGGGGCTGGTCTAGACTTTAGCGGCTTTCTAGATAAGAGCAACCGCCAGTTGCAGATTGAAGAAAGCACCGGTCGTGCCAAGGGTTTACTGGTGAGAGCTCAGGATGTGCCAGTTTACGTAGAATACGGCCAGGCCCAGCTCGGCATCGTCGGCTACGACGTGCTCTACGAAAAAGAACCCAAGGTAGCTCAGCTGGCGGACCTGAACTTTGGCGATTGTCGCTTTTCCGTTGCGGTTAAAAAAGATGGTCCCTATCGGTCTGCCCTCGATTTGCCCCCCCACTGCCGTGTAGCATCCAAATTTGTTAATTCTGCCCGACGCTATTTTCAGAGTATTGATTTACCCGTGGAGATTATTCCCCTCTACGGCTCTGTGGAACTAGGACCTATTACAGGGATGTCTGAAGCCATCGTGGATTTGGTGTCCACTGGGCGTACTCTAAAAGAAAACAATCTGATGGAACTGGACGTTCTATTTGAAAGCACAGCACGGCTGGTGGCACATCCATTAAGTTATCGGTTAAATGTAGATAACCTCAGCGAGTATGTTGATTTGATTTGTCAACAGGTGACAGTGCCCGCTTAAAACAAGTCTCTAATTAGCAGAGAGAATCGAAAAGTCTGATCTTTTCGATTCTCTCTGTAGTTTTCAAAAAATTGAGCCCACCTCTTCTCTATCTTCATGGCGTCTTCTCAAGTAACCGTACCAAAACAGGGTTCAACCTATGACTGGCAGCTATTTAAGCGGCTGTTACCCTATATTTTGAAAGAAAAGCAGCATCTGGTATTACCGTTACTGTTATTGATTCCATTAGCCTTTGCCCAAGCATTTCAGCCCGTACTGATTGGTCAGGCGATTTCAGTGATTGGACAAGAATCTGGAGCTTGGAGTTTTTTAGCAGAGCGACCACTACAAGAGGCGCTCAATATTCTCATCATTCTGTTGCTGCTGTGCATTGGTACACGATTAGCACTGGATGGATGGCAAAGTTTTTTAGTCCAAAAAGTAGGACAAGATATTACCCGCAATATTCGGGATGATTTATTTCGTCATGTTAGCTCCCTATCGATGCGATTTTTTGATCGCACTCCAGTGGGCAAGCTAATTACCCGACTCACCAGTGATGTCAATGCGTTAGGAGATGTTTTCTCCACGGGTGCCATCGGTATTTTTAGTGACATGTTCTCCATTGTTATATCAGTGGTAACAATGTTACTCATCGACTGGCGACTGGGGCTGTTGCTGATGTTTTTGCTAATACCGGTAACAGCGATCATCATCTATTTTCAGCAACAGTACCGTATTGCCAACTATAAAGCCCGAGAAGAGCTGTCTAGCCTCAATGCCAATCTACAAGAGAACATTGCAGGCATTGAAGTGGTGCAACTGTTTCGACGGGAAAAATTTAATGCAGAGCTGTTTCGTGCTACTAATGAACGCTATATTGATGCGGTCGATAAAACTATCTTCAACGATTCTGCGGTATCGGCCACATTAGAATGGATTTCATTGGTTGCGATCGCAAGCGTGCTCGGTGTTGGCGGCTGGTTAGTCCTGGGCAAAAATATGGAGATTGGCACCCTCACCACATTTATCCTGTTTGCCCAGCGGTTGTTTGAGCCTCTGCGTCAGTTCGCTGACAAGTTTACTGCCATTCAGGCAGGGTTTACCGCTGTTGAACGTCTCAACGATCTTTTGGACGAACCCATTGACATTAAAGATATTGAAGATCCAGCAGTACTTCCCGAGCCCACCGACGAGCACGATAACATTCTCCCTGGAGAGATTCGCTTTAACCACGTTTCTTTTGGTTATAAAGCTGACGAATATGTATTGAACGACCTTGATTTCACCATTCGACCTGGCGAGAAGGTAGCCCTAGTTGGCCCCACAGGAGCAGGTAAAAGTTCAATCATTCGGCTGCTTTGCCGTTTGTACGAAGTGGGCAAAGGGCAAATTTTGTTAGATGGTGTAGATATTCGCGATCTGGCGCAAGCAGATTTGCGCAAACGGATGGCCATTATTCTCCAGGATGGGTTTCTATTTTCTGGCGATGTAAGTAGCAACATTACTCTAGGTGAAGAGTACACTCCCACTCAAATTCGCCATGCGGCTGAGTCTACCAATGTGGCGAGCTTTATTGAACAGCTGCCCCAGGGATACGACACCATGGTTCGGGAACGGGGGACTAATCTTTCCGGTGGGGAGAAACAGCTGCTGGCCTTTGCCCGTGCAGCCATTCGGAATCCTGGGATTTTGGTGTTGGATGAAGCTACAGCTAACTTGGATGTGGGCACTGAGGCCCAGATTCAGTCTGCGCTGAATACGCTCTTGGAAAATCGCACTGCGATTATTATTGCTCACCGGCTATCGACTATTCGTAATGTGGACCGAATCTTGGTACTTAAGCAGGGTCATTTGGTGGAGCAAGGCAGCCATGATGAACTACTACATGCGAATGGGCTATATGCAAGCCTGTATAAACTACAGATGCTAGGGCAATAAGCCTGTTCACGAATATCTACCACTGGCAATCTCATCCCCAACTCTCTGTATATTCCTTCCCCAGAGATATTGTCTATATCGCTCAATCACTAACATAGTTGTTATCAATCTCACTCATTGGAATCATTAATTGATGTATTTTACTCTCATCGCCACAAACAACTTCAATGATTAGCATTGACACATTGGCTCACTTTAAAGCGGTATAGACCTGAATAAGTAAGGATTTAAGAAGCTCTCTAAAATCCACTCAGATGCTCATCCAACAAGGCATTGAGTGGATCATACAATCCTCTTAGCTCTGACTGAATCCACTCGTCAAGATTGAATAGAGCATTGTTTTTCTATTGAACCAAATCAATAAAAGAGTCATTCTTCAATGCCTAGCATGAGCACTTTCATATAAATATTTTTGGAACGTTCTAATACACACAACGTCTCACGAAGTAAGACATCAGACATAGGCTAGGGTCTATTGTATTCCTAGCTAAAAAGGCTTCTCACCGTTAGGTTTCAAGCACTAACCCTTAATTGCATTTGAGTGAAGGGTATTAAGAATCCGTTCCATTACACCCGCAAATCATACAACTCTCACGTTCTCCCACAGCGAAGGGTAATTGTGAGGTTCTATTGTTCTGCCAATCGTCAACTAACTGCACATTGAACTCTTGTCCATTAGAGACTTCTAAAGATGAAATTTTATATAACAATGCTTGTGACAACACTTTTAATGTTGTCCAAGACGACTATTGCAGCCGCAGTTTCTATTCCTGAAATCAAGTCAGAACCCGTAGTTCAAGGTCAAGAAACTCTCATTTGGCCTCGCGAGGGTGATCGTGACCTAATTCCACAGCGTTCCTTTGACTATCCCGATTTAACAGGACGAGGCAATGTTATCGATGACTGGCATATGCAAACCAGCCGTGATGATTGGGATTTATTAATTTCATCGGCAGGTAACTTTCATCGTTTCTTAAACGGCTTTTTCCGTCAGCGATACTTACCTAACAATCCTAGTGTTGCCAACGGCCAATGGGGGTACTCTACCTCGCCACCCATTTCCCTTGAGCAGATTGAAAATGGAGGACGTTTGACTTTTGGAAACATAGAAATCATGGGGAATCCCATGATTGTCACAGGTCCCAAGAAACTTATGGAGGAGATGAAGAGACGTGGATTTGCTGAAGGTGAGCCCGCACCTATGCTCAGTAACCATGGTAATGTGCTGCTGGTTAGGGCAGGTAATCCTAAGAATATTCAAGGTCTTTGGGATTTAGGTCGACCCGACGTCAAAGTTGCCACCCCAAATCCCAAAACTGAGACTCGGGCTTTTGACAACTACCGTACCAGTATCTTTCACATGGCGTTTCGTGATGTGGAAGCACAGACTGGCAACATTGACGAAGCCGAGCGCCAAGCTAATCTACTGTTTAATCAAGTCTTTAACAACCAGTCTATCCCTGGCAAATGGGTTGTTGGAGATCGAATCCACCATCGGGATTTACCTCAAATCGTAGCCGATAGCGATGCTGATGCTGGTATCTTCTTCTATCACTTAGCGCAAACAGCTATGGAAGCTCATCCTGGCAGGTTTGAGATTGTTCCCCTAGGAGGCACCGCGGAAAATCCAGAGCCCATGCTAGGGAATCGTGTAGCCACCATGTTTGCTATTCGTATTGCAGGAGATTGGACGTCTCAGCAAAAGACCAACCGAGATCGGTTCTTCTCAAAAATTACTAGTCCAAGAGAGAATCGGACTCTCTTGAAGAGATACTGGTTACGGCCACCAGTGACAACTGGCAATAATCAACCTCCTTTACCGAGTAATTAGGGTCTAGATAAAGAGTGGCTAACAACCGCTCTGGGCTAGATATCCACAAGCCTTTTGGCGGTGCTTAATCTTTAATCAAGCACCGCCAAAAGGCTTGATTCAATGGTTTAAACACGCCACTATCTCAGACTCATACTTCAACCTGACAAACTCTAAATTCTGCTATACCTCAGTCAGCATCAGCTCTGACGAAACTTCGGTCGTTGTAACTGCACGGTTTGAGTTGGGTTGAGTGTCAAGCTGTGTAAATAAAACTATCTGTTTGCAACAAAGACTTAGGCATTACAAACGACAGCTCAGCCTATTTCCACAATAGAGGTAAGCACACACCACCTCAGAAAATAATTTCCATGGTCATCCAAGGAGCATCCACACAAAAAGCTTCCGCCGCTATCTACGAAACCGCCACCCAGACCATTGCCAAGGAGCTGCTGGCCGAAACCGAAGAACGTCAAGGCTGGCTTGGAAAACTCCGCGATCGCACCCGTCTCCACGATCAGCTCCTCGGCTTTGCCATGGCCAACCCCGGCCTGCGAGTGCAACTGTTTCAGCTGATCGACTGCCTGCCCTCATTACCCGACAAAACTGCGATCGCTCACCACATCCGCGACTACCTAGGCCAAGAGACCGTCGAACTACCCGGCCCCCTCAAAGCACTGCTCAACTTTACCCAGGCCAATTCCGTACCGGGCCATCTGGCAGCTACCACCTTCTCTACAGCCGTAGCCACCATGGCCAAAAAATACATTGCCGGAGAAACCATCGACCAGGTATTCAAAAGCCTAAATCAGTTACAAAAACAAAATCTCACCTTTACCGTGGACCTCTTAGGTGAAGCCGTCATTACCGAAGCAGAAGCTGAAGGTTACCTAAACCGCTATCTGTTGTTAATGGAACAACTAGCGGAGAAATTCCCCAACAAAGCTGAAGCCGAGTTGTCTAACTCGCAGGTGTCAGTTAAACTCACGGCCTTTTATTCTCAATTTGATCCGCTCAATCCCACCGGCACCCGAGACAAGGTGAGCGAACGGGTACGCCGACTGCTGCGAAAAGCAGGAGAGCTCGGTGTAGCGATCCATTTTGACATGGAACAATATGTCTACAAAGACCTGACCCTAGCCATCCTCAAAAATGTATTGATGGAAGATGAATTCCGTCAGCGTAGCAACATTGGTCTCACGCAACAGGCTTATCTGCAGGATAGTTACTACGACCTAAAAGACATCATCAAATGGGTTAAAGAACGAGGCACTCCTCTGACCGTAAGGCTGATCAAAGGCGCTTACTGGGACCAGGAGATGATTAAAGCGATGCAGCATGGCTGGGCACCACCAGTGTATCGGCATAAGGTCTCCACCGATGCTAATTTTGAACGCATGACGCGAGTGTTGTTGGAACATCACGAGGTGATTTATGCAGCTATCGGTAGTCATAATGTGCGCTCCCAGGCTCACGCCATCGCCATTGCCGAGGCCCTCAACATTCCTAAACGCAATCTTGAATTGCAGGTACTCTACGGCATGGCTGACAAGCTAGCTGTTGTCTTAGCCAAACGGGACTACCGGGTGCGGGTGTACTGCCCCTATGGCAATCTCATTCCCGGCATGGCCTATCTAATTCGCCGACTGCTAGAGAATACGGCCAACACATCCTTCCTGCGCCAGTCCCTGGAAGAAACGCCCATGGCGGATCTGATTGCTCGCCCAGAATTTGTCGACATCGATACCCAGCCTGCTGAGCCAATTCTTCGTCAGGAGTTTAACAATGCCCCCGATACGGACTACGCACAACAACAGGCCAGACAAACAGCCCAGCAAGCTATTGAACAGGTGCGTAACCAGTTGGGTAAACGCTACAGCTCCTGGGTAAATGGACAATACCTAGCCACAGAAACGGTAGTACCGTCGGTAAATCCCTCCAACCCAGCAGAGGTTGTTGGCCACATTAGTTTGCTGGATACGGCCCAGGCGGATGCTGCCATGGCCGCAGCTAAGGATGCTTTTGCCACCTGGCGCGATACCCCAGCCCCAGAGCGGGCAGCCTGCTTGCGTCGGGCCGGAGATCTTATGGCCAAACGCCGGGAAGAGCTATCGGCTTGGATTGTTCTAGAGGTGGGCAAACCGCTGCGCCAGGCAGATGGAGAAGTTTCCGAGGCCATCGACTTTTGCTATTACTATGCTGATGAAATGGAGCGGCTAGATGCTGGTATCGCCGCTGATGTGCCAGGAGAGACCAACCGCTATCGCTATTTCCCCAAGGGTATTGCCCTGGTGATTTCGCCATGGAATTTCCCCCTTGCGATCGCAACCGGCATGACCGTAGCCGCCTTGGTCGCTGGTAACTGTACCCTGCTCAAACCTGCTGAAAATTCCGCCGTTATCGCCGCTAAGCTAGCCGAGATTCTCATCGAAGCCGGTTTCCCACCCGGTGTATTTCAGCTCATCTTTGCGAGAGGATCTACCGTCGGTGCCCATCTGGTCAAACATCCCGATATCCATCTAATTGCCTTTACCGGTTCAAGGGAAGTGGGCTGTCGCATTTATGCTGATGCAGCTCAACTCAGCTCGGGTCAAACGCATTTAAAGCGGGTGATTGCAGAAATGGGCGGTAAAAACGCCATTATTGTCGATACTAGTGCCGATCTGGATCAGGCCGTGCAAGGTGTTGTATATTCTGCCTTTGGCTACAGTGGGCAAAAGTGTTCCGCCTGTTCACGAGTAATTGTTCTAGAGGCCGTTCACGATACGTTTGTAGAGCGTTTAGTAGAAGCCACACGGTCTCTCAATGTCGGAGCCGCTGAATCTCCTGGCACCAAAGTGGGACCAGTGATTGATGCCACTTCCCAGAAACGCATTCAAGAGTATATCGAAACCGGAAAACAAGCAGGAGAGTTAGTGCTATCTATGGACGCACCGGATACCGGATATTTTGTAGGGCCTACTATTTTTAGTCAAATATCTGCTGATGACACAATTGCTCAACAGGAGATTTTTGGTCCTGTGCTAGCGGTTATTACTGCTAAAACGTTTGCAAATGCGATTGCGATCGCCAACGGTACCGACTATGCCCTGACAGGGGGTCTTTATTCTCGCACTCCTGAACACATCCAACGGGCTCAAGCTGAATTTGAAGTGGGCAATCTCTACATTAATCGAAGCATTACGGGTGCCATAGTTGCCCGTCAGCCCTTCGGTGGCTTTAAGCTATCTGGCGTTGGCTCCAAAGCAGGTGGGGCAGATTACCTACTCCAGTTCATGGAACCCAGAGTCGTCACCGAAAATATCCAACGACAAGGCTTTGCCCCCATCGAAGGATTTGAGTAAATCTCTCGATACGAAGTCAGTCATCCATCCATCCACACTGATCGCAATCCCAATGGACCTGCTGCTGTTGAGTCTGACGGATAGGCATGTCGCAGCTAGGACACCGCCCTGTAAACATAGGATGCCAGTTGAGCCTGGCTAATTGTTGCTGCAGTGTATGACGTACAACTGGGGTCGGCATGACTTCCTCGTTGTAGGTTGAACTGTCGCTATTCATAATTTACAAGCTCCCCATTCCTGGAATGCTGATACAAGGTCAATATGTATAGCAGCCGCTAGCTCCATTAGAGCAAGGCTGCGACGCCATTTCGTTTTTTTGCCAAGCAGGATAGTTTCCCTAAATGGCCTAAGGTAAATGGCGCAAGCTACATACCTGGGGGGCGTCAGATCTAGCTTGCAGACATCCTCTGTAATTCCACGTAAATATCTGCATGATTTATGTGACATATAAATTCAGGGCAGGTTCCCCATAATGACCTATCAAACTAGGTCAAATACTCTCCGTGCTAGTCAAGCTGAGATTACGTTCAACTTATTCCTAGTGCAAAACCACTAGCTTCAAGAGTTTAGCGGAGGCAATTTATAAGTGATCGCGTTCATTGAGAGATTCTAACCCCGAGGCAAACCGTCAAACCCTCATTAAGAATCGAATTCTTAACCGCTTTCTGTAGTAGCGTTATTGACTGAAGTCCTAAATGCCCTTTAGCAATGACAACCAACTGGTCCAGCCTGCTACAGCAACTTATTGATAAGCAGTCCCTCTCTGTCGATCAAGCGGAAGCCTTGATGCAGGGCTGGTTGACAGAGTCCGTTGATCCAATCATGTCCGGTGCTATTCTAGCAGCCCTACAGTCCAAAGGGTTTTCAGCAGATGAACTGGCAGGGATGGCCCGGGTACTGCAAAGTCAATCCTTGGGTGGCATGCAGGCCGATGACTCTTTACCTAGCCCCCGCATTGATACCTGCGGCACCGGTGGTGATGGCGCTTCCACCTTTAATATTTCCACGGCGGTCACCTTTGTGGCAGCAGCAGCGGGTATTCCAGTTGTTAAGCATGGCAATCGATCTGCATCCAGCAAAGTAGGTTCTGCTGATGTACTGGAAGGATTAGGTGTAGACTTGAGCGCACCACCAGAAAAGGCTAAGGCTGCCGTGAAAGAAGTCGGTGTTACATTCCTGTTTGCTCGGGGTTGGCATCCAGCGATGAAAGCCGTAGCCCCTATTCGTGGCACCTTGAAAATTCGCACGGTGTTTAACTTGCTAGGGCCATTAGTCAATCCGCTGCGTCCCACCGGTCAAGTGATTGGGGTATTTGACCCATCGGTTATTTCCACCATGGCCGAAGCCTTAAACCAACTGGGTATGGGGCAAGCCGTTGTGCTGCACGGTCGTGAAGGGCTAGACGAAGCAGGGTTAGGAGATGCGACAGACCTAGCCGTGCTGGCTAATGGCAAAGTGATTCCCAAGGTGATTGATCCTCAAAGTATGGGACTCACTAAAGCAGATGTGGCTGCCTTGCGCGGGGGAGAACTCGAAGAGAATATGACCATTCTACGCAATGTGCTCCAGGGGAAAGGCACTCAAGCTCAGCAGGATGCCGTTGCTCTCAATGCAGCCCTAGCATTACAGGTGGGGGGAGCTGTTACTGGAGACACTTTTGAATCAGCCTGTGCCCACGGGGTCACTAAAGCTCAAGAGATTATCGCCAGTGGTGCAGCTTGGGATAAGTTAGAACAACTGGTGGCCTTCTTAAAAAGCTAGCTAGAGAGAAAAGTCTGTTATTCAGAGGGTGGGCAATACTCACCCTTTGTCATTACTAACCATACTATCTATTGAATCTTGACACGATATTCCTTGGGCTAAAAGGGCTGCCACCCCCATGGAACAACCGCCTAAAAGAACAATACTGATTCGATCGCACCCCATACAGGTAATTAACCAGCCCAGCCCTAACGATGCAACAATCTCGGGCAGCACAATAAAACAGTTAAAAATACCCATGTAGAGACAGTTTTGTTCAGCTGGAATTGATTTAACTAACAATGCATAGGGCAGTGAGTGCATACTAGCGATCGCAATTCCCACACCCACCATCGGCAACAGTAACAACACTGGCTGGTGAATCCAATTGATAGCAATCAGCCCAGCCGCACCACACAGCAGACTCAAACTATGGGTATGCTGTTCTCCTAATTTATCGACTACCCCATAGAGACAAACAGCGGCAACACAGCAAACTAGATTGTCGACAGCCAAACACAGACCAGACCATTCAATACTTTTGGCATAGAGGGGTGTGCCCGGCACAGCACCAAAAATATGATGGGCAATGGCCGGGGGTAGATAGAGAAACATACAAAATATCCCTAACCAGCTAAAGCATTGCACCCAGGCCAATCGACGCATCGTGGGAGGCATAGTTGTAACTGCTTGCCAAATTTGCTGCACCATACTTCCTTCTGGTTCAGGCAATGCCAGAGGTTCAGGCTCGGATGTAGTGACCACCGTCCACACCACCGACCCTAAAAATATAACGGCGCCCAGATAAAACGCATATTTGATGGACAGGGGAATATTTCCAGACTGGGTTATGCCAGGCCAGTGTCCCATCATCCATGGCATGGCCGAGGCCAACACAGTTCCCATGCCACAGAGCAGGCTCTGTAGAATAAATCCTTGGGTTTGCTGAGCCACAGGAACTTGATCGGCCACAAACGACCGAAACGGAGTCATGCTGACATTGGCAGACGCATCTAGTAACCAAAGCAACCCTGCCGCCACCCAAAGGCTCGGGGCATTAGGCAATAGCACCAAAGCGATAGAACTGAGAACGGCTCCTACCAAAAAGTAAGGACGGCGACGACCCAAGGGAGTCCAGGTGCGATCGCTCCAGTAACCCACCACAGGCTGGATCAGCAGCCCACTCATGGGAGCGGCCAACCAGAGTAATGGCAGTTGCTGAGGCGTAGCTCCTAAAGATTCAAAAATGGCGCTGCCATTAGCCATTTGCAAGCCCCAGCCAAACTGGATGCCAAGAAATCCAAAGCTCATATTCCATAACGCCCCTATCCTGGTCGGCTGGCGTAAAGCAGGGGAAGGATTTGAAGCAGACGATGTATGAGCAACAAAGTGAACAGTTTCTACCATGGCATGGCCATGGACTGCAGTACAAAATTCTGAACAAGATTAAGCATAAACACTATTAAACTGCCACAGCCAATAAACAGGCCATAGCTTAAGGCAAGTTATAGAGAGCATCGACAATTTAAGGAATGCATTGTTTACAAAACAATGCATTCCTTAAATTCACAGGACAATTTTTGTTGTAAATCACCAACACGCGCTCTTTTTCATTAAAGCCTTGTAGATTATTTTGCTGCAGATATATATCTCTATGTAACGACCTTTGAATCAGACGTGTTTTCTCTAACAAGCATTTCTAGAATGGATGTAAGCAATCTTTATCCAATATCACTATGGCCAGGAAAACAGTTCTAACAAAAACGGCCACAAAAACTGTGGGTGAGATGATGACATCTTCTCCCTTAACAGCTACCCCAGAAATGCCCCTCAAGGATGCCATTCAACTACTCGCCAGCCATCGAATTAGTGGATTACCCGTGGTTGACGCAGCTGGAGAAGCCATAGGAGAGATTTCTGAAACGGATCTAATGTGGCAGGTCAGTGGTGCTTCTCTCCCTGCCTATGTCATGCTGCTCGATAGTGTTGTATACCTAACCAATCCAGCTCGCTATAACCAAGAACTGCACAAGGCCTTGGGGCAAACCGTAGCTGATGTCATGTCTCGCAAGGTCACTCTAATCAAAAGTGATGACGATCTACAGCTGGCCGCTCAGCTGATGCACGATAAGCAAATTCGTCGGTTACTGGTTGTTGATGATACCCAACGAGTGGTTGGAATTTTGACTCGTGGAGATATCGTGCGTGAACTCGCTAAACAGTACAGCTAATCTGGCCATAGATTTAAATGGTAATCAGTCTGGCCCTGTAATATTAGTTAGAGATTGCCACGACATGCCAGAAACTACATGACCATTTCTGTAGAACACATTAGACAGCAGCTTGCCTCCGAAGATCTAGGTGCCCGCTTGCGAGCAATCAACTTATTGCGTGACATTGACCCACCAACAGCATTCGAACTTATTCAAACCGTTGTCAATGACAAGAGTGCCCGGGTGCGCTATGCCGCAATTAGCCAGTTCTCATCCTTAGGCTTCCAGGATGTAGAAACGGCGCTAACTATTCTGAAAGAAGCACTTTACAACGACCCAGAAGCCGATGTTCAAGCTGCCGCTGCCGACTCTATTGGAGCTCTGAAGTTAACAGATGCTTACGATGACTTGGCCACAGTTTATAACAGTTCCTCGGAATGGATTGTTCAGATGAGTATTGTGGCTTGTTTAGGCGAGTTAGGTGTAGCGCGAGGATTTGACTTACTAGAAACTGCTCTGAAATCTGATACTAGCCTAGTCGCACTCACAGCAATTGGCGCCCTAGGTGAGCTCAAAGACCCAAGAGCTATTCCCCTCCTATTACCCTTTGCGAGTCATGATGATTGGCAAGTCCGTCACCGTTTGGCTCAGGCATTAGGCCACTACGTAGATACAGTACAGGCAGACGATGTATTACCTGCATTAACTAAACTTACAGAGGACTCCTCAGAGATTGTCACTGATGCAGCCAAGTACGCTCTCAACATCTGAAGTGTTGGGCAATATTGTGAGCAATTTTATATACCTTTGGCGAGCATCAATGGATTGTTTTGAAACAAACGTATATTCAAATACTGCGATACCAATCCAGAGGTAATGCTCACAGTGACTTTCAGTTGTCTCATTGAGCCGCTTAGACTCAACTCTTACTAGGCAAAAGCTTTACAAATTGGATGCGATTTATTGGACGTTGTAGTGACTATAAATCATCTCTAATACAGTGTATTTCTCAAATTGTTAGATTACTGAATTCCCTCATCTTTCATCAGGATACATGTGATAAAGGCTACCTAATGTCAATAGTTCCTATGGTGAATTTGTGTAGACTCGACAGATAATTTTGGCGGAAAAATTTAAGACATAACTTACTTCATTTAGTGTATGAAAACTGCAAATTTACGTTTCAAATCAGCAGGTTTTCCTGTTTTCAGACGTCACTTATTGCATATCTGATATATTAGAAAAAGAAAAAATCCGTTTAATTTTCCATAGTCTGTCGCAAGACATATTTTTCTAAAAGATCATCGCCTTAAAGAGTCATATATTCAATTCAATCTTTTTCTGTCCCCTGTTAGCTATACGTCTGTCATCCGTAGCGATTAGTTCGATTTTGGGAATGATTTCATGGTTAGTGTGATGAAACCATCCACAGGAGAAAAATGGGATAGGCTTAGTTTTGCTTCCACACTATATTTGTGTCCGATTCTTGATACTTTACTGGAGCATGCACCTGCAGAAATGCACGATGAGCTGCGTTTAGGTTTACAGGAAGCTCTAGTAAATGCAGCTAAGCACGGTAATTGTTTGGATCCTGGTAAGCAAGTATCCGTGCAATATGCCGAAATCCATGGTGATTATTGGTGGATAATTACCGATCAGGGCAGTGGATTTGACATTCCCTACGAATGTGAGAAATGTCCTGAAGAGCAGGCAAATGAAGGCACATACGACTGTGGACGTGGTCTGTTCATCTTGCATCAGATTTTTGACCAGGTGCATTGGTCCCAAAAAGGAAATGAGGTTCGTTTATGTAAGCGATGGAAGCGTTGGCCAAGTTTTTTCAAGCGCTTACAGAATGCTTGGGTCGCTGATGAGAAGATGGCAGTGAGCTAATAGGGGCTGTCGCCCTTACTATTAATATCAGTAGCAGATCCCATTTGAGTGCCTGCCAAGCCTATGGTCCCTTAGCTTAGCTGTTTTCTTGCTCAATTTTCTCTTTCGTTGAAGTAGGACACAGTATCGATGACCTATGAACCCCTTCATCATAAGTATCGTCCTCAAACTTTTTCTCAGTTAGTAGGGCAGACTGCGATCGCAACCACCCTTTCAAACGCTTTACAACAAAATCGTATTGCACCTGCGTATTTATTTTGTGGCCCTCGTGGGACAGGTAAAACGTCCAGTGCTCGCATACTTGCTAAATCTATCAACTGCCTCAACGGTGAAGGACCTACCGCCACCCCGTGCGGTCAGTGCCAAGTATGTCAGGAAATCACCCTGGGGTCTGCCCTAGATATTGTTGAGATCGACGCTGCCAGCAATACAGGGGTTGACAATATTCGAGAGCTGATTGAACGGGCTCAATTTGCTCCAGTACAGTGTCGCTATAAGCTATATGTTCTTGATGAAGTACATATGCTGAGCACGGCGGCTTTTAATGCCCTGCTCAAGACCCTTGAAGAACCCCCTCCACACGTTGTCTTCGTTCTAGCGACTACCGATCCTCAACGGGTATTGCCCACGATTATTTCTCGCTGCCAGCGATTTGATTTTCGTCGCATTCCTTTAGAGGCCATGGTGCAGCACCTGGATTACATTGCCAAGCAAGAAGCAATTGCTATATCAGCAGATGCACTACAGCTAGTAGCTCAGCTTTCCCAGGGCGGATTGCGGGATGCGGAAAGTTTGCTGGACCAGCTAGGGCTATTGGATGGCGAGATCTCTATCGAAGCCGTATGGGATCTGGTAGGAGCAGTTTCAGAACGGGATTTATTAGCCCTAGTACAGGCCATTGCCGCTGATGATGGCACCGAGGTTTTAGCGTTAGCACGTCAGTTAATGGATCGGGGTCGAGAGCCACTGATGGTGCTGCAAAGTCTAGTTGCCTTTTATCGCGATTTACTAATTGCTAAAAATGCTGCAGAACGACACGACCTGGTAGCCATTACACCTCCCGTCTGGTCAGAGATGGTGACCTTTGCCCAGCACTTACCGCTACCACTGTTGTTAGCCAGTCAACAGCACTTACGAACAGCTGAAGTGCAGGTAAAACATACAACTCAACCTCGCCTGTGGTTAGAAATCACCTTGATGGGATTACTGCCTTCAGCTCAGACTTCAGTCACGGATATTACTCGGCCTGTTGTAGCACCTTCTGTAACAGCTGTTGGTAAACTGTCCCAAACCACCACTACGACAGCAGAAACCACATCATTCGCTCAGCCATCCTCAACCAAGCCTCCTACGGTTAATGTGGTGCGGTCTCCGGCACCCAGTCAAACGGACTCTATTCCTAAGCTAGATCCTGAAGTAGTGGCCTCAAGCGATCCCATCCCTGGCCCCCCATCGAATACCACAGACGTTTATCCCGCAGATACAACACCTACTCCATCGACAAAAGCACAGCCAACAGCAATTGCCCCAGAACCTGCAGAGACCAACCCTACTGCCGTAATAAACGCTCCAGCAATGGGGAGCCTCAATGATATTTGGGGTAAAATCGTCGCTCAATTAACCCCGATGGGTACACAGGTTTTAATGCGACAGCATGGTCAGCTAATAGCCTGCGATGGTGTAGAGGCGCGGGTGGGTATCACCAATGATAAGCTGATGCGTATGGCTCAAGACCGTTTGAGCAATGTAGAAACAGCATTTGAGAAAGTTTTTGGTCATAAGCTACGGGTAACCATGGTAGTAGCAGCCGAAAAACAGACCTCCCCAGCACCGCCTCCATCCTTAGGACCACCACCATCCGCGGCACCCGTTTCTTCACCAGGGCCTAATCTGCCCTCCAACACCACAGGCCAAACCGTACCGGCACCTGCAAATATCTCTGCACCCAAGCCTCCCTCTATCGCCACACCTACGACTACTGCTCATCCCGCAGCACCTACTAAACCTGTAGCTGAAACAACATCATCACAGCCAACAGGCTGGAAAACAGAGAGTGATTTAGATCGCAGTGTAAAAAGCTTTGCTCAGTTTTTTAATGGTCAGATTGTCAATTTAGATGACGATGCAACTGAGCTTCAAAAATCTCAAGCCCCTTCCTCGGAACCTGGACCAGATGTGCCTTTTTAGAGGTCACTCGGGTAGTTCTCACACGAGTGTCTCCGCTGGATGTATGGGGTCAGTCTCCCCGTTAAGTTGCAATAGTTGAAACTCAACGACCCTCGTCAAAGTTAGTAGTGAAACGGAATAGATACTAAGGGCATTAGACTAAATATCGTGCAGCAAACCACAACAGACCACTGCAGGGTAAATCTAGATTCCGACGCTTCTGCTGGGATATCCAACAAAGCATCAATCCGTCGATTGAGGCGACTTGTTGGAGCTGTACAGCTAAAGTTAACAGCCGTAACGGTCGATAAAGGAGAAGCAATCACCTGCACCAGTGATTCTGCCAAGGTGAGCCGTTCTACAGATTGAGTAGCCCATCGATCGGCACGAATTTCCCGAAGTAGAAGTAATTCCTGCCAAAGACTATCGCCATAGGGCAACCAAAAATTAATACGTTGCAACCAACCTAGCCAGAAAAACCAAAACGTATCACGGTAGTGTGCGTGGGCCTTTTCATGGGCAAGCACTGCTGCCAAATGATCTGGGTCTAAAGCGTCTATCAATCCTTGACTAATGACCAGCTGCGATGACCACATCCCCATTTGGGCACTAAAGACAGCGTCATCATCCAATAGACGGCCTTGGCTACCTTGCACAGTAATCTGAGGAAATTGCTCAATATATTGCATACTGCAGCGGGCATGCCATCCAAGCCGTGCGAGCAAGCCAAAAATAATCAGCAAATAGCTCCAAGACATGCAATAGCTTAGCCAACCTTCCACATGGGTAACGGCATGGCCATGGGGTCCCATAATCACAATCGCGAGAGTCGTTGTAATCAGTAGCAAAGGCGGCACTGCAAAAATTGCTAATGTGGCCAACCAGTTATTCATACAGCGTTGAGCCAAAATAAATCTTAGCAGTATTGCCAGCGCGATCGCACTTAACATTAAGCTCACATGCATCATGGCTGCTCCTCCTGCTCAGTTTGAGCACGGCGAGCCGCCTGAATACGCTGGGTAATGGCCTCTAGCTGCTCTAAACTATCTTGGTCGATAGTATCTGCAAAGGCAGCAACAATATCAGGATTACTAGCCGCCAAAAACTGCTGCAAACTTTCATGAGACCGCAAGACCTTAGCATTGTTCTCAGAAAGTAACGGTTCCCAGTGGTAGGCTCGACCGACACGACGTTTAGCAATCCAACCTTTTTGCTCCAGACGTCTTAAAACAGTGGCCACAGAAGAATAGGTTAAATCTCGATCAATATCCGCCAAAATCTGATCGTGAATTGCCGTGCCAGACGACGTGCCCAACTGCCATAGAATCTCTAAAATTTCAGCCTCTAAGGGCCCTAATGAAAGACGGCTAGGGCGATGTGCCGGAAATGGCGACATTGGTCAGTACCTCAGCAAACAGCCTGATATCCATTACATAGTACTATCTCAAGCTTAGTGAAATGCAGATTAGGTAGCGTAAACGAAGATTAAAACTGTGACAGGCTGTCACTTGAGTTATGACCGTGAAATGAACAAAATTGAATTACTTTAATGCATATTTTGCAGATCAAGGTTGAGTGAAGAGGTGGCAACTGCCATCTCTTTTTTATTTTCTCCTGCCTCAAAAAGTACGTCTTAAGAATCGAATTTGGCTAAAGTCAGTAACGAAAGCACTAGGTATCTGGAGTGCCCCCAGAACCTGCTTTGATGCGATTTGCTCGGGAGACAAAAGAGGAGACCAGCCTCCTAAATAACCAATAAACCCACCCGTCAGAGTAGCAACGTGTAAATCAGTTGCCGCATCCCCAATCATCAGCGCTTGATGGGGGGTGACATCGATAGCTTGGCAAACAGCTTGCAAAAAATCAGGCGTCACTTTACTAGGGTACTGACGGCTAACCCCTTGTAGATGGCCAAAGTAATTCTGTAGCTGATAATGTTCCACAAAATCTACTAAATGGACCTGAGCATCAGCAGATACCATGCTTACTTTCAGCCCTGCTTGACGTAAGCGCCTCAGAAAGTCAATAACTCCCGACAATAAAGGCGTATAGGATGCCTTAGGTAAATGCTGTCGAGCGGCGGCGGCTAACGTTGTCGCAACTAGGTCAATAATCCGCTCATTCTCAGTCAGTTGTTCCTGTAGAACCTTAGCAACGCCATTGATAGTCTCTTGGCGACTACCCACAGCCATTAAGCCCGCCGGGTCTAATCCACCAGAGGAAATACCGAGAGCTTGGAGAACCCAAGGATAGGTACCTGGGATTAGAGCTTCCATCAGTTGGGCTTGGCATTTACCCAAAGAAAGTAAGTACCGGCTGACATCAGCTAACGTGCCATCTTTATCTAGAAAAACAGCTTGAATGTCTTGAAAAATCACATCTTTGCAAGCAACTATAACCACAATGGAACGTACTGACAGCAACAACAAACAAAAAGTTTAGCCGTTACTGATTACGCAGATGGAGCAATGTGTCATTGTCTCAATGCAAAAACTTTCAGTCCTCACCCCCACCAAAGCCAAGCAAGATAGAAGTTTCATTTAATTCATGCCAAGCAATAAAAAAATGTGAGGCTTCAAGAAGCCTCACATTCGAAAAATTAAACCGATAGGTGTTGAATTATGCCAAACCGGCAAACACCCTACTCAGCATATGCAGCTACGGCAGTTTCACCTTCTTCTTCTACATAGGGTTCTTCGCTAACGGTCTCACCGTCTGCAGCCGCAGCCGCAGCGGCCTCAGCTTCTGCAGCTTTAAGCAATTGCTGACGATAGCGCTCAGCCATTTCTTCAGCTTTCTCAAACACAATGTCAGGATTCTTGACCATATCACCAGGTTCTGGCTCAAGCTGCTTCGTGGAAAGAGAAATACGCCCCCGTTCAGCATCAAGATCAATAATCATGACCTTGATTTCATCGTTAACATTCAGAACAGTGTTGGGGGTATCAATATGGTCGTGAGAGATTTCAGAAATGTGTAGCAGACCACTCACACCACCAATATCAATAAAGGCACCGTAAGGCTTGAGTCCACGCACAGCCCCAATCACAACTTCGCCAACCTGTAGGCCATTCATCTTGCGCTCAACCAGAGCACGACGATGACTGAGTACTAGACGATTACGCTCTTCATCAACCTCAAGAAACTTAAGAGGTAAGGCTTCACCCACTAAGTCTTCCTTAGGTTTACGCGTACTGATATGTGAGCCAGGAATAAAACCGCGCAAGCCTTCAATTCTGACAAGAGCACCACCACGATTAGTCGCAAACACATCAGAGCGAACAGTTGCATCCTCGTTTTGGAGCTGACGGACTCGCTCCCAAGCACGCATGTACTCAATTCGACGAATGGAAAGAGTTAACTGGCCATCTTCATTTTCATCTGTCAGGATGAAAAATTCACGAGTCTCATTAGACTGAAGCACTTCATCAGAGGCTTCGACACGATTGATGGACATCTCTTGAATGGGCAAATAGGCAGCAGTTTTTGCACCAATGTCGATCAAAGCGCCTCGAGGCTCAATGCTAAAAACAGTTCCTGGAACAATGTCTCCAGGACTGAAATGATAATCGTACTGATCTAATAAAGCTTCAAAATCTTCATGAGTAAAACCAATATCGGCTTCTTTCGTTTCAAAGTTGACCATGCTAGATGTTTCCTACGGTTTCTCCATAATCAGGTGGACATGTTGTGCGTCTGTGTGCCGCCTCTACATTGATCCAGATTTTATCTCAGATGAGGTGGGAGCACGATTTCTTTGATGCTTTCCCCGACCCCTTAATTAACTCTGAGCCGCCGAAACCTTGGAAACATGCAGTGCGCACTTCCACAGGGTGACGTGAACCTGAACTAGGCCCAAAACTTAGAGCCTTGCAAGGCGAGCAATACTAATCTGAAGAGTAGCTTCTCAAAGAAGCGCATACTAAAAATTAGTAAAATATACAAACCTTCGCAAGACTATTAATCATAAGTGAATTTAGCCCGACTGTCACTGACTGTTACGGGTTATTGATCAATGTGATGGTCAGAACCATGTGCTCAAGCAGCATACAGACTAAACAGTTAATGGGGAGCCAGGTTGTCGAACACTATTGCCATAGGAGGGCAACGGACTAGAAGATACATCTGTCTGCAGATGGTTGAGAGTATCTGCAAAATCTCGAATTCCTGTGAACTGACGATACACTGACGCAAATCGAACATAGGCCACTTCATTTAATGGTCTCAGTTCCTTTAAAGCCAATTCGCCGATATCAGCACTGCTAATCTCTCGGGTAGAACGCTGCTGCAGAACCATTTCAATATTATCCACAATGGCATCTAAAGAGCTAGCATCAAGTCCCGTTTTTTCACAAGCCCGCGCGATTCCTCTTAATAGCTTTGAACGATTAAAGAGTTCCCGGTTACCACTTCGCTTAATAACCGTCACGGGAACGTATTCAATACGCTCATAAGTGGTGAATCGCCCTTCACATTTCAAGCATTCACGACGACGACGAATACTACGACCAGCTTCTGCCGATCTGGATTCGAGCACACGGTTACTTGCATGTTGGCAGAAGGGACATTGCATAGACAACTAAACCCAAGTGAGTAGGCGGCTCACGCTCATTAGAGCACGCATACAACAAAAATAGAGGTTAACTTCGATAAATGCAAAGAAGTTAATACCTCTATTATGTCATTTGTGCCACTAACAGCACCAAATTAATTATATTTTGCGTCTAACCAGCAGCTACTGTTTGAGCCAACCCCTAACCGCAGTGGTGTTTAACCACTAGTCTTTGTTAATCCGGGGAGGCTCACGAAATGCGATCGCAAAAAAGAGGGTGCCAATAACGCAGGCAAAAATCAGAATGTAAGCAACACTTTCCATGATTCAATCCTAATCAGGTCAGGTAATCTCTAGAGCCCTTTCCAAAAACAAAGGCTACCATTAACACCATTATTTCAAAAAAACGGCCCAGTGGGAGATCTTCTCACTGAGCCATTCATTCAACTTAAAAGCTTACGCTTTAGTTGCTAGTACGCGTGGATGTATCACCCACCTTCTGGAAAAAGCCCCACTCAACCTGTTCAGGAGATAGGTCAGGATCCACACCAGCGAAAACGTCGCGATACAGTGTTCGAGAGCCATGCCAGATATGCCCAAAGAAGAACAACAGTGCAAACACTGCATGTCCAAAGGTAAACCAGCCACGAGGACTAGAACGAAAAACACCGTCAGAATCTAGAGTCTCTAGATCAAACTCAAAGGGCTCACCAAGTAGCGCCTTGCGAGCGTAGCGCTTAACACTTGCAGGATCCTTAATAGTTTGACCATCCAGCTCACCACCATAGAAGGTAGCAGTTACACCAGTCTGCTCAATACTGAACTGAGACTCAGCACGTCGGAAAGGAATATCGGCACGAACCACACCACTGGAATCAGTCAAGACCACAGGGAACGTTTCAAAGAAGTTGGGCAGACGACGAACCGACAGCTCGCGACCTTCAGAGTCTGTAAACACAGGGTGGCCAAGCCAGCTAGTAGCAATGCCATCACCAGTATCCATAGGACCTACTCGGAACAAGCCACCCTTAGCAGGACTGTTGCCCACGTAGTCATAGAAAGCAAGCTTCTCAGGAATATTTTCGTAAGCCTCTTTGCGACTCAAGCCGTCAGCCATGTCAGCCTGTACCCGACGCTCGATCTCTTGCTGATAGTAGCCACCGTCCCACTGATAACGAGTTGGTCCAAACAGCTCAACAGGAGTCGTTGCGTTTCCGTACCACATGGTACCAGCCACAATAAACGCCGCAAAGAATACAGCAGCGATACTGCTGGAAAGAACTGTTTCGATATTACCCATACGCAATGCCTTGTAAAGACGCTGCGGTGGACGCACTGTTAGATGGAAAAGACCAGCAACAATACCGACAATACCAGCAGCAATATGGTGTGCAACAATACCACCAGCATTGTATGGGTTAAATCCTGAAGGCCCCCACTCAGGTGCAACCGGCTGAACATGGCCAGTTAGACCATAAGGGTCAGAAACCCACATACCAGGCCCCCAGACGCCTGTCAGGTGAAATGCCCCAAATCCGAAACAAAGTAAACCAGATAAGAACAGGTGAATGCCAAACATCTTAGGCAAGTCCAAAGCAGGCTCACCAGTTCGAGGATCACGGAACAGATCCAAATCCCAGAAAACCCAGTGCCAAACAGCTGCTAAAAACAACAAGCCAGACAGCACGATGTGTGCAAGGGCAACCCCTTCAAATGACCAGAAACCAGGATCGACACCTGTCTCTCCAGTCACACTCCAGCCGCCCCAGGACCCGGTCACACCGAGGCGAGCCATAAAGGGTAAAACAAACATGCCCTGACGCCACATGGGGTTCAGAGCAGGATCGCTTGGATCAAAAGTTGCTAGCTCAAACAGGGCCATAGAGCCAGCCCAACCTGCCACAAGGGCAGTATGCATCAGGTGTACAGAAATCAGTCGTCCGGGATCGTTAACCACGACTGTATGTACCCGGTACCAGGGTAGTCCCATTGACTACACGCCTCCTCCTAGTTTGGAAAATTTAGCCGTACATTAAAATACCAATAGTGAATAGGCTACCAGATCTCCAGAGCGCATCCACGTATGGGATTGTCAAAAATCCCCCGTAGACAACTTATTCTGAAATATATGGCAACTGATCACGGTAATGAATCCAGACGATTCCCGACGGACTAACCACTAAAAATCAAAGATTAAAGTGTATAAAGAAGTGTAACTAGACTTCATAATCCAATGCAAGTTGGATTCTATGTAAATCCAGCCGTTCACGGCATACCCAACTTTACAGCGATTGCTTTTGGAGCTATTCGATGCCCATTATTAAGTTTGTTAAAGAAGATCTTGAGATCACAGCGGCAGATGGTGCAAACCTGCGGCAGAAAGCGATCGACAACAATGTAGACATCTATACCTTCACGGGTAAGATGATGAACTGCGGTGGTTATGGTCAATGTGCTCTATGTGTGGTTGAGATAGAAGAGGGATTAGATAACCTCTCCCCACGCACCGCAGTTGAGGAGAAACGGCTAAAAAAACGACCTGCCAATTGCCGCTTAGCCTGCCAAACATTAGTAAATGGACCTATTAGGGTAGTAACAAAACCCAAGAAGAAACGATAGTAAAGAGCATTGTTTCCTCAATGATAGGTCGTTGTAATGTATTCTCCTTTACATCAGATCTACGTTAAGCGGTTCATTGATTTAGGTCAGAGTGATATGCTTAGCCTTGTGGCTTGTTGTTGAGAGAAGTAGTAGTTAAGGTCTATGGAAGTTAATAACCTGGGGTTTGTAGCCAGCATTCTTTTTGTATTTGTTCCAACCGTCTTCCTGCTTATTCTTTACATTCAAACGAAAGAATAGTGTTTATTGATGTCTCAATGCTCTGAGTTTTTCGGCTTGGTAACTGTCTTGTCTTAAAACTCAATTAGGTATTGGCCGCTGGGGTTAGGTTAGTTAGCTTGATATACGTTTTACAAAAAGGGTACGAATTACTAAGCTCAAAAGTTTAGCAATTTGTACCTTTTTTGTATTGTCATCGACGTTTCGATATGAGCGCTACATACAGTTACACATACACCTCTCCGAGTTCTTGGGCGCCACCATGGGAGTGAACTCAACTCAAAAAATAACAAATAGTGAGTGGCTCAGAATCACAACACCCAAAGTTTAGAATCTCTAAACACGAGAGCTAAGAGCAAAAACTACGTGCTCATATTTACATAAGCGTGCCAGGCTTGCCAGAAAACATAAGTAGACAAAACACATAACAGGGCACGGAATAAAATACTCACTACCGTATCAGGCAGTTTTGGTAAAAAGCGAGTACTGAATTGAACACCGATTAGGCCACCCATGCCAAGACTCAGTCCGGCCCCGTATACGATATCTCCATTTAAACCGTTGTGAATACAAGCCACGAGGGAAGTCAGAACAATGACTCCTAGACTGGTGCGTACTGCACTCTTTAAACCAGAGTTCAATAGCAGAACTTGTAAAGGCACCATAATCACACCGCCACCCACACCAAATAGGCCCGCCATAAAACCTGAAGCTCCGCCAGTAATCACTCTTGCCGGGATAGGGGAAATAATAGATTTCTGAACGGTATGCGGAGACACCGTACTAGCCATACTCTTTTTCAGAGTGACTAAGTAGATATTGCAAAGCAATAAAACACCAAATAAGGCTCTACGCCAATGCTCTGGCAACATACGACCAGCCTCTGTACCAGCCACAACCAGAAGAATTGCGGGTAATGCAAGCCATAGCACATGCTTGGGCTGAAGATAGCCCATACGCCAGTTTTGTACGCTACCCGTGGTAGCCGTCACCAAAATCGCTAACAGACTAGTAGCAGCTGCTTGCCTAACATTGAGACCAAACAGTAACAGTAGAGGCACCATCAACACACCTCCCCCGATACCCAAAAGCCCGGCTAGTAGTCCAGCAACCAAGCCACCCATAGCCAATAAAGCTACATCGATTGGAGGCATAAAATCCTCGTCTAAAGCACTAATAGCTTATTATGCCTCTAGATCTTGCAGGGGGTGTCCGAATTATGACTCACTCAAAATAGGGTCTAAGTTTATGTACTGTTCAACGGTATTAGCCAGAGTGTTTAGCATGGCATCTCGCTGTTCTCGATAGTTCGCAATACCGGTAGGTAAAGAGCCTAGGCCCCGCTGCTGTCGCAAACGGTTGAGCCAAGCGCGCCGCCAAGGACCATTATCAAAAATGCCATGTAGATAAGTGCCCCAGAGGGACTCAGTTTCATCAACAATACCCAAACTGCGGTCGTCAAAGATTGGTTGGAACTTAGGTCCAGGGTCTCCACCTTCGGGAGTCATCACGAGTTGAGTACGACCGTGGTGAATTTCATAACCATTCACCGGTAGACCTTCCTGAGGGTGCTTAGAACTGACAGACCGCTGCCGTGCCACCTTATTTTGGGTAATCACAGTGCGTAGGGGCAAGATACTGAGACCTCTAAAACGTCCCTCTTGGCCTTCTAACCCTTCAGGATCGGCCAGCATTTGTCCCATGAGCTGAAACCCACCACAAATACCAAGCACTGTGCCACCTGCTGCTGCATAATTTTGAATGGCCTCCGCCATACCCGTACGCTGCAGAATTAAGAGATCGGCAATAGCTGTTTTAGTCCCTGGCAAAATAACTGCATCGGGATGTCCTAAATCTTCCTTGGGGCTGAGGTACCGCACATTGACAGAAGGTTCCGCTTCTAAGGGATCAAAGTCAGTAAAGTTGGAAATTCTAGGAAGACGAATTACAGCAACATTTAGCTCAGCAGATTGTTTTTCGATAGGACGATTCATTAGGGCCATTGACCCCTCAGCCATTAGATTATTATCTAGCCAAGGCACCACCCCGAGCACTGGAATGTTAGTGCGTTTTTCTAGCCAGTCGATACCTGGTTGAAGTGCTTGGGTTTGACCGTGAAACTTGTTCAGAATAACGCCTTTAATTAGGGAACGTTCCTCAGGTTCCAGCAGCTCGAGAGTACCGATGATATGAGCAAAGGCACCCCCTCGGTCAATATCGGTCACCAGAATAGTGGGAGCGTTTAATGCCTGGGCAATTTTCATATTGGCAAGATCGCGATTCTTAGTCGTAATCTCGGCAGGGTTACCATTACCTTCACAAATTAATAGGTCAAATTCTTGACCAAGACGGGCCAGGCTCTCTTGTACGGCTTGCCAGCCCGTTTCAAAATAGGTTTCGTAGTAATGACTAGCAGTCGTTTGTCCTACGGGGCGTCCTTTAATAATCACTTGAGCTTTGCCACTGTTACCTTGAGGTTTCAGCAAAACCGGATTCATTTCAGCCTGGGGAGAAACACCTGCAGCCCACGCTTGTACAGCTTGCGCATAACCAATTTCAGCACCGTTAGCAGTCACATATGCATTGAGGGCTGTATTCTGACCCTTGAACGGAGCTACTCGCCACCCCCGGCGACTGAGTATACGGCAAAGTGCTGTGACAAGTAGAGATTTCCCTGCGTGGGAGGTGGTCCCCACTACCATAATGGCCTTCATCTATAGTGTCTCCCGGTCTAACTGGAGTGTTAGTAATTGCAATAGTGATTTTGGAATATCGAGGTGGAATAACGGCTTTTAGGATCAGTATGGGCAATATTCGTGGCTTACTTTAGCTGTAGTTAGGAGATTGTGTCATGGCATCACCTTACCCAACCTCCAGGCTTTATCCATCGTTGGTTGTAAACAGTTTTACTGGTGAAGTTACAACATTAGCGATGGATAATGTTGTACATGATGCTGTCAGACAGGCTTGCCAAAGGACATTACATGTCAAGACAATGCCCTGTCAGGATTGGGGAACTTCCCCAGTTAATCCTCGCTATCTTAGCCAAACAGGTAGTCTGAACCATCGGTTTCTGGTATTGGATAAATAATCCACAAGGCTGCCTGTGGAATCCGGACGACCTGCAGCTTCCCAATGGTCTACGAGTTGCCGACCAATTGGGGTCAGGCGAAATTTATCAGTCAGCCCTTGCCCATCCACTTCTCTACGGACAATGCCAAGCTCCATAAGCCAGCCCAGGTGGGTGTCAGCAGCAACCTCAGAGAGGGGCTGACGAGTGTACCCATTGAGCATGCCCCGATCTTCGCTGATGGCACGCAGGGAAACACTGCTTGCTTGCATAGTAGACAGTAATTTCATATGGAAGGGACTACAGCTTACAGCGCATTTAGCACGAGCTAAGGCTTTAGGCTGAGGTGTAAGAGTGGAGGAGGTCATACCTGAAACTACTCTTCTTCAGAAGTATTGCTGTTATCCTTTTCATTATCTCCCGGTGCCAAAGAATTCGCCTCATCCACAGTGATATTGGCTGCTTCATTAACCGGAAAACGATTGATTAGATAGGCCGCTTGACGAGCCGTTGATTTGACAGTGCTAGATACAAAGGGGATGTGATGAATCTGGGACAAAATATCTAGAGTGCGCCGTAAAATGCGGACCACATCCCCTTCATCAAGGCTGGTATTTTGGCACAGGTCATTCCAATCGGTTTCTAAGGCCCAAGCTTCTACGAGAGCAATGAGGTTCCATTCCAAAGGCACAGGCAAGGTAACTTGGTAACGACGCTGTTGCTGAAACAGCTGTCGCCGTATAGAACGTAAACCTTCTAGGGCTTCAATCACACCATTGGATGTACGATAGTGGGTCCACGTATCAGGACGGGTAATTTCGGTAACGATGGCAGCGCAAGCAGCAGCAAATTGATGAGGTTCTAAGTGGTCAAATTCTCCAGACCCTAGGGATAGGGCCAGCCATAGCTCATTTTCACCACGAAGAGCCGCAGCCATCTTACCAAAGTTAGTAGGTTGGCTATTATCTAAACCACCAAAGGTTTCTAGGATAGCCATTAAATTTGAAAATTCTTCCCAGTAACGACTGGCGTATTTTTGGTATTGTGCTTTGAGATCTCTGAGTTCGGATTCTAGCGCTTGTAGCTGCTGTTGTTTTTTGACTAACGTTTTGGGTTTACCGAATTCATTTAAGGGGTGGGCCTCTAGCTTATCTGCAACGGATTGCATGCGATCGCGCTGGTCTTTAACCTCAGGGGCCAGTTGATCTAGAGTCGGCAATGACGTAGGAATCCATTGAGCCACGGCAATAGACACATCATCACCAGCCCATTTACTCCCCGCCTTGAGAGGTAACTCAGCAGGAGGTGTCAGAGTATCTACGGCAGAAATTCGCTCATACTTTTCGTACAGACCAAACACATCAGTGGCAGTGGCCATAATCCAATGGTTATCAGCCGTGAGACAGGTTAGATAAGTAACCTTGCCAGGGCCGAGAATTTTTGTCACTAAAACAGCAGGTAGAGGATTATGAACCTTAATATGCTTACCTTTGAGGGAAAGCACCGTACCTGCCACCGTAAAATTCACCGCCGTTAGAAGATTTCCCGTCAGCTTTTCAATGGCTTGCTTATCTAAAATCTTTAGCAGCCGACGTTCTTCCCGAAGACGCTCCTTCAGCTTGGCATAGTCGGCAACCATGGCATCATCCACCACAGCCAGCTGCTCACGGATAAGCTCAATACTATGCTCTACCTCAGAGATAGCACGCTGCTGTGGAACTAGATGTAGGGTAGATAGGTATTGACCAAAACTACGCTCCACCAAATCGCGGGTTTCTGGGAGGGAGTGCGTTTGGAGCAAGTTCAGGACCATGCCATAGCTAGGGGTGAATTGACTAACTAACGGATCTGGTTTGGCCAGGGCCAGATAGCCTGCTTCCTGAGCTCCCTCAAACGGAGTTTCCACGGTCACAACATGACCTTCAGAATCCATACCCCGCCGCCCAGCCCGACCGGCCATCTGCAAAAATTCTGATGCCCGCAGCAGGCGATGGCCACTGTCAGTACGCTTAGAAAGGTTAGAAATAACCGTTGTACGAGCAGGCATGTTAATTCCTGCGGCTAGGGTTTCTGTCGCAAAAACCACTTTAATCAAGCCTGCCTGAAAGAGCTCTTCAACCAGGCTTTTCCAAGCAGGTAATAATCCAGCATGGTGAGCGGCAATCCCACGATAAAGCGGATCTACCTGACCGGCTCGGGCAGCTTCTGGATTAGCCGCTAAAAACTCATCAATCCGCTGCTTAAGTGCTCTTGCTTCAGATGAAGATACTAAAGATAAATTGCTGATGTTTTGAACCGCTTTGTCACAGCCCTTGCGACTAAAAATAAAAAAGATAGCTGGCAACATATCTCGTTGCTGCAGCTGAGCAACAATCAAAGCCATCGTGGCAGTCACAGGCTTTTTCTTTTGACCTTTTTGGCGACGCGGCGGTCGGCGATGTCTTTTGAGATGACTATGGAGAGCCGTCTTTTTCTCGTTTAAAAGCGGAAAGATGCCTTTGCTAGTAGCAAAATGCATCGTTAATGGCACTGGGCGAAAGTTAGAATAAATGAGCTGACTAGGGCCATGGATTTTGGCAATCCAATCAGTCAGCTGATCGCCATTGGCAACAGTCGCTGATAGCCCCACCAGCTGAATTTCGTGGGGACAATAAATAATAGATTCTTCCCAGACAGTTCCTCGCTGCCGATCGTTCATATAATGACACTCGTCTAGAACAACGGTCTGCACATCCCGAACTGAATGCCCCACCTCCCCCATCGTGGTGCCGTAAAGCATGTTGCGAAAAATTTCTGTAGTCATGACCAGAATAGGAGCTTCACGATTCACGGAAGTATCCCCGGTCAGCAACCCCACGTTACTCTGGCCAAACAGCTTCTGAAAGTCTCGTAGTTTTTGGTTGGATAAGGCTTTAAGCGGGGTTGTATAAAATACTCGTTTCTTTTCGTGGAGGGCTTTATGGATTGCATATTCGCCCACTAGGGTTTTCCCTGACCCTGTGGGGGCACAGACAATCACAGACTGCCCTTGATTGAGGGCGTCAATCGCTTCCACTTGAAATGGATCCAGAGTAAATGGAAATAAATTTTCAGGTGTTAACACCAAAATCCTTAAGACCTTTGCTTGGGTTGGCCCTATTGTGCCAGAGGAGTGGAAAAGTTGGTGGAATTGACAGGACTAATGATGAACTCAAGATGAGGAGGCTTAAAGACTCCTTGAAAGCACTCAGTGTTTTACCTTCTCTTAACCTTTGTTTTTATTAGGTATTTTACTTTCAGAATGAATCTTTGCTGCGGCTTGGCCTGCGCCACGTTTAGCCTAAGGAAGCGGTAGCGAGATGTCCTGGGGGTCCGTCCATACAACGTGTTCAACATCCAAGTTTATCTAGATAACGAAATCATCCATGACACTTAAGTATATGTTGGGGGCAGTCATCCCAGCGGTTGTGCTTACGAGTGCGATCTCTACTCCTGCGTCTGCGTTCACCCTAAGCCGCGTTGGCAGCGCTGAAGTTGAGAGTGGTGCAGAGATTTCTGCGTTTGATGCGGATACTGCCAATTTGTTCGTCACCACTGGCGACACCATTGAGATTTTTAATCTAAGTACTCCAAGTGCGCCTAACTTTTTTGGCTCCATTGACCTGACTAACCCTGCCAATATTGGTGGTTTTGTCGGCGGTGGTGTGAATAGCGTTGCATTTGGCAATGGTATTTTGGCTGCTGCAATTGAAGCCGAAACTGCACAGGACAATGGCATCGTTGCATTTTTTGATGCCTTTGGTAGTTTTCAAACTTCCTTTGAAGTCGGCGCTCTACCCGATATGGTTACCTTTACCCCCGATGGCAGCAAGGTGCTTGTGGCCAACGAAGGTGAGCCCAGCGATGAGTATGATGTGGATCCTGAAGGTTCCGTCAGCATTATTGATATTGCTAACAGCACCGTAAACAGCATCGGCTTCGGTGGCGTTGCCATTGACCCTGAGGTGCGCATTTTTGGTCCTGGAGCAACGCCTGAGCAAGATTTAGAGCCTGAATTCATCGCAGTGTCTGAAGATGGCTCCACCGCTTACGTTGCCATTCAAGAAAACAATGCCCTAGGGATTCTAGACCTGGAAACTGAGTCCTTCACCGCAGTGAAGAGTCTTGGCTTTAAGGATCACAGCCTTGAAGGTAATGGTTTTGATGCTAGCAACCGGGATGACGGCATCAATATCCAAACTCATCCAGTATTGGGTATGTATCAGCCAGATGCGATCGCAACATACACCGTCGATGGTGAAACCTATGTAGTCACCGCCAATGAGGGCGACGCCCGTGACTATGACGGCTTTTCCGAAGAAGAGCGAGTGGCCGATCTTGTTTTAGATCCCACCGCTTATCCCAACGCGGCTGAACTACAGCTAGATGAGAATCTAGGCCGTCTAAAAACCACTAACACCCTGGGTGACACTGACGGCGACGGCGATGTAGACCAGATCTATAGCTACGGTGCCCGTTCATTCTCCATTTGGGACGCTGAAGGCAACCTAGTCTTTGACAGTGGTGATGAATTTGAGCAGTTTATTGCCGCTAACTTCCCCGAGCTGTTCAACATCAACGACGGTGACCCCGAAGAATTTGATGAGCGCAGCGATGACAAAGGTCCTGAGCCCGAAGGTGTCACCGTTGGCATCGTTGATGGTAAGCCCGTTGCCTTTATTGGTCTAGAGCGTACCGGTGGCGTCATGGTATACGACATCTCCAATCCTGCTGCGCCGAGCTTTATCAGCTACGAGCCCAGCTTCAAAGGCGATGTTAGCCCCGAAGGCTTACTATTCATCGACGGAGAAGATAGTCCCACTGGACAATCCCTATTAGTCGTTACTAACGAAGAAAGCAACACCTTCTCTGTTTACCAACCTGTACCTGAGCCCGGCACAATGCTCGGCCTCTTGGGTGGCGCTGCCGCATTATTTGGTATCAAACGTAAGCGGAGCGAATAGTTCCACCTTTCCAATACAACGACTGAAGATAAATCACTACGACCTACACTTTTCCCCTGAATTGATGTCTCAATCCAGGGGATTTTCTTAGACAGCGCTTATTAGTCCCCAAACATCAACACACTTGTATTCAGTCAACATTATTTTCAAGGGAGCACCAAGCTGTACTATGGACTCAACTTTCTCGCTGTCGGTGGTGAACCTAAGATCGTTTGTTGAACGCGTTGGGACAAGGCCCTAACACCGCTGCTATTTACCCATGCCCCATAAACTCTTATTCATTAGCAACGGCCA
Organism: Cyanobacteria bacterium P01_D01_bin.156; assembly: GCA_039024555.1. GTDB lineage: Bacteria > Cyanobacteriota > Cyanobacteriia > Phormidesmidales > Phormidesmidaceae > Leptothoe. Next base: position 197,959 of record JBCCQQ010000001.1, read on the forward strand.
CGGCGAAGATAATCACTCTTCCCACATTATTCGGAGCTTGCGCGAACTCGCCCCCAACATCGACATTGCTGCCGCCCCAATTGTGGGTGAAGGGCATGCCTATCGCAATATCAATGTTCCAATTATTGCTCCCACCCTCACCCTGCCATCGGGCGGGTTTACCTACACCAATCGTCTACGGCTGATTAATGATATTCGCGCTGGTCTACTCACGTCTACCTGGCGACAACTTCAGGCGGTGCGCCGCTACGCCCCCCAGTGTGATCTCGTATTTGCCACCGGAGATGTGGTGGGCCAGTGTTTTGCTTACCTGAGTGGTAAACCATTTATTTCTTTTACCTCACCGCTATCGGCGATGTACGAAGGCACTCTCAAACTAGATTTAGTGCTGAAAGCCGTACTCAAGTCACCCCGATGTTTAACACTTTTTTCTCGCGATGCTCACACAGCTCAAGATTACCAAAAACAAGGATTTACCAAAGCCCAATTTGGTGGAATTCCATCCTTAGATCGGCTTAATCCCAAAGGCAAAGATCTAGGTCTTGACTCAAGTCGCCCAATGATGGCTTTGTTACCAGGATCTCGAATTCCCGAAGCCATGAGAAATCTCAAGCTACTCCTGGGACTAGTGGTTGAAATTGCGCACAGGAATCCTCAAGTACAGTTTCGAGCAGCTCTTGTCCCAGATGTCATGTCTGATCTAGAGGCCATAGCTGCTTCCGCTGGTTGGCAGTGCAATGGGCACAAACTGACGTATCTATCTCCTAAAGGCAGTTCTATGACCACCGTGCTGTGTTTTAGTGATGCCTTTAGCGACATTGTTTGCAACACCACTCTGGTGTTGGGCATGGCTGGCTTAGCCGTAGATCAAGCTATGGCTATCGGTAAACCCATCTTGCAAATCCCTGGAGCAGGCCCCCAGTTTACCTACGCCTTCGCAGAAGCGCAGGATCGACTGTTGGGTCTTTCGGTAAAAACCATCGGGACTGAACCCGCAACACCAGAAACCTTACAAGAAGCTGCCCAATATGCTGTAAAAGTCATTCAAGATGACGATTATCTAAAAGCCTGTATTGAAAATGGACAAGAACGCTTTGGCCCCTTTGGAGCATCCTATCGTATTGCTAAAGTGATTCTCTCAACGTTAGAAGAACAACAAAAGGATAAAGCAATCGCTGAGTAGTAAAACAATTCAGCGATTGCTTCACAATGATTTTCCTCGATTTTTGAGTTTAAGGATTTATGGTTTCAAAACAACGATCAGTCTATTGGCAGCTGTTGCCCTTTTTACATCCCCAATGGCCGCTGTTTACCTGGTCGTTTGTATTTATTGTAGGCTACGTGCTCTCTACCATCACATTGCCATATCTGGCTGGGCAGGTCACATACTTTATTAGCCAAGGCGAAGTCCCTAATATTGCCAGGTGGCTGGGATTTACAACCCTAGCATTCCTAGTTCAAAACCTTTTTCAATATGGAGAGAAGGTTTTCTCCATACGTGCATCTTTAGCTACAGTATTAGAGCTGCGAAAGAAAGTATACGCACACCTGCATCAGCTCAATATCGATTACTTTGCCTCCGCTAAAACGGGTGATCTTTCCTACCGCCTCACGGAGGATATTGATCGTATTGGCGAAGTAATTTACAAAATGTCGCAACAGTTTATCTCTTGCGTATTTCAGCTGATTGCCATTCCCATATATATGTTTTATCTCAATTGGCCCCTCACACTAGCGGGCTTTTTGATTGCACCGTTAATGGCTTGGTTAATTGGCACCTTTGGTAATCGTATGTTGTCGTTATCACGTCGTAGCCAAAACGAGATTTCGAACCTATCTGCTTTACTCACAGAGGTCTTAGGAAATATCCGTGTAGTCAAGGCATTCGCAGCCGACAAGTATGAAGTAGAACGCTTTAGTGCCGTTGCGGATGAAAATCGTATCGCAAAATATCGAACTGAGCATCTCACGGCAATTCAATACCCAGTCGTCGGATTTCTAGAGGCTGTCGGAATTATGTTTCTCTTTCTGCTAGGAGGCTGGCAGATTGCACTAGGAAAATTAGCACCTCAAGAGTTTGTCAGCTTTTTGGTAGCTGTAGCTCTGCTGATCGATCCAATTAACCTAGTTACCCAACATTACAACACCTTTAAACAAGCTGAAGCTTCTGCCGAACGAGTCTTCGAAATTTTTGCAGAGCAGCCCACACTCAGAGAAAAACCAGATGCCCACGTATTACCTTCCATTACAGGCAAAGTCGAATATCATCGCGTAAGCTTTGCATATCCATCCAGCCAAACTGTCTTTAAAGATCTCTCATTGCTGGTACATCCTGGAGATGTTGTTGCTCTAGTGGGGCCATCAGGAGCAGGAAAAACCACCTTAGTAAATCTATTAGCAAGGTTCTACGATCCACAGACGGGTGAGGTTTTGGTAGATGGTGTAAATATACGAGATGTAACTCTGCAAAGTTTACGACAACAGATTGGTATCGTACCTCAGGAGACTACCTTATTTTCAGGTACCATTGCTCAGAATATTGCCTATGGTCAAACGAAGCTGGATCAACAAGCGATTGAGGCAGCAGCAAAGATTTCAAATGCCCATAACTTTATTCAACAATTTTCTCAGGGTTATCACACTTGGGTAGGGGAACGAGGTGTAAATCTGTCAGGTGGTCAACGACAACGTATTGCGATCGCTCGGGCAATACTTTTAAACCCTAGGATTTTAATCCTAGATGAAGCCACATCAGCCCTGGATTCTGAATCAGAAGCACTCGTACAAGAGGCACTGGAACGAGCAATGGAAAACCGAACAGTGTTTATCATTGCGCATCGGCTCAGTACCGTGAGAAAAGCGGATCGCATTTTGTTTGTTGAAAACGGTCAGATTGCAGAAGCTGGGACGCACTTAGAACTACTAGAACAGCAGGGACGTTACGAGCAGTTTTACACACAACAGTTTAAGGAATAGAACGCTCTCGCCTTAATGGTTTCCACTCAAAGATGCGAGCTGATATCGAGTTGTTTCTAGGACCTGAGCAGGGTCAATCGGCTTCACCATAAAGTCCGTTGCACCCACTGATTTAGCGCGCATTCTATCCATCAGACTATCATTATTACCAATTAGCATAATAATCGGAGTTTGTTTAAACGCTTTTACTCTCCGGACCTGTTTGCAAATTTCATAACCATTGGCCACAGGCATCGTGACATCTAAAAAAATCAGGTCTGGAGTATGGCGAATAATTGCAGCTAATGCTTGAACCGAATCCTGGATGCTGGTACATCTATAGCCAGCCGAACACAACACTTCTTCCATCAAATAGCCAATCTGAGGACTATCATCGATACAGAAAATCAACGGTAGTTTTTGAGCGACTTGGATCAGCATCTTCTGCTCCATCGCTCCATAAGGCTGAGATAGATCGTTAATAGAAGTCAGACCGACAATATCTCGTTCTACATAGGCGGCTACCATAGCCCCCAGTTCACACAGATCGCGCCCAGTAATCCGGCTGAGTTCTCGCAGTGAACGATTCCCAGAGAGTAACCGCTGGAGAATCTGACCTGTGCGGGGTTGGGTTTGCTTTTCTAAACGGCTAACATCAATAATAGCCGGAGCTAAATTAGGAGAGAAACAAGATAACTTTGTTTTCTGCCACTCTTCTAATGCAGTTTTAACATTATAAAACAACGTCGTGTGATTAAATATCACAATGGATTGATTCAAACGAGCCTGACGGTTAATGCTGTAGCTAATGTGCGTAATACTTTCTACAGCATGACAAATGTCAAACAACACTTCTGAAAGTGTAGCCTCTACTATGGACAATGCATCACTATGCTTTAGCTGTTGTCGTTTCAACAAAACAGTTAAAGCAACATATTCCCAATTCTCAAACACCTCTTCTTCTCGCAACTTTACTTCCCTAGGATTGACGCTAGGACAGTAGGTTTGCAATAAACGCTGCCAACGTCTAAATCGATGCTGCCCTCCTCCAGCCCAAAGCAACTGACTCCCTTGAAACTCCAGCCACCAATTTTCTCCAGTAGATGTTTTTAGGTGAATATAACCATTAATTTGGACTTGGAGAAGTTCTTTAACCGTTTTGAGTAGCTTTAGTGGCGAGCATATGGTGTCTAATTGTATTGTTTGAATGACAGACTCGGTCATAACTTTAGAGCTCTAATGCTCTCCTAATCAAGGAAAGTAAGGCAATCAGCGCTAGGGAGCAAATCGTGACCTGTTTAAATTACCCGCACGTTTGGAAGGGATAACGATGCTATCGCAGCAGCACACAGTAACCTATCAGTACAAAAATTAGCATTGTGAAGCGAGGCTGTCATACAAATAAGTGGTTTTTAACAATACCAAATATAGCGGTATCCCTCTAAATTGATAGTTGATTTTCTATCTCTAAAAACGAAAAAACACCCATCTAAAATCAGCTATGTTTAGTCTTAAGTAATAACATAAAGACTCTAGTAAGTAGGTGATCACATGTGATTATTGGGAAAAGAAATTCTAAATTCAATGTCAAGTAAAAGGGGAATGAATTAGTATTAAAAGTGTAAATATTAGTGCCTAAGTAACTTAGCCTTACTTGTGATTCTGGCATTAACAGGCCTAGAGATAAAATGATTGGGATATCCTCTGCCCCGTTTGAAATAAAGCCCTAATTAAACCAGTCACTGCAGATTGAGTTGTAGGTTATGGATATCCAAGCACGAATCAACCGTCAGCGAGTCAATCATATTGTTGATAGCTATCATCTCACGGGTGATGATGTTCTAGCCTTTGAGGAATATTTAACAAGGCTACTCAATACGTATCCACAACCTCTGATCGAACTGGCGATCACTGAGGAAATCATACAAGGCTGGTTAAAAATTCCCATGCAGAAGGGACTTGACTTTATCCAAAAGGTTCATACCCATCTACAAGTTTGGCAACCAGTTCCAGAAGAGCTCCCTCCATTACCAAGCTCCATCCGCACTCTCACACCCAAAATCTTAGAAACCTCTGTGGTCAATGTAGAAGTCACGAATACAGCTCTCGTCAACTCAGCATTAGTGAAAACCAAGTTAACTCCTGAACAGTTTGAACAAATTACCGGATTAGACTCTAGTTTAGTGTTCGATCAACATGGGCAGGTCATAATCGATGCTTCTGCAGCACCTTAAAACATTGCTCGAGCCACAGTTATCATGCCTAAAACGTTGTAGCCCGCTTGTCTTAACACCACTGTGGCAGCAAGGGCTGTACTACCGGTCGTATAAATATCATCAATCAGCCAGATTGGCCTGGAGGGCTTGGGCAGGCTCGTGCCTAGTTGAAATGCCCCCCATAGATTAGCTTTTCGTTCTGCCACTCCTAGGCTGTGCATGGCACAAGTGTTTTTCTTACGAATAAGACCATTAGGTATATAACGTAACCCGGTAGCACGGCAAAATCCTTTCGCAATTAAACTAGCTTGGTTATAGCCTCTTTGCTGTTGGCGTTCACGATGTAACGGAATAGGAATCATTAAAGGCTTGTGCCGTAAGGTAGCGCCGTAGTGCTCGTACCATTGGGCTCCCAATTGCACCCCCAGCCAGATCCCTAATTCAGGCTTATTACCATACTTGAGTAAAGCTAATGCCTGTTTAAGTAAGCCACTATACGCTCCCCATGCAAAAAGATTAAAATCAGTGGTTGGGGGAACCTTCATACGAGGGTCAGCCAAGGTTGCCACTGGCCAAAGGGATGATAGCATCTGACCATGGCAGGACTGACATAACACCTCACCTGTGGAGCGATCGCAAAGTGGACAGGTATTTGCCAAAAAGAGGCGTGTAAACGGGCCTAAGACTTCTTGAAGCATATGTACTGCTATGATTGCATCCGTTAAACGCGTCGCCCTCACTATCGAAACAATTCCTAGGATTTGACATTGCTAATCCTGAGGACAGTTGTAGTATTCACGCACTTCAATTGAAAACACCTGGTAGATCGTTGCATCCGCTAAACCAGCAATGGCTACGACTTCTTCCGGCGAACTGTAACGTTGGTGACATGTCCATCGGGATACACCAAAGACATCATTTGCTCATTTGATTGCTGAGTGCTGGCAGTGCATGGGTAAATTTCATGAGTGTGTTGCCCATTATTACTTAGGCAGCGAATAGGGTTGACGAATTTCATGGCAGTGATGGTGACGGTAGAACGTTGACGATATAGTCAATTGTTCATCAGACTGAACAAAAGTTGTGAGGGTGAAATTATTGATGTTATCTATTTTTCTTAAGAAGAAAAAATAAAGTTGCTTACTTCATATTTAAAGAGACTTTAACTATAATCTGCCGTATCTCTAAAAAGTCTCACATCAAGAACTTACGGGGTTTAACAGGAAAGGGGGTTACGTTGAATTAAAGTTTTCACATCCTCAATTTATGACAACGTCAAAAGTGATCTAAGTGTTGACTAAAAGTTTCCATCAATCTCCGCAAATTACCTTAGATCGATAATCTGCACGACCACTCTCATGAGACCGTGAAATTCACGTACAATCAACACTGTTTGCCCTAATTCCTAAGCAGTCAAGAGAGGATAGACCTTTGAAAACTCGCGTAATTGTGGTCCGTCATGGCGAAAGTACCTTCAATGTGAAACGTATTGTTCAAGGACATCATGACGAGTCTCTACTGACTGAAACAGGAGAAGAACAGGCCCGCCAAGTAGGTAAGTTATTAAGCAACATTAAAGTTGATGCCGTTTACTGTAGTCCCCTCAAGCGTGCTGCCCGTACAGCCGCTTTGATTACGGAAGCGATGGGTGGGGAGACCGCGCCCCACCCCACTGATTTACTGAAGGAGATTAGCTTGCCTCTTTGGGAAGCCATGTCGTTTAGCGATATTGAAATTCAATATCCTGAGGAATATCGCGCATGGCGACAGCAGCCCAACACATTAAAAATGGCTCTTCCCCAAGCTGATGGAACAGTTCAGGACTTTTATCCGGTAAGGGCTGTGTGGCAACAGGCCGAAAAGTTCTGGAAATGGCTGTTAGAACATCATCAGGGTCAAACACTATTATTAGTTGCTCACAGTGCTATTAATCGAGCATTAGTTGGAACTGCTATCGGTCTCGGCCCAGAAGCACTTAATCGCATGTATCAATCCAACTGCAGTGTCAGCGTGCTGAACTTTCCAGGAGCATGGGGACAGCCTGCTCAACTTGAGTCGATGAATTCTACAAGCCATACCGGTTCACCACTACCCACTTTACGTCGTGGATTCAAAGGCCCTAGACTCCTTTTAGTACGTCATGGTGAAACAGAGTGGAATCGAGAATCTCGTTTTCAAGGACAGATTGATATTCCGTTAAACGACAATGGTCGAGCTCAAGCAGCTCAAGCGGGAGATTTTTTACAGGCAGTTACCATTGATGGTGCTGTGTCTAGTTCCATGATGCGCCCTAAGGAAACCGCTGAAATCATCTTGAAACATCACTCTGAAGTAACCTTAGGCGTTACAGAAGGTCTATGGGAAATTAGCCATGGCCAGTGGGAAGGGAAGTTTGAACATGAAATTGAAGCGGGTTTTCCTGGCATGTTAGAAGCTTGGCAAACCAAACCTGAAACAGTGCAAATGCCTGATGGGGAAAACTTACAGGATGTTTGGGAACGAGCGGTTAAAGCTTGGAACAAAATCGTCACCCAATATGAAAATGATGAGGCACCTCAGACTGTGCTGGTTGTAGCTCATGACGCTATCAATAAATCTATCTTGTGCTATGTGACTGGACTAGGGCCAGAAGCATTTTGGCAATTTAAACAGGGCAATGGGGCGGTGAGTGTTATTGACTACCCCAATGGCCTAGACAGTGCACCGATGTTGAGTGCTGCCAATATTACGGTACATTTATCCGGCAGCTTATTTGATACAACAGCAGCAGGCGCATTATAGTCAGAGCTCCCAAAGATTATGAATAGCTGGTGGATACGAGAGGTACGCATATTAGATCCGCTCACCCAATACGATCAGATCGGGGATGTTCTCATTAAAGATCAGACTATCCAAGCCCTAGGTTCGCCTTTAGAGGCTTCAGGAGAACTCATTCAAGAAATTGATGGGCAAGGTTGTGTAATGGGGCCAGGTTTAGTGGATCTTTATAGCCAGACCGGTGAACCTGGCTATGAGTCTCGGGAAACTCTAGAACAGTTTTTACAAGCAGCCAGTGCAGGAGGGTTTACCCAGCTAGGGTTATTACCGAACACTACGCCAGCCATTGATAACCTCACCCAGGTGAAACAGCGGTTAGTGCAGAAATCGGGGTTGCCTCGGGTATTGCCTTGGGGAGCTATCACTCTAGGTACAGCAGGGAAAAAGCTAACAGATTTGATGGAGCTCAGTGACTCTGGTGTAGTCGGTTTTTGTGATGGCCGCCCGTTGGAAAATCCTCGAATACTGCAAAAATCCCTAGAATATATGCAGCCGTTGCCATTACCGCTCGCTTTCTGGCCCTGTGATCCTCAACAAAGCGGTAGCTGTCGTGATGGCGCAGACTCGGTACGTTTAGGGCTCTCGCCCATAGCCAATACTGCGGAAACTAGACCACTCACCGCCCTGCTGGAAGAAGTCGCTGTCAGTCGACGATCAGTACATCTCATGAGGATTTCCACGGCCCGCAGCGTGGATCTCATTCGAGCAGCTAAAAACCAAGGGTTACCGATCACAGCTAGTGTAACTTGGTTACATCTATTGTTTAGCACGGCTGATTTAGACAGTTATGCACCAAGTTTAAAGCTAGCGCCTCCTCTAGGCACTCCTACTGATCAAGCAGCACTGATTAGAGGATTGGAAGATGGAACAATAGATGCGATCGCAGTAGATCATTGCGCCCATACTTACGAAGAAAAAGCCGTTCCCTTTGGCACTGCGCCACCAGGTGCCATAGGTCTACCGCTTGTTTTACCTATTCTCTGGAGAACCTTTGTAGCCGGTGGGCGATGGAGTCCGCTACAACTGTGGAGCTACCTAAGCTCACAACCAGCCCAATGTTTAGGCATTCAAACACCCATGCTCAAACAACAGACTCCAGTTAACCTAGTCCTATTTGATCCGAATCAAACCTGGCAAGCAACACTCCATAACCTAGGCAGCGCCCCCATCAATACCATCTATGGTGAGCAAATCATTCAGGGAAAAGTGAAACGTATTTGGATCTAATTGCTCAGGGTCTAGTTACCCCTCAGCACACCAATACGGTTAGGTGGCCAAAACCGAACAACCGCTTTCCCAATAATTTGATCCTCTGGTAAAAAGGGTCTAGGCCAAGCATGACTATCAACACTGTTATTGCGGTTATCGCCAAACACAATGTAATTCTCTTCAGGGACTGTTTGAGGTCCCCAACGATACTTAGGAGGCGCTTTAATGTAGCGCTCATCAATCGGCTCGTTATTAATAAATACTTGGCCGTTAGCGACTTCTACTGTATCCCCGGGTAAGCCCACAATGCGTTTGATAAATGCATTACGAGGTTGACCGACCGGTGTAATTTCCTCTGGCGGCCAAAAGACAATAATGTCTCCCCGGGCAGGCTCCGTGAGACGATAGCTCATTTTTTCTACTACCAAACGATCATTCACCTGGAGCGTAGGTTCCATAGACCCCGTCGGAATATAACGTGCCTCGGCTACAAATTGGCGAATACCCAAAGCCAAAACAATACTGAGTCCGATAGTTTGTACACTTTCAACCCATATATTGGGATTGGAACTTTGACGGTCTTGATTTTGATTAGCCACAGAAACTAGCCCTTACTCAGATAGAGACACCCGCCCGAGATATACAGACCTAGATGCTGCCGTAGAAGCAACGACCAAATCCGAGCGATCTTACCAACAGTATTTATATCAGGGCATGAGTGTTATCCCAGTCAGCCTTCACATCCAAAGACATCACGATAAGTAGATTTACTCCAAACCGCCTAGCCTGGCAGGTGGCCAAAACCTAACGACAGCCTTACCAATAATCTGATCTTCAGGAACAAAGGGTTTCGCAATGTTCCAGGCATGGCTATCGTAGCTGGCATTACGGTTATCCCCGAGCACAAAATAATTCTCGTCAGGAATCGTTATCGGTGTCTGTTCATAGTCGGGGGGAGCCTGAATATACCTTTCATCTTGTACCTCACCATTGATAAAAACTTCACCATCGCTGACTTCGATCGTATCTCCCGGTAACCCAACAATGCGCTTGATAAACGCATCCCGCTTTTGCCCTGCAGGCACAATTTCTGATGGAGGCCAGAAAACAACGATGTCGCCCCGTTGAGGTTGCTGAAAACGATAGCTTATCTTTTCAATCACCAGCCGATCATTAACCTGTAGCGTAGGCTTCATAGACTCTGATGGAATGTAGCGTGCTTCCGCCACAAATTGGCGAATACCTAGAGCCAGCGCAATGCTAAGTCCAATAGTTTGAATGCCCTCAATCCAGGGATTTTGTTGTTTTTGAGACACAGTTGACGACTAGAAACGTTGGGATGATTTTAATGGCAAGCATAACTGCTAATAGCCATCAGTGACGAGGCACAAAAGACAATCGCTATCTTATTTAATTTAGGTGAGCTTTTTGGTGATACGCATACCCTTCTACACAATTAAGATTGCCACCTATCGTTTTGAGGTCGCAAGCGCTCGCTGTTCATAACAATCAATAGCTGAGCACTATGGCTGAGTCGGCGATTGGATAGTTCTTTGCTTTGGCCGCTTTAACCAAATGCCATGCAAACCAGCCGAACCAGCCCCTTGAAGGTCATCTTTGCGGCTGTCGCCGATGTGCCACGCTTCTTGAGGATGACAATCATGTTTTTGAAGAGCCGTCATAAAAATAAGCGGGTCTGGCTTAGCAGCACCTGCCTCAGTAGAAATAGTCACAGTCTGAAAATAATCCTTGAGCCCCAGGGCACCTAAAACAGAGTAAATACGTGAGTCAAAGTTTGAAATAATGCCTAGGGAAATACCCAAGCGCTGCCATCGCTCCAAGGAACTCAACGTATCTTGATAAACAACCCAAGGCTTTGCAGTGGAAAAGTGGTGATAAACCTCTTCAAAAAAAGTTTCGAAATTGGAAAATTCTTGGACAACACCTGCACGCTCAAAGGTGTCTCTAGCGATGGCTAACCACCAGCGATACTCACAATAAGGAATATCAACCGCTGATACATCTGGAAAGGCCATGGGCGTAGCTGTGGAAAAACTACGATAAAAAGCCTGATCCAAAGTCTGAGCAGAGGCTGTGACACCTGATTGTTGAGCTAAGCGTTGATACACCTCACCAACACTACCCTTAACGCCAAACAGGGTACCGACAGCATCTAGAAAAATCACTTTTGGGTATGCCATGGCCATCAAGACACTGACAGCAACTGCCGTAGGGGTTGACTTACCCAGTTGAGGCCTACTCGCAACTGATGTTCAAAGGTAGGCATTCGGTACAAATAGGTTAAACGCCGAAAAATATGAGCAGCGGGACCGTCTAACTTTAGCCCTAACCCGGTTAGGGTAGCGGTATCGCGGCCAAGAGTCATCATTTCTCCCAAATGCTGATATCTAAAAGGGAGGGGAGGACGACCTGTCAGAGATGCCCAAATATTCCAAGCCGTATAGTCAGCTTGCTGCAGAGCGACTTGGGCCGTAGTTGGCACATTATTGCCATCGGCATCTTTACCATCGGCCAAGTCTCCCAAGGCAAAAATATTATCGTGCCCCATAATTTGCAGGGTGGGCTGAACTTTTAACTGCTGTCGCTTATTTTTTTCCAAAGGAAGCTGGTCAATTAAGGAAGTCACCTTATTACCGACAGTCCATAGCACGAGATCTACGGGTAAAACATCCATTTGATCTTTATAAGTCAAGGAAATAGTGTCGGCCCCTATATCACTGACGGTAGTTTCATAATCAACCCAAATACCATTTTCAGTGAGCGCGGACTGGGCTGCTTTTTTATTGAAATCTGGGGAATTTTGTAAAATTTCAGTGCCACGCTCCACAATGCGCAAGCGCCCTCGCTCACCTAGACGTTCTGCCAATTTACAGGCAAGTTCTACCCCACTGTAACCTCCGCCTACTACGGCAACCCGAATTTTGTCAGCATTAGAGTTTTCGATAGCCCGCAGTCGTTCCTTCAGGGTGTATGCATCGTTCAGGGTACGAAATGCGATCGCATGCTCTCTTACACCAGGGGCCATATCCATAGGCGTTTCTCCCCCTAGAGCTAACACCAAACGGTCGTACTCTAAAAGAGTTTTATCCTGTAAATGAACTTTATTGCCTGGTAAGTCGATTTCAGCAATCCCACTCTGGTGAAATTGAATGCCTGTACCTGCTAAAAGCTCTGTGTAGGGAGGCGCCACTTCCCAAGTCTGCAATTCATCGGTCACGACTTCGTACAACAACGGAGCAAATAAAAAGCGATCGCGCTGGTCCACAAGAGTGATTTCAGGTTTTGCCGTTTTCTCCCACGGCAGTTTGCTCAGGGCCAAGGCCGTATAGAGCCCCCCAAAACCGCCGCCCAAAATTACCACTCGCTTGCTTGATACCGCCATCTGTTATCACAAAAACGTGGATTAACGGTTATTAGGATAACGCGAGTAGTGATATCCAGGGGCTAAGCCGCCGCCGGAATTTCCCCTCGTGACACAGGTCTAGCAAACATTTCCCGAAACCTGGCTTGACGCGTATCAGCAGGCTCAGGGGCAGTTTCCCACAGGCTCTCATAGAAGAAGAATGTCATTCCCAAACCAGCAACTCGGGCCTCTCGCACTTTATCCTCGATCAGGCTAATGCGCACTGGCACATTTCTAAGGCCTGTGAGAATGCCCGCAGCTGTCGGTATCTTATGGAGACTTTCCCGCAGAGATGGAGCATATAGTTGCTGACGAAAATCATTAATATTGTTGCGATAGATCTGAACAATCAGCTCGTCTACCCAGCCTTGTCGCACCCAAGTTAACCAATCCTGCAGCTGTCCCTTGTAGGCAAAATCGTAATGATTAGGAGCGACTGAAAAAATCACATCCCGTCGACGTGCTTTGAGATCGGCATTAAGGGTCTTCACGAACTCGCTTAGCTTATCCGCACGCCAGCGAACCCAGGCCGGATTATGGGGATCATCAGGCACATTCTTTCCGGTGTCGGCTTTGTACAGTGAGCGGGTGTAGGCATCATAGCCAAACTCCACTGGCAAAATGAAATGGTCATCAAACTGCACGCCATCAACGTCATAGCGACTGATTAACTCCAACAGCAGACGGGTGATAAACTGCTGAACTTCTGGCTTGTAAGGATTCAGCCAGACCATATCACCCACATTTCTACGAGTGTCTATGCGACTGCCATTACGTTTTTCTGTGAGCCAGTCGCCGTGAAGTGTAGCGAGTTCTGATGTGGCAGGAGCCATAAAGCCAAACTCAAACCAGGGAATAACCGTCATTCCTTGACGATGCCCCTGAGCGATCAACTCCTGCAGGATGTCATACCCCTGTATGCCACGACGTACAAAATGTTGAATCCCCGCTTGCTTAGCGGTGCCACTATCAAATAACGTGTATCCACTGTTCCAAACCACTGGATAAAGGGTGTTGAAATTCAAATCTGCCAGCTGATCGATAGCGTTATCCAGCTTGGGCTGGTCCACCATGACATCCATGTCGTTGGTGGTAATCCAAACACCGCGAATCTCATGACTTGGAGTAGCGACACGAGCAAGGGCAGATGAATCTATCCCCCCGTGCAAGATGATGGCAAACACCACTGCCAGACCAAATAACAAGAGTGAAATAGGCTGCCAGCGCCAAACAGATGAAGTCATAGCATGAGGGGCAATGGGATGAGTACGAGAACCGTTGCTAAGCCGTAGCAAAGACGCACATGTAACCAAAAACCGGCATTAAACAATTAATGTAGGCTGGAAAACATTTAGCGAGTTATTGGTCATCTATTCATCACTGTGATGGTCATGTCAGAGCAAACAACGGTTCAGTTGTACTGGAAAATTTAACATTTTATTTGGGATCTTTGTTGATCTGCAATTTGTGCTGCCTCAAAAAATCACAATCCGGTCTACAAGTGACCTTTTACAGCATTCGTACATCCACTCCTGAAACGATGCAGTATCCGTGCAAATCCTTGCGCCCATAGCGTGCTTATTAACGATGCAGTATCCGTGCAGATCCTTGCGCCCATAGCGTGCTTATTAACGATGCAGTATCCGTGCAAATCCTTGCACCCATAGCGTGCTTATTTTTGACCAATGCCGAGCTGCCGCAAGAGCGGATGCTCCTTGACTATGGGCAATATTTCTTGAAACCAAAGCCGGGCCATGTCTTCTTTGCCTTGCAACATAAGCAAACGACTACGGGTAAGCATTAGGCTCACCAAGTCGTTTTCTGTAATCTGCGCATGGGATAGCAATGGGGCTAGAACATTTTCTGCGGCTGCTAAATTCTCTTCTTGCAGGTAAAGCTGGGCGATCGCAATTCGGCTATCTACATCATTGGGATGCTGATCAATAATTTTTTGGGTCAACTGACGGGCATCGATGAGGCGGTCTTGATGGGTGTATGCGAGGGCTAAATTATTGAGTAATACTGGGTTGCTAGGTTCTAGTTCCAGAGCCTGCTGTAAATATTTCTCCGCAGTTTCGGCAGCTTTGGAAGATTCCAGAGCAATCTTCTTTTTAGCCTTATCCAGTAATTCAGCAGCTTCTGGTGTCTGAGTTGAGGAAACTTCAGGTTCCAGAATATAGATGTCCAGAGGAGGATTTTCACACCACTCACCGTTAAGCCAGAACCTGGCAGTTTTTAATTTTTGGTGACGTGCTAGATAAGATGCCATGTGATAACGCTGTGAATCACTGCCGTCGGTACCAGCAATAAATTCGTTAACGGCCTGAACATGATCATCTGTTAGATGACTCTTAGTAATCACCATAGCGAGCATCCGGGCCCTGGGGCTGCCACGTTTTAACCAAACAGGTAATAGCTGACTAACAAAGGGATACTGCTTAAGCAAATTCTCGACAGCACGAACTAGGAGAGGTTGAGGAGTACGGGCCGACGACATAGCGCGAACAACCTGCCGTAATTCTTGATAAACAGCATTTTCCACCCAACTATTGAGCTCAAATGGCCAAGGTCCTTCCTTAAAAGTGGACGTCATATCAAAATCATCCAGATTTTCCTTGGCCACTGCCAGGTCAGGATAAAGTTCTAGGGCCAAACTCCACTGATGACGCGCGGCTCTGAGTTCACCTTGACGGACTAAGGCCACAGCGACCAAATGGTGAAATAACCCGGATACTAAAGAACGATTATCCTTTTGCGGATCTGGAGGTACGGTGTCCAGCAGATTTACAAGGCTGGTCATGTCATCCAAATAAGCCAATGCTTCTGCCTTGCGAGTGAGGTCATTGGCATCTGTACTGCCATTTGCTAGGAGTCGTTCTCTGTGGATTTCAGCATCGCTAAAATTGCCCCGTAAGCAGAGAAATCGGACGAGATTTGCACGTAATACAAGACTATCGGGATAGTTTTGCAGGGAGGATTCCAGTGTCGCGATCGCATTTTCGTACTGATCGTCAGCCATATAGGCCAGAGCTAAGCAGTTGTATCCTGGTACAAACTCAGGGCGTTGCTCGATGAGTAACTGAGCTGAGTCAATTGCTTTAGCTGCCTGACTCGTTTCTGTATAGGCCCGGGTACGTTCGTAGAGAATACCAAAGTCCCAATCGTCGGGATATTGCAATTCAAGATTGTCTAGAGCTTCCGATAAATTCGGCTCGATCACCGCTAAATGTTCTTTACCGTCCACCGCACCTGGATGATCAGGCCACCGCTCAATGGCCTGCCGATATTGTTGAACACCGAGGAGTGGATAGTAGTTGAGCATATAGGCATGGCCCAGCAAAAAGTTAACCCGGGCATCGTTGGGTTTTAGGGCTAAAAACTGCTCACATGTGGCCTGGTACTGATAAAGCTGACCTAATTCATAATGCACTGCTAGCAGATGGGCCAAAACATCCATATTTTCAGGATTAGACTCTCGAAGCCGTGCTAGAAGAGAATAGGCATCGGTCCAGTGTTCCCGCCGGATCAAGGCATCTGCATGGGCTAGCTCCGTCAATAGTGACTGATGGCCAAAACCGCGATTCACCTGGGTTTTCTTTCTAGTTTTCCGAGCCATCGTTCGCCTACTCCCTCAATCTGCAACGCCGTTGCCATCACCTTAAGCGTCTAGGGGTGTTTACAAGTCAGAGTTTATAAAAGGTTTAGCAAGTTCTCTTACATGTCTATCGCTTGATATACACAACAGCAATGCCTTCTTCCAGTTGGTCCGGTCGTCATCACGATAAAGATGCTTTGCGATCGCGGATTTGGTCTACCCTAAAGGCCCACAAAGCCACGCGACGGGATCCAGTAGGACATATCCCAAACTTTATAGGGGCAGACATCGCTGCAGAACGTCTAGCCGCTACTGAACTATGGCAACAGGCTCAGGTTATTAAGTGCAACCCCGACTCACCCCATACAGCCGTGCGATTGCGCGCGTTAGCTGACGGCAAAACCCTTTACATGGCAGTGCCCCGCCTTGCCCGTAAAAAATGTTTTGTGGAATTGACCGCCACAGCTTTGAGAGCAAAGGGCATTGCCCCAGAAACAGCAGCCACTATGCGTGGTGCCATGGACCATGGCCAACTCGTTGCCTTTGACGAAATGCACGCCATTGATTTAGTGGTGGTGGGTTGTGTGGCAGTCGCCCTAACAGGTGGACGCACAGGCAAAGGAGCAGGCTTTGCTGATTTGGAATTGGCCATGCTGCGACAATGCAATTTGGTCACAGACAAGACGCCCATCGTTACCACTGTCCACGACCTACAAATCGTTGATGGCACCGAACTACCCATGCAAAAGCATGATTGGGGACTGGACTTGATTGTCACCCCCACTCAGTGTTTCACAACCCAAAATCGTTACCCTAAACCTACTGGACTAGATTGGGATACGATTCAACCGGATCAGATTGCACGTATTCCCATCCTACGGCTCTGGTCTCAGCAACGTAACTAAGCTGGCTATTTTCTAATTTGTATTTGCCATGGCATTGCCCCCCAGTCTATTAATTCGTACCGCTAAAACACTGTGGACCACCCTATGGCGCACAATGATGGCTCAAATGGCCCCTAGCAATAGGAATGGAGAATATCAGCGACCAGTTAGTGCATTTTGCGATCGCATTCCTTCTGAAACCTTTCCAGCTGCCGCTGGGCGCTATCGTCTGATTGTTGGTATGGGTTGCCCCTGGGCTCACCGCACATTGATTGTACGAGCCTTGAAGGGACTAGACCAAGTAATTCCTATCACTGTCGTTTCGCCAGCGGGTGAGCAAGGCTGTTGGGTATTTGATCACCCCTCTGCAACAGACTCCCTGAGTTGCCAGACCCTGCCACAGTTTTATAAGCGTTTACAACCAGGGTATAAGGGACGAGCTACTGTCCCCGTTTTGTGGGATAGCCATACCAACACAATCGTCAATAATGAAAGTGCTGAGATTATCGAAATTCTAAATGCAGCCTTTGACATCTGGGCAAATTATCCCAATTTAGATTTATACCCAGCTGCATTGCAAAGCGATATCAATCAATGGAATCAACATACATACACCGCTATCAATAACGGTGTATATCGATGCGGTTTTGCACAAACACAAACAGCCTACAAAGCTGCTTGTAACGAACTCTTTGATGCACTAGACACCATTGATAAAACCCTAGCGCAGCATCGTTACCTCTGCGGTAAGACGTTAACCCTGGCAGATGTCCGCTTGTTTACCACCCTGATCCGTTTTGATGTAGCCTACCACGATCTTTTCAAATGCAATCGCCACCGGATAGCAGACTACAAGCATCTTAGCGAGTATGTACGAGACATCTACCAACTACCGGGTATTGCCAACACCTGTGATGTTGAAGCTATTAAGCGAGACTACTTTGGCAACCTATTCCCTCTGAATCCTGGAGGAATTATCCCTCTAGGACCAGACCTAACAAGCCTTGAACAGCCGCACAATCGCCACAAGTTTTGAAAACAGAGGTTTGCTTATCCTAGGTAGAACAACCTTAATCCTTCTCGATATGACGTTTTACAGAATTCAAATCAATATATCGATCGGTCGCATTGCGCAGTTCCCTTGCAATCATTCCTTCTGTGGACACAACGGTGATGTGAGTATTTTTGGAGCGCAGTAACTCGATAGCTCGCTCAAAGTCACCATCCCCACTAAACAAAACAACCCGGTCATACTGAGCGGCTGTGTTGAACATATCAATAACAATTTCAATATCTAAATTAGCTTTTTGGGAGTAACGTCCAGAGTTATCGTCATAGTACTCCTTTAGAATTTTTGTGCGTACCGTATATCCCAGGCTAATTAAGGCATCGCGAAACCCGCGCTGGTCTTGAGGATCTTTAAGCCCTGTGTACCAAAAAGCATTGATTAATGTAGACGGGACTGTTTCGTGGGTAAAGTACTCAAGCACACGTTTAGGGTCAAAAAACCAGCCATTTTTCTGCTGGGCGTAAAACATGTTATTGCCATCTACAAATATAGAAAGGCGACTTAACGGTTGCGTATGCATAGAAATTAAAACAATAAGAGTAATTAACCACTAGAGGATTGCCACCGAGACGATTCGTTGACAAAACTCGCCAGAAATAGACTGAAACGTAAGTGAAATAGACTGAAACGTAAATATAAGAACAGAAAGCAAATGCATAGCTATTGATGCGGTTGCTGAAGCTGATTCAAAAGTAATCTTTATAAGATAATAAGAATGTGAACAGCGGCTAGCCAACAACCACAGCGAATAACCTAATACTGAGCTTTACAGTGACAATATACATATGAGCAAAAGTGTAGATATTCTTGCACCAGCGCATAACTTAATGAGTCAAAGGCATTGCTAGAGTCAGAAATCATAGAAGAAGTTTCAATAGGTTTTAATCCATAACTTTTCAATCAGGACACAACCTGTCAGTGCATAAATTGGTTTTTGCTATGTATCAATCGATCTATGAGGATAAAGAGTAGCCTAAATTAGGCTTCATATTACCACTGACCATAGATACTCATAATTTGCTCCTCTAATCAGCACCACCTACAAGAAAGACAAGTTACTACTATAAGGCAGATCTGATTATCTTGCGGGGCGAGACCACAACTCAGCTTGTCGTCATTGGAATTCAGAGTACACAAGCCCAGACATGGATAACATGCAACACAGTATGTTTCCTACAGAAAGACTAATATTACTCCATCACCTGAGTAATATTAGCTACAGCCAACGGAAACAGTTAGCCAGTAATTATAGTCGTAATAATATCGCATACTTTTATGTAATCTATGCACTCCACTACGCAGGTCCTGAAAAACGCTGGATTCTTTATTCCACAATAGATAAAGAGCTAATAGATTTAGGACTGCACTCTCTGGTAGCTGTATAAGCCAAGTATTTTAAGACACACACGTTTATCCGTATGAAGCACGATGACGTTGATGTTACGGTTACGCTTACTTCTCAAGATCGTCTCCGCAATCGTATATCAACAATCAGTTTTGCGAAACGCTGGAGAGCCTATTTGAATGGGTTTTTAATTGGTCTAGCCGCGCTTGCAACCGGCAGCGAGTTAGGTGTCGTACGTTCATTAGAAAGCCAAGGTCAGGCTTTGATGTGGGAAGTCCGAGGTTCCACAGCGGCTCCAGAAGATATCGTCATACTAGCAATCGATGAAGAGTCATTATCTCAAGGGCAACATTATTTGGATGAACCGGAGGCATATCCAGAGTTAGCAGCTATTAGTTCTTGGCCGTGGCCAAGGGCAACTTATGCTGCAGCTGTGGATAAGCTCTTAGCAGCAGGTGCGGATGCTGTGGCACTGGATATTGTTTTTGCCCAACCTAGTAGTTACGGCCCAGAAGATGATCGCGCCTTCAGGGAGGTATTGGCTCAAAAAGGTGAGCGAGTGGTGCTAGCGGCAGAATACGGAGATGTAGATTTACGTCAGGGCTCATTACTGCAGCCAACACTGCCCTTACCGGACCTACGTGAAACTCCAGTTAACGTAGGTGCTATTAACTTCCCCATAGAACCTAATGGTAAGATTCATCGTCTAAGTCGAGAGTTCTTAAATCATCTGCGGGAAGTTGAGGCAAATTTTCTTGGGATAGACTTTTTGGCTGAGACCGGAGAGCCTCGTGTACTTAGTTTTTCTGAAGCCACACTAGAAGCAGCACAAGCGGACTACGCACAAGATCATCGAGACCACATCTTCTTTCACGGTCCTGGTAAAACGTTTCAACATGTACCCTTTTGGTACATTCTAGACAACCAACTGTGGCAATCTCAGCTTGATAACGGGCGTTTTTTCAAGGATAAAATCATTCTGATTGGTTCTACAGCAGCACTCCTACAAGATTTTCACGCGGCTCCTTTTTCCAGTGGATTTCTTTACTCTGAACCAATGGCTGGCGTAGAGATTTTAGCAAATACCGTTGCGAGTCTTCGAGATGATTTGGTGCTGTATTCAGTAGCGCAGCGTTCATGGATGAGCGCATTCATAGTTGCTGGATGGTTAGGAGGAATGGCGATTTTTACAAGCCGAATTTCGTCGCGACAACCTTTACGCCGTGTAATGTTAGCGGCTATTGGTGCAGTTATTTGGGGTGGAATTGGATTCCTGCTGTTTACGTTAGGTGGACTTATTCTCCCTATGGCAGTTCCTATTTTAGGCGTCTTAGGATTTGCGACAGCAGATGCTGCCATCGGATTATTCAGTGAGCAACTTCAGAAGAAAAATTTACGCAATACCTTAGCACGCTATGTTACCTCACCCATTGTTCAGGAAATCATTAGCCAACAGGACGATCTCAAAGATTTGCTGACTGTCCATGAAAGTGAAATGATTGGAAAGTTACTCAGCGATCGCTACCGAATTAAGAAAATTCTAGGCTCAGGTGGATTCGGAGAAACTTACCTAGCTGAAGATATGCAACGACCTGGTAATCCGGTGTGTGTCGTCAAACAGCTAAAAATCGTTAGTGATAATCCTAAGGCACACTCATTAGCACAACGCTTATTTTCATCAGAGGCAGCCACCTTAGAACGGCTAGGGGAACACGATCAAATACCTCGTTTGTTAGCTTATTTTGAAGCAAGTTATTCGTTCTATTTAGTCCAGGAAATGATTGATGGGACCCTGCTAAGGGAGCACCTCGATCCACGCAATCCCATGTCACAACGGGCCGTAGCAGAGTTTTTAATGGATTTACTACCAGTCATTAAAGCTGTTCATGGGCAGGGAGTAATTCATCGTGATATCAAGCCCTCCAATATCATCGTTCGACATAGCGATGAGCGCTATGTCTTGATCGATTTTGGAGCTGTCAAACAAATATCCAATCGTTTAACAGATACCAATGCCCGCATTACGTCTACGGTTGGTATTGGCACCCAGGGATATATGCCCAGTGAACAATCAGCTGGATTACCAAACTTCAGTAGTGACATCTATGCCTTGGGTGTAACAGCCATAGAGGCACTTACTGGCTTACCTCCCCATGCTCTTCAGAGGGACAGCAACGGTGAAATTAAGTGGACTCACAAGGTGCCGGACTTAGAGCCTGGATTAGCAAGCGTAATTGAAAAAATGGTGCGCTATGACTTTAATCAGAGATATTCTAATGCGGGTGAAGTGTTAACGGCATTACGACAGCTAAGCTTCAATATTCTATCGACAGAGGCCCCTAAGTACTCAAAACTAGCAGCTGAATCAATGGCACCTGAAGATACTAAACTGACAACGATGATTTTGCCAACAGACTGGGATAAAAACTATAAAAGGCCAAACGATACAACAGCGATTGATGACAATAATTAGATGCTTAGATAATCAGGCTTATTAAGGGAATAGATTGCTCTATCTAGAAAGAGCACAAGTTGAGAGTCCAGTAGCGATTACTCTATAACTGGCTACGGTAGCAATCTCATCAATTACCAGAAATATCATTTTCACTATCAATAATTTCAAGCTGAAGCCCAGCAGGTAAATCATCAGGCGGTGAGTCAGTAGCACCTTCAACATTAAACCCAAAATCTTGGCTATCGGCTGGTGCACGCTCCGCCGATGGCAAGCTATCGGCTGGAATATTTGATACACCGCTATCCACGATTGACGCACTAGAATCTACAGATAAAGTATTGTCTGGAATAGCAGATGGACCACCATTCACTACCGACAAACCGGAATCTACGGATGAAGTATCGCCTGGAATATTAGATAGACCACTATCCACGATTGACGAACTGGAATCTACAGATAAAGTACTGTCTGGAATAGTAGATGGACCGCCATTCACTACCGACAAACCGGAATCCACGGATGAAGTATCGCCTGGAATATTCGATAAACCACTATCCACTATCGACAAACTAGAATCTGCAGAGGGACCTACAACTAATGGTCTAGCTATGGGTTCTGATGCATTAGAGACTGATGGATTTGACACTACCTGCCGATTGTTGTCAAACCGTCGAGCAGCTCTCGAACTGGTGATTGGTGCAGTCAGGTTAGTATTATCTGATTCACTCTGAACCACAGGGCTACTATCCGGGGCATAGCCACGAGCTGGCTGTAATGTAGTAGCGGTAATCTGCGGAGTAGAGCTGTGAAAAACAGCAGCAGGAGAAGACTCAAAGGATGGAAAACCTGAGAATGCAACCACATCGAGGCCTTCCAGCTCTAGCTCAGTAACATTTGCGATCGCAGGTGTAACAATTTCAGGATTTACGACAATCTGCTCAGAAGAGCCATACTCGTCAAAATTTCCCTGCAGCTCTAAAGCATCCTGAATTTCTAGCCACACATCATGCAGATCATCCGACAAACTAGCTGGAGGAGTTTCACTATCTAAATCTAAACCTTTAGCTAAGCCACTAGTTTGGTAGAAGGTACGCAAGTCAAATTCCAAACTCTCAGTGATGGTGTCACCTTCAATAATCACCATTTCTCCAGCATAAAGAGCTTGTTGCTGATTACCGCTACCATTGAAGGCCATCATCGCACCAGCGGAATTGTTAGTCAGAGCACCCACAATCGTTACTGGAGAAGCACATTGCCCTACATCAAAACCATCTGCTACGCAATGAACGCGCACAAACAGAGCAGATCCCTGAATACCCGTCACAGCATTAGGGGTTTGAATAGTTGTGCGCCCTTGTCCTGGCGGGATGAGCAGCAGTACAGTGCCATTGGAAAGCTGAAAATTACGAGTATCCGGGGTAAAACGAAACGTTGCCTGTTCACCAACCCGCGCTAATGAACCATCATTGAATCGTAATTCAGCCCGTGCCGATGTCGAGGTACGTAGAGCATCACCGATACTCATTAGATCTGAAACCCTAGCTCTTCGTGCACGTCGGCCGCTAGGAATGAGATGAACTCTATTACGGAGGGTTTCAACCCTAGCCTGAGTGAGAGGCGTTTGAGCTAAGGCAATAGATGGCAAACCCAGCAAGGAAGCTGAGCCTAGCAAAAAAGAGTACCAGCGGGCAGAAACTTTGCACATACGAAGTAATGATTTCATGGGCAGAAGTTTGAACGATGCACCGAGCAGGTACTTTTACTCTGCTCCACTAGTAATATTACCGAACTTTTCTGCATCGTGACCAGCACCATATTTATGATTCCTTTACAGTGTGGGCTGTTTTTTGTACTTCAGTCGGAGTTTTGAGGAATAATTCGGAGTTTTTAATCGTTTGGTAGAAAATCCTAATTATTTAGTTTTGCCATACTAAACTCAGTGCTTCTAGAGATTTTAGTCAAAGCTATTGTTTCCTTATTGGGAGAAAATTACGTCATTCGGCAGTTGAGTTACGTTCAAAATGCTGATAGCAAGGTATATGAGTGTCTTAGCAGTGTGGAACGTTTGTAATGAGGCTGTTTTCTAGACCAAGGTTGATGATAGAAATTTTCGCAATCGGTCTTGGCAGCTGGGTTCTACCTGACGGTCACGCTTTGGCTAAAATCGGACAGGTGCCAGCTTTTGACGATAACAATGCAGTCACATCAGATCAGGTTGAAAGTCCGGCGACTCTTCGTCAACATGCTTTGGATCATGCTGAATCCGGTCACACTCACAAGAGTCATATAAGTCCTAAAGATGAAGATAAGGATAGTGAGAACGCAGCCGAATCATATCCAGAGCAGATAAACCATGAGGATGATGCGGCAACTATTATCGACGATGAACTAGGCATTTTACGGGTAAGATCGCGTCCCATTGGTATCGATGGTGAGTTGGGAGTGCTGCGAATTCGCCCCACGGAAGATGTTCCTTTAGAAGTTGAACCAGAACCCACCCGGCAAACCACAGTATTCCTCACTGGCCGGGCGAATGTCTTTGGCGGCAATAACCTGTTTCGTACCCCCAATCCAATTGATGATCGAATTTATCAAACTGGGTTGGGGGTTTTTGCGTTTCCAAAACTTGGAGACAAAACTAACTTGATTTTGAGTGCCGAAACAAATCTGGCTCGATACGAAGATCTCTCAGTTGTTGACTACAACGAAATTCAATTCCAAGCAGGTATTCGTCAACGATTGGGACGTCGCAGCTATGGACAGATTAACTGGCGTTATCAAAATCTCAGTACCCCAGGTAGCGATTCCTTCTTTTCAGCAAATTACGCGGAGTTACTACTCAGCCGTCGAGATATTCTGAATAACCGCACTTGGCTAGACGCATACTATCAAGCCCGCTTAAGCCTTAGCGATCCTGAAGAATTTAGCCGGTTTACCCAGATTGCAACGGGCTCGATCAACTATGGATTTAGTCCAACAACTCGAGTTAGCCTACTGTACCAACTCTTTCTAGATGACTACATAGAAACGCCCCGAAACGATACCTATCACCAGGTATTGGCACAATTTAGCCACGACCTCTCGAGTACTACCCGATTTAGCCTATTTACCGGCGCTAGATTTGGTGACTCTTCACGAGCAACTGTCAACTTTGACGATATTATCTATGGGGCCAGTATGAATATCAACTTGCCGCTGTTTTAGAAAGATGCCGTCCTTAGAAAGATGCCGTCCTTAGAAAGATGCCGTCCTTAGAAAGATGCCGTCCTTAGAAAGATGCCGTCCTTAGAAAGATGCCGTCCTTAGGAAGATGCCGCCGCCGATAAGTTGGGCTCTACTGCTTCTGCGAGCTGCTTGAGCATGGTCTGGGTAGTAGCAAAATCAACACAGGCATCTGTGATGCTTTGACCATAAACCAGTTCATCTAAATTCTCTGGAATTGCCTGACGCCCTGCGTAAATGTGGCTTTCAATCATGACGCCAAGAACATGACGAGAGCCAGACTTCAGTTGATCAGAAATATTGTTCAATACAGTGGACTGTTGCTGGTGCTGTTTATTCGCATTCGCATGGCTACAGTCCACCATGAGACGGGGATTTAGACCCGCCTTGGAAAGCTGTTCAACGGCTTGAGCTACGCTCTGAGCGTCATAGTTAGGCCCATTCTTACCACCTCGTAGAACTAGATGGCCATCCGGGTTACCTGTAGTCGCTACAATACTAGCTAACCCACTGTGATTAATGCCTAAGAAATGGTGGGAGCGACTGGCAGCCAACATGGCATTGGTAGCGGCCTGCAAGCTACCGTCCGTATTATTTTTGAAGCCTATGGGCATCGATAAACCAGAAGCCATTTCACGGTGGGTTTGGCTCTCTGTAGTACGAGCTCCAATCGCTGTCCAAGAAATCACATCAGCAATATATTGGGGAGTAATAGGGTCTAATAGCTCTGTTGCTGCTGGCAAACCCATTTCGGCTAAATCAATTAACAGCTGACGGGCCAAACGCAGACCATTGTTGATATCGTAGCTTCCATCTAAGTGAGGATCGTTGATTAGCCCTTTCCAACCGATGTTGGTACGAGGTTTTTCGAAGTAAACCCGCATCACAATTTCAAGCTGGGGTGCGAGCGATTCACGTAATTTAACTAGACGAGCACCGTAATCACGAGCAGCAACAACATCATGAACTGAACAAGGACCCACGATTACTAAAAGTCGTCGATCTTCGTTGTAAAGAATATTTCGAATGCGATCGCGGGTTTGAGAAACCAAGGCTGCTGCTGGCTGTGTCAAGGGCAGCTCTGCATGGAGCAGTCCCGGACTGATCAGGGGTCGAGTTTCAACCACATGTAAATCTTGCGTTTGATGCATAGCCAAGAAAGAGTTGTAATGAAAAGCTACCGACACAGCCTAAGGGAAGGAAAGTCAGAGTTAATAGAAGCTTCCATGTCTATTTTGACAGGTCTTGAGCGCAACGAGTAAGAAGTCAACAATGAGTTAATCAGCCAATCTCTGAGCAAATACATCCCAAGCAATTGGAGGCTCTAAATATTGAGGACGGTTGGGATTATAAGGACTTGCCAGACGATTAATCCTAACAATCGTTGCATCATCTGGCAGCACGGGAACATCTGGATCAAAAGATGTAGAGCGCGTTAACGAGCTAGAAAACCCACGAAAAATCATTATTTCGTCTGCCTCGCCATTAATCTCAATCGTAACCAGCAATACCTCTCGAGGATGCTGAATCGTATACTGCTCAAGCTGCTTTTCAACGGATATCGCCATGATTCAAGACACCATCAAGAAGGCTAATTACTGATTGAGAGCCGACCGTCCCTGCCGCCCCAGTTTGACAAATACAAAATAACTCAAGGTCAAAATGTAGCTAATCAGACCTAAAATAGCCCAAAACCCAAGAAATCCAGGGGTAAATCCAGTGTGAAAAATTTGTCTAAAAAGCATTGGAGCCTCTAGCCAAACCTGGCAACTGGAACTTGCAAATACCTGCCGAGAAAAAGCACAGCGTAAGAAAAGAAGCTGGAAGAGAACACCTAAACCGCAATAAACGGTAATGCCCCATCGCCAAGATGTAAATGCAAGCTTAAGGGATGACATTGGCTGCTCTCGGATTTCTTCATTTAAGTCGGCCCAGAACCAAAGAGATAGGGGCATCAGCACCCTTGCCATGCAAGCTGTCAAAAAGCTAAAGGGCAATCCCGCAATCATTAGATACAGGGTAATGACCAACAAACTAGAGACTTTCCAATAAATCACTAGCATCAGCTGCAAAACCTCTGCCCTTGCAATCAGTGCCCAGCCTAACAATGTTAGTGGAAATAGCACTGTAAAAACGACGGCCAGACGATAGTCTGTCCAAACCAATGACTGTAGAAACGAAGGACTAGGCATAGAGTAATTACGATAGGCCTCAAAACGCTCCCTAGATTAACACCGTCGGGTTTCAAGTTAGCGACTTGAGAGATGCGTAGAAAATAACAGACATATTTGAGAGCTACATTTTGTGTAACCGCTGTATCCCCAATTCTTTAAGGATAGCTGCTAGCGCGGTATCGCTTAAAAGACAAAGACCAAGCTCCTAACGCGCAGGAACCTGGTCCTTAAAGTACCCAATCGACTAAATCTTAGAGCCAGCAATTTTCCGATGGTACTGTCATAAAATCAGTCTTCGTAAATACGGCACTCATCCGCTTCAGGATTCTCATCGCAGTAAGTTTCAAAGTTAGTCTTAGGCTTTTCAGATTCTCTCTGATGGGAGGCCTCAGCCTGCAGCTCCTCTACAGCATCCCAAGCCGCTGCACAGGCTTCGGAACCAGTACCGTCAGTGCTGCAAACATCACGGGCTGCCTTAATTTCCTCAGAAATTTTTTCTTGAATATCGCTCATAATTTATAGTCTGCCTTGACTTTCAACGAGGGTATGTAAATCGACTGTGTCCATGCTGCTACTTCTAGTCAGATGCTAAAACTCAAGCAAGATTAGCCTTATAGAATAGCTAACTCCAGATTTGGAGCATGCTTCCATGGTAACTTTGGTTTTTTAAAATCGGTTGTATCTAAAGAAGCATTTTGGAATTAAGGTATCGCCGACATTGCCGAGTCCTACAAGCAAAGCCCATGCAGCTTCTGAATCAACCATCTTGCAGATACATTCCAACGACAGGAAAGATAACGAACTATTCACGTGATACCCATTCAAAATAGTTCCCATGCAAGATATTGAAACTTTTGCTGGTCGCCTAGGGCAGTCATTATCTGATTCCTAGAGAATTTGTCCTAAGGCCAGGGTGTCTTGGAGCTAGACTGGTACTATCTGTAGCAATCTGGAGAATACATTTAACCTGTTAATGCAGCTTTAGTACTATCAATATTGATGGTTCAGAAAAGCACTGCCAGGGTTGGACCTGGAATCATAACGATAAGTTTCATTTTTGTAGAGTCTTGAGTTTGTTATCACCTGTACCAAATGCTATGAAATGGGCAAGTGCCGTTTCCACCCATCCTTCACTGGAGCTGGCGCTGCGAGAGGTGATTGAACGGGTCCTGACCCAATTAGAAACAGCACCCAATTTAGCCATTGTTTTTATTTCATCAGCGTTTGCTAGCGAATATTCTCGCGTGCTGCCCTTGCTGAAAGGTCCCCTTGGAGGAGCTCACATCATTGGTTGTAGTGGCAGTGGGGTGATTGGGAGTACCGCTGCAGGGCAACTGACGGAAGTGGAAGACGCAGCGGGCATCAGCTTGACAGTTGCTTATTTGCCAGATGTCAAGATTCAAGGGTTTCACTTATCAATTGACGAACTGCCAGACTTGGATAGCCCGCCTGGGGAATGGACAGAAATTATTGGCGTGTCACCAGCTGAACGCCCCAATTTTCTATTGATGGCTGACCCCTTTGCCTCTGGGATGAATGACCTTTTACAAGGATTGGATTTTGCTTACCCAGAATCAGTCAAGTTGGGTGGATTAGCGGGGATTGAAAGTATTAGTCGTAGCTGTGGTTTATTTTGTGGACAACAGCTGTATCGTCAAGGCGTCATTGGTGTTGCTTTATCAGGCAACATTACAATAGATGCTATCGTTGCCCAGGGATGTCGCCCTATTGGACCGACATTTCGAGTCGTTGACGGTGAGCGAAATGTGGTCAGTAAAGTAGTCGCTGCTCAAGGTGACCCCAGCGAGGCAACTGAGCAAACTCCACTAGAAGCACTACAAGAACTCTTTGATACTTTAGATGAAACAGATCGTCAGTTAGCCCAAGAATCCTTATTTATTGGGCTAGCCCAGAGTAGTTTCAAACAGTCTCTGAGGCAGGGAGACTTCTTAATTCGCAATCTAGTAGGCGTGGATCCCAAAGTAGGCGCCATTGCCATTGCTGATCGAATTCGTCCCGGACAGCGTATTCAGTTTCATCTACGCGATTCAACCACAGCCCAGGATGATTTAGCGACTCTTCTAAAGAGCTATCAAATTAATAATCAGGAACGTGTGACTCCTTCTGGAGCACTACTTTTTGCCTGTAATGGACGTGGTACAAACTTATTCGGCACTCCAAACTGCGACACAGAACAGTTTACACAAACACTAGGACCTATTCCCATGGGAGGTTTCTTTTGTAGCGGTGAAATTGGACCGGTAGGGCAAACAACCTTTTTACACGGATTTACATCAGTATTTGGTATTTGTCGTGAACTAGATCATTAATTAGGGTTGACTGCTGAGGAGTGTACTGGCAGCTCAAATCATCTACTGAACAGGCACATCACGGGCAGTTTCAATCGAAGATTCAATATTTGAGGCAGAGCCAAACAAGGTCAGCTGAGGCAGATGCTTCATAAAATGCCAAGATTGCTGCAGCCGTTGTCGCCCTTGAGAGGTGCTCAATTGACTCAGTCCCCCTAGGAGTGCGATCGCAGTAGTTCCAGCAACTGTCCAAAGCACAACCGATAGTGAAACTTTGCCCAGAAAGCCAGGCGTAGGTACCTTAAGAACTGATGTTTCTGACATAGGTATGGGAGCCCTACGAATAGCCTGCCTCAACATCAGCAGTTGTTGATACATTTGTTGAACAACTGGGTCATCTTTTATCCATTGCGTAACGAGTTGACGCTCTTCAGACGTCACTTCATCATCCATATAAGCACTCAGTAATTCGAAACGTGTTTCTTCATCATAGAAATGGGTTATGGATGTCCAGGACACATCACCATTTCCAGTAGAAAAGTCATCACTACCGTTGTGCACATCTTGCAAGGGTTGATTTAAGGGACCACAGTTGCCAGATGTATCATCTTTGCGAGACTGACCATGACGAAAAAACATAACGGTTGAATTTGAGTGACTAATGCCACATTCTCAAAGACGGACTTAACAGTACGTGCACTTGAAGAGATGACATTTCTTGGAACTTCCCTTGCAGAATCGGTGGCGTCTAACTTAGCACCGAAGCCCATTAGTTATGATCAAAACCAGCTAACTTTGCAAAGAGGCACACTAAAGTAATGTAAGTAACGATTGATCAGACGTTAGGTTGAGGAAAAAGTATCCGGAAATCCCAGAGTTTTTTAATTCAAACTAAATCAGGGATTAAGAAGTTGGGCTGATTTGCTTGATAATACAATCCTAGTTCTTGAAACAGCTACCGATGAAATTAGTTCACTTTTCAAGACCCTGGAAATCACCTCCTCAGCTCTAGTTAGTCTGCCGCTCAACTAGTTTTGTGCTTTTTGATACGGTTTTACGCCAAAATCTTGGGGAACCTCCCCGACAGGATACATAACCACAGAAGATGGTAAGGGTATACTGGTTTCAGCCGTTTGCTTATCCGACCATGCAGCACTTGGCCAAGGTTTGCCATACAACCTCTGAGGGAGAAATTGTTTTACAGTTTCTCGCACGTCAGCTAGAAGATTACCTATGGGAGCTATCTGTGGGTGATAAAGAGGTTGTGTCTACCCTACCAGTCACTTTCAATGAGGGAACATTGGTGCTAGTAGAACTAGATACCTCTAATCAAGTAGTTGATGTTCAAGAGGCAACGGACTGGATTCTTGACCTAGTATCAAAGTTTTTAACCCAAGGAGTCACGCCCCAATTTTTTCATCAAGAGGTGGAACGAGCGGAGCAGTGGCGACAATCCTTAACACTTCAAAGCCAAGAAATTCGCCGACGCGCATTAGAGACTGCCGCTCGCCGAGATGAAATTCAAGAATTAGAAAAAAAGCTACGTTTAGAGCAGGAAGAGCTAGAGCAAAAAAAGGATGAGTCATAAAATAACTCTTAACCTGCTCAAAACCTGCTCAAAATAGTGAAATCAGACTGATTTTGATGCCGATAATGCCCTGACTGAAGTACTAGTTTGGGATACAGGTGATGTGTTAGGAACTAAAAATAAACTTCGCAATAATCTAGCCGCTGCCCTTTGAGCAAGATTACTAGCAACCCGTTGTCCCATCGCTCGAGTCTCAGACTTTGCGAGCACCTGCGGTACTAGTTTCACAACTGTGGCACCATTCATTCCCTTGGTCTCGCCCAAAAGCCCAAAGATGCGACTAATATGCTCCCACTCCTTTCCACTAGTGGAATTCGTTGGATCATTATGGACAGCTGTGCGACTCTCAATAGAGTTCTGCAGACGTTTCAGTAAACCATAGCCAAATTGATCAAGGCTTTTAGCCAGTTCGTCTGCAATGTGATCACGAATATGATCGCCCCGTTCCGAGAAAAGGTAATCAACTGTTTGTTGTAAAACCTTTTCTAAATCATAGTCCTGACTGTTACGGGCATTGCGCAACAGGTTCTCAAGACGATTCCATCGAAAATCTCCATCTTTAAACAGAAGCTCTTGAAGGGACTGCCGTAACTCCGGTGCAGAATCGGTTAACAGGCGTTTTGCGACATAGGGGTAGGCCTTACTCAGTACCTTAAAGTCAGGATCGACACTGATGGCAATTCCATCTAGGGTCACCAAGGAACGAATAATTAGCGCATAGTAGGCAGGTACTCTGAACGGATACTCGTACATCAGAGAAGAGAACTCATCCGTAATACTTTTAAGATTGAGCTCAGCCACTGTAGCGCCTAGGGCATTATTAAACACGCTGGCCAAGGCTGGAATGATAGGACTCAGATCCGTATCAGGTGTTAAAAACTCTAGCTTTACGTAGTCTTGGGCTAAGCCTTCAAAATCACGATTGACCATATGAACGATGGCTTCGATGAGACCATAGCGCTGATAGCTTTCCACGGTACACATCATGCCGAAATCGAGATAGGCCAATTTGCCATCATCGGTAACCAGCAAATTACCAGGGTGAGGATCAGCATGAAAAAACCCATGCTCCAGTAGCTGGCGAAGGGAGCACTGTACACCAATCTCAACAATTTCAGTTGCCTTCAGACCTTTCGATTCCAGAATGTCTGGCTCAGTTAGTTTAGTACCATTGATCCATTCCATCGTCAGCACCCGGCGCGCCGTCAACTCCGTGTAGATGCGCGGCACAATGATATCTGGGAGATACCCATACAAAGATTCAAAACGCTCAGCATTTTCTCCTTCATGGGTATAGTCCATCTCCTCAAAGATCCGGGTACCAAACTCGTCCATAATACTGACGAGGTCGCTACGCACCACACTGAGGTTATTACAAGCCCACTGAGCCATACGGCGAAGTAAGTATATATCGCGGGTAATCTGAGCAGTCAGCCCCGGACGTTGCACTTTAATGGCCACATCTTCCCCGGTTTTGAGCTTTCCCTTATAAACCTGACCTAGGGATGCAGCAGCAACGGGTTGAGACGACATTTCTGCATAAATTTCATCCGGTAGCTCACCCAAATCTTCCTTAATTAACTTGAAGGCGATTTCATTGGGAAAGGGGGGAATCTGATCCTGCAGCTTGACCAATTCTTCCATGTAAGCTGGGGGAACTAAGTCAGGCCGTGTAGATAGGGCTTGACCAATTTTGATATATGCAGGCCCCAGCTTGGTTAGAACCTCCCGCAGTTGCACAGCCCGCTTCGATTCATTTTGAGCCTGATTACCAGTTTGTCGATCCCACAGCACCCCAAGACCAAACCCCAGAAACGTCCACACCAGCTCCACTAAGCGAAAAAGAATTTGCAACGGGCGGGAGCTGTAGTAACGTGCGATCGCATCCGGATCGTAAATCAGAAAGTCCTCCAAAGATTGAACATGAGGGGTCTGACGATCATCATTCATACTGGAGAATGCGGGTGCAGCATGCATGGGCGATATCCTTAATATCTGCAGGAAGGCTTGACTTAGAGAGATGACCATAAACCCAGTGCAGTCAGCAAAGATACTTAGCCAACACTCAGCTCAATCATTGTTAACTATTGTAACAAGTTGATCCCGTTATCTCACTGGATTAACCATAAGTCCACAATAATTAGCTTCGCAGCTATATGTCAGTCGAACAAACCGAATCTGTAGATAGGGTTTGACAACTAAAGCCATTACAAAGAATTCTTTTGAACTCGCTCTTTAACCTTCACGGGAAAAAATCCACAGTAAAATTGGTTAGCTTATTGTCGATGCTGTTACTGCCCGTTCCATACTGTGCCCTGGTTTAGTCACACCTGTTCAAACTCCCTATTTAGGAGGCAATGGCCATGCTAACCTCCCTAAAAATCGACAATTTCACACTGATTGATCAATTAGAGTTATCGCTACAGCCTGGACTGAATGTTTTAACTGGAGAGACCGGGGCTGGAAAATCTATCATCCTGGACGCTATCGATACAGTTCTAGGGGGTAAGGCCAGCGGAAAGTTAGTGCGTACAGGCGAAAAAAAGGCACTCATTGAAGCAACGTTTCAAACTCCACCTGCGGTGGCAGATTGGCTGAATGCCAATGACATTCCCC
Source organism: Cyanobacteria bacterium P01_D01_bin.156 (assembly GCA_039024555.1). Lineage (GTDB taxonomy): Bacteria > Cyanobacteriota > Cyanobacteriia > Phormidesmidales > Phormidesmidaceae > Leptothoe. The sequence continues at coordinate 231,837 of JBCCQQ010000001.1, forward strand.
TTAATGGAGATGGACTGCGCTGTAGTCGGGAACTGACAACAGGACGAGGAGCTGTACGCAGTCGTAGTCGCCTAAATGATGTAGTTGTCAAAAAAAATCAGCTAGAAGAACTGCGACAGCTATTGGTAGAAATCACTGCACAAGGCCAAACCATTCAATTGGGTTCCTTAGATGCACAGCGGAATTGGCTCGATGGGTTTGCCGGCAGCCAACATCTAAGGCAAAGGCAGTCAGTCAGTGCAGCCTATACAACAGCAACTGAAGCTCGTCAGGCCCTAGAACGACGGCGAAGGGCGGAACAACAGCGACAGCAACAGCTTGATTTGTTTGAGTATCACGCCCAAGATCTCAATGGTGCTGAGTTACAGGATGGAGATGAATTAGATCTCTTAAAGCAAGAGCACCAACGGCTCAGTCATAGTGTAGAACTACAAAAACAAAGCTATGAAGCCTATCAGATTCTCTACGAGAGCGATGGTTCCTTTGATAACTGTTCAGATTTGCTGAGTCGTGTGGAACAGATCCTCAGTTCCATGCAACGTTTTGATGATCAGGTAACGCCTGTCCTGGATCTAATCAGTGATTCTTTGGCGCAGGTAGAAGAAGCAGGCCGCCAAATTAATACGTACGGAGAAAATTTAGAGACCGATCCCACACGGCTTGCTGAAGTTGAAGCGCGCATGAGTTATCTCAAACAGCTCTGTCGAAAGTATGGTCGCGATTTACCAGAGTTGATTGAGTACTATCAGGAAATTCAAGTTGCTCTGGATGCTCTCAATGGCGATGGCCAATCTATTGAGACCCTAGAGGCGCTCGATCAAGAAGCCCAGGAAATCTTGATGGCGGAATGCACCAAACTTACAAAGCTCCGTAAAAAAGCTGCTAAACAATTAGAATCCCAACTGGTAGACGAGCTAAAACCCTTGGCCATGGAGCGGGTGAAATTTAAGGTAGAGCTGAGTTCAGACTCTCCCCAGCTGCACGGTGCAGATATCGTGGAATTTCTGTTTAGTCCTAACCCTGGTGAACCACTACAGCCCCTAGCCGCGATCGCATCAGGCGGAGAAATGAGCCGCTTTTTATTAGCCTTCAAAGCCTGTTTTAGTAAAGTAGACCCCATCGGCACCTTGATTTTTGACGAAATTGACGTGGGGGTATCTGGACGAGTAGCCCAGACCATTGCCGAAAAGCTTTATCAGCTTAGCCAAGATCGCCAGGTTTTATGTGTCACCCATCAACCGCTAGTCGCCGCTATGGCAGATGCCCATTTTCATGTGGACAAACAGGTGGTCGTAGCTGGCAAAAAAAAGACAGACGAACGTACCGTGGTCCGAATCACCGATTTAGACGAGGATGCCCGTCGTGAGGAGCTAGCTCAGTTAGCAGGTGGCCGCTCTCACCACGAAAGCATCGCCTTTGCAGAGTCACTGTTAGCTCAGGCTGCTACCCTACGACAATCGTAGGGACAACAGCAACCTCTACCATCTGCAAACATGTAACCAGGTGATCCAACTATCAAGAAACTTAAACGGCACACAGCTGTCGCAAAAAATAACTTTTTTCTCAGGATCGCAAAATACTCTATGCCCTTTCCCATAAGAGTCCGCCACAGGCTTGATTTTTGTCCATTAACAATGAGTAGTTACTCAAAGAAAATTCAATCTCTTGCAAAAAAGCCTTCCGCAAGTCGCAGACCAGCCTAGCTCTCGTGTGTCACAATATATTCGGTTTTGCCAGCGGGCAGGTACCAACTACACGCTATGGAATCTTCAGAAATCCTCTATTCTTATGCTTGGCTTATCCCTGTGCTGCCACTCCTCGGTGCAGCAATTGTTGGGGTAGGTTTAATTAGCTACAGCGACGCTACTAGTAAGCTGCGTAAGCCTAGTGCAGTTTTTATCGTTAGCCTAATTGGGGCTGCGATGGTCATGTCCTTTGGCTTGCTATGGAGTCAATGGAATGGCCATGAGCCCTATTCATTCATGTTTGAATGGGCATCGGCAGGTAGCTTTAAGCTACAAATGGGCTACACCATCGACCATCTGGCATCGTTGATGCTGGTGATTGTGACCACGGTGGCATTTTTGGTGATGGTATACACCGATGGCTATATGGCTCACGATCCTGGCTATGTCAGGTTTTATGCTTATTTGAGCTTATTTAGTTTTTCCATGTTGGGGTTGGTACTTAGCCCTAATTTGGTGCAAATATATGTGTTTTGGGAGCTGGTGGGAATGTGTTCCTACCTGCTCATTGGTTTTTGGTACGGTCGCAAACCTGCAGCTGATGCCTGTCAAAAGGCATTTGTTACTAACCGTGTAGGCGACTTTGGCTTGCTCCTGGGTATGCTTGGCATTTTCTGGGCAACGGGTAGCTTTGAGTTTGACATCATGGGAGAACGCCTTACCCATATGGTAGAGGTTGGCAGTCTGCCCGGTGCGATCGCGGCTTTATTCGCCATCCTCGTCTTCATGGGACCGATGGCAAAATCGGCCCAGTTTCCATTGCATGTGTGGTTACCTGACGCAATGGAAGGTCCCACACCTATTTCGGCATTGATTCACGCCGCCACCATGGTAGCTGCAGGCGTGTTTCTCATTGGCCGCATGTATCCGGTATTTGAAGAAATTCCCGTGGCTATGGATACCATTGCTTACGTGGGAGCTTTTACCGCCATGATGGGTGCAACCATTGCCATTACCCAAAACGATATCAAGAAGGGTTTAGCCTACTCCACTATGTCCCAGCTGGGCTATATGGTCATGGCCATGGGCGTGGGTGCCTACAGCGCTGGTCTTTTCCACTTGATGACCCACGCTTATTTCAAAGCCATGCTATTTCTGGGCTCAGGCTCTGTAATCCATGGGATGGAAGATGTAGTAGGCCATAATCCAACCTATGCGCAAGATATGCGTCTGATGGGTGGATTACGTCAATATATGCCGATGACGTCCACTACATTTTTAATTGGGACCTTAGCCATTTCAGGTATTCCGCCCTTTGCAGGTTTTTGGTCTAAGGATGAAATTCTAGGTTCCACGTTTCAGGTGAGTCCCGTACTGTGGGCGATAGGCTGGGTAACCGCTGGAATTACTGCTTTTTATATGTTCCGCATGTACTTCTCTACATTTGAAGGAGAGTTCCGCGGTACCAATGGTGAAATCAAAGAGCAGTTGCGTATTGAGCAGCTACAGAGGATGGGGGCATCTGTCGGTCCTGGTGCCATGAGTACTCAGGAAATTCCTAAAGCAGAAGAGCCTCACGAGGAGCATGATCATGCATCCGAGCCTCACGAGTCACCTATTACGATGACGTTGCCGCTTCTGGTACTGGCAGTGCCATCTGTGCTAGTTGGTTTGACAGGCACACCATTTGCTAACTACTTTGAGGCCTTTATTTCAGCTCCAGGGGAAATGGTCACAGTGGCAGAGCTGGCCGAAGAAGTTGATCTCCATGAGTTTGCAGTCATGGCTGGTAGCTCGGTAGCCATTTCGCTAGTGGGTATTACCCTGGCTGTGTTGATGTATGTGGTCAAGATAATCGATCCAGATGCGATCGCAGCTAAAATTAAGCCTCTTTATAGGTTCTCCTTGAACAAGTGGTACGTCGATGACCTATACGAGATTGTCTTTGTACAAGGTAGTCGTAAGATAGCCAAAGCAGCGCTAACCACAGATATTAAGTTGGTAGATGGCATTGTCAACCTAACTGGTTTCCTCACCCTAATTACAGGTGAGGGGCTGAAATATCTAGAGACAGGGCGAGCCCAGTTCTATGCGCTGATTGTCTTTGGTGCTGTTCTAGGGCTGGTATTGTTATCTGGTCTCACGTAACACTCTAAGCGGCGCAATATCTAACCTCCAAAAGCATTCAGGCCAGAGCGTTAAACGCTCTGGCCTGAATGCTTTTGGAGGTTAGATATTCAAACTTATTAACCGACAGCAGCTGCAGCCGTTTCTTTTGTAGGTATAGGAGGCTGACCCAAACCTGGCAAGAACTGTTTCGCCAAGGCCGGGCTTTCATCCAGCAGATACTTCAAAAAACTTTCAGCCACGACAGAAAGCTGCTTGCCTGCTAAATGCCCCACATACCACTGACGAGGAATGGGAAATCCTTCCACATCAAGGATGGCAAATTCACCACTGGTACCCTCGGAAATAATCGTATGTTGGGACAGAACAGATACACCTAGCCCGCCAGCAATTCCTTGCTTAATAGCCTCATTACTACCCAGCTCTAGACGAACTTTGACATCAACATTGTTGGCAGCAAATAGCTTCTGTACAGCTTCACGAGTACCCGAACCGGGTTCACGCATGATGAAGGGTTCGTTATTTAAGGCCTCAATGGGAATATTCTTTTTACCCGCCAGTGGGTGATCGGTGGGTGCGATTACCACCAAAGGATTATCTAAAAATGGATAGGTTTTGAGATCAGGCTGGTTAGGCAGCTGACTAAAAATAAATAAGTCATCTTGATTATTTAACATGCGCTCTTGAATATTTTGGTGATTTGTCACCTTGAGCGAAATATCAATACCGGGATAGCGCTTACAGAATGGACCTAGAAGACGAGGGACAAAGTACTTGGCAGTCGTAATGACGGCTAAGCTCAGCTTCCCTTGTTTCATGCCCTTGAGATCCGCAATTGACATCTCAAACTGCGCTAAACCCTCAAAAATTTCTTGACAAGTTTCTAACAGCTTTTTCCCCGCCTGCGTGAGATATAGGCGTTTGCCTATTTGTTCAAATAAAGGCAAACCAACAGCCTTTGTAAGCTGCTTGACTTGTATTGAAACCGTTGGCTGGGTTAAATAAAGTTCTTCAGCTGCCCGGGTAAAGCTACCGTGGCGCGCAGTGGCCTCAAACACCTTAAGTTGATGGAGCGTCGCATGAATCACGGGCTGAGTCCTCGTTGCGGCTGTTATTGGATGAATCGTAACTGGTTGTTCAATAGACTCTATTCTATCAAAGAAACCTATTTGCGTGGATTTTTTCTATGAATACTCAGATAATACGGCTTCAAAATTTAGCTGTTTTATTTTTCAAGCTTGGCGCAATTGGTTTTGGTGGGCCTCAAGCCCACATAGCCATGATTAACAATGAGGCCGTAGAGCAACGGGGCTGGTTAGATGAAGATGACTTTAGTGATGGGCTGGCAGTCTGTGAAATGCTACCTGGTCCAGCCTCTACTCAGATGGGCATCTATACCGGCTATGTCTATGGTGGCTGGTTAGGAGCACTCGTATCGGGATTAGCATTTGTGACGCCTGCATTCTTCATTGTGGTGGGGTTGAGCTGGGTTTATTTTCAATTCCAACAACTACCGCAACTCAAAGCACTCTTTTTTGGCCTATCCCCCGTTATGATTGCCATCATTTTGGGATTTTGCTATAAGCTGGGGCGCAAATCGATTCAAAACTGGCTGGGTATAGCTATTGCAGCGTTAGCATTTTTAGCCAGTGCCTTTAGCAGCCTCAGCACTCCTATTTTATTTTTATTGGCTGGGTTAGTGGGTATGGGGCTTTATGGACCCAAGGGACTGCAGCTCAATAGTTTTATGCCGCTGAGCCTATTGGCTATCGTTCCAACTAATTTTTGGGGAACTGAACGAATACAGGAGTATGGCTGGCCATTATTCACCTTTTTTCTAAAGGTTGGCACATTTATTTTTGGCGGTGGGTTAGTGATTATCCCCTTACTGGAATTTGAAGTGGTAGAGCGTCTGGAATGGCTTTCAACCGCAGACTTTATCAATGGCGTGGCCATCGGTCAGCTAAGTCCAGGACCTGTCGTACTAACAGCAGCATTTGTGGGATACAAGATGGCGGGCTTTTGGGGGGCTTTAATCTCAGCGGTCGGTATTTTCACACCATCATTTTTATTCATTATGTTGGCAGCCCCCCTTCTAGTGCGGTTACGTCAAAATCCCTGGGTACAGGCATTTCTTAAAGGGATTAAACCAGCAGTTGTAGGGGCAATCATGGCTGCTGCCGTACCGTTAGGGAAAACAGCTTTTGGACAACCAAATGTAGCTCTTTCAGCATTGGCAGTGCTTATTGCGATTTCATCCCTAGTAGCCATCATTCGTCTGAAAGTTACGGCTTGGAAGCTCATCTTGGCGGGAGCTCTTGTTGGTTTAGTGAGCTATTCCTTGCTGGGTGGTGGAGCCTAGATATATAGATAGGGTTCGAACAAGCCGGATAGGGCCTAAGCTTTAAGTTCGAAGTTTTGAGTTATTACCCATAAAAGAGTTCACACAGCCCTAGAATTTCGAGAATACCATCTATCATTCAAAGCTCAAAACTCTTGCTAGGTTTAACGAATTACCGCTCATTTTCTAACCATGCATCTTCAACCTCACCATCGACTTGCTATTTTGCTCCACAGCGGGATCACCGGAACAAAGGGCAAAACAGGTCTAGCCTTGCTGCGGTATAGCCATAATCCCATTGCTGTTGTTATTGATGAAACCTGTGCAGGCCAATCCTTAAAGACACTAACTGGGATCGATCGTGAAATTCCTATCGTTGCAACAATGGAAGCGGCGCTAGCTTATGACCCAGATGTTCTAGCAATTGGATTAGCACCCTCAGGAGGGCGTTTGCCAGAGCCATGGTTAGACGAGGTACGAACGGCAATCTCATCAGGTGTTAGTGTAATGAACGGTTTACACACCTACCTGAATGATGACCCTAGTCTTACTCAATACTTAGACCTAGAAAAGCATCCTGATCAGTGGCTTTGGGATATGCGGCAAGAACCTTCAGGGCTCTCTGTTGGATCTGGTCAAGCGCGTCATCTAAACTGTCATCGAGTGTTAGCAGTCGGTACTGATATGGCTGTAGGAAAGATGTCTACCTGCATTGAGCTAAATCGGTCCACTCAGTCAAACGGATTATCATCCCAGCTGATTGCAACTGGGCAAACCGCACTCATGTTAGGTGCCCCAGGTATAGCCCTTGATGCTGTACGGGTGGATTTTGCAGCAGGCGCAGTGGAACAAGCTGTACTAGCTCAGGGCAATAACCATGATGTTCTTTATATCGAAGGCCAAGGCTCACTTCTGAATCCTGCATCAACAGCCACATTACCCTTGCTACGAGGCGGTCAGCCGACACATCTAGTACTGGTACACAAAATGAACCTAACGCACATCCAGCACTTTCCTGATTTTGCGATTCCCAGCTTGGAACAAGTTATTCACTTATACGAAACAGTTGCCAGTGCAGGCAGCACATTTACCTCCCCTAGGATAGTCGGCATTGCCCTAAACACCTTCGGCGTAGAAGAAAATGAAGCTAGGCATGCTATTGCGGCACTATCAGACTCCACAGGATTGCCATGTACAGACGTAGTGCGTTTTGATGCAGAAATAATTTTAGATGCCGTCCTAGAAAATAGCCAGCACACTATTGTTTAACTAGCAAAAAAGTACGGTCTTCTAAAAACCTACTTTTTCCTTAGGCGATATGTAATACGCCCTTTAGTCAAATCATAGGGAGTCAGCTCAACCTTGACACGATCACCAGGCAATATCTTGATGTAGTTACGACGAATCTTGCCAGAGATGTGGGCTAGAACATTAAAACCGTTATCTAGATCTACCCGAAACATAGCATTTGGAAGAGATTCAGTTACAGTCCCTTCCATCTCAATTAAATCTTGCTTAGACAAGTACCTAATCCTCCAATCAGCTAAATTAAACACAAAGCGGATGAACTTTATATGTCCATCCGCTTCAATTTCAGAAAATTCCCACTAAACTAAGGAATTTAACCTGTTCATGCGTCGAACAAACTCGGAATAGCCCCTTCAACATTACTAGCCTTACGGCAGCATTGATCTCAGGTTAACAAACAACACGATAAATTCCATAGATCCATTACTGCAGATAACCCTAATGGATTTAGACAAAACAAGATCAAGATTGTAAAACTTGCTCTAAATCCGAAGTTACCGCATCCATTGACTGATGCCCATTAACCGATACTAGCTGTTGTCGCTTCTTATAAAACTCAATCAATGGTTCCGTCTGCTGGCGATAAACTTCCAAGCGATTGCGAATCACAGACTCACTATCGTCTTTACGACCGCGAGCCAATAATCTCGTAACCAAAGTATCATCTGGCACTTCTAAATTCAGCACACATTCACAGGGCTGCTCAATTTCAACCAGCAATTTATCAAGAAACTCGGCCTGAATAACGTTTCGTGGGAAACCATCCAGAATCCACCCATCCAGTGCATCATCCTGATTCAATCGCCCACGAATTAAGTCAAGAATTAGATCATCAGGTACAAGTTCGCCCGCATCCATGTAAGATGCCGCTTTCTGCCCCAAATCGGTTTTAGCCGCCACTGCCGAACGCAGAATATCCCCTGTAGAAATATGAGGTACACCGGCACCCTCGGATAAAACTGCCGCCTGAGTTCCTTTACCAGCCCCAGGAGGCCCCAAAAAAATCACTCTTATTGCCACTATTTTTTCACCATACCTTCGTAACGTTGGGAGATAACATAGGTCTGAATCTGCTTAGCCGTATCGATAGCCACACCTACCAGAATCAGAAGAGACGTTGCTCCCAACCCTTGAAAAACTGTGACTCGCAGGCCGCTTTCAACCATGCTAGGAACTACAGCAACCACACCTAAGAATATCGCTCCCAAAAACGTCAAACGATTTAAAACCTTACCGATAAAATCACTGGTTGCTTTTCCAGGCCGGATTCCTGGAATACTTGCTCCCATTTTCTTTAAGTTCCGAGACATATCTTCAGGATCTACCACCAGCGAAGCATAGAAGTAGCTGAAGAACAAAATCATAACCAGATACATCAAGTTGTAGGGCAGCGATCCTGGACTCAGAAAGCTATTTACAAAATCCGATACCCCTTGATTAGACAAAGTTCTTGCAATGTAGGGCGCAGCCTGTAAGGGCAAAACCAATATTGCGGATGCGAAAATAATCGGCATCACACCACCTTGATTTAAGCGCAAGGGCAAGTAATTACTCTTCTCCAAATACAGCTTTCGACCCACCTGACGACGTGCTGAAACTATGGGAATACGACGCATTCCCTCTTGAACAAACACAATACCTACAACCATAGCCAAGTAAACAAGGCTCACAACAACAATACCAGCCACCTCTTGACGAGTAGAAGTTGGGTTCTGAGCAACAGTTACAGCACTATCTAAGAGTCGAGGAAGAGACGAAACAATATTCAAAAATATTAAGAGAGACGCACCATTACCGACACCACGCTCTGTAATTAGCTCACCTACCCACATAACAAACATGGAGCCAGCAGTTAGAGTAATCGCGGTCTCCACAATAAATGGAATGCCTGGTTGATTCGCGAACGGACTGAGTAAAAAGCTTGCCAACAATGTACTCTGCAAAACTGCCCAACCCATCGCCACATAGCGTGTAATCTGAGAAATCTTACGACGACCGGCCTCACCCTCATTTTTCTGCAAATCTTCCAGCTGAGGAATGGCAGCTGTCAACAACTGCATAATGATAGATGCGTTGATGTAAGGCAAAATCCCAAGCGCAAAAATGCCTAGCAAGGATAAACCGCCACCAACAAAGATATCCAAGAATCCCAACAATCCACCAGCACCTACCTGCTGAGAAAAGGCAACACGATCAATACCTGGCACAGGTATATACATGCCCAGACGAACTAATACTAAAAGCCCAAGAGTAACTAGTATGCGACCGCGCAGACCAGCTGCTTGAGCCATCTGCAAAAAAGTTTCTTGAGCACTGGGTGCCTTGCCTCGACTGACGACCATAGGTTTAGATTCTTATTAAAGATAAGCTGCACCTGGGGCAGAACCCAAAGCACAGCTAGCAATATGTAAGCTCATTTTAGAGGCTTATGCCACGATTTCACAGGTACCACCGGCAGCCTCAATCTTAGACTTTGCACTTTTTGTGAAAGCAGCAGCTTTCACCGTCAAACTCACATTCAAATCACCATCTCCTAAGATTTTCAGAGGGCCGTCGTTAGATGTAATAATGCCCGTCTCTATAAGAGAATCCATTGTCACTTCTGTGCCTGCAGCCAAACCAGCCAGACTTGCGACGTTAAGGACCGTATACACCTTCCGATTCACAATTGGAAAGTGCTTTAACTTTGGAATTCGCCGGTATAAAGGAAGCTGACCACCTTCAAATCCAGGACGTGTAGGACGACCAGAACGCGACTTCTGACCACGCATTCCAAAACCACACGTAGCTCCCTGGCCTGCTGAAATACCTCTACCTAAACGACGACGACGGCGTCTCGAACCGGCTTTAGGCTGCGCATCCTCTAGTCTCATCGTTCTAAATCCCAATAAATCCCAATAATCTAAACCTAAGCGTAGAGCTTCTCAAGAGGAATCCCTCGCTCTTTAGCGACTTCTGAAAATGTTCTGAGTGCAGCCAAAGCATCCGCTGCTGCTCGAGCATTATTTAACTGGTTACCTGAACCCAGCTGCTTAGCCAGAACATTACGAACACCGGCAAGTTCTAAAACAGTGCGCACAGCACCGCCGGCAATTACCCCCGTACCAGGAGCTGCCGGGCGCATAAAGACCCGTGCACCACCGGCTTCACCAGTCGAAGGGTGGGGTAATGAGTAAGACTTTGTCAGTGGCACATCCACTAAGTTCTTCTTACCATCGGCAACACCTTTCTTGACAGCACCGATCACATCACTTGCCTTACCAACACCAACACCTACTTGGCCTTTCTCATTACCAATGACCACAATGGCTCGAAAGCTTAACTTCTTACCACCCTTAACCACCTTAGTAACGCGGCGAATTTGTACCACTCGCTCCTGCCATTCCGAGTCTTTCTCTTTACCCTTGTTGCCTTTACGACGTTCCTTTGCCATGATTTAAAACCTTATTAGAGTCCTAGAAATCCAGACCAGCTTCACGAGCAGCTTCTGCTAAAGCCGCAACTCGACCATGATACAGATTACCACCACGATCAAAAACGACCTGCTTAATCCCCTGTGCCAGAGAGCGTTCAGCAACCAGCTTGCCAACTTTCGCCGAGGCTTCCTTAGTAGCTCCGCTACCATCGCCCTTAGCATCAGCATCTAATGTGGATGCAGCAGCCAAAGTGTGATGTTGATAATCATCAATAACCTGAGCGTATATATGATTATTAGAACGATAGACTGCAAGCCTTGGACGCTCAGCAGTACCTTTTATCCGACGACGGATACGTGCATGGCGACGCTGGGTAGATTGTTTACGCGTAGTCATTTCTCTAATTACTTCCCTGCTTTACCAGCCTTACGTCTAACCATCTCACCGAGATAGCGTACTCCTTTACCTTTATAGGGTTCAGGGGGTCGAGCATCACGAATCTTAGCAGCAATGGTCCCAACTAGCTCTTTATCAATCCCGCTAACAATTACATTAGTATTGCTTTCCACCTTGAACTCAATACCAGCAGGCGGGTCGAATTCCACCGGATGGCTGTAGCCAAGGTTCATATTTAAAGTTTTACCTTTTACTGCAGCACGGTAACCTACCCCCTTGATTTCAAGGCGCTTTTCAAAGCCCTTAGATACGCCCTCTATCATGTTGGCAATCAAAGTACGAGATAAGCCATGATAAGCCCGGGATGTGCGTGAATCATTCTGACGAGCCACAACTACTTCGCTACCATCCTGAGAAATGTTAACCCCATTAGGCAGCGTACGCGATAACTCTCCCTTAGGGCCTTTCACGACTACTGATTGATTATCAATAGACACGCTTACACCCGAAGGTATAGGCACCGGTTTTTTACCAATCCGAGACATTTTGAATCCTTTCCTAACCGCCAAAAACGGCAGTGCAAACAACTATTAATCGATTAGATGTACTACCAGACGTAACAAAGAACTTCACCACCTACCCCTTTGTTGCGAGCATCTCTGTCAGTCATGATGCCACTCGAAGTAGAAACAATAGCGATACCAATACCACCTAATACTCGAGGTAAATCTCTATAACTCGAATACACTCGCAAACCGGGCTTACTCACACGAGTCAAATTGCGAATAATAGGCTTCTGGGTCTTACCCTTGTACTTAAGGCTAAGAGTCAGCATTTGAACGACACCTTCTGTTGACTCTGAGGTGTCACCAATAAACCCTTCTTCTTGCAACACCTTGGCAATGTTGCGAGTAACTTTGGTGGATGGAATTTGGACAGTCCTATGCCGCGCAAGATTGGCATTTCGAATGCGCGTCAGCATGTCTGAAATTGTATCGTTAGACGCCATATTTCTCTCTCGTATAAACCTCAGCTATCCCGGAATGGCATTCCTAGTTCCTTGAGAAGGGCTCTTCCTTCTTCATCTGTCTTAGCGGTAGTGACAATTGTGATGTCCATACCGCGCACCTGATCCACACTGTCATAATCGACTTCGGGAAATATCAGCTGCTCTCGAAGCCCCAAGGTATAGTTACCACGACCATCAAAACTTTTGGGACTCACGCCTCGAAAGTCACGAATGCGAGGCAAAACCAAATTAATTAAGCGATTTAGAAAAGCATACATACGCACAGAACGAAGAGTCACCATAACTCCCACTGGCATACCCTGACGAATCTTAAAGCCTGCGATCGCCTTTTTAGCACGCGTAATTACAGGACGCTGGCCTGTAATTACGCCAACTTCTTTAACAGACGCTTCCAGGGCTTTAGCATTTTGTGACGCTTCTCCTAGACCACGGTTCACAGTCACTTTGAGAACCTTAGGCACTTCATGTACGTTGCTATACTCAAACTGCTCCATCAACTTAGGAACAACTTTTGTATTGTAAAAATCTTTCAGCTGTTCAGCCATTTTATCTTTCCTTTCCCTGGGCTTGGTCAGGGATAAATCTTGGACTAATCAATGATTTCGCCTGTCTTTTTCAAGATGCGAACTTTTCGACCATCTTCAGTAAAAGTATGACCCACACGGCTCGCCACCTTCTCTTTCTTCGAATACAGCATCACATTAGAGCTGTGAATAGGGAATTCAGAAGTGACGATTTGTCCTGATTCACCTTCTTGTCTAGGCTTAACATGCTTAGTACGTATGTTTACGCCTTCAACGACAATCTGACTTTTCTTTGGTAGAACAGAGGTAACTTCACCAACTTTCCCTTTATCTCTACCAGTGATCACTTGAACAGTGTCACCCTTTTTGATGTGCATTTTATGGCGCACAGGTGATTGACTAGCCACTACAGTACCTCCGGTGCCAGTGAAACAATTTTGGTAAAGTTACGATCGCGGAGCTCACGAGCTACCGGTCCAAAGACTCGAGTCCCCTTAGGATTATTATCATTGTTGATAAGTACAGCCGCATTATCATCAAAACGTATACTCATACCACTGCTGCGACGAAGGTTTTTTTTAGTTCTCACAACAACAGCACGAACAACATCGGATTTCTTCACAGCCATATTGGGCAGTGCATCCTTAACAACAGCTATGATGACATCCCCAACACTGGCATATCGGCGATTTCCCCCGAGAACACGTATGCACATCAGCTTACGTGCACCACTGTTATCTGCCACATTCAAAAACGTTTCTTGTTGAATCATTACTTAGATCCCCTACACTTTTTCAGAACGGCCTAAAATATCGGCAACGACCCAACACTTCGTACGACTGAGGGGACGAGTTTCACGAATACGAACAATATCACCGGCTTTACACTCATTACTGTCATCATGAGCCTTGTACTTTTTAGTTCGTACAACGATTTTTTGATACTTAGGATGTGGGACGCGGTTTTCAACAGCTACAACAACTGTTTTATCCATCTTGTCACTAACAACACGTCCTGTTAATTCCTTAGTTGCCATAACTTTCTAAACTCCTATTGCTCACCACTGACTTCTGATACATTTTCACCAGTAGCATCATCACTGGTCTTGAGCTGACGCTCACGCTCAATAGTCATCAGCTGAGCAAGCTTACGACGAGTATGCTTAAACTTATGAAAGCCGGTTTCCATTTGACGAGTTGCTTGCTGAAAGCGCAGATCAAATAATTCACGCTTAATATTTCCAATCTCTGTAGAAAGTTCGTCATCACTGAGCTTTCTTAACTCTTTAGCCTTAGACAGTGCCATCCCTTAAGCCTCCAATCCCTCGCGAGCAATAAACTTTGTTTTAAAAGGCAGCTTGAAGGAGGCCAGGCGCATTGCCTCACGGGCAACTTCCTCAGGCACACCTGTAATTTCAAAAATAATTCGACCAGGCTTAATAACGGCAACCCAAAATTCAGGATTACCTTTACCAGAACCCATCCTCGTTTCGGCTGGACGCATTGTTACCGGTTTATCTGGAAATACACGAATCCAGATTTTTCCGCCACGCTTTACATAACGAGTCATTGCACGACGGGCAGCCTCAATTTGTCGAGATGTCATCCAGGAACACTCAGTAGCTTGAAGAGCGTAGTCTCCAAAATTGATTGTGCTACCTCGATGGGCCATACCACGCATACGGCCGCGGTGTTGCTTACGGAATTTTGTTCTTCTAGGGCTCAGCATGATGCTTAAACAGGCTAAATAGCTAAAGAGAGATGATGAAATTAGGAATCGTTTGAACGATCTTCAAACTGTTGACGACGACGGGGCTGACGACGACGGGGCTGAGTATTAGCAGGTTGAGGCTTTTCTTCCTGACCAGGAATAATTTCACCTTTGAAAACCCAAACCTTAATTCCTAAAATTCCGTAAGTTGTCTGTGCAGTCTTATAAGCGTAGTCAATGTTGGCACGCAGAGTATGTAGTGGCACACGGCCTTCACGCGTCCATTCAGTACGAGCAATTTCAGCCCCATTCAAACGACCACTAACTTGAATCTTGATACCCTCTATTCCAGCTCTCTGTGCACGCTGAATTGTTTGACGAACAACTCGACGAAATGACACGCGCCGTTCCAGCTGTTGAGTGATATATTCTGCGATTAAAGCTGCTTCTGCGTCGACACGAGCTACTTCAATGACATTGATACGGATTTGTCGTGTATTGTCCTTCAGCTGCTTTTGCAAACCAGCCCTTAGGGATTCAATACCAGTACCACCACGACCAACGACAACGCCAGGTCGGGCTGTATGAACTTCTAAATCAATTTGATCAGCCTTACGGGCAATCTTGATATCTGAAATACCGGCATTATTGAGTGTTTTCTCAATAAACTTACGAATCGTATGATCCTCTTGTAATTGAGATGGATACTGCCTGGCATCGGCATACCAACAAGATGCATGTTCTTTTGTAATACCGAGCCGGAATCCAATTGGATGAATCTTCTGTCCCACAGATCTTTACCTATAAAGAGCTAACAATGATGAGTAAACGTTCTAGCTAGAAGCACCAGGCGCAACAGCAATTGTGATGTGACAGGTTGGCTTACGAATCTGATAAGCACGACCTTGAGCGCGGGGACGATAGCGCTTTAACACTGGTCCCTGGTCGGCAAATGCCTCACTGATATACAGATCAACTGGATCCATACCATTGTTATGCTCAGCGTTAGCTACTGCAGAACGCAAAACCTTGAGAATAGGTTCACAGGAACGATATGGCATAAACTCAAGAATAATCAACGCCTCTCGATAAGAAAGCCCACGAATTTGGTCAAGCACACGCCGCACCTTATGAGGCGACATCCGAATGTAGCGGGCTACAGACTTTACTTGATTGGCACTATCAACTTCAACCATGGCTAACCTCCCTAGCGTCTCGCTTTTTTATCACTCTTGACATGCCCGCGAAATGTACGTGTAGGGGCAAATTCTCCCAGTTTATGACCTACCATCTGCTCACTAACATAAACAGGTACATGTTGACGGCCATTGTGAACAGCTATAGTGTGGCCAATCATTTGGGGAATTATCGTAGAAGCACGAGACCAAGTCTTGATGACCTGTTTATCTCCTTTTACGTTTAACTTTTCAATCTTTTTGAGCAAATGATCTGCAACAAAAGGACCTTTTTTTAGAGAGCGAGACATAGTTGCGCCAGCCTAAAAACAATTGATTAAACAACAAAAACAATGACTCTTCTGAACATCGTCAGGATTGAGTCCTAAGAATCGCGACCACCGCGGCCTCGCTTAGATGAACGACGACGACGACGAACGATTAGTGAAGTACTCGACTTCTTCTTATCGCGAGTCTTATAGCCCAAAGCTGGCTTACCCCAAGGAGTGACCGGACCACTACGTCCAATTGGGGCACGACCTTCACCACCACCATGGGGGTGATCGACTGGGTTCATCACACTACCGCGAACCTCAGGTCGTCTACCTAACCAACGTTTACGGCCTGCTTTTCCAAGGGTGATGTTACGGGATTCAACATTGCCAACCTGACCAATAGTTGCATAGCATTCACGACGTATCATGCGGACTTCACTAGATGGCAGTTTGAGAGTTACATATCCACCCTCTTTTGCCATTACTTGAGCAGAAGCACCTGCAGCACGAACGATTTGACCACCACGCCCTGGGTACAACTCAACGTTGTGAACCGAGGTGCCCAGTGGCATCTTATGAAGAGGCAATGCATTGCCTACTTCTAGTGGAGCATCAGGGCTCGAAACAACGGTAGAACCAACAGCTAAACCAGCAGGATGCAAAATATAACGCTTTTCACCATCCTCATATTGGACAAGAGAAATACGAGCGTTTCTGTTCGGATCGTATTCGACCGAGAGGACCTCAGCCGTCATCTCACGCTTATCGCGCCTGAAATCAATGATTCGATAAAGACGCTTGTGCCCACCCCCACGATGACGACACGTGATAACGCCACGGTTGTTTCTACCTTTAGCACGGTGAATAGAGCGCGTTAATTTTTTTTCCGGCTTGCTCCGAGTAATTTCTGAAAAGTCAGAAACACTGCGCTCACGAGTTCCTGGAGTCAGAGGCCGATAAGTACGAATTCCCATGATTTTGTTCTACAAACTATAAGTACTAGAGTCGGCATTAGACATCTGGGAAGAGTGGAATGCTATCACCCTCAGCAAGAGTAACCACTGCTCTTTTATATGTAGGCTTGTAGCCTATAAACTGACCAAGACGTTTTTTCTTACGAGGCGGATTCAAAGTACTAATGCCGACGACCTTAACTTCGAACAAAGCTTCTATAGCTACCTTAATTTCAGTTTTGGTTGCTTTAGGAACTACTTCGAAAGTGTACTGATTATTTTCCAGATTCAGTGTTGCTTTTTCACTGATAATAGGCCTCCGAATAATGTCGGGTAGATTTCTAGAATCGATCACTTTAGGCACCGTACACCTCCTGAATCTTTTCGAGAGCAGCGGATGTCACTACAAGCCGGTCAGCCAGAACAATGTCATAAGCATTCAGATTTGTCGCCAGAATTAGCTTAATGCTTTCTACATTCCGCACAGAGCGGTAGACATTTTCATTTCTATCCGCTGTAATCATGAGAACTTTCTGATCAGCAGCAATTCCCCAACGTCCCATTGCGGAGATAACCTCTCTGGTCTTAGGGACCGATAGCTGATCAGCAAAGTCTTGAACCACAACCATGTCATCAACACGACTTTGGAAAGCAGTTCGCAAAGCCAAGCGACGCTCTTTGCGATTCATTTTGACTTCAAAGTCACGGGGCTTGGGACCAAAAATTACACCACCGCCACGCCATAGAGGAGAACGATTCGAGCCAGCGCGGGCACGCCCAGTTCCTTTCTGCCGCCAAGGCTTACGGCCACCACCACGCACCTCAGAACGAGTCTTTGAGGAAAGCGTTCCCTGACGAGAGTTATGCATTTGGCGCAGAATAGCACGATGCACAATGTGAGCGGCGTTATCTTCTTTAGCAACGCTCATATCCAGAATGGCAATTCCCGAATCAGCGCCTTGCCAATCCTTTATCACACAGTCAACCATAATTAATCCTTGGCCCCCTTAATTCTTCTTGCCAACAATATTTGCAGGGGCAATGTTCAATAGCGCACCTGGCTTTCCAGGGACTGAGCCTTTCACTAGAAGAACATTACGCTCATTATCAACCTTGACGACAGCCAACTTACGTACCGTCACTTGTACATTTCCCAGTTGTCCTGCCATTTTCTTACCTGGATAAACTCGACCAGGCGTTGTGCCTGGACCAATAGAACCCGGCAATCGATGATTCTTAGAACCGTGAGTCATAGGCCCCCGCCTAAAGTTGTGACGTTTCTGGTTTCCGGAAAATCCTTTACCGATGCTTTTACCAGAAACATCTACCAACTGACCGGCTTCGAAAATATCAGCGGCCAGAGTCTGTCCCAGTTCAAAAACTGAGCTATCGTCCACACGATACTCGCGCAAATGGCGTAAGTTGGGTGCACTTGACTTCTTGAGATGACCTAACTCGGGCTTGCTCAATGCCTTTTCTGCGACTTCCTGATAGCCAATCTGCACGGCGCAGTAGCCATCGGTTTGCTGCGTTTTTACTTGGGTGACAACACAAGGCCCTGCTTGAATGACGGTTACTGGCACAGCATTACCGTCATTATCAAACACCTGAGTCATTCCCAGCTTTGTTCCGAGAATACCGACAGACACAATCAATCTCCGACTAACATCTTCGCCGTCTACATACACAGACAGCGACTTAGGCTCCTTGTTTTTTCACAGCGGGAGCAATACTCAGACACATACGCAGATCAGCGATCAAAGTAGGTGTCTGAAAATTCAACCGTATTTGATTGAATGCTTTCTAGTGGCCAGGGAAATCACCATTCTCTCAGCTTTCTGAAGTCAGGTGCGTAATAAGTAATCCTTTGAGCCATCAGTACGCCTTAGACTTAAGAAGCTATGAACATCTCAGTTTCTATTTTGACGGCGGTCTCTAATACTACATAAGTTTAATGCAGTTGTCCATCATTTCTAGAGATTGCTTATAAAGTATGGGGTGACTAGCAAACTCAAGAACGGCATTGTAATTGACGTAGAAAGAAAGTCCTTGAGGACGTTTAATTATCGGGTTTTTATAAAATGTGGCAGACAAGAGCATTAATATAGGAATACATAGTTATTACGGCACTATTGGCAGAGGCTTATGGGATTACTGGTACTCGGCAATCGATTTGTCCGCGATTTAGAAAGCAATGGTGCATTAGCCGTGCGAGTGCCTTTAGAAGGCGGGTTCGAGGGCCGTTATCAAAGACGTATGCGAGCTGCAGGCTATGAAAGCCTACATTTGACGGCTCGTGGGTTAGGCGATTTATCTGCTTACCTGCAAAGTACCCATGGCATTCGTCCACCGCATCTTGGGAAAAAGGGCACTGGTCAAGCAGCTGTTGGGGACCGCTATTTTGTTCCACCAGTACTTGACTATCGTCTTGAGCGTATGGCGGCCGGAATGAAGGGCATAGTCCTGTGGTTGATTGAAGGGCATATTTTATCAAGTCAGGAATTGGCTGTTTTGGTAGCTCTATGTAAGGCTGAGCAACGGATTAAAGTCGTAGTTGAGCTCGGTGGGGATAGAGCCTTTAAGTGGTTTCCCCTTGAGGAAGCTGTACAGTCTGCCTAGATGAAAGCTTTTTAAGAACATTTGTTCTACACTAAATCTGTAGACGTAAACATTAGCAGCATCAGTATTGGTGGGTGAGTTTTCCACAGAGCTCTTTAGACGCACTTCGTTTAGGTCAATGGTTCAAGCTGATTTGCGGCGCTAGCTATCAAGATGTAGCCAAAGTAAGAAACTTAGCTTTGGTATATAGCCTAGCTGGCGCTGATTGTATTGATTTGTCTGCTGACCTGGCGATTGTACGGGCTGCTCATCAGGGTATTACAGCGGCACGCGCCATGATTTCTGGAGTATTGCCGCTGGTGATGGTGAGCTTTAACGATGGGCAAGATCCCCATTTTCGTAAAGCCTGGTTTGACATGGGGGATTGTCCTGTCAGTTGTTCAAGGCCTTGTGAGATAGTCTGTCCAGCTGAAGCTATTCCACCAGTAGAATGTGTGGATACTCAGCCAAGTGGGCTGGGGGTAGTTGCAGAACATTGTTACGGCTGTGGCCGTTGTTTGCCCATTTGTCCCCACGATGCAATCAAGGAGAAATCATTTCAGATATCTGTGGGTAAGGTGCTACCTATGCTGCTCCCTGAAGTGGATGCTATTGAAATTCACACCCAAATTGGTCGGCAAGAGGAGTTTTACTCTCTGTGGCGTCAGCTTACTGCTTATATTCCTGGGTTAAAGCTAGTAGCAGTGAGCTGTCCAGAGGCTCAAAAAACTGACAGTGTTGCGAGTTATTTTGCAGATCTGTATGAGCTTATGGAGCCGAAGCCACAACAGCTGATATGGCAAACGGATGGACGTTCTATGAGTGGCGACATTGGTCGAGGAACAACCCACACCACTATTCATTTAGCACAAAAGGTCTTAAACGCTGGTTTACCTGGCTATGTTCAACTAGCGGGCGGCACAAATGACTATACAGTGACTAAGTTGCGATCGCTCAATTTGCTCAAACACAGGCATTCGCCACACCATACATACAATTCGCCACATATCCACGGGGTGGCATATGGCAGCTATGCGCGAAAGCTGGTAGACGTAGGGAATGAGCCCTTAGAAAATCAGCCTGAAAAGCTTTGGCAGAAAGTCAGCATCGCCTCCGCTTTAGTCAGTCAAATTAAGCCTGGTGTTCAGCAGTCAACTGGAATTGCAACATTTTTACATGAATATGGTTGTGATGCAGGAGGTACCCCAATGGAACTGCCTCCGTAACATTGGGGTAACAGCTTTGGGGAACTTAAAGCTGCTTAAAACAACACCGATTTATGCCTGTCAATAAATTCTGTGCCTTATTTTCAACTCTATGGTTCGTTCAGATAACTATCAAGATGGAGCTGTAGGCGCTTCTGTTACAGCAATTCAAAAAGATACCCCTGTGCACGATGATCTAGACCAGCTGCTCAGCATCTTACCCATGGCGTTAAGTCAGCCCCTGAGTAATCATCCTCAACGTCATCAGCTGATAGAGGTGATTCTCGATTTAGGAAGACGTCCTGAGGCACGCTTTCCAGATAAGGCCGATTTTCTATCTGAACAGACAATCACCCAAGAGGACTTAGAGTATTGCATCAAGCATGTGGGGAACTTCGGAGGCGATAATCGCGCTGGAATTGAAAGGACGCTACATCGCATTAGTGCTATGCGCAATCGCGCTGGCGACATTATCGGTTTAACTTGCCGTGTGGGTCGAGCTGTTTTTGGTACGGTCGAAATGATTCGTGATCTGGTGGAAGCCGGGCAATCGATTCTGCTGTTGGGGCGTCCTGGTGTGGGTAAAACAACTGCCCTACGAGAAATTGCCAGAGTTTTAGCAGACGACCTACACAAGCGTGTGGTGATTATTGATACGTCGAATGAAATTGCAGGTGATGGCGATATTCCTCATCCTGCTATCGGTAGAGCGCGTCGCATGCAGGTAGCACTACCTGAACATCAACATCAGGTGATGATTGAAGCAGTTGAGAATCACACACCAGAAGTGATTATCATCGACGAGATTGGGACTGAACTGGAGGCATTGGCAGCTCGCACAATTGCTGAACGGGGGGTGCAACTGGTGGGCACAGCCCACGGTAATCAGCTGGAAAATCTGATTAAGAATCCGACACTAGCTGATTTAATTGGTGGAATTCAAACGGTAACTCTGGGAGACGACGAAGCCCGCCGTCGTGGCAGCCAGAAAAGCGTGTTAGAACGTAAAGCACCACCAACATTCGACATGGCGATTGAGATGCTGGAAAGGCAGCGATGGGTGGTTCACGAGGATGTGACTACAACAATAGATCATCTTTTACGGGGAAGAGCACCTGAGACTCAAATCCGTACAGTTGGTGAAAATGGCAAAGTTTTAATCACCCACGAGCTGCCGGACGTGGTCAGCCAGCATCGGACAAAACGTCGCACATCCAATCGAGGATGGCGGGAAGCTGGGCAGATGAAACCGGTAGCATCGTCAGCAAAACGAAGCACACAAATCCCATCTCTGCCTAGCACTAAGGAGTTTGACGATTTTCAGACCCTTTTAGACCAACAGATGGATACTACGGGCCTAGAATTGTCCATCCCTGTGGGACCCAATGGCGAAGACCTGGTATCTATTTATCCCTATGGCATTAGCCGCGAGCAACTGCATCATGTCATCGATACGCTCAAGTTTCCGGTCTCTATAACTAAGGATCTTGGGGTTGCTCAAGCAGTATTGGCACTGCGATCTCATGTACGTAACCACTCCAAACTAAAAACCCTTGCCAAGTCTCGTCAGCTACCTATTTACACCGTTAAGTCCAACACCATTCCACAAATTACTAGAGCACTCCAACGCTTACTTGACATCGATCCCCGCGATCAATCCGACGGTATTGACTTGTCTCTGTTTACTCGACAAGGTGAAGATGATGAACTAGAGGCTTTGGAAGAAGCCAGACTAGCCGTTGAACAGATCGTTATCCCTAAGGGACAGCCTGTAGAATTGCTGCCCCGTTCTGCCAAAATTCGCAAGATGCAGCACGAGTTAGCCGAACATTATCGACTCAAGTCCTTGAGTTTTGGGGACGAGCCAAATCGAAGACTACGGATCTTTCCAGCTTAGACAGCTTGAGGTAAGCCTCCCTACATCTGAAAAATTCTGCCTTGGTCCCCGATTCAGATAAAATGATGGTCAAAGGCCCATGGGCTCGTACACCGAAGTTGAATCATTTTCAATTGGGAATAAACATATGAAACGTCTTTTGTCTCGCCTCCTGGCATTTTCTCTGGTAGCACTTTTGGGCCTGACTGGCTGCGGTGGGGATGGCATGGGTGCTGATGGCTTGAGCGGCAACTATCGCCAGGACACCATGGCAGTTGTAGAAACTTTAAGGACAGCCATTGAGCTACCTACTGATGCCCCAAATCTACCCGAAGTACGCGCCCAGGCAAGACAACAAATTAATGCCTTCTCAGCTCGTTACCGTCGTTCGGCTTCTGCCTCCAGTCTGAGCTCTTTTGCTACTATGCAGACAGCTCTAAATGCACTAGCTGGCCACTACAGTTCATACCCTAATCGTCCCATACCAGGAAAATTAAAAGCTCGCCTTGAGCAAGAGTTTAAGCAGGTCGAAATGGCTCTACGGCGTGAAGCGTAGATGACTGGTTAAACTTAAGTCCAACAGGTTTTCAAGTAAAGAAGCTGCACTGATTGATCGGTGCAGCTTCTTTACTTGAAAGGAGCGAGCGTATCAAGCCTAATAAGCAACGCTAACGTCAGGCAAGATCTATTCGACATAAAAATTCATTGACTGCTAGCAAAGCAGTTTGCTAGGATGACACTTCTGTAGGCAATTCTTATTAAATTTTCAACATGAAAGTACGGGCATCTGTTAAGAAGATGTGCGACAAGTGCCGGGTGATTCGTCGGCGCGGTCGAGTTATGGTGATCTGTCCTAACCCAAAGCATAAGCAACGTCAGGGTTAGACGCTGTAACAGGTTTGACTGATTATTTCACATTGCATTCAGTGATTGGTGGCTGAGTCTATAACGAAGCAGTGTAACTGCGAAACATTAAGCTAGGGAGAAAGCACGGTGGCACGTATTGCAGGCGTTGACCTACCCAGGGATAAGCGCATTGAGATTGGTTTGACCTACATATATGGTATTGGGTTAAGTCGATCAAAAGAGATTTTGGCAAAGACTGGGGTCAATGCCGACCTTCGCGTCAAAGATTTGGCTGATAGTGACGTTGCCAAATTACGTGAGGTGGTTGAGAACGATTACCAAATCGAAGGTGATCTGAGACGTTGGGAAAGTATGAATATTAAGCGACTGATGGATATCGGTTGCTATCGGGGGCGTCGACATCGGGTAGGCTTACCTGTCCGTGGTCAGCGTACTCGAACCAATGCGCGTACGCGACGTGGGAAGCGTTTAGCCATTGCTGGCAAGAAAAAGCCCGGCAAGAAGTAAAACTGCTTAGTCGCAAACCTTAGTTAAGTTTTTAATTTGACTTACTAGTTGGAATGTGGATGCTACAACAGGGCAGTCAACAGCAGATTATGAGAGTGGTAAGCAGATATTAATAGGCTCATCACTGTTAGTTAGAGTTTTGAGAGTTAACGTTTTCGGAAGACACGAACTATGGCAAAAGGCGTCAAACGCTCGGGTGGGCGAAAGACCAAAAAAAATATCCCGAATGGTGTTGTCCACATTCAATCGACATTCAATAACACGATTGTCACCATCACCGACACCAAAGGTGATGCCGTTTCCTGGGCTTCAGCTGGCTCCAGTGGTTTTAAGGGAGCCAAAAAGGGCACTCCTTTTGCTGCTCAGACTGCCGCCGATAGTGCTGCTCGTCGGGCAATGGATCAAGGCATGCGTCAGGTCGAAGTGATGGTGAGTGGCCCCGGCGCTGGTCGTGAAACGGCCATTCGTGCTCTTCAAGGTGCTGGGTTGGAAATCACGCTGATTCGTGATGTTACCCCTATTCCCCACAATGGTTGTCGCCCACCAAAGCGTCGTCGCGTCTAGATCATTCATATTTAGGCTTATTGAAGCTTGTTAGCTAACAAATTCGCCGTTAGGCCATAGCGATATAAGAGAGGTTACTGCAGTGGGACAGTTCCAAGTTGAATGTGTGGAATCAATTGTTGAAGATGATCAGAGCCAATTTAGTCGGTTTGTGATCGAGCCCCTTGAGCGCAGTCAAGGTATTACAGTTGGTAATGCTTTACGTAGAGTACTGCTGTCCAACCTAGAAGGAGCAGCTATTACTGCTGTGCGTATGGCAGGAGCAAATCATGAGTTTGCAACAATTCCAGGTGTCCGGGAGGATGTTTTAGACATTATCCTCAATCTGAAAGAGGTCGTTCTAAAGACTTATACCAACCAGCCGCAAATTGGTCGCTTAGCTGTACAAGGCCCAGCAACTGTAACAGCTGCACATTTCGAACTACCCGCTGAAGTTGAGCTCATCAATCCAGATCACTACGTGGCATCCGTTGCCCAAGGGCACACCCTTGAAATGGAATTTCGGGTAGAGAATGGGCACGGATACCGAGCGGTTAGTAATAATCGCGATGAAGCAACTGCATTAGATTTTATGCAGATTGACGCCATTTTTATGCCTGTTCGAAAGGTTAACTATTCTGTGGAGGAAACGATTGTTGGTGCCGATCAGCCCAAGGATCGTCTCATCATGGAAGTTACGACCAACGGCAGTTTGACTCCTCAGCAGGCCATGAGTCAGGCAGCTGATGTTTTAGTGGATTTATTTAATCCACTAAAAGATGTGACGCTTGAGCCTAAGCGTGATGAAGATGTTAAGGAAGAAGATACAACGTATCAGATTCCGATTGAAGAACTACAGTTGTCCGTCCGTGCTTACAACTGTCTAAAAAGAGCTCAAATCAACTCTGTTTCTGACTTACTTGACTACAGTCAAGAGGATCTATTAGAGATTAAAAACTTCGGACAAAAGTCTGCAGAGGAAGTTGTGGAAGCTTTACACTATCGGCTAGGAATTACCTTGCCCTTAGAGAAACCAGCTAAGTCTTCCTAAACGTATATCAGGGCTTGAATTTGTTCAGGCCATTTTTCCGGAGCCCCTAGGCTTCGGTTTTTTAATGTTAACGTTGTTGGTCTTTCAAGACTTTTTATCTGAGTCGTTAACCAGCACCCCTTTTTGTCTAGCGCTAGCGGAGGAAACAAAATGCGTCATCGTTGTCGTACCCCCCATTTAGGTAAACCTGCTGATCAGCGTCGTGCTCTTTTGCGATCGCTAACTACTGAGTTAATTCGCCACGGTCGAATTAAAACTACACTCACCCGCGCCAAAGCCGTTCGGTCTGAAGCGGAACGAATGATTTCCCTGGCGAAAGAAGGCTCATTAGCAGCTCGCCGTCGGGCTATGGGCTACATGTATGACAAAGATCTTGTCCATGCATTGTTCGAACAAGCGCCCTCCCGCTATGCCAAGAGGCAGGGAGGATATACCCGTATCGTACGGACCATTAGCCGTCGCGGTGATAATTCTGTCATGGCTATCATTGAGCTCACTTAAGTTCCCTCGATGACTAATCATACGCTTGCTAAACAGCTTGAAGCTGTTCCTAAAGATGCTCAAGGCACCCATCGGGTAGCCATTGTTGTTCAATATCAAGGAACCCATTTTTACGGTTGGCAGCGTCAGCCCGAAAAGCGTACGGTACAAGGAGAGATTGAAAATGCCATAGAAGCGTTACTGGAATATAAGGTAACGATCCATGGTGCGGGCAGAACAGACACAGGTGTTCATGCAGCTGCGCAGGTTGCACACTTTGATGCTCCTAAGGTAATTCCTGCCTATCGTTGGGCAGCTATTCTCAATCATCGTTTGAGTGAGGATATCGTAATTCGAGCTTCTGCTCACGTACCAGATGACTGGCATGCCCAGTATTCTGCCCAATGGAGACGGTATCGATACACCATTTATACCGATGCCTATCCCAATCTTTTCATTCGCCCCTATGCATGGCACTTTTACCATGAACCTTTGGACGAGCGGTTAATGCAGTCAGCATTAACTCCAATGGTGGGGTATCATAATCTAGCTGCGTTTCACCGTGCGGGTTCTAGCCGTTCCCATTCTTGGGTTGAGTTGCAAGTGGCTAAGTGCTTGCGCAGTGGACCATTTGTTCAAGTTGAGCTGCAGGCTGCTGGTTTTTTATACGGCATGGTACGACTGGTAATGGGCTTACTCGTAATGGTAGGTCGAGGTCGTGTAGCTCCTAATGCCTTTACGGACCTTTGGCAATCACAACGTCGTGACTTGGTAAAGCATGCTGCTCCCGCTCGCGGTCTCTGTCTATTGCGAGTAGGTTATGAACATTTTCCTTTTGCACTGGACGCTTGGTTTGATACCCAACCCAAGATAATGTTGCATTCCTGTGTAGAGGACATAGCTATATAAGTCGCTATAAGCATTTGTGAGATATTCCCCTAGCAATTTTGCCAAGCGGTCGCCTTTTCTCCAGTTCGTTGATATCAAAGCCTAAGCATGTTTAAGACTCCTATTCCAACAATTCAAGAAATCGAGAAAAAGTGGTATGTCGTAGATGCCACTGATAAGCGCCTGGGTCGCTTGGCAACTGAAATTGCCAGTGTTTTACGAGGAAAAAACAAGCCTACATTTACTCCCAACATGGACACGGGAGACTTTGTGATTGTGGTCAACGCCGAAAAGGTGACCGTTACCGGTAGAAAACCGGAACAAAAACTGTATCGTCGTCATTCAGGGCGTCCCGGTGGGATGAAAGTTGAGACATTTAATCAGTTGCAGAATAGAATCCCCGAACGCATTATTGAGAAGGCTGTGAAGGGAATGCTGCCCAAAAATGCTTTGGGCCGAAAATTGTTTACGAATTTGAAAGTTTATGCAGGCCCTGAGCATCCCCATCAAGCTCAGCAACCCGAAACTATCAATCTTTAGACTTAAGCATTGTTAAAAAGCTTTGAAGGAGAGTAAGTTCAAATGTCAGAAGGTCAATCAGATCGCGTTGTTTATTGGGGAACAGGTCGTCGTAAATCAGCGATCGCACGTGTTCGCTTAGTACCTGGAGAAGGCAAGCTTGTAGTGAATGGCAAACCTGGTGAGGTTCATTTACAGAATAACGCAGCTTACTTGTCAGCAACAAAGGCGCCGCTTGAGACCCTAGGTCTAGAGACTGATTACGATATTTTGGTTAACGTGCGTGGTGGCGGTCTAACAGGTCAGGCCGATGCCATTAAGCTAGGTGTAGCCCGTGCCCTTTGTGAACTAGATCCTGCTAATCGTTCTCCTCTCAAGATAGAGGGGTACCTCACTCGCGATCCTCGTTGTAAGGAACGTAAGAAGTACGGTTTGAAGAAAGCCCGTAAAGCCTCTCAGTTCTCTAAGCGTTAAGCTTACTGCCCATTTTTATTTTTCACTACCCGGATACGACAAATGCCAAAAGCTGATATTCATCCCGAGTGGTATCCCGAAGCTAAGGTTTACTGCGACGGCAAACTAGTTATGACTGTGGGTTCTACAAAACCCGAATTGCACGTGGATGTCTGGTCCGGCAACCATCCTTTTTATACCGGTACTCAGAAAATCATCGACACAGAGGGTCGTGTAGAACGGTTCTTGCGGAAATATGGAATGGCTGACGACAGCAACAAAGACACCGACAAAGCTGAATAGCTGTCAATGCATCGTTTAAATCCGAGGGGTTAATCTATCCCTCGGATATTTTTTATGTGCTGCATGAATTCAATATATTCATGCATGTATTGCTGCTGTCCCCCAGGGTTTAAGTTGTTTTACCCTTTGAATGGACAGTTTCTTTCTTCGGCGTAAGCCTGCTGACACATTGAGCAAATTCCATGGCTGAGCAGTATCTCCTCGACAAGTTAAAGTCAGTTGAACAGACTTTTGAAGAGCTTACCCGCCGTCTAGCAGATCCCGATGTGGCTAGGGATCCAGATGAGTTTCAAAAAATTGCCAAAGCTCGGGCATCTCTGGAAGATACTATTGCGACCTATCAGGACTGGAAAAAAGCTCAATCAGATTATGTAGGTGCCCAAGAGGTCCTCAAAGAATCAGCGGGTGATGATGAGCTAAGAGAAATGGCAGCGGCTGAGATTCAAGAACTACAAGATACGATCCAGGCTCTGGAAACTCGCCTCAAAATTCTTTTACTTCCGCGTGATCCCAACGATGACAAAAATATTATGTTGGAGATCCGGGCTGGTGCTGGTGGCGACGAAGCTGGCATTTGGGCTGGAGACCTACTCAGAATGTATTCACGCTATTCCGAAACCCAAGGGTGGAAGGTGCAAACTGTCAGCCAATCCGTGGCTGATATGGGCGGCTGTAAGGAAGCCATTCTAGAAATTACTGGGGATCAGGTCTATAGCAAACTCAAATTTGAAGCGGGAGTACACCGAGTTCAAAGAGTACCTGCCACAGAAACCAGTGGTCGAGTACACACCTCCACAGCCACCGTCGCAGTTATGCCGGAGGTGGATGATGTGGAAGTAAAAATTGATCCAAAGGATATCGAACTGACAACCGCTCGCTCTGGTGGTGCAGGTGGTCAGAATGTAAACAAGGTAGAAACAGCCGTTGACTTGTTTCATAAGCCGACAGGCATTCGTATTTTTTGTACAGAAGAAAGATCGCAGCTACAGAACCGCGAACGTGCTATGCAAATCCTACGGGCCAAGCTCTATGAGATGATGCTCCAGGAACAGCAGGCAGAAGTGACAGATATGCGTCGTTCTCAAGTTGGGACAGGTTCTCGCTCTGAAAAAATTCGTACTTATAATTACAAAGATAACCGGGTTACCGACCATCGTTTAGGACAAAACTTTAGCCTATCTCCTGCCTTGGAAGGCGACATTGAAATCATGGTCCAATCCTGCATCACTCAAGATCAGCAAGCTAAGCTAGAGCAGCTAGCTGCCGAAGCAACTTCGCCCGTTTAAAGCTGCGGTTGCAGCATCAAAATGGAATCAGCTCAACTAGGAACTGCTGTAAATGGCAAAATTTTTGCATATTGCCGATATTCATTTAGGCTTTGACCGTTACAACAGTAAAGTCCGAACCACTGACTTTTTTCACACCCTATGGAACGTATTTGAACGGTATGCCATTGGAGAGAACGTCGATTTTGTCGTGATTGCTGGTGACTTGTTTGAACATCGGATGATTCAACCCGCTATCCTCAATCAAGCTCAGCTATGTCTGCAAACGTTACAGGCAGTAAATATTCCTGTTATTGCCATTGAAGGCAATCACGACAATTGCCCCTATGGCACAAAAACTAGCTGGTTACGATACCTATCGGACTGGGGATTACTAAAGCTGTTGGAGCCAGGTCAGGGAGAGTCTTTCTACATGCCCTGGGATGAGGATACAAAACGGGGTGGCTATATCGATCTCGATTGTGGTGTCAGAGTTTTAGGGTCGAGTTGGTATGGAGCAGCGGCTCCTAAAGCCCTGGAGCAAATTGCCAACGCGATCTCTACACTCCCTCCTATTTCTGGCTCCACATTACTCCTCTTTCACCATGGTTTAGAAGGACAAATTGCTCGCTATTCCGGCGCTCTACGTTACAGTGATTTACTACCTTTAAAGGCAGCTGGCATAGACTATCTAGGATTAGGCCATATCCATAAACATTACGCTGTTGATAATTGGATATTTAATCCTGGGTCTTTAGAAGCAAACAATGTTGAGGAAAGCACTTTTGAACGTGGCGCTCTGGTAGTCAACATTGAGAACGGTCATATAGGCACTCAACTAAAAACTGATTATCTTCAACGCCCCATCGTGCGTCTAGCGCTAAAACTAAGGGGGCAAGAAGCGTTAGAAGATATTGAAGCATTGGCATTAGAACTGGTTGACCGGGAAATTGCAAAAGCGAGTCTAGTCCCTGAAGTACAACCCATTGTGGAATTACGGATTGAAGGACAGGTAGGATTTGACCGTCTGGAACTAGATACTCGGCAATTACAAACACGATTGCAAGAGCGATGTAACGCACTTGTTTTTCTACTCAAATACGAAGTGGATATGATGGCCTATGGCAGTCCCCTAGCGGATGATGCCGACCGTCATCAAATCGAGCGTGAGATTTTTACTGATCTCTTGTCAGCTCACAATGTTTATAAAAAAAGAGCCGAACCATTAGCCACTGGTTTGATTGAACTGAAGGAACAACAGCTACTAGGCGATAGTGAAGAGACTCTCTACGATGCTGTAGAGCAGATGCTTGATCAGCGCCAAACATCTGCCAAACATTCGCGCTAAGATTGCGGCACTGGTTACTGTGTGTCCTAATAGCGTTGCTGCCCTCTAGTATGATTCATCTGCAGGATGTCGGTAAATTGACCCTTTTGACAGATGGCTTCATAACGTAAAGTTTAGCGATAGCTATACCCTGAACTGGCGTTAACAACATCAGAGGATATCTGTATGGGTTTAGATCGCTCTCCGGAACAGTTGATTAAGACAGGGCTGGTTGCACTGAAACAGCAAAACTACAAGCGTGCGATCGCAACATTTCAAAAGCTGCGTCAGGATCAAACCCTCAATATCAGCTATCGTCTCAAAGCTCAGATGGGACTCATTCGTACCTATGAAGCCCAAGGCAAGATAGCTCAGGCTGAAAAACTATGCCAACCACTGCTGCAAAGCAGCAGCTCAGCAATCCGCCAGTGGGGACAAAATAAACTACAGCAGATTAGCGCTCAGGCTACAACGACAGGTGTTCAGCCCCCTAAAAATATAGATAGGGCTCCTGTGCCCGAGACTAGTGGATTCATACCACTATCTGGACCAGCTGAAATTCCCGCTATATCAGAATCCGTAGCCAGCAATACGCATATACCTAATACTCAATATGCCGCTAACCAGGTACCAGAAGAGACGGCTACTCCTGACAATACGGCTACCCAGCGTGAAGAGAAGATACATCCACCAACCACTCAGGTATCGGAGGGGATTAACAACCTTGATGGAGAAAAGAGAACATCATTATTTCATTATCACGCTCTAAACGACCGTAACAAAATACAGAACGAGACCTTACCCCCTGGTACAGATGCTGAGACAACAATCAACAAACGTTCTTTTATTGATTCTAAAAATCAAACACAGGAAGAGTTAGCCGCTTCAGTTGAGAGAATCACATCTAAACAAAATCGTTTACAAACAACAACAACCTCGACATCTTATGAACAGGTATCTCAAGGTCCTGAAACATGGCCTACTGGAGAACGCTTAAAGCAAGTCAAATCTTTAGGCAAGGTAGGCACAGGTCGTTTGTGGTTTACACAATTAACAACCATAGCTTTACTTTTTTGGGTGGTGCGGTGGCTAGTGCAAACAACACTACTCATAAGTCGCAGTTACGTGGGCTTTCTGAATAATTTATTGCCATTGCGCATTCCTTTATCACCTATTTTTTGGCAACCACACACTTGGACGGTGGTCGTGAGTTTAGGGCTACTGACCTTAGCATCTTCATGGCTGTGGCCAATTTTAATTGGCAAACACCAGACGCTACCCAGTGAAGCGCTCAAAGAATACAGTCCAGAAGCTGAGCAGCTACTTAAGCGACTTTGTGCCAAACGTCGGTGGCAACTACCGACCATGGCAATTCTTCCAACTGACATACCGCTCATCTTTTCTGGTGGATGGCGGCCTCGCTATGGTCGCTTAATGGTGAGTCAAGGCCTACTAGACTGTGTGGTTGCTGATGAGCTAGCAGCTCTCCTTATGTACGAGATGAGCCACTGGGGTCAATGGGATTGGGTATTCTTTTCAACCCATGGATTGCTAGTGCAGATATTTCATCGCGGCTACTGGTTTTTAGCGCAGTGGGGGAAATCACGACCAATTTTTCTAAAAGCATCTGCCGGTTTTCTGGCCAACCTTAGCTATGGTGTGTTCTGGCTATTACTCAAGTTAGGGTGTGGCTTATCTCGCACTCGCGTTCCCTACAGAGACCGCAGCTCTACTGAAATTACTGGAAATCCCAATGGACTCCTGAGAGCTTTAGCTAAGCTATCCAAGGCCATGCATCAGACTGTTGAAGCCACCGGATACACTCCACCTCTATTGGAAAGTCTAGAACTCATGCTACCAGTAGGCCCAACAGAAGCAGCTTCCGTCCATGAGTTTGCCTGGGGGGCATTACATCCGCTACGCCACTGGTTTGCGATCAATAAAGGGCACCCACCGTTAGGAGATCGACTCTATACATTGGGAGCCTACAGTCGCCATTGGCGCCTCAAACCCAGTGTGAACTTTGCAAGGCTGCAACTGAAATATGGCAAACGTTCGGTAACCAGGAAAGATTGGCAAACCTTGATACTCTGGAGCGGTCTATGGTCTGGTGCTGTCATCGGCTTGGCAACAGCTCTATGCCTTTGGATAGTAGGGGCAATCGCAACGGTGTTAGATTTTTCTTTTTTAGCTTGGCTGTATCGCGATCGCAGCATTCTCATGAGCATGCCCCTAATCGGTGCAGGTACCGTGCAACTGCTACGCGTTAATCCACTGTTTCCAGAAATCCCCTCTTCATTACCCGTAAATGAACCTACACTGACCGATGGGCAGGCAGATATCAAACTCACACCACTCAGTAGTCTACCTATCAAAGTCAATGGCACCTTGACCGGACGCCCAGCGCTAGCAAACTGGCTCGGCCAAGAGTGGCGCCTAAACACTGCCTCTGGAAGCATCAAGCTTGCCTACGTAACCTACTGGGGACCTCTCAGCCATCTACGAGGCTTATCCTCAGCACTACATCAGTCTTTGCAAGTAACTGGTTGGTTTCGTCGCGGACATCGCCCTTGGATTGATATTGAACGTTTCAACTACAAAAATAGTACGGAGCAGGCTCAACACCCCCAATGGTCGGTCATCGTCAGTATTGGACCACTACTTGCTGGCGTTTGGTTACTCATCAGTGGTGGTTAACACCATAGATGAACTAAAAACGAATACTCAATAACAAACACCGGACACGGGAAGTTGCACCCAACGCCGAGCAATGTTAACTTTTATTAAAGAGTACTGATTGTCTAGCTCTTGACACACTTTTGTGATGGTCTTCTGTGGTTAGGCATTGGGTTCTCCTACTCTCAACACAGCAAACCAGTCACCATACCGGGGCTGGTTTTTTATTAAATATGCTTTCAGTTTTGAGTAAAGTTGCCCCAATGGATAGAGCAACAATCATTAGGAATTGTCCCAAACATCCATGTACTTTTGCTGGTTTCAGGAAGTTCTCGCATCTGCAATGGGAAACGCTCTAGCAAAGTATGTCTTTGCACAGTCTGCTTACAATTTCCTTGATCAGCTTTACCAAAAAAACTCTTGAATAGCTTGGCTTGGTATCAGACAGCGTGATACCTTGATGTTATAGAGATACATTCTGTTTCTTGGTTCATTTTAATGAACTACCTCTGATGTTAAAAAAGATAGGCAATTGTCTTAATGGCTACTGTCAGAGGTCATGAGGTAATTGTGTGAGCTTTCCAGATTAGGTGACTTATTTTGTCAAGTATTTCCTTGATGATTAATAATTCAGACAGTTTTTTGATGCGGTTATCACTATTGAATTGTTTGCAGCCATAGCTTCATGTTTTCTTCTAGCCTTACTTAGTTTCCTAGGGTTAACTGGCGCTACGTTTTTAGTGTTTGTCCGATGAAATTGTTTTTTTAGATTTGTTTAAGAGGTATCTCCATGTCAGTGCGCTTATATATTGGTAATCTTCCCCGTGAACTAGAGCGCGAGGAATTTGAAGCGTTTTTTTCAGAAGACACCGACAATATTGTCTCAGTTAAGCTGATTGCTGATAGAAAGACTGGTAAGTGTCGTGGGTTTGGTTTTGTCACTGTTAAAACTGACGAGATTGCCGATGCACTTGTAAGTAAGTACAACGGCAACGAACTGCAGGGTGCGACTCTAAAGGTTGAGAAGGCCATGCCTCGGACTAAGGAAAATGAGGCTAATGAAAGTGGTGGTTCTCAAGGCGGTCGCAATAAAGGTGGTGGTAAGCGTGGTGGTAATCGTAAACCTGCTACGTATTCTTCTCCAGAGCCTGAGAACACTCAACCCGATCCTCGGTGGGCCTCTGACTTAGCTAAGTTGAAGGAAATGCTAGCTGCTCAGACAACAGCTTCCTAGTTCATTTAGCATTTGCCCCTCGTCATTTTCCTGATAAAAATGGTGTTGAAGCGTCAATAACAAAATAGGGGAAGTGAAATTATTTCACTTCCCCTATTTTGTTATTGATGGTCCCTTAAAGAGCTATCTCTACAGTACACGTGCCCGTAAAAGAGCCGGAGGTAAGCATAACAGCTTACGTACCGTTGGCACAAAAGCTCGTCGGTTAAATACATCGTACTGATTTTCAGCAATCACATCCAAAATCTTGCGATAGAGCATCAGAGCAGACCAAACTGGCCAGCGTGCGTCTGGACTGAGTAACGTAATTCCCTCCTCAGCTTGACGATAAAACTTTAAGGCCCGTTGAATTTGAAAACGCATCAGAGCACGCCAGCGATCGTCAATAACGCCATTAATCAAGTCACGCTCACTGTAGTTAAATAGCTCTAGATCTTCGAGGGGAAGATAGATACGGCCACGCCTGGCATCCTCTCCTACATCGCGTAAAATATTAGTTAGCTGATTAGCAATTCCCAAAGCAACTGCTTCTTCAATTGGGCAGGGAATTGCGTTTGCCCAGGGTGCCGTATTGTATTCAGGATCCACACCCATCACGACTGTAGACATGAGGCCTACGGTTCCAGCCACACGGTAGCAATACAGTTTTAGGTCTTCAAATGTTTCGTAACGAGAACATCTGAGGTCCATACGCTGCCCCTCAATCATATCTCGAAATGGTTGAATCTCTAAATCGAAATGATCCAGGGCATCCACCATTGCTACATCGTAGTCATCTTGAGGGTGGCCAGAGAAAACAGCTTCAAGCTGAGCTTCCCAATCATCTAGAGTGGCTTCGGTGGTAAATTCTGCAGACGGTCCATCCACCAACTCATCTGTACGACGGCACCATACATAGATCGCCCAAATTGCCCTACGTTTTACTTCAGACATGAGCATTGTCCCCATGTAAAAGGTCTTTGAGTACTTTGCCGTAATTTGGCGACAGCGCTCATATGACTCTTCTAAGGATGCCAACATGGGGGCAGGAGAGACAGCGGTAGTGGGTTGCAACAGCATAGGTGTCCTATTCAACAAAAAGCGTCATGGGCCAGCGGCGAGTTGAAAAGCAATGGCTGAATTTGCTACCACGATATGACAAATCAAATTCACCTTACAAACCGTTAGGCGTTACCAGTACCTCAGAGCAACACATGCTCACGTGTCCCTTCGAATTTCAACCATTATAGATTTTTAAGCGTTACATTCTGATACAGAAACGTAACATTTACCTGTAAAGGTTCTGTGTGTCGGTATTGCATAGAAGCTTTTATCCGTACATATTGCCGCTAGAAACCCTCCACAACGGTACGGTACTATAGCTTGCTAGCAGAACAGATTTTTCTTCTTTAACCTCGACCTAGGATGTCAGCCAGGTCAATTGCAACTAGAGCATCCATCCCCATGACCAAAAATAACTTTGATTTTCTGAGACAAACCGATCCAGAACTGACCGCTATTGTTGAACGGGAACGTCAACGTCAGCAAGAACATTTAGAACTCATTGCAAGTGAAAACTTCACATCCCCTGCTGTGATGGCCGCTCAAGGCTCTGTATTGACTAATAAGTATGCAGAAGGACTCCCTCATAAGCGTTATTACGGTGGCTGTGAATTTGTAGATCAAGCAGAGGCATTGGCCATTGACCGCATCAAGCAGCTATTTGGGGCAGCCCATGCTAATGTTCAGCCTCACTCAGGCGCTCAAGCAAACTTCGCGGTCTTTCTAGCGTTACTGCAACCTGGCGACACCATTATGGGGATGGACCTCTCCCACGGGGGTCATTTGACCCATGGTTCTCCAGTTAATGTTTCGGGTAAGTGGTTCAACGTCGTGCAATATGGTGTTAGCCAGGACACGGAACAGCTAGACTACGAGGCCATTCGCGAGTTAGCCCTGCAGCACCGTCCAAAGCTGATTGTATGTGGGTATTCTGCATATCCTCGGACTATTCACTTTGACAAGTTCCGCGCGATCGCAGACGAAATTGATGCCTACCTTATGGCGGATATTGCCCATATTGCGGGTCTTGTAGCTGCGGGCTGTCATCCTACCCCCTTACCCCATTGCCACGTGGTCACAACCACCACCCATAAGACCTTACGAGGCCCTCGAGGTGGACTAATTATGACGAACGATTTGGACCTGGGTAAAAAATTCGACAAGGCTGTTTTCCCAGGCAGTCAAGGTGGACCTTTAGAGCATGTGATCGCGGCTAAAGCCGTGGCCTTTGGAGAAGCACTGCAACCTGACTTTAAAACCTACTGTGCCCAAGTCATTGCTAATGCCCAAGCTTTAGCCGCTCAGCTACAGTCCAGAGGATTTAAGGTGGTGTCTGATGGCACCGATAACCATCTAGTCCTTGTGGACCTACGTTCCATTGGCATGACTGGTAAGCAAGCTGACGCTCTAGTCAGTATGGTCAACATTACAGCTAACAAAAATACAGTTCCATTTGACCCAGAATCTCCCTTTGTCACCAGTGGCCTACGGTTAGGTTCACCAGCCATGACCACTCGAGGACTGGGCATCGAAGAATTTAAGGAGATTGCAAACATCATTGCAGATCGGTTGTTGTCCCCCGAAGATAGTAATGTGGAAGCGAGCTGCCTCAATCGAGTGGCTATGCTTTGTGAGCGTTTTCCTTTGTATCCCCACCTGCAGACAAGAGAAAAAGTGGTATTTGCCTAACGTTTAACCCCCCAAAAACCCACTGGCCTCTCTAATTTAGCCAGTGGTTTTTTGGGGGATGCTTTGAGCAATTTAAGTCAACCGTCCATGACAAAGCCGACTAATCCATAGCTTCTCAACCCCTTCATAACTGTTTACTCAGCTTCTATAGATAACTTTATTGCTACATTTCTAACCTGATATTTATTGGCTTGAAAGTTTTAAAAAAACTGTTAGGGTTACGATGATTGTCGTATTTGCTGCCATCCTCTGCTGTTGACTGCAGCGGTAAGTCATCTCGCATCCTTTTTTTCACCCCCTGCCACCCATGCCCTTCCAGATTTATCCTCTACTGGCGTTTGCTTTGTCAGCTGCTGTGGTGCTCGTAGCCACACCAATTGTCAAAAAAATTGGGCTACATAGTGGTCGTGTAGACATGCCTGGGGGCCGTAAGGTGCATAAGGTACCTATGGTGAGATTAGGGGGAGTATCTATCTTTCTAGGCACCGTAGTGGCATTGCTTATGGTCTGGAAAACAGGTGGTTTTGTAGATGCCCAAGGTCAGCAACTCGTTAATGAACCGGAAGCAGAAATTTGGGGTGTAACTTTAGGAGGATTAGCCTTTTTTCTCATCGGTCTGTTGGATGATTTATTTGGGTTATCAGCCATCAGTCGTTTATTAATGCAATCTGTTGTGGCCGCAATCACCTGGTATGTAGGTGTAGATATTGCATTTGTATCCATTCCAGGGCTAGGAATTGTGCAGTTAGCGGCTTGGTTAAGCCTCCCATTGACAGTTATCTGGCTCGTAGGCATGGCCAATGCGATTAACTGGATTGATGGCTTAGACGGTTTGGCAGCAGGGGTATCAGGAATTGCTGCCATTGTCATGATGTTGGTAGCTTTATTTATGGAACAACCAGCCGCCGCAATAATTGCGGCAGCCCTTGCAGGTGGAGCCCTCAGTTTTCTGAAATACAACTTCAATCCAGCTCAAATCTTTATGGGAGATGGTGGTGCTTACTATATGGGGTTTACCCTGGCAGGTGTAGGTATCATTGGTCTGGTGAAAGGAGTTACAACTGCAGCCGTATTTTTGCCCTATCTTCTGATATTGGCAGTGCCCATTTTAGATATGTCAGCAGTTATTCTGGCTCGTTTACGACGCGGTTTATCTCCTTTCGTAGCCGACAAGCGTCATTTGCACCATCGCCTATTGAATGCAGGCCTGTCCCATCGTTTCACAGTGTTATTTATCTATGCGTTGACGCTATGGGTTGGAAGTTTAGCCTTGGCACTGTCTGGAATGCCTAGTGGCACGATTTATGCTCTGGGGTCAACCGCATTATTAAGCTACACCGGTTGGAGAGCAAAACGTCATGCGCGGTAATGGGAGTCTATGTGTCTAGATAGCCACAGTAGGTAAACTTGGTTTAATAAGGGTAGCGATAGGAGCGGGTCAAACGTCCCACGTCATACAAGTAAAAGGTTTCAGTCGTGGCACCTGCTCGCTGAGTTGTGATCGTTGCTAATGGCTCAAATTTCTCAAAATAAGGGGCATAGGTAGCGCGGATATCATTTTGTTCGTAATCGGCAATGGACAAAAACAGTGCTGATTTACCTAGCCAATCCATTGGATTAAACCAAACGGTATGCCCCCGTGGATCCTGGGTAAAGGCCATCACTGGGGCTGATGTCATGGGACTAATCGCCATATCTACATAGCCACTTAACCAAAATTCATTGGTCACTAGGAAATCGGCATCTGTGATTTCCCTCTCCAGCCCTTCTGATTGCAGTTGTCGGCGTAGCTGTACTACATCAATTAAAGTCGTTGTGGGATCTGATTCAGGCAGCATCAACTCAATCAGCCCCCCCGGTTGTTGCAATAGCCCTAGGCTGATGTGACCTAATGCAGCATTTAGCAGAATGGCCATGATGGTGGCACTGCTGGTTAACCAACGTCGCACAGCCAGCATTGGCCAGTTAGCGATTTCTGTTGCTAACAATAACCCAAGACTCCAAAGCCCTGGAGCAGGCCATGCAGGATAGATATGGGTAACTCCTCCTAGGCACGTAAACCCTAAAGATATGGGTAACCCCATCCATAGCAGGAATCGCTTTCGCTGATCACGGACTTGAAACACCCCTCGCAGACTAGTCCACCAAAGTGGAAAGCCAATGGATGGGAACATATAGGCAATGCCCACTAACCATACACCCACCATGGTGAAACCATTAAAGGTAGTAGGAGTAGTATTGCCATCAAATCGGGTTGACAGGTGAAAACCAAAGGACAGCCAGTCATGGTTCGCATTCCAATATAAAAGAGGTGCCAGCGTCAAGACAAAAAGCAACAGGGCTACGGCAGTCCAAAGAGAAATTAACGCTCGCCGATGTTGCTGGCTAGTTAAGCAAAAACCGACGAGACTTAGGCCCAGAATAAAGCCGTGATACTTGCTTAAGCAGACAAACCCAAGCAATATCCCCATCAAAGCTATTTTGGCTGTAGGGCGATAAGGCCGCTGATGGTCAGGAAAAAACTCGTTGACCGCTACATACATTACCGCTGACCACCATAAGATCAGTGCATTATCTGGAGCTGCTAACAGACCAAAGCTAAAAATGAACAGGGGACATAGAGATGCGATCGCAACCCCCCACATACCCACCGTTGCATTAAATAACCGACGACCAATCAGGTACAACAACCCTGTACTCACGCCATATAGAAACAACGCCCCTAGTCTCAAAGTAAAGGGCGAAATATACCCGGTTAACCAGGGGCCAATAGCAGTTGTCAACGCGACCATCACGGGATGGTCAAAATAGCTCCACCCCCAATGCTGGGTGTATAGAAAATAATAGGCTTCGTCAAATCCTGGCGGCAGTAACCAAGCGATCAAAAAGCGTAAACACCAAGACCCTGCCAGGAGGCCCACAAGCCATTGGGGCCAAGAGGTGATTAGCTTTTCTAAACCTTGACTATTATGACCACTCATTACCACTGATAGTGATTCTGTCTGTTTAAGTATCAGATCAAATCATTGAGAAATGCCTTGCTCTCAACCAAAATGGCACTTGAGGACAAATCAGCGTCAATTCCTACCTTTAAGCTGGTGAATTGTTGTCAGAAGCTCAACGTAGGTGCACTCTTCTAATCGAGCAGCGCAAGCATCAATATAGTTAACCTAGAAGCCTTGGATTCTTTAGCCAAGGTCTCTAGAACATCATTTCCCCAAAATCACTATGATTAACAGCGCAGAAGTTATATGTGTAGGAACTGAACTCCTGCTGGGGGACATTCTCAATTCTAACGCGCAGTATTTAGCTCAGCAGTTAGCAAATTTAGGAATTGCCCATCACTACCAAACCGTTGTCGGAGACAATCCGCTTCGACTGACTAGGGCTATTGCCATTGCCTGTGAACGAGCACGATTAATTATTTTTACCGGAGGTTTAGGCCCCACACCAGACGACCTTACCACTGCAACAATCGCTGAATTCTTTGGGGTCCCCTTAGTGGAAAACGCTGACGTACTGGCCGATATCAAGGCAAAATTTACCCAGCGAAATCGCCCTATGCCTGCGAGTAATCGTAAACAGGCACTGCTACCAGACGGAGCTCAAGTATTACCCAACCCTCAGGGAACAGCCCCCGGACTCCTATGGCAACCTCGGCCAGGTTTACATCTGATAACCTTTCCTGGAGTCCCACGAGAACTTTACACAATGTGGCAGACAACAGCTGCGGACTACCTGCGGGAGCAAGGATTGAATCAAGGAGTGATTCACAGCCGCACTCTTAAGTTTTGGGGTACTAGTGAATCTGGATTAGCAGCTAAAGTCAATGACTTTCTCCAGATGGAAAATCCGACTGTTGCCCCCTATGCAGAAGACGGAGTCATTAAATTGAGGATTTCGGCGCAGGCTGCTTCTTTACAGTCGGCACAGCAACTCATTGAGCCAGTAGCGCAGCAGCTTCGACAGATTGGAGGAATTGACTGTTTTGGAGAAGATAACGATACCCTAGGGCATGCTGTAGGGCGATTACTTCTAAAGCGTGAGGAAACATTGTCAGTCGCTGAATCCTGTACTGGGGGAGGTTTAGGTGAAAATATAACGTCTGTCTCAGGCAGTTCTACTTACTTCATGGGTGGAGTTATTGCCTACGACAATCGCATCAAAGAACAATTACTAGGCGTATCTGCTCCGGCATTGGCAGAGCATGGAGCCGTAAGCAGCATAGTAGCCGAGCAAATGGCAATCGGTATCCGTAAAAAACTAGCGACCGATTGGGGTATCAGCATTACCGGGATTGCAGGCCCCGGTGGGGGCAGCGTGGAAAAACCCGTTGGGCTCGTCTATGTGGGTATTGCAAACGCCTTAGAAGTACGACACCTTGAATGCCGCTTTGGCCAGAAAAAAGATCGCGATTGGATTCGCTTAATGAGTCGGAATACAGCTTTGGATGTTCTACGGCGATCCCTGCTGGAAAATACTTAGAAAGATTTACGTAGCCTGTAGCGTTCTGCCGCCTTGATCATTTCTTACAATTCGTTATCATAGTGAATACTCCCACATAGGCAACTTAACCGAAGTTCACTTCAAGTTGATTTGCTATTTGTGAAACCTATAATGGTTTTACGCTGTTGCTGAACCAGATCAAATTAGGAGCACCCTCGCTCATGGATATTGGCAAAATTCTGGAAAAGTTGAAAAACTGGGTAAATCGAGTTCTCGATTCTTTACTAGGTCCTTCAGCGCAACCGGAACCAGAAGCAATTCCCATTCCGGTAAACGATCGTCGTCGTTAGTTTTTGCCGATTTTCTAAATGTTTGTAATTTAGTACCACCCAAACTTAAAAGCTTGTATACAGTTCAGATGGGAACTGTATACAAGCTTTGGTAGTATTTATCTGTAGTGTTTGATTGGTTACTTGAGTAAGGTTTTAGTTTTGCATGGCCCCAACCTGAATATGTTGGGCAATCGTGAGCCAGGAATTTACGGTGTTAACACCCTGGATGAAGTAAATTCGGCTCTGAGGGCGCTAGCTGATATCCTAGGTTCATCTATTAGTTTTTATCAGTCAAATCACGAAGGTGATTTAATTGATGTTATTCAAAATGCTCTTGGAAACCAGGACGGTTTGCTTATCAATCCGGGTGCTTATACCCACACTAGTGTTGCTATTAGGGATGCGATCGCATCAGTTGCAATTCCAACAGTTGAAGTTCACTTGAGTAATATTCACAAGCGCGAAGAATTCCGCCACCACTCGTATATAGCTCCCGTTGCAGTTGGGCAGATATGTGGTTTTGGAATCGAGAGCTATCGTCTAGGATTACGAGCTTTAGTGAATTATCTGAGAAAATCTTAGTACACCAATTTTGTTAAGGACTAGTCATCCTTATCTATTTTTGAAGGAACAGAACCGTTTTTGTTAGCTGCATCTTCTGGCTCTGCAGCATGCGGTTCTGAGGACTGGCTTTCCATTTGTATCTTAAGCTTCTCTAGCTGCTCAGTCATAATGCTAGCCATTGTACCCGGCATACGCTGCTGTACCCAAACCATGCTTGCAGATAGTAAAAGTTCCTTGAGATAAGCATAGGAGAACTTTTCAGCAGCCTCAGCAATCACTTTGATTTCCTCTAAAGATAGCCGCATGGCTACCTTGAGTTTTTGATTCCAAAGCTGAAGATACGCAACTCGGTCGTCCACCTTAGGTGTTTCGAAATGATACTTACGATCAAAGCGACTTGGGCGTTCTAGGATAGCAATATCTAATCGTTCTGGATGATTGGTGGAGGCAATCATCAGAACACCATCATTTAAAGCAAAACCATCTAGCTCATTTAAGAAAAACGATCGGTTTTCATCATCGACCAAGGCATCTAAGTCCTCAATAACCACGATACAGGGGGCTGATTCCCGCACACGATTAAAGGCCAGACGCATATTATCTGTATCAGTACTCTGACGGGTTTTAAAACTTTTGATATACAAACATGGATACCCGAGGGAATTAACCAGGGCCTTA
The DNA here is from genome assembly GCA_039024555.1 of Cyanobacteria bacterium P01_D01_bin.156. GTDB lineage: Bacteria > Cyanobacteriota > Cyanobacteriia > Phormidesmidales > Phormidesmidaceae > Leptothoe. The sequence continues at coordinate 275,319 of JBCCQQ010000001.1, forward strand.
ACCATGTGAGTTTTACCATTACCCGGAGGACCAATGAACAAAAGTCCTCGTTTCCAAGGCACATTGTAGTCAGAATACATGGTCTGGGATTCAAAAAAGCGCTGAGCATCCCTATAAATATCTTCCTTCAAAGTGCCAGCCAACACTAAATTATCAAGGGTTGCACCTTTGATCGACTCATACAGATCGCGATTTTTTTGCCAAAATCCCCCTTCAAAGACAAGCACCTCTTCCCTAATCTGAGAGTTCCATTGGCAAACAGCTGCAAAGAAATCATCAGCAACTGCTTGGGTGTCAGCCAAAATCCAGTAATAGCGGCAATCATCAAAATACCCTTGGGGCCAAGAAAGCTGAAGCACCATCAAGGTGTGCCCTTGCCAAGTTACCTCAAAACAAAAATTCTTTTGTTCGTAGCGAAAGTCTTGCTTTTTGGCATCCCACAGGGTCATCACATGATTGTGAACCGTGGTAGTCCGGCTGTTAGCGGCATATCCCGGAGGCAAACTCACCGTACTGACCACTTCAGTAGTGCATAGTTTTTCCTCAGCATACTTGCGAAGATCAAAATAGTAACTATCGCCTTCTACAACTGCCTTACCTGGAAAACTTTCTGTCAAAAACTGACTGACATAGTAAGGAATAGACGCAGGGGACATCCTCAGCGCTTCTAAGATCAAGTAGGTAAGATTAACTGAACGCGAGCTCGATGAATAAAGCATGCTGAGGCATATCTGTATAGCACAGATGATTAGGGAGTTAGGCTATTACTGAATTTGAGAGGCACTGCTATCAAAATTCAGCACAGTAAACCTGAGTCTGATCAAACCATGGCTTTATATTTTGCATTGCTTTTTTATCGTTGTTTGGAAAAATTGGGTTTCTCAACGAAATTTCGTAACCTATGTTAGTTTGGCCACACTATACTCCGGAGAGGTGCCATGGGTGATGGGCAGGGCAATCCATTCATCAGCAATCCCTTTATGCAAGGGGCATCAAAGATGCAAGGAGCATCAAAAAAGAAAATATCCATCTCAGAAACAGAACCTAAACGGAAACCCCAACTTACGGATGAGCCCAAGGCTAAACTGACTATCCCGAAAGAAAGCTCAGAAGCTGGCGCTCTCAAAAAGTCTGCATCAGTAACTGAAAAGCCAAAAGTCCAGTCCACAGGTAAAACAGCGGCAAAAGGGACGAAAAAAACCAAAGTTACCTCCCGCGCTAAGTCTAAAAGGAACGTTGCGGATACCACACCTGAACCATCGTCTTATAGCCCCAGTAGCACCAAGGATGGCTACCGGGTTCAGGTCTTAGCAAAAATTCCTATGCCCACCAATACTAATATGCCCAGCCGAGATTATCTGTGGTTTGCGGTATATCCCATCATTCCTCGCATCGGAGATTGTATTTTCCATGATGGACGATATTTTCGAGTGGATGCTGTTTTTCTCTATGAAAACACCAATGCCGGCTGGTGTGCTGATTTAGAAGTGTCTTACTACATGCGTCGCCACTAAGAAAACTAATTCGACTCAGCCGATGCACGATTGATAAAAGAATCATGAACGGCCATGGCCACGGCTTCAATGTTGACATCAGGGACATATTCACTAGTCAGTACAACAGTCTGCTGATCTTCGTAACCAATAAATGTGACCAAGGTCCACTGATTAGCATCGGACTCGTACCACATACGAAACCCCGATTGCCCATCAATGGTTACCAAAGAGTAGCGACGCACAGCAACAGCTTCAGACACAATCTGCTCAAGTCGCTGAGGCACTAGCACATCCGGATTTTCCCGGACTAAGACAATGTCAGTTCGGATAGTATCCTGAGCACTGACTAACGCAACGCCATATTCATCTTGAAAGGTTACTTGCCAATCATCCGGATAACGCACACTCAATTGATCAGATTTGTAGGTGGAAAAATTACTAGGAATAGAGGATGTCTGTTTAGAATTGGACATTCCCTGACCTGTAAGGGAAACATACTCGTTAGTAGCCCAAGCTGGAACTCCAAAAATGGGCGATATAGCTCCCAGTAGCAGGCTGACAGCACCCATCATCCGTAATAAGAGGCTGATGATTCGTTGAGTATCGAAAGTCATGGATGGTTTGCCCTACTAATTCTGTAGCTGACCTGATCGAGCATTTCCTAAGCCTCTTGCTATTGAAATGAGTCCAGTCAACGTTAAGCCAATTTCTATGAAAGTTTTAAGTGTTTTTTCCACGGTGCCTTCTATAGCAATAGGATTGATGTGTGTAGCTACCGCTGCCGAAGCTTTTCCTACTTATACGCCTAAACCCCGTGGAATTCCCCAAGTACGAGTTTCAGGAGGAACGCGATCTTCTTTGGGAACCAGCTGCATTAGCAATGGTCCCAACTCCCAGCTAGTCACGCTGTTTCCTGTAGATGATTTAGGCTACACAACCGACAACTATCCAGCCTTTCAATGGTACATGCCGCGCAACAACGCTAGTCATGTTGAATTTAATTTGTACGAAGTCATTGATGAAGATAATGGCTTCTACCAACCGGTCTATCAAACAGCCTTTGTCCCCAGTAGCAATGCAGGCATTGCTACGTTGCAACTCACCCCTGAAACAGGCATAGCTCCTCTGAGTTCGGACAACTATTATTACTGGACAGTAGATGTTTACTGTCCTGATGAGACAACGGCACTCCTGTCAGCCGAGGGGTTTGTAGAAGTATTTATGCCCGAGCCTGATCTAGCGGGAGCACTGAACAATAGTACAGGTGTGGAGCGAGCTGCGATCGCAGCCGAAAACAGTCTTTGGTTTGATGCCACCCAGGCTCTAACGGAACAGCTACAGTCCACACCGAACGATCCCCAGGTCCTAGAAAGCTGGCAAATATTATTGGAATCTATCGGGCTAGAGAATATTGTCACAGCACCTCTACTCCCCTAAACCCAAGCGTCAAGGCTACAAGCAAGACCTACCAATATCCCTGGGATGCTGATTACGAAGCCAAGGGGACGTTGATATTTGTTACAGTTTATGAACGCCCTTAACGTTAGTAATCTCACTAGCCATGCTCCGTCTCGAAAATATTAGTAAGGTCTATCCCACTGGAGAAGTACTGCGAGACGTCACCTGGGAAGTCAAACCTGGAAATCGCATCGGCCTAGTGGGGGTCAATGGTGCCGGTAAATCGACCCAACTTAAAATCATCATGGGGGAGATTGAAGCGACCACTGGCCATGTCATTCGCCCCAGCGAGCTGCACATCGGCTACCTCAACCAGGAGTTTGAGGTCGATCCCCGTCACACTGTACGAGAAGAATTCTGGACTGTTTTTGAAGAAGCCAACGCAGTCCAACATCAGCTAGCAGAGATTCCCATACGCATGGAGTCTGCGGATCCAAACGAGTTAGAAAAACTTATCAAAGCTCTGGACCGCGAACAGCGAAAATTTGAGGCCCTCAATGGTTACGGCTTAGAGTCGAAAATTGAAAAGATTTTGCCCGACATGGGGTTTAACAACGATGATGGAGAACGACTGGTAAGCTCTTTCAGCGGTGGTTGGCAAATGCGTATGGGCCTAGGCAAAGTTATGCTCAAGGCACCTGACTTGCTGCTATTAGACGAGCCCACAAACCATCTAGACCTGGAAACCATTGAGTGGCTAGAAAATTACCTCAAAGGCCTGACCACACCCATGGTGATTGTGTCCCATGACCGGGAGTTTTTAGATCGGCTATGCACCCAAATCGTCGAAACAGAACGAGGGGTATCCACCACTTATCTAGGCAACTACAGTACCTATCTAGCCCAAAAGGCAGAGACCAAACTAGCCCAGCAAGCCACCTACGACCGACAGCAGAAAGAAATTGCAAAACAGCAAATCTTTGTCGATCGTTTTCGCGCCAGTGCTACCCGTAGTACCCAAGCCAAGAGCCGTGAGAAGCAGCTGGAAAAAATAGAGCTAGTAGACGCTCCTATTTCTGATGTTAGAACCTTGCAGTTTAAGTTTCCTCCTGCACCTCGCAGCGGGCGAGAAGTTGTTCAGATTAGCGATCTCACCCATACCTATGGGGACAATATTTTATTTTTAGGTGCAGAGCTTTTAATCGAACGGGGCGATCGTATTGCTTTTGTCGGTCCTAATGGCGCAGGAAAATCTACACTGCTACGCTTAATTATGGGATTAGAAACTCCCGATGAAGGCAACGCAACATTGGGTGACCACAATGTGATCCCAAGCTACTTCGAACAAAATCAGGCTGAAGCCTTAGATCTTGAAAAAACCGTTATAGCGACAATCCATGACGAAGTGCCCACGTGGAAAAACGAAGAAGTCCGGACTCTTTTAGGCCGGTTCTTATTTAGTGGTGACATGGTCAGTAAGTCCGTTAAGGCCCTGAGTGGTGGGGAAAAAGCCCGATTAGCTCTAGCTAAAATGTTACTTGCACCCGCCAACCTTATGATTTTAGATGAGCCCACCAATCATCTGGACATTCCTGCGAAGGAAATGCTGGAATCAGCATTGAAAGGATATGACGGCACAGTACTCATTGTTTCCCACGACCGATTTTTTATTTCCCAAGTGGCCAACAAAATTGTAGAAATTCGGGATGGTGAGCTTCGACTCTATCGCGGCGACTATAGCTACTATCTTGAGAAGATTGCTGAAGAAAAAGAACGAGCTAGGTTACAAAAACTAGAAGCTGAGCGAGCAGCAAAAACTGCCGCCAAACGTCAAAAGCAGAAAGAAAAACAAAAGGCAAAAGCGGCTACTAAAAAGAAAAAGTAGTTGCAACTTTTTAAGTATATAGACGGTTACTAAACCTTGATAGGTATTAATAACCAGGTAGTTTCAATGCTCCCGAAGCTTTTCTGAAGTTATAGTCATCATCAGCCATATTGTCGTAGTCTGACCGTAGATATACGGATTAGATTCAAGCTAGAGTAACATTCAAATCCTTTCTTCAGAGTCGTAATCATCTGAGAGAGCCCATATTGGATGAGTGTAATTACTCATTGACTGACTCCAAATGAATACTCAATGGTAATAGTTAAGTTCGTAAGCTCATTATTCAGTTTTAGTTAGCAAAGCTTAGATTTAAGCTGTTTGAATTGTTTCAGTTTAAGTCTCAGGTCCCATGGACAACAGTATTCACTAGAGTCAAGCACACAACCTTTGGGTATTAGCTTTCCTGCATACCCTTGTCATAATATAAACGGCATTAAGAAAACCTTAAATATTTCAGAAAGCGAGTGATATGATCTCGCTAAGCAAAAGGCACAATCGTTCACAATCGCAAGAGGAATCGTAAGTATGGCAGAGGAGTCTGTTTCTCCAATGGTGCTTGTCATCCTAGATGGATGGGGGCATCGCGATGAGGACAACGGGAATGCAATCAGCAATGCAAGGACACCTGTTATTGATAGCCTTTGGACAGCCTATCCCCACACTCTGATTCAGACATCAGGCCGACATGTCGGTTTACCTGAGGGCCAAATGGGTAACTCCGAAGTCGGTCATTTAAACATTGGCGCAGGTCGTATCGTGCCCCAGGAGCTTGTCCGTATTTCTGATGCCGTTGAAGATGGTTCCATTCAAGAGAACCCAGCCTTACTAGATGTATGTCAGAAGGTTCGCTATAACGGTGGCAAGCTTCATCTGATTGGTTTGTGCTCCGAAGGTGGAGTTCACTCACACTTAAACCATTTGCTAGGTCTCTTGGATATGGCAAAGGTCCAAGATATCCAGGAGATTTGTATTCACGCGGTTACAGACGGACGTGATACTCAACCTACCGCTGCCCCATCGGCTATTGAAAAAATCCAAAATCACCTTGATACCATCGGCGTTGGCCGTATCGTTACCCTGAGCGGCCGATACTATGCAATGGATAGAGACCGCCGCTGGGATCGTGTTGAAAAAGTTTACAGAGTCATGACCAGCGCAGATGAAGGCAATGGGATGACTGCACTAGAGGCGGTACAGGCAGCTTACAGTGCCAACACTACAGATGAATTTATTGAGCCGGTACGGCTAGCACCTGGGGCCGTTGAAGCTAACGATGGTGTTGTATTTTTTAACTTCCGTCCCGATCGTGCTCGTCAGTTAACTCAAGCATTTATGGAGACCGAGTTTACTGGGTTTGAGAGACAACAGCTGAAACCTCTACACTTTGTCACGATGACTCAGTATGATTCAGCATTGTCAGCTCAGATTGCATTTGCGCCACAAAATCTCAGCAATATTCTTGGAGAAGTGGTTGCCAATTATGGTTTGAAACAGTTTCGTACTGCCGAAACTGAAAAATATGCCCATGTTACTTATTTCTTTAACGGTGGACGTGAAGACCCCTTTGATGGTGAGGAACGAGAACTCATTTCCAGTCCTCAGGTAGCGACCTATGACAAAGCGCCAGCCATGTCTGCTAAGGCGGTGACGGATACGGCGATTACTGCAGTAAATAAGAAAAAATATGGCCTAGTTGTCATCAACTATGCCAACCCTGATATGGTTGGCCACACAGGCAATATGGATGCCACAATTCAGGCTCTAGAATCTGTTGATGTACAGCTAGGTCGTTTGTTAGATGCAGTCGGCCAGGCAGGTGGAACGACCATTATCATTGCAGATCACGGTAATGCTGAGTATATGTGGGACAAAGACGGTAATCCCTGGACTGCCCATACAACGAATCCGGTACCGTTTATCTTAGTGGAAGGGGAGCGATTAAAAGTTCCGGGTCGTGGTGGTGATGTAGATCTACGCTCCGATGGATGTCTAGCGGATATTGCTCCCACAATTTTGGAGATTCTACAATTGCCTCAACCTCCAGAAATGACAGGTAAATCGATGCTCCAGCCTGCACGGGTGGATGTAAAACGCAATCGAACACCGGTCAAGGTATCACTGTAGGGTACTTAACCCTGTTGAATGGTCCTACCAGGGGAAGGTCAACAATCTGGGTCGCCATGGCATCCTCCCCTGAGGTAGGATAGGTTGGCACTAACGTTCGTGGGTAGTAGCCCTCAAAGTTGGTAGTTATTAAAGCAAGAATAGTCGGGCTGAAAATTTGCAATGGTAGTGTCGGTTTTGCAGGTGGTATGGCTAGTGTCTGCCATTGGGTTAATTATTTTAGTGCTATTTCACAGCCCTAAGGGGGATGGTCTAGGTGCTTTAGGTGGTCAAGCTCAGATGTTTACCAGTACCAAAAGTGCTGAAACAGCCTTAAATCGAGCAACCTGGCTGCTTACTATTCTCTTTATGGGAATTACGGTGATCTTGAGTGCAGGTTGGTTGGATAATCCCATCGCCGAGCTTCCAACACCTGTGGATACGGTACCCATTGAAGAAACAGCACCTGCTGTACAAACGGTCCCATCTGATTTAACTGCCCCTGAGACGTCTGGAGAAACCGCTGAATAGTCAACGCTTTTTCTACTCTGCCACTCATCACATATAGAGCGAAGCGGCACCCAGATTATTTGGGTGCCGCTTCGCTCTATATGGTGGAAAAAGTCTGATTTCTCAAGGGGCTACATAGAATGTATCCCCTTGAGAAATCAGACTGACTTAGAGTGATTTAGCACGAGCTACTACATTCTCAACGGTGTAGCCAAACTCTTGCATAATGCGACCACCGGGGGCAGAAGCACCAAAACCAGGCACGCTGATCATGTCACCTTCAGCACCGTAGTACTTGCCCCAGCCCATCTCAATCCCAGCTTCTACGACAAGGCGTTTGGTCACTGATTTGGGTAGAACAGATTCCTTATAGGCTGCATCTTGGGCTTCAAATAGTTCCCAACAGGGCATTGAAACCACACGCACTTTCTTGCCTGCGGCACGCAGCTCTTTCGCGGCATCGAGGCAAAGGGTAACTTCACTACCAGTGCCGATCAAAATCAGCTCAGCACCATCTTCATCAGAAATGATGTAAGCACCCTTAGCCACACTATCGATGGAACTACCCTCTAGCTGAGGTAGGTTCTGACGGGAGAAGGCCATCAGCGTGGGAGTTTTGCGGCTTGCGACTGCAACCTTGTACGCACCAGACGTTTCATTGCCATCTGCCGGGCGAATCACATAAAGGTTAGGAATTGCTCGCAGAGACGCAATGGTTTCCACTGGCTGGTGGGTAGGGCCATCTTCACCTAAAGCGATGGAATCATGGGTCATCACATATAGAACACCCGCCTGGGATAGGGCCGATAGCCGAATGGCAGCACGCATATAGTCAGCGAAGACTAGGAAGGTAGCACAGTAGGGAATTAAACCGGAGTTGTGCAGAGCAATGCCGTTACATATGGCACCCATCCCGTGCTCTCGCACGCCGAAACGCAGATTGCGGTTTTCGTAGGCACCCTTCTGGAAGTCGCCAGAAATCTTCATGAGGGTGTTGTTGGACTTAGCCAGGTCTGCGGAACCACCTACCAATTCAGGTAGCGCAGGAGCTAAGGCGTTCAATGTAGCCTCAGATGTTTTGCGAGTGGCAATGGCTTTATCACCAGGGGCATAGGTGGGCAGTGCATCCGCCCAGTTAGAGGGCAGTTCACCCGTCAACATGCGCTCGAATTCAGCCGCTTCAGCTGCATACTTAGTGCGATAAGTGGCCAGGGTCTGATTCCATTCAGCTTCAGCGCTTGCACCTTTCTCCACAGCCTGACGGAAGCGACCTAGAACATCCTCAGGAACTTCAAACGGCGCGTGCTCCCAGCCTAGGTTCTTACGGGTTAGGTCAATTTCTGTGTCACCTAGAGCCGCACCGTGTACACCAGAGGTGTCAGCCATATTGGGAGAACCATAACCAATGGTGGTGGTCACCTTGATCATGGTGGGCTTATCGGTGACTTTCTTAGCTTCTTCAATAGCGGCTGCGATCGCAGTCAAGTCAGTATTACCATCTTCCACATGGAGCACATGCCAGCCATAGGCTTCAAAGCGCTTGCTGACATCTTCAGTGAAAGCAATATCAGTAGAGCCATCAATAGAAATATGGTTATCGTCGTAAAGGGCAATGAGTTTACCCAGACCCAGGTGACCCGCTAGAGAACATGCCTCACCAGAAACGCCCTCCATATTGCAACCATCACCCAGGATGACATAGGTGTAATGATCCACCAACGTACAGTCAGGCTTATTGAAGCGAGCAGCCAGGTGGGCTTCAGCCATAGCTAGGCCAACACCATTACAAATACCCTGACCTAAAGGACCTGTCGTGACCTCAACGCCGGGAGTTTCAAAATTTTCAGGGTGCCCAGGAGTGGTTGCGCCCCACTGACGGAAGTTCTTGATATCCTCAATCTTGACACTGTCATAACCAGTAAGATGAAGCAGTGCATACTGCAACATACAACCGTGGCCAGCAGACAGGACAAAACGATCCCGGTTAAACCACTGAGGATTCTTAGGATTGAACTGCATAAATTGGTCCCATAGGACAAACGCCATGGGCGCTGCCCCCATGGGTAGACCAGGGTGACCAGATTTAGCCTTTTCAACAGCATCAATTGCCAAAAACCGAATGGCATTTATGCACTGCGTTTCAAGAGATTGGGTTGCGACAGCCATAGTTTTCCAAGTAGTTAACGACGGTACAGTCTAGGTGTGAAAAGCAGAGGAACGAACCTTTGCTAATGGTGATGGCGGTTAGCAGCCAAAACCAAACGCCTCCAGCCCAAAAGGGCTCATGATAGGCATTCATTTAAGCGGCGTTGCTGACTCGGTGTGGCTTTGTCCATAAGGCTCTGTGAATTCCAGGCTATACAAACCAGTTCATTTCCCAGAACAGCAACAGCATCTAAGCAACTATGGAGATAACGGCAAAAGGCCCTAAAACCTCCATAGCTCTGTGGAAAAAGAGTCCACAGACAACAGTTTGGAGAAGGCAATAGTCACTCACCTACCAACGTCAGCTGCCAAAAGATATTCATTGATGAATATCTACCAAACAACTGGGTCAAAGGAAAGATGCTGGCCTAAGCCCATACCGCAGCTATCGAGAACATCTACTATATGTAGAATGAATCAATAGATTAAGTTACCTAATAACAGGCAAACTTTTCGTTTTACTTAATGTTTTCCGTTAGGTCATTATACCTATCAAGCTGTAGCACTAGCTACGATACTTGCGAAAAACTAAGGTGACATTATGACCACCAAAGCCAAAAGAATTAGACATTGCCACATCTACTATTTGGGCGCGACTTTGGTTTGGCACGTAGTCTAAATCACAATCAGCATCAGGTTCCTGCAAGTTGATTGTGGGCGGTACATGATCGTTTGCCACCGCCATACAGGTGGCTACACCTTCAATTCCCCCAGAGCCACCTAACAGATGCCCCGTCATAGATTTAGTGGAACTAATGGCAACCTTTTTAGCGTGTTCTCCTAAAGCCGTTTTAATAGCAGCTGTTTCAGTTGGGTCATTAGCAGGAGTGCTGGTACCGTGAGCATTAACATAACTCACTTCCGATGGAGCTATGCCAGCATCTTTAAGTGCTAGCGACATGGAGCGTGCGGCTCCTGCACCACCCGGTACAGGGGCAGTCATATGATAAGCATCACAGGTCATGCCATATCCAACCATCTCTCCATAGATGCGAGCACCACGGCTCAAGGCATGTTCTAACTCCTCTAGAATTAGGACACCGGCACCTTCACCCATCACGAATCCGTCTCGATCTTTATCAAAAGGGCGACTAGCGTGGTCAGGGTCGTCATTACGAGTCGACAGTGCTCTCGCTGAAGCAAACCCGGCAAAGGATAGAGGAGTGATAGCGGCTTCTGTACCACCGCAAATCATGGCCTGAGCATAGCCATTTTGAACAATGCGAAACGCATCGCCGATGGCATTAGAACCGGCAGCACAAGCCGTAACAGCACAGGAGTTAGGTCCTTTAGCGCCTGTGTGGATGGCTGTTAATCCTGCCGCCATATTGGCGATCATCATTGGCACCATAAAGGGGCTACAGCGACTGGGCCCCTTATTTAGGTAAACAGTCTGCTGTTCTTCCATCACCTTGAGACCGCCTACACCCGTGCCAATCATGACACCCACTTGCTCTGCGTTGAGATCAGTGATAGTTAGCTGGGCATCGACTAGGGCCTGTTTACTAGCTGCGATCGCAAACTGAGCAAACCGGTCGGTCCGTTTCGCATCCTTAGCATCCATATATTCTAGTGGGTCAAACCCTTTGACCTCACCAGCAATACGGCACTTATGCTTTGACGCATCAAAAAATGTGATCGGGCCAATGCCACTCTTACCAGCTAACAATCCTTGCCAGTAGGCTTCTAAGGTATTACCGATGGGAGTTAGCGCACCCATCCCTGTAATCACAACGCGTTTTTTGTCAGTACTTGTCATGGTCATCGACACAAGGGGAAGGGTCCCAAGGCATTAAAAAACAGATTTTCAAACAACATAGAAGGGCTTAAGCTGCCGACTTCTTCTGAATAAAGTCAACTGCTGCTTGAACTGTCCCAATGGACTCAGCTGCCTCATCTGGAATCTCAATATCAAATTCTTCTTCAAGTGCCATAACCAACTCCACAGTGTCTAGGGAGTCGGCACCTAAGTCATTAGCAAAGCTTGCCTCGGCCTTTACTTCGGCCACATCTACACCAAGCTGCTCGGATACAATTTTTTGAACTTTTCCCAAAATGTCGTCAGCCATAATCTCCTAATTTCCTTTTCAGCCGCAGCAAAAAACAGGTGCTAAATCCAAACTCGGAACTCTCCAGAACGGCAAATCATCCAGCAGGATTTAGACATTTTTTCATCTTATAGGAAAGCGTGCGTCCTACATGGAAACCCAGCCGCTACATTTAGCTGCGTTGAGAGCATGTGCAAGTAAAACCTTAGAAAACAAATTAGAGGTCACCCCTTACTCCACTTCCTGATCATTTTCGATTATCCAGCGGTGCTTCAATAGTGTGAATAGAGATACCCACAGAACATGGAGAAGGGTTTATTACAATCCATAAACTTTTTAGATGTTGCTCCGTTCGCAAAAAACGGCACTGATAGACTGAAACTTGATTGGAGAACTCTTTTGGCTAGTTTTGACTAATGTAACTGAATCTTCATTAGAGACCATTGAGATCTATTTTGGATGCTTTTGTCTTTTATGGGTTAGTACATGGGGTTATGAGCCAAACCGCTATATAGCTGAAACCGTTTAATAATATTGGAGCATTCCTTCGATGTCTCATTCGGTCAAGATTTACGATACCTGTATCGGTTGTACTCAGTGCGTTCGGGCTTGCCCGACAGATGTGCTTGAAATGGTACCCTGGGATGGCTGCAAAGCTGGCCAGATAGCCTCTTCCCCTCGTACTGAGGATTGTGTTGGTTGTAAGCGTTGTGAGACCGCTTGCCCTACTGACTTTTTGAGTATTCGTGTATACCTGGGGGCTGAAACCACACGTAGCATGGGTCTAGCCTACTAGCTATTAATTTGATAGCAATTTTCACTCGAAACGTTTACATACTCTTGGCCCTCTGGGCTAAGAGTATTTTTTTATGAATGCTCCTGGGAATGATTATGAACTACAGCTTGGCGCATATAGTCCAAAACATCAGTGAGCGCTAAAAGCATTAAATAGCAGCATCTATGTGCGCAGGGCAAATTTGCGTACAGCCACCAAGCTACCTAAGAGACCCACTAAGCTGCCTAATATGAATAGCGCAGCTGGCAGAAGCAACATTTGTTTAGGCGTAAACTGCAGCCCCACCGACAAGAACTGTAAAAACTCCGGCTGCTGGGCTGATAATCGCTGCAGCGATTGGTGGGTACCCACCAGTAATGCCCAAGCAACAAATGCCCCTGCCACCCCAAAGGTAATGCCCTGCAAAATAAAAGGCATATATATCCAGACGGATGTAGCACCCACAAGCTGCATAACCTCAATTTCTCGACGTCGCGCCATTACGATCAGGCGGATAGTGGTGGTGATGACAGCGATCGCAGTTAGGCTCAGGATAGCTAATACCCCTACGCTAACGTAGCGTAATCCTTGATTCAGCTCCGTCAAACGCTGAACGGCCTCTGTAATGTATAGAACCTCATCCACACCAGCTAAGCTTTCTAACTGGCTAGCCACCATGGGTACCGAGTCCGAAGCAGTCACTTTAACCTTGATTTCGTCGACTAATGGATTGCCTTTGAGTTGTTCTGTGGCTCCTGCAATGTCCGTAATCCCCAGCTCTTCACTAAGGTTAGCCCAGGCTTCTTCCTTAGAAACCGTAACCACATCGGCTACTTCAGCAAAATTAAGGATGCGATCGCTTAAGCTCTCAGCAGTCACCCCGCTTTCTAAATAAACGGCAATTTCCAATTGACTACCAAACTGATTTAGCAAGCTCTCGACCTGCCAAGTTGCTTGCAGACTCATGCCAAAGAGAAATAGGAGCACCATAATCGTGCTGACCGCCGCCCAGTTCATCCAACCACCACGCTGGAGACCTAAAAACGTTTCTCGTAGTAAATAACTGGCCTTCGTAAAAAACTTCCCCATACCGGTTTCCAGGATGTGCTAGTTGCTAGGATAGACACATAGATTTATCAGCCTAATCAATTTAATCGTGGGTATTTCAGTCAGCAAGGAAAAGTTAAAGAAACCACCTCTAGAACTTCACTATTTAGGTGATCGAGTACTGCGCAAGGCAACTAAGCGGGTAGCCAAAGTAGATGATGGCATTCGTGAACTGGCCTACAAGATGCTGCAGACCATGTATAGCGAGGATGGCATTGGTTTAGCTGCTCCTCAGATCGGTATCCATAAACAAATTTTAGTGGTGGATACTGACCCTGAAGAAGCCGCTAACCAGCCATTGATACTGATCAACCCCAAAATCATTCGCAACAGCAAAGAAATGGCCTGTGGGCAGGAAGGTTGCTTAAGTATCCCCGGCGTATTTTTAGATGTGATTCGCCCCGCAGCTATTGAAGTCAGCTACAAGGACGACAATGGTCGCCCTCAAAAAATAAAGGCCGCTGATCTACTAGCGCGCGTTATCCAACACGAAATGGATCATCTCAATGGGGTGATGTTTGTAGATCGGGTGGATAATGCGATCGCCCTGGCCCAAGAGCTACAAAAGGGCGGCTTTTCCACAAATGATGTCAAAAAGGTTGCTTAACGCATTTAGATGGCTCTAGCTTAGTTAGTAGGGCTACGGCTTTTGGTCAAAAGCTGCTAACAACTTATTTTTTACATCAGGATAATACTGTGACTCCCAAAAGTGGTTTATTTCTTGCCGGTACTTGCATTGCCGCTATTGCTGGCGTTGGTTCTGTCTTTGAAATTTCTTCAGGCGACCCAGACCTAGGTATGCTGCCCACGAGTATTGTTTTAGCCCTCAGCATTCCAATCACGGTCATTTTCTTTATGGCGGCTGTCAAGGATACAAAGGAAAACCAGCAGTGGTAGTTTGGGGCATCTGGGGTCAGAAAGGATATCGCCGTTGCTGATTGAGGGGATGACACGATCTGCAGCACTGACTAGTTGCCTGGATATGTATGTGACTGGGTTCGGAAGTCAGAAATGAAAATCTTCTTTATTTATTGGCTTCAGATTCTAAACACCAAAGTCATTTGGTACTTTAAGTGTTCAGCATGATCGAGCCCCTCTTGGGGAGTGGAAGTTGGTAGAATGTAAAGGAATGTATCGCTTCTAAGCTCTTACCCACTGTCTTTGGACAGATAAGCTAGTGGCGCTGCTGCTATTTGTGTCTCCGCTTTCCTCTATGACTTTTTTGTTTCTATTCAAGCTGCTGTTAGCACTCTCAGCATTGGGGATTGCAGCCTATTTGTTAACAGCTCGTCGATATCAGTCCTCTGATTCAGTGGCTACTTCCTATGATCAGTGGACGGAAGACGGCATTTTGGAATTTTACTGGGGTGAACACATTCATTTGGGACACTACGGTTCTCCCCCTCGCTCTAAGGATTTTCTGAAAGCTAAGGCAGACTTTGTCCACGCAATGGTCAAGTGGGGTGGTCTAAATCGTCTGAGTTCTGGAACTACGCTACTAGATGTAGGGTGTGGCATCGGTGGCAGCAGCCGGATTTTGGCTCGGGACTATCAGTTCGATGTCACCGGTATCACTATCAGTCCTCAACAGGTAAAGCGGGCACAGCAGCTCACTGCTGACGGTATTACGGCCCGATTTAAGGTGGACGATGCCATGGCATTGTCATTTCCCGATGCCAGTTTTGATGTGGTTTGGTCTGTGGAAGCGGGTCCCCACATGCCGAATAAAGCTATCTTTGCGAGGGAGTTGATGCGGGTACTCAAGCCCGGTGGAATTTTAGTCATGGCAGACTGGAACCAGCGAGATGACCGTCGGATACCTCTTAATTTTTGGGAAAAGCCGGTTATGAAGCAGTTGCTTGACCAATGGTCTCATCCGGCATTTGCAAGCATCGAAGGCTTTGCTGAGGATTTAGAAGCAACCGGATTTGTAAAGGGTGACGTCATCACAGCCGACTGGACCCAAGAAACACTGCCTTCCTGGCTGGATTCTATTTGGCAAGGTGTGATCCGTCCCAAGGGACTGATTCGCTTTGGTTTTTCTGGATTGGTTAAGTCCCTGCGGGAAGTCCCCACGCTACTGCTGATGCGCCTGGCCTTTGGTGCAGGGCTATGTCGATTTGGCATGTTTCGCGCTATCAGAGCAGAAACAGTATCTGCAGACAGTTCACAGCAGCTGACCATATCATCCAGTGCAGGTGTCTAGCTCCACCAACTCTCAAAACTCCATGAGTATTATTGTTGTTGGAGCCGGACCCGCTGGTGCAAGTCTCTCCTATCTACTAGCCCGTGCTGGCATACAGGTCACTCTGCTTGAACAGGAAACCAGCTTTAACCGAGTTTTTCGAGGTGAAGGGTTAATGCCCGCCGGCATGGATGCCCTGGATCAAATGGGCATATTGCCTCTGCTCGAAGATATTCCCCACCGCCGCTTAGAGTCTTGGAATATTCATCTAGGCGGCCAGGAGGTTTTTGTAATTCCTGAACCTGACTTGGGCAAAAGCTCTCTGAGCGTTGTTTCACAGCCCGCTTTACTGGAAGGTTTTGTCACTGCAGCTGCCAAATATGACAGCTTTGACTTTAGAACTAACTGTCAGGTGCAGGATCTGTTGTGGGAAGGCAACCATGTGGTTGGTGTGAGGGTCAAAACCGACCATAAAGTCTCTGAACTGCGGGCTGATTTAGTCATTGGTTGCGATGGTCGGGGTTCTTTAGTGCGTCGGAAAGCAAAGCTAAATATTGAGCTACAGCCGGATCAGTATGATGTGCTGTGGTTTAAGCTACCTGCACCCGACCGGTTGAAAAACACCTGTCAGTTTTACTTGATGGCCAAAGCTCAACAGCATCCTGCCAGCTGCTACACCTCGTGGGATGGGCAACTCCAATACGGTCTAATCTTGCCTAAGGGAGGACTGGGGCAGTTAAAAAATACAGATTGGCTGACCGTAGCAGCCCACGCTGCACCAGAGTGGTTGGCGAACCATGTGCTCTCGCAGCGACAAGCAGTCAGTACGCCTGTGCAGCTAAACGTGGTCGTGGGCCAATGTCCCAAATGGTGGCGCTCAGGACTTCTACTACTAGGTGATGCAGCCCACCCGATGTCGCCCGTCAGGGCTCAGGGCATTAACCTAGCTCTGCGAGATGCAATTATCGCAGTCAATTATTTGGTACCTGCCTGGGAACTAGGCTCAGCAGCTGTAGATAACGCATTAGCAGCAATCCAGAAGGACAGAGTACCGGAAGTCATGCGATCGCAAGCACTACAGCTAAGAGAAGCTCATAGTCTAAAGCTTGTTCGCTCTTCTCCTTGGAAATTAGCCGCTGTCCAGAAAGTATTGCCGTGGATTGGTCAGTTTTCCTGGATACAGCATGCCTGGTTGGCCCGTCAACATGATTTACGCTACGGCTCCCAGCCTGTCAAACTATCAGATGATTTGGGTTTTACCTAAACCTCATAGGGAATTCAGTGCTTGTAGCGAGGGAATCACTGAGAAAGAATAGGTATCAATGTGCACAGAGCATAAAGTTAGCTACTTAGCTATGGTGTCCCCCATGATGCCATTGGGCACCAAAACGTTTCGAGTACGCTAAAAACCTACAGTAAAGTCCTATGGTCTTATCTCAGAGTAAAAACAGATCATCCGTTAAACTTCCCTATGATTTAGCTAATAAAATTCTGAATCGTCTGCCGCCAGAATATCGTAGGAGTTTTTCGATAGAACAAGTTGAGGCTTTGCAAACGGCTTTGATTATGCAAGGGGCTTTGGATAAGGCTAAGCCAAAACCACTGGAACTGTGGAAGTTTCATTTAGGGCCTTTATGCCTATCACTGGATCTGAAAAATCAGCAGAATCTGCACGCAAACGCACGTCGCCAATCTGTGCTGGTGCCCATCCTTTGCATGCTGGTAACCATACTAGGCATTGGTTGCGTTGCGAGCCTACTCAAATTTCGCTACGAATATCAATCCAGTCGTTTGGCAACGTCTTTACAAGCCCAAGAGCAGGAATTTCATCCCGCGGTACTGCCATTTCGCACAGATCAGGACACGTGCGAAGAAAATGGCGCCATCTGGATGGATCAAGAATGCGTGGACTATGGCCATAATCCGACATTCTAATGAGAACGTCGGATGGTAAGAGCTTTTATTTATGGAAGCTGTGCCCCAAAAGGGGTTTATCTTAGATAGTCAATAATGCCTTGGGCAATAGCATCAGCGATTTGTTCGCGGGCCGCATTACTTTGAAATCGTGCGGAGTCTTCGCGTCCAGTGATAAAACCTGTTTCCACCAAGACGGCTGGCATAGAAGTATTTCGCAGTACATAAAAACGAGCTTGACGCACACCGCGATCGCGCAAGTTAGTACTGCGTAGAACACGGCTTTGAATCGACTGAGCTAAACTGCGTCCGGTGGAAAAGTAATAGGTTTCCAACCCATTAACTTCAGGGCGACTCAGGCTAATAGCATTGGCGTGAATACTGACAAAGACCGTAGCGTTAGCGCGTTCAGCAATATCGACACGGGGTTGCAAATCCACTTCCACGTCGCTGTTACGGGTCATGGCTACCCGGTAGCCACGCTGTTCCAGGGTGCTCCGAACACGTCGGGAAATAAACAGATTAATTTCTTTCTCCTGAAGTCCGTTGCCAACAGCCCCTGGATCACGCCCTCCATGGCCAGGATCAATCATCACCAAAACCTCACCCTGCTGGGCTGGGCGCGCAGGTGCACTCGGCGATGGATTGGAGGGAGGCACCGTCGCCGTAGTTTGCACAATCCGAGCATCTAAACCTTCAGCTTGAAGTCGCTGCTGTAAATTATTGGCTCGGACTTGTTCCTGAAACCGCCCCGCTTGAATGACGGTTTGTCCATTCACCGTAGTCCGAAAGGCACCCGCTTCTACCTGATTAACCCTGGCTCTAAGTAACGCTGAGCTACCTGGAACAATCACCTGATAAAGAACATTGCTTGAAGCCGAGGGGGTTGGCTGGGAGAAGGTGACCTGACCTATTTCAACAATTTGTGCAGATAGCCCAGCATCCACCAAACGCTGTTGGAGTTCACTCGCCCGTGCCCGTTCTTGAAACCGCCCCGCTTGAATGACGGTTTGTCCATTCACCGTAGTCCGAAAGGCACCCGCTTCTACCTGGTTGACCCTAGCTCTGAGTAACGCTGAGCTACCTGGAACAATCACCTGGTAAAGAACATTGTTGGCTGGGGGCGTTGGTTGAGGTGCAGTAGCCCGAGCTGTTTCAACAATTTGTGCAGATAGTCCGGCATCCACCAAACGCTGTTGGAGTTCACTCGCCCGTGCCCGTTCTCGAAATCGTCCAGCCTGGATAACAGCTTGACCATTAGCGGTCGTACGAAACGCTCCAGGCTCTACAGCGTTGACACGCGATCTCAAAATTGCGGAGCTGCCTGGTACAACAACCTGATAATCCACGTCAGCGTTACTACTACTCCCCGGTTGACCAATAGTAGGAGGCGGTAACTGGGGACGATTGCTGGGTGAAGGGGTAGGCGTCGTGGGACCAGGGGCAGGACGCTCTGCTCCGGCTGCCGCCAGTAACACATCTAATGATTGGTTATTAGTTAAATAAACATGGCCTAAAGTTTGCCCCTGGTAAACCCGTCGAGCCATACTCCAACCAGCATCCAGTTCGATTTTCACAAAATCGTTGGCAGAGCCTTGAGAACGGCCTAACTCCAGCCTAGGCAACCCTCTTTGCAGGAGGCTGGGCACCGCAACAAGCACTAAATTATCACCCTGTCTTTCTATCTGCAGACGATAGCGTGACCCTAAATCTTCTCCAGCAACTCGTACCGAATATCCATTACTGTCAGAACTACGACCGCAAATACCCGTAAAATCAAAGTTCAGCAGCAGCGGCTCAATTGTTGCAGGGTTACCTGGCTGTTCTTGCCAGCAACGTCTAGCCGAGCTGATCTGTTCAATAATGAGCAATTTGAAAAATCGACCGTTGTTGACAGGTTCTGCAACGGCTACGACCCGATTATTATCAATAGACTGTTGATTAAATTGGGCAGCTGATGCACTCGGAGCTAACGTAACAGCTACCCCAAAGGCAGCAGCCACAGCTGACAGTTTCGAGAGTTGACGAAGAAATGATTTCATATCCCTGAGAGCGCGGGTAGGAAAGAAGCTGTCTGGACGTGATATTAGCAGGAAACACAAGCGCAAAGTCTAACGGCTGTTTATGTAGTTTTCCGATAAAGCTAGCGATTAGGTAAGCAAATATATCAGTTCATCAGCTGTCCGCAATAAAATTTGTCAAAGCCAGCTTGAAAGCCCCGACCAATTTAAGCCTTTGTGTGACTAAATTTCAGAAAGAAAACAGTCTATAAACCCTTGCAAGATAAAGGATTTGAGATCCCAAGCAGACTGAAGTTTAGGAACCACCCATCTAGACAAATCGAGCTGTGAAACTTACCAGGCTGTCACAGTCGTAGTTATCCGTTTTATAGGCTAGCATCCAAGCAAAGAGAAGATTTTGGAGTGGGCCAGAGCTCCAGAACATCTGCACTGTTAAAAATCTCAGTTGATTCTAGGCAACTATTCGCACCACAGAGAGGGGTAACTAATGCCGTATCCCTGAGCAAAATCAATACCAATGGCCTGTATCTTTTGCATCATGATTGCACTTTCGACAGATTCAGCAATCGTTTGCAAGCCAATCACATGACCCACTCGATGGATCGATTCAATGATGGCCTCAGTCGTAGAATCATGCATAATCCCCTGAATAAATTCACCATCAATTTTAAGAAAATCAACCGGCAAAGCCTTGAGATAGGCAAACGAAGACATTCCACTACCAAAATCATCTAGTGCGAAGCGACAACCTAAACTGTGTAGAGATCTAATAAATGAATTAGCACGCTTGAAATCAGCAATAGCAGCTGTTTCCGTAATCTCAAAACAAATACAGTGGGGTGGTACCTGAAATACTGAAAACTGACTGATCACAAATTGTAGAAACTGCTCATCATTAAGACTCGTCCCAGACAGGTTAATACTGTAGAGTACGTCCTCTGGCTTATTTTTTAACTGCCGTTCGAGATTGGTAAGACAGGTACATATAATCCAACGATCTAATAGCGGCATCAATCCATATCGCTCAGCCGCCGGGATGAACTTTTCTGGAGAAATAATCTCTCCTTTATCTGTTAACATCCGCACCAAAACCTCATAGAAGTCGATAGATGTTGTCTCTTCATTGTTTTGAATGCTGGCAATTGCTTGACGATATAAACAGAAGCGATGCTGCTCAAGCGCTTGACGAAGAATCACACTCCAATGTCGTTCTTGTCGTTGTTGATGGAGTTCAGCATTATCTTTTTGATAAATCTGAATACGATTGCGTCCTCGATATTTAGCGGCATAACAAGCGGCATCTGCTGCACTCATCACAGCTGCTGGATCAGTACTGTTGGCATCCACAGCAACTAACCCAATGCTGACACCAACTCGAAAAATTTGGTCTTGCCAAATGAAGGGGTAATCAGCAATAGCCTGACGCAGGTTCTCTGCAATGTTCACCGCTTGATCTAAAGGACATTGGGTGAGTAAGATACCGAACTCATCACCCCCCAAACGAGCTATTGTATCTGTCACGCGAATGTGGCGCTTCAGCAACCGTGCAAGCTGTCGCAACAGCTCATCGCCAGCTAAATGACCACTCGTGTCATTGACGACTTTAAACTGGTCAAGATCCAAATAACAGAGAACATGGTGTTGTTGCTGTTGCACAGCTGTTGCAACCATATTCTCCAAAGTAGTTTCAAAATATCGTCGATTAAATAACTGGGTTAAACTATCGTGACTCGCCTGCCAACTTAGCTGTTGAGCTAAAGAACGTGACTGGGTAACATCGTGAAAAACCATCACAACACCAATCAAACGCTTCTGTCGGTTGAGAATAGGGGCTGCCGAATCTTCAATACTAAATTCTGTTCCATCGCGGCGGATTAGAATTGTATGATTACCTAGACCTGTAATTGTTCCATTCGCTAAGATGCAAGCTACAGGGTTTGTAGCAGGCTCTCGTGTTGTTTCATTAACGATATTAAAAACCTCAGTCAGAGGTAGACCGTGAGCCGCCTGAGTTGTCCACCCCGTCATCCCTTCAGCAACAGGATTTAAATAATTCACTCGACCACTAGAATCAGTCGTAATAACAGCATCGCCAATGGAGTCTAAGGTGACCTGGGCAATTTCTTTTTCAGTTTCTAGAGCAATTTCTAGAAGCTTGCGACTTGTAATGTCAGTAATCGTACCGGCATAGCCTATGCTGCTGCCATTCGAATCATATTCGACAGCAGCTTGCCCAAATACCCAAGTCACTACTCCAGCAGGGGTTTGAACTCGATATTCAGCTTGAAAAGGTTGATTAGATTGGACAGCTTGGTACCACCCTTGATAGACACGGTCTCGATCGTTAGGATGAATCGCTGTCAGCCATTCTGTTCCCTGGGCCTTACTCGCTGAAATACCGACAATAGTACACCAGCATTGGTTGACATATATACAATGCCCGTTTTTATCAGTACGAAAAATTCCTACAGGGATAGCTTCTACCAAGCGAGCGTAGGAGTCATGAGATTCGTTGAGCGGAGCAGCTGCCGTAAGTTTACAATCCTTAAGGTGCGAGTCAGACTCAATTTGATTAATCTCCTCCCTCGCTGAATCGATGGTGGATTTCTCGTTTACGCCATCTACAGTCATCAGATATTTCAGGAAAATAAATCAAAAAAATTCACGAGAAACTACCAGGGATTAAGACATGTTCACACAAGCCCTCTGCTTCTTTGTATCCCACTCCTAGAAAAACAACAATGGTATGCAATTAAAACAATAGTCAAAAACTTGACTATTGTAGTTTTGGTTAAAACAGTCAACAGTGATTTATCTCAATTGATTCAGGGTCTAACTCTGTAGATCGAGCTTTAGTCAATGATAATTTTTCTCTATAAAAGTTCTAACAACTCAATCTTTAAGTGGCTATGGCTCGTCAAGATTTATGAGCGTAGCTCACAAAATAGAAAACCCCAGATTTTTCTAATTAGGAGGAAACCGATTGAACCTATAGCATGCCGATATTTTTTCTCTTTCGACAAAAACTTTATTAGTATTTTGTCATGAATGCTTTAGCGAACGAACGTTTGTTCTTCCTTTAAACATGGTCGCTATACATCACTCATCAGCTGTAACAGTGCGTCAGTAGAAAGCTTACCACTCATATCAGCACCTTCTAACAGACTATCGGCAAGGTCACGTTTCCTGTTGTGAAGTTCAACAATTTTTTCTTCAATCGTTCCCTTGGTAACAAGACGATAGATGGTCACTGGCCGGGTTTGGCCAATCCGATGAGCACGGTCGGAGGCTTGGTCTTCCACGGCCGGGTTCCACCAAGGATCCATGTGAATCACATAATCAGCAGCCGTTAAATTCAGACCTGTACCACCTGCTTTGAGGCTGATTAAGAAAACATTGCCCTCACCAGCTTGAAATGCATCAACTCGCTGCTTACGCTGCTTAGCAGGGGTACTACCGTCTAGATACTGATAGGAAATGGATTGCTGATCTAGGTAATTCCTTAGAATTGTCAGGTGATCGACAAACTGACTAAAAACCAGAGCCTTATGACGATTGCTGAGGAGCTCTTTCAGCACTTCTCCAAACAATTGGAGCTTGGCACTTGCCGGAGCCATCTCAGGCATAACGAGTTGTGGGTTACAGCACATACGCCGTAATCGGGTAATTTCGGCTAGCACTTGAAGGTGTTTAGCACCGGCTTTCGCTTCAGTAGTCGTCAGTTTTGCAATCGCATCCCGCCGCAATGCCTCATAGAGTGCCTTTTCTTCACCACTCAATTCCACATGCAACGTAATTTCTGTGCGTGACGGCAGTTCATCAAGCACTTGGGTTTTAGTACGCCGCAGCATAAACGGCTGAATCAATTTTTTAAGATGGAGACGAGCCTGTTTATCCTGATAGCGTTCAATGGGTGTGGCAAATCGTTGATTAAACTTATCCAAAGAACCTAATAATCCAGGATTGATAAATCTAAAAAGATTCCACAGCTCACCAAGGTGATTCTCAATGGGAGTGCCTGTAGTGATTACCTTAAAGCCTGCCTTTAATTTCATGGCAGCTTGCGATCGCTTAGTAGAACTATTCTTAATCGCCTGGGCTTCATCTAGTACGATGGTTTGCCAATCAACTTCTGCTAAAAGCTCTGCCACATCTGGCTGCTGTAAAAGACCATAGCTGCACACCAGCAGATCAAAGCCACTGAGCTGGTCTACTACTGCCTGACGGTTACTACTGCCCAGTTGCATCAGATTCAGGGTGGGGGCAAATCGGTGAGCTTCGCTAATCCAATTCGCCCCTACACTGGTGGGCGCTACCACCAATGTGGGTCCCTCAGGTGCCCGTAATAAAATCACAGCCAACGCTTGGAGGGTCTTACCCAAGCCCATATCATCCGCTAAACAAGCGCCCACCCCCCAATGGGCTAGCTGAGTCAGCCAGCGAAACCCTTCCTGCTGATAGTCCCGCAGCTCTGCCTGCAGAGTCGATGGAATCTTAGGAGTAATCGCCTTCCCCTCCTTCAACGTTTTAATGTGGGACTTCCATTTTTGATCGGCCTTTAGCTGACCCACATCATCCAAAGTATCTTCCAGGGCCAACGCCGCCATTGGATGAAACCTTGCCCCATTACCATGGCGTTCTGAGTACGTACGAAATTCATCTAGCCGATTTCGAAACGCCTGGGTCAGTGCCAAAAACTGACCATCACCGATGGGTACAAATCGGCTAGATGTCTGATCTAACAGTGACAACAACGCTTGCATATCCATAACGCTGCCGTCATCCAGTTCAAGCTCACCACTCACCGAGAACCAATCTTGCTCTTGCTTAATATTCAAACGCCAGCCATCAATACCGGCTTTGTTGCGAATTTTAAGTTTCTCCCCTTCAGGCCACTCCAAAACGATATCTTCTTCAACAGCTTCTAGCTGTAACAACAACTCCAAACAGGTCTCTGGTTCATCTAGAATCCACTCCCCACTATCATTTTCTCCCAACTGTAGGGCAGGACATGCCTGTTGTACGTCCTGAGCCAGTCGTTTTTCCAAGGAAAGATCGCGTGTCGCTTGAGACCGCTGACCATCAATTTCAGCAATCACCGTTTTTCGCCCAGTGCCCGGCGGATAGTATGAACCAGAATTAGGAAACGGTCGCGTCAGCATAGATACCTTAAGACCATCCCCCGCAGGCATCAGATGCAAATGGGGCTTAGCATCAGCTTCTAAAGTCTCTACACCCTCTAGATTGCCACCCCCAATATCAGAATGAATAGTCACCAAACTAGACACTGACCGAATAGCGGTCAGCACCTTATCCTGGCCAGCAGCAGGTACGGTCAACTGATTATGTTTGCCGAGGATTTCAGCAATCTTCTGATGTTCAGAAGTCACTTCAACAACTTTAATGCGAGTTGGAGTTTCTTTAACGAGAAAAATAGTATCTCCAGGATGCACCTTAGGCTCCAAGCGCAAGGTTAAGGTACTATCACTGTTTTGTTCGACAACAAGCTCTGGTGTCGCTGCCATAATCTCCACTCGGACGGTAGGAGAGTCTTCCCAAAAAACTAAGGGATGGCCGACTAATGCCTGGATAGCACTACGGCTGAGTGTATACTGAGTACCCGAATAATAATCGTATTTGATGTGGTTACAAACTTGAATATCTTGGGAAGTCAAGTAATCAAACTCCGATGGATTTTTTGCCAGTCGATTGAGGGCAATGACCCGCCCCTTAGTCCAAGTACCTTTAGCACTTAGCTTTTGTTCTTTGGGCTGTAGCTGCCAATGTTTGGTGTAGACCGTCAAAAACCACACAAGACGCCGCTCGCCCTTAGTAGAAATGTTTTTGGGTGACCCTGCAACATTCACCAGTGCCTTCAAACTAATTTCCCAAGTACTTTGGGGCTCTAAGGTATTGACAATTGAGATTTGGGGGCGTTCCACCGCCCATTTAGCATATTCACTATCGGGCACCAGACGTCCCAACAGCTCAGCGGCTTCTGCGGCAAACCAGCTTAGACCAGCATCTTCGGCCAGTTCTGCAAACAGGGCTAATGGGCGAGGGGCAGTCGCTTTAGCTTCATCAAGATCGAGCCAGTAGAGGCAGAGCATGCTAAAAAACATGCCAAAACTATCCTCTTCATCATCTCCATAACACTCGATCAATTCCATCAAGCGCTGACGAGCGGACAGCTGCCCTTGATGTAATAAAGCCATTTCGTGCAATAAATGAAAAGCGTTGCTCAAGTAGCCAGAATTTTGCATTAAGGGTTTACTTAATGCGACAGCCGTTTTAAGAGACTGAGGTTGCTTCACTTTCAGTAACGCGAGCATATAAAATAACCCGGCTACACCACCAATAACAGCTTGCTTATTTAACTGTTGCCGAGCTAGCTTAGTAGCACTTTTATAATAGCTAAGGGATTGCTGTATTTCTCCTGTCAGTAGGGCTAACGCTCCGCGTAAAGCGGTTGCATAAACCTGAGTTTTTGCATCAATCAACTTATCTAGCAGGGCTTCAGCATCTGTCAGTCGATCACGTAGCAAATACTGTTCTACTAAAAGTACACTCAGATCACTGGACTCATCAGCTTGTTCCTCCAACAATTCGATTAAACCTTCTGTAGGTTCCAACAGAGCTGTTGCTTGAATCAAAAGTGTGCGTAGTATCGCACCACATTGATCAGAGGGCAATGTTTTTAACCAATCGGCATCAAAGGGGTTGTTTGAGACATCTAGCAAAAAGTCCTCAAACGTAATGGATGTGGCGTAGTAGTTATAGTTACTGTAGTCCAGGAATAACTGAGGCAGGCCATCGTATTCCTTGGAATAGAGCGCCAGCCGTGCTTCTCGATAAAGGTCGTCTTTAGTACGACAGATATGGCGTATGCGATTGATCCGGCCACCGGTTGCATGGCGCGGATGTACAACACTTTTTACAGCCTGCAGCATGGGTTCAAAAATATCTAGCTGCACGGCATTACGCGTCACCAGCTCTACTAAAAGAGGATTACACTGCGGCAGGTGGCCTGCTCCGTATATCAGCACCTGCACTTCGATTAGGAAGTTAATCTGAGACCTGAGATTGCTCGGTGTAAATTGTTTCCCCGTCGGTGTGCTAATGCCGATGTGATTAAGGGCAGCACACAGGCTAGCGAGGGGAGTCGGCCCATAAAATAGTGAGCTGAGTTGAGTGATACTCTGACGCAATGGGGATAGCTGCTGGTAAGTATCGAAGAGCTGCGATCGCAGTTCTTCAAAATCCACCATATCGCCCTCTGTGAAATTGCTCATCTCACTGCCTCTCAAAAATGCCTAAACAAACCCCTAAACATCTCATTATAAGAGCTACTGAACATTCAGATAGGGCAGTTCTAATGCTAACTTCAGAAGAATTAAGCGGCTAGGGAATGAGGCTTACGGGTCGTCATAGGACAGGCAACCTTAGGGGCAGGCGTCTGCAGACGTTTGAGCAGGGCTAATGTTTGCGATTCTAAGTTGCGCTGGGTTAAGGGCTGAATAAACTTATCGAAGGGATTAAGGTCTATGATTAATGAGCCAAATCTCATCCCTACCGGCTCCAGATGGTCACCCTGCAGCAGTCGTCGTCGCAGGTGAGGTTGCTCTTGCATCAGCCGCTGACAGGTTCCTGCAGCAATGCGATCGCGAGCGAACTGAATCAAACCAGTCAGATGGAATAGCTGACTATGTTCAATCAGCTGATGAGTGTAGTCGACACTAGGATAGCCCCCCCTAAACTGACTCAACAACCAATGGAGAGACGTAACTGGGATAGCGGCATTCATATCACCCATGGCCGGGGCCAGCAGCAAAGAAACCTCGTGCATGATTGAAGGCTGACCAAAGTCAATAGAGACTCCTACCAATTGATTAATTTGTCTTTCAAAAAGCCGTAACCGCCGACTAATTATCTCCAGCCCTCGTTCAATCTGTTGTTGCTGACTACACAGTAGTTTTCCTTTTCGTTCCAGCATGGCAAAAGACTCTGCCAATAAGAACGGAGGAGTACTTAAAAGCTCCAACAACAAAATATACTTACAACCAACACCATGACCAATCCAGATATAGTTACTAGCTTCTAAGTAAATATGAGGATCATACCCTTGAGCAATAGCCAACTCCACCATGGCAACACGGACGGCATAATGTTCATCCAAAAGATTTAGCGCCATGGACCAGTGGTTTAATATGAACCGAAAGGGTAAAGCAACAACAGTATAGCCAGCTTCAAAAAGACTTCTTAGAAAGTGGTGATAGGAAATAGTAGGCAATGTGCCAAACAACGCGCCACCAATAAATTGAATGATCCCTTTAGGCTGAGGGTGTAGCGCCACCCAACTATGGCCACAAGGAATAAACCGAAGAGTATCGGCATGGGGGGCAGATAGGATCATGGCTATAAAATTTACGGAGCAACCACAGGCTGCTTAAAAGTAATATTTATCAAACGATACATGTTTAAGGTTAAAAGTTCCGGATCATTGTTTAACTTTTCTTGAATTTCGCTAACAGTCTCCATAACATCTCTGCAAGCGTCATTTGCTCATCTAATCTATTGTTACTGACAACAGATTAGATGAGCAATAAATAAATCGTCAAAACAACAAGATATAGGAAACCACAATATCCCCTGAGGCAATTCACTTACAAGGGTCTCAGAAGAAATTTAGCAAAAATATTTGTCAATCTTGTTTCTAAGCGTGGCACTGCTCACCTCAACGCCACAAAACTTTGAACACGTCAGACGATCAGTTCTCCTTCTTTTTTAGTGCGAGATCTTCCAAACAACTGCCTACTCAGCATCAACAACGCTGGATTGTCTTTAAATCCCAGTATCGTTTTGTAACAGCTCTAGTCCAAGGGAGCAAATCAGCAGACACACTCTAGAAGCCGACTGTTGAAGAACGACCATGGACGTTAAGGCCGCTATTGCGCTGGAAGCTGGACAACCCCTCAGCATTGAAACTGTACAACTAGAAGGACCCAAATCAGGGGAGGTCCTGGTTGAGATCAAAGCAACAGGCATCTGTCATACGGACGCCTATACCTTATCTGGCAAAGATCCA
Source organism: Cyanobacteria bacterium P01_D01_bin.156 (assembly GCA_039024555.1). Taxonomy (GTDB): domain Bacteria; phylum Cyanobacteriota; class Cyanobacteriia; order Phormidesmidales; family Phormidesmidaceae; genus Leptothoe. The sequence continues at coordinate 304,051 of JBCCQQ010000001.1, forward strand.
GAAGGATTATTCCCAGCAGTTTTAGGCCATGAAGGTGCAGGTGTCGTTGTCGAAGTTGGGTCAGATGTTACCAGTCTGAAACCAGGGGATCATGTCATTCCTCTTTACGTGCCAGAATGCCGCCAGTGTGACTATTGTCTTAGCTTTAAAACAAACCTATGTCAGGCAATTCGCACCACGCAGGGCAAAGGATTGATGCCCGATGGCAGCAGTCGATTGTCTTTTCAGGGGAAACCGCTATACCACTACATGGGTACCTCTACGTTTGCGAACTATACTGTTGTTCCAGAAATTTCTCTAGCTAAAATCCGTTCGGATGCTCCCTTTGAGAAAGTTTGCTACATCGGTTGTGGAGTGACTACAGGGATCGGCGCAGTCATTAACACAGCTCAGGTGGAAGCGGGCAGCAACGTCGTTGTGTTTGGCCTGGGTGGCATTGGTCTCAATGTTATTCAAGGGTGCCGTATGGTGGGGGCAAACCGAATTATTGGTGTAGACATTAACCCGGCAAAGAGAAAACTGGCTGAAAAATTTGGCATGACCCACTTTGTTAACCCCAACGACGTAGAAGGAGACTTAGTGCCCTACCTAGTAGAACTGACAAACGGGGGAGCAGACTATAGTTTTGAGTGCATTGGCAATGTCAATATCATGCGGCAGGCACTGGAATGTTGTCATAAGGGATGGGGTGTCAGCGTCATCATTGGGGTTGCCGGAGCCGGGCAAGAGATCAGCACTCGCCCCTTCCAGCTAGTAACCGGACGAGTATGGAAAGGGACAGCCTTTGGTGGAGCCAGAGGTCGTACGGATGTACCAAAAATTGTTGATTGGTACATGGATGGAAAAATCAACATTGATGATTTAATCACCCATGTAATGCCGCTAGAAAAGATTAATGATGGCTTTGATCTGATGCACAAAGGAGAAAGTATTCGCAGTGTGGTGACGTTTTAAGGTGATATGGGAAATACAATTCAACTACAAAAACAAAGTGCTTGTTTTGGTGGCACGGTCGCGTACTACAGCCACTCTTCGGACGCATGTAATTGCACCATGGAGTTTTCGGTATTTATACCGCCCAAAATGGCTAGAGAACCCGTGCCAGTTCTCTACTATCTCTCAGGCCTCACCTGTACACCAGAGAACTTTACGGTCAAGGCTGGAGCCCAACGCCATGCAGCCGAGATGGGATTACTACTGGTTGCGCCCGATACGAGCCCGAGGGATGCTAGCGTGCCTGGAGAAAATGAGACATGGGACTTGGGAACCGGCGCAGGCTTTTATGTAGATGCAACCGTAGAACCGTGGAATTCGCACTATCGAATGTACAGCTATGTCACTCAGGAACTGCCCCGTCTAATTCAGGAAAATTTTTCTATTCGGGCTGACCGCCAGGGAATCTTTGGGCATTCCATGGGAGGCCACGGTGCGCTAGTGTGCGGTTTACGCAACCCACAGCTATTCAAATCAATTTCGGCGTTTGCTCCCATTGCGGCACCCACGCAGTGTCCTTGGGGAAAAAAAGCATTAACAACCTATCTGGGGCCAGATCCAACAGCATGGCAACCGTACGATGCCACTGAATTAATCAAACAGCGCCATCATTCTGCAAGCCAAATTTTGATCGACCAGGGCACAGCAGATTCGTTTCTAGACGAGCAACTGATGCCTGAACGATTGGCGGACGCTTGCCACCAGATGAACCAGCCATTAACCCTACGAATGCAGCCAGGATATGACCATAGCTACTTCTTCATTAGCACCTTTATGGCAGATCACATAGGTCACCATGCAAAGGTTCTGTTGGATTAGGAGCAACATGCTGCAGCTAAACCTAGAGTATGCAACCCATCACTACCATAAACATTGGCTAAACCAAACCCGTCTGTTCTGCTAAACCTAGCATGATGTTCATATTCTGAACTGCCGCACCTGAAGCGCCCTTGCCCAGGTTATCTAGGCGGGCAGCTACTAAAGCTTCTTGAGTCAGATCATTAGCAAAAACAAACAGCTCTACCTGATTGGTACCGTTAGCGGCTTTCGTATCGAGAAACTTACCATCCCGCAGTTGCCCAGCATCACTCAAATCATGCACCTGCACAAAGGGTTCATCTGCATAGTAATCCACCAAAGTCTCCCACAGCTGCTGGCCTGTGGGCGGTTGCTCCAGATTCCATAGGGGTAGGGGCACCTGTACTAGCATCCCCTTTTCAAAGGCCCCAACCGCTGGCAAAAATAGCGGCGCATGGGCCAATCCAGAATAGTGGGTCATTTCTTTAACATGCTTATGGCCAAAAGAGAGGCCATATACCCCATAGGGATAGTCAGGTTCTGTATCGTCGTTGTACCCCTGATAGGTTTCCATCAGTTTGCGACCGCCGCCAGAATAACCAGAAATGGCATTAATGGTGGTTGGAAATTGCTCAGGAATCAGCCCGGATGACACTAAAGGCCTGACTGCGGCCAAAAAACCTGTAGGATAACAGCCTGGATTACTCACTCGATGTGCCTTGGCAATGGCATCGCGTTGGCCAGGTCTCAATTCTGGAAACCCGTATACCCAATCTGAATGGGTACGATGGGCGGTACTAGCATCTAAGATTTTCACCGTTGGGTTCGACACTAGGGCAACGACTTCTTCAGCCGCCGCATCCGGCAAACACAGAATTGCAATGTCCACCGCATCAATCATCCGTGCCCGTTCCTCAACATCCTTACGCTTAGCAGGATCAATACTGACTACCGTGACATCCTGACGCTGAGATAAACGGGTATAGATTTGCAGCCCGGTAGTACCCGCTTCACCATCAATAAAAACCCTGGGCTGAACCATGTGGCAACTCCCCTGTGTACCGTTAAATACGCATTGTTATTCCTAGTTTACTAGGGCCAGTTGCGAGTCGATACGGGCTCATTTAAAGCACATATATTCAAAACGTTTGTTGACATTGCTGCTCTTTGGGAGGAGCAACAACGGCAGGTTATTCCGCTACCGCCATGATGACACTGGGCATTCTAGAGAGTGACATGGATACTTTGAAACTCAATGGCAACCCCCAGCGCTTTACAACAAACGTCACCACAGCTGTGCGATCGCTACAGTATTCAGCAAACTCTAGGTGTAAGACTAGGACGCAGAACTTTACTGGGATATGACCATCAACAGGATTGTCAGGTTGTTATCAAGTATTTATGTCTCAATGATCCCCTACAGTCTGTCGATATCCGACGATTTCATCAGGAAATCACGATAATCAAACAGATAGAGCACGCTGCTATTCCAAACTACATAGACGATTTTGAAATTCACAACCAGAATTACCACGGCTTGATGTTGGTGCAAACCTACATCCCTGGACAATCTCTGTATAGCTTGAGCAATTCTGGCAGAAATTTTTCCGAGACTGAGATCAGGCAGCTAGCTGGGCAAATTCTTGACATTCTGGATTACCTGCACGAACAAACTCCAACCATTATTCATCGAGATATCAAACCCAGCAGTTTGGTCCTGAGTCCAACCAATGACGACACCTTAGGCCAAGTCCACCTGATAGATTTTGGACTGGTCCAGAGTTCTCATACCTCTCGAACTATCAGCAATGAACCCATTTTAATTTCAGGCACACCCGGATATCGGCCACCGGAACAGCTAGGAGATAAAGCAGTACCCGCCACCGACCTATACAGTTTAGGAGCTACGCTAATTCACTTAGCCACCGGTCAACACCCTAGCCAACTTCCCCAACGGGGGTTACGAATATTATTTAGTCAAGAGCTGGGGCATATGAGTAGGCCCCTAAAAGCATGGTTACGCTGGCTGACACAACCGAAACAACATAAACGACCTCAGTCAACTCAAGCTGCGCGCCAAGGTCTAGCACAAGCCGATAGCATCTTTTCCCCAGCCAATCGTTTACGTCTGAATGGCTTAACGCACCGCTGGCAGAGAGCACTAGTGGAGTCGATGGCTCCACCTCAAACCCAATTAAAGGTTTTGGAATATAGCCAAACCTTAGAAATTCTTCTCCCCCCTCTGGGCTGGAAAAATAGTCGCTTTGCCCTCGCACTATGCCAAATGGTATTGGGCACCATCGGCATCAGTATTGTTTTTCAGGGTGTGCTGCTGTTATGGCCCCACATGGAACTAGGGCAACGGCTATTGCTCCTGATTTTTAGCTTGGTGGGCGGCCACTGGAACATCCGGTGGAGTCTTCAGGGCCTCAAAACCACGGCTAAGACATTGTTTGAAAAAACCAGTATTCAACTGTTGCCCGATATTATCCTCGTAGGCAAGCGATTTCCCCATCGTCCTGTCAATTATCAGGTCAACAGCTACAAACGTGATATCGAAGATATTGACCTCCAACCGGGTAGCTCCACCATTACGTTTCACCTACAACGCAACCGCACAGCTACTGGCCGCCTCAAGTATCCTTTAGAAGGCATATCCCTAGGCTTGACCCAGATAGAAACTCGCTGGATTAACGACATCTTACAGCTCTGGTTAAAGCAGTCTCCTTCAAGAAAAATCACTTAGGAGCTGTTCAGAAACGACTTCACAATTGCAGCTTGAAAAGCTTGTTAAGCCAAGACTTTAAATGCATGCACAAGGCCAGGGTGCTAATTTTTAACAAGCCCTTAGCCACTGGTCAGTAAACGAGATTACCCCAGCCAACAGTGCACGGTTCCCATAAACTGAGGGATACTGTCCGCATCTGTTTTGACTATGCCTCGGTTTGCTACTGCTCAGGATCAACGCTATGCCCAAGCATTGATGCAGCCCGCTCTAATTCGGATCATCGACAATATCCGTAAGCAGCTAGACACATGCGACTGGAATGGCACCTATCGGGATGATATGCACTGGCCAACAGACGCCACTGCCGAACAGAAACAACAATACATGGCATTGCAGGAGATGCTGGAAACTGCCGGTCCTGAAGACCATGATCGGATTCAAGCTACCCTGGCTCAGCTACCGTCTCCCGAACACATCTACACCCTCTGTTTGACCAAACAAGACCAGCAGCAGGAAATCAACCTGTGGCAGCTGTGTTACCGCCTTTGCGCAAAAGATAATCAAGATCCGATGACAGTAGATATGCAGTTACTGGATTTGGAGCAGGGAGATATCGACTGGATTACCTTGGACAACAAGGCAAAACAATTGGTAGAAGAAGAATTTAACAAACTCTCCTAACGCCTTGCTATTTGAGGAAGCTTACATAGCTGTAAACTACCAACCTTAATCAAACGCTTTAGCCATCGACTATAGGTAGCTTAGTCCCACATCGTCGACAGTACAGAGCATCGGTATCATGTCCAGACAAACCACAATTGCTACACTCTGCCGCATCCAGAGCCTGCAATCGATTAATATTTTGAATTAAACTACCCAGCTGACTAGGAATTAGGGCAATTCCAGTCAAAATCATCATCACTGTAAGGGTGCGTCCCGCTTCTGAAACCGGTGTGACATCGCCGTAGCCTACGGTGGTCATAGTAACCACGGCGAAGTACATGGCATCTAAAAAGCTAGCGAAAATATCTGGTGCAATGGGGTGCTCTACCTGGTAAATAGCCCCTGAGTAGATAAAGACAATGGCAAATAGGGTAAACACAATGCGGGCGATAATGAGCCCTTCACGCCCCAACCAACGGTCCTCTTCTAAGAAGCGAGCTAATTTAAGAATGCGTAACCAGCGGATCAGCCGCAGCGATCGCATATCAAACAGCCCGGTCAATAGAGGCAAAATTGAAACTAAATCAACAATGGCATAAGGGCTAAAGACATAGCGCAGGGGGCGTTCCGAAGCCCAGAGACGGAGCCCATATTCCACGACAAAAACGCCCAAAACCAATCGATCTAATCCAGAGAGTAGACTGTAGACGTTATCCGACAACGGATAGGTTTCCGCTACAAATAAACCGGCTGAAATCAGGATTAGGAGTGCGATCGCAATATTCAAACCCAGCCCTAACCCAGTTTTAGCCTCCTCTAATTCAGCCCGTACCCGTTGCCGCAGAGTGAACTCCTGTTGATGCTCAGATTGACCAGCCGCCATAGCGCGTTTGAATATTCACTGTGAAGAGTGTGCCATGCTGAAGTTGACGCTGGTTCACCCAGTCCCCCAAACTCAAATTACATTACTTACAAACTCATCAATTGCATGGTGGATAAATTATTCTCAGTAGGCGATCGCGTCACTGTGACCACTCACCCCCCATATCTCAAAACCGCTGACCCCATGCCGATGCTGCGTCCACCGGACCTAGTCAGCCTAGGAGAGCAGGGAACCATATTAGAACAAAAGCTCGGCGGTTATTGGGCTGTGCGTTTTGAACGAGGTGCTTTTCTCATTGATGGTCGGTACATTGATCGCGTACCTAGCTAACCCAACCTGATATAGCTTTCCGATAGCAATAGCCTCTATCACCAGATCGCTCTCCAAGAAAAAAAGTAATTTCCATTGCAAAGAGGGAACTATCTGTTATATTCAATAACTGTGTCTGAAACACTTTTTCAACACGGGTTGCTAGCTCAGCGGTAGAGCACTCGGCTTTTAACCGATTGGTCCTGGGTTCGAATCCCAGGCGACCCATAAGGTCAGATAAGTTCGAGTAGATTCACCAGGAATTTGCTTGAATCTAAGTAAGGGCAGCATTTTCGCTCCTAAAGTAAACACTCTTGCGAAATGCTAGGAGTAAAGTCATCGATATCAACAAAGCCTCACCGTTGATACTGGTATCCTTAATAAAATACTCAGGTTTTAGAAACAACTCGTCATAAGTTCGGGGTTGTGACCTAATATTGATGAGTAGGGATACCTATTCAACCAATTCAATTGAAGCTGCCAAAACGGCGAAAAGTACTAGGAGGATTATATGGCGCTTGTACCTATGCGGCTCTTGCTGGATCACGCCGCTGAGAACGGCTACGGCATTCCCGCTTACAACGTAAACAACATGGAGCAGATCCTGTCAATTATGCAGGCTGCTGATGAGACTGATAGCCCTGTTATTCTGCAGGCTTCCCGCGGTGCCCGTAAGTACGCTGGTGAGAATTTTTTGCGTCACCTAGTTCTGGCGGCTATTGAGACCTATCCTCACATTCCGGTGGTCATGCACCAGGATCACGGTAACAGCCCTGCAACTTGCTACTCTGCAATCCGCAACGGCTTTACTAGTGTAATGATGGACGGCTCTCTAGAAGCGGATGCTAAGACTCCCGCTAGCTTTGAGTACAACGTTAACGTAACTGCTGAAGTCGTTAAAGTTGCGCACTCCATTGGTGCCAGTGTTGAAGGTGAGCTAGGTTGCCTAGGCTCCCTAGAAACTGGTCAAGGTGAAGCTGAAGACGGCCACGGTTTCGAAGGAACTCTTAGCAAGGACCAACTGCTAACTGACCCTGACGAAGCTGTACAGTTTGTAGAGCAAACTCAGGTTGATGCCCTAGCGGTTGCTATCGGTACTAGCCACGGTGCTTACAAGTTCACCCGTAAGCCCACTGGTGAAATTCTAGCCATCAGCCGCATTGCAGAAATTCATAAGCGTCTACCCAACACTCACCTGGTAATGCACGGATCTTCCTCCGTTCCCCAGGAGTGGTTGGACATGATTAACGCTCACGGTGGTCAGATTCCTGAAACTTACGGTGTCCCTGTTGAAGAAATTCAGAAGGGTATTAAGAGCGGTGTTCGTAAGGTGAACATTGATACTGATAACCGTTTGGCGATTACTGCAGCCATCCGCGAAGCAGCCATGAAGGATCCTTCCAACTTTGATCCTCGCCACTTCCTGAAGCCTTCCATTAAGTACATGAAGCAAGTTTGTTCCTCTCGCTACGAAGCGTTTGGTACTGCTGGTAACGCTTCCAAGATTAAGCAAGTAGGTGTAGACATCTTCGCGGCTAAGTATGAAGCTGGTGAGCTTGACGCTAAGGTTGCCGTTACTGCTTAAGGATCAGAAATGCTTTAGGGTCACTGAAGTATTAGTTGCATAAGTTAAATAGAGGGGTATGACGATTGTCATTACCCCTTTTTTAGTTTCTTGGTAAGCAATTGGAGACAAAATATCCAGCTATTAGAGTTCGGAATTCGGAGTTCAGAAGTCGGAATTTGGCAGGGCATTCCGACTTCCGGACTCCGAATTCTCAACTCCTTAGGCTTTCTTCGCGACCCAATACTTACTCATAAAGTGATTGGACACCTGAACACTGTGAAATCCAGCCGATTCTAAACGAGCAGTAATATCATCCGTACTGTAGTGCCGGTAGTAAGGCTCGTGAAAAACTGCAGGAAAGTTTTCCATCATCGGTGCAAACTCCGGAGTATCACTTTGCTGAATAGAATCGCAAATAACAAAAATACCGCCCGGTTGAGTCACTCGGTAGCACTCATTAATCACGTTTTGCCTAACATCACCCGGTAGTTCATGGAACAGGAAAACACTGACCGTCGCTTCAAAGTAGTTTTCCAAGTAAGGTAGCTGTTCAGCATTGGCCTGCATCAGCTGAGGAAGCATACCCGGCTCTTTACTCAGCAACTCATTGGCTTTGCGCAGGTAAGTCGGTGACAAATCCACCCCATAAAGCGATACCTCAGACAGAGTGTCCCGAATCATTTTTAGGGTGCGCCCTGTACCACAGGCCACATCCAACACCTTGGGTGCCGAAACAGCCAAACTATTAATATGTCCCTTTAAAGGAGCCAACACCCGACGACGCATGGCATCTGCGGAACCATTAAACAGGAGTTCGACCTGGAGATCATAAAGATTGGCGGACATTTCCCCCAGGTACCCATTGGTTTGATGATGAAAATTTTGCAGATAGTAGCTGGGGTAGTCCTCTGTTTTAATATCTTTCGAAAACGATTGGTATTGCTTATTTTTAGAACGATCCCACACGCTGGGAGTATCTAACACCACCATGGGGTAGTACTTGAAAAAATCATCCCATGGGTTGTCAAACAACAGACTTGTGGAGTACACCCCAGCTTCAGCATCCTGCCAGTCCACTTCAATTAGAGCGTCAAGCCGCTTCTTTAAAAGGGCTAGGGTGGCAGCCGGCACTTCAACAGTGCTGTTGGTTTCCATTGGCGAAACCACCTCCCGCAAACGATTAATCATGGTTTTGTGGGTATATCCAAAAACCTGTTTGCCTTGTTGAAACGTTTGGTAAGCGAGTTTTGTGAATGTATCCGGCATAGCGCTGATAAAACATCAGGGAAAAGGTCGCACTGAATTAGGCCAAAGGATTGAGTGAAGGCACGTTAGACTCCACACTGACCAATACAGCACTTTGTGAATTATTGTAAAAGCCCTGAGAGAAAAAAGGGTAACCGCGCGACATAAACCAAATATTTCAACGCTCCCTCAGACCACAGATCAAACTAGTAAAAGCCTTAGGCAGCGCTAGGCTTTACAGGAAGCTCAATAATTCACAAAAAGCTGCGCTAGTATGGATAGGTTCTAAAACCACCCGCAGAGGATTACTGAATGAAGCGTCTGTCCATTGATACCACCCAGATGATGCGCCGTACCGAGGACTTGATTAAGGCGGCATCCAATCGTTATCGCATCACTGTCCAGGTGGCTAATCGGGCACAGCGTCGTCGTTTTGAAGAATTTGACAACATTGATGAGTCCCGCATGAAACCTGTATTGCGCGCTATCGTGGAAATGTCTGATGAGTTGACTCAGCCTGAAATCATTGGGGAGTAGGCCTGAAGAATTCAGCTTATTAACGGTCTAAATAATTAGGGGTCAATGCTGATTGTCACTCTTGAGTGAGGACAAGCACATCTCCATGGGTAGTCTGTGGAACGTATGAGTTAGCAAAGCCTGACGGCTAAGCTCTTAGGGCAATCAGCGACATTGGAACATTACATATTCAACTGAAATTTCTAATTGCAATCATGCTTAGCGGTATGGGTAAGCGGCTTATGAGTAAGCGGCTAAAGTTTCTATTTATAACCACATTAACCACCCTGATGGTTTTGGCTGGCAGTATTCTGCAGGTGGGCGAACCGCTGATGGCAGCCAATTCTGTAAATCCAGTTGCCCTCGCCAACCAGCTTTATATTCAATATCCTGACATTCCCAAGGTGGCGCATGTCAATACCACCCTTTTAAGTCGTTTTATTGACTACCATCTCGATGGCAATGCCCGACCAGGGCAATATCATCTCGATTGGGAACTTTCTTTGGCGGATTATCTAGGGGCCACTTACGGCCACCATGGGCACGCCTCTGATTCAATAACCGTAGCGGATAAACACGCTATGAAAACCCTGAGCCTTGACCAACGGCATCAGCTTGTTAGTAGCCTGGAGCAGCTTTTTGCCGAATGACGGCTCTGCAAAAAGAAGGCTCTGGCTGGCGACTGGGCTGGGATGCCAAGCGCCCTACTTTCAAAGCGCTCGTGGGTGGGAAAGATTGGGCCTTAGAGCTTACCCAGGATGAATTTGAAGCATTCAGATCGCTAGCCAAACAGCTATCGAACACCATGGACTCCATGGCTAACGACCTGATGCCTGATGAAAAAATTACCCTGGAGCAAGAAAACCAATACCTTTGGATAGAAACTGACGGCTTTCACCACAGCTACAGTGTGCGATTTATATTGCTCACTGGACGAGGGGGTGAGGGAGCTTGGCCTGCGGCTGTCGTTCCAGATTTATTAAATGGATTAGATCAAATTGCTCTATTTTGAAGAGCAGCTTTCCCTTAGATGAATGCTTGTGTCAGCACCAGTGGGCAAATTATTCGTCAGTCGGGTGGCTCTCATAGCGCAAATGAGCAATAATCTACGCAATTTGATTAGAGCTTTCAGTAGATTGCTCCACAATGGGCATCCTCTGACTATAAACACGTGAAAGCTGTTTACTGAGCTGATCAAATAAGCTTTGTGCACACAGCCACAGGTAATCGCTAGAGCCTTTAAGCTGCAAAAGCTATGTGCGACGCAACCTACAAAATACACTCTGCAGGTTGCTAAACATTAATCCAACCATCTGGGTGTAGACAGCATGAAAAAACTTAAGGTCGTTAGCAATACGCAATTTAAACAAAGCCCTAAGCTGTCTACTGAGCTATCCAGACAGGAAAAGGCTTTTGTCTCTAATGGCACAGAGTTAGAGCTAATCTCATCCGATGCTGCGCAAAATGGTCATCATAAGGTGACCTTGGCTAAGCCTTTAAAGAACACGAACCAAACCATTTGGTATGTCTATAAGCCGGATGTCAGAATTTATGACACTAACATTCAGCTAACGGTGGTCAGTGACACCCTGTTTAAGCAGCGTCCGGTGTTATCCAACCAGCTGAACGATCGCGAAAAAGTATTTGTGGGTAACGGCACCCAATATTATTTACAGTCCTATTTACCCGCAGAAGGGCATCATACTCGGGTTGCGATCGCGAATGCTTTTTTAGGTCCAGAAAATCGCACTGTCTGGTACGCCTATAAACCCGATATCCGCATCGTGGGCGATACCATTAACCTCACCGTCATCAGCGACACCCTATTCAAAACATCCCCACAAATGTCATCTCGACTGAGTAACCGAGATAAGGTGTTCGTTAAAAACAATACCGAGCTAGACCTGATTAGCCATGAGCTAGCCCCCGCCAACCACGTCAAACTTGAGCTAGCTAACCCTAGCTTTGGCAATCGGTCTGAGCGGATTTGGTATGCCTATAAACCCGACATTCAGATTGAAGGGAATGAAGCTGATAATCAACCCAAAAATGAAACACCTCAACCCAAAAACCGAGGACGTTTTATTCAGTTACCTGGCTTTCGTGGCAATTTTTACCTAGCTAATCCGATTATTCCTAGTGGGCACTTTACCTGGGGAGAAGCCACCCACGGCGGCAGTCGCATTCCCGTGAATCGTAATGTGGTCTACGGCATCATTCGCATTGCTCGGGTAATGGAAGAGGTACGGGATCGGCTGGGGGGACGTCCTCTCACCATTAATTCTTGGTATCGCGATCCGGTAACCAATCGGAGAGTGGGTGGTGCCAGTCGTTCTCGTCACCTAGTGGGCGATGCGGTGGATTTTGTAGCGCCTGGGATTCACCCTTACGATGTGTATGATCGTCTAAGTTCTTGGTGGGGTGCTAGGGGTGGCTTAGCCAGTGCTACCGTATTTACCCATATTGATACGCGGGGTTACTATGCTCGCTGGAGCTACGGCTTTTAGGGAAGGGTAATATCTGCCTACCCAATTAAAGTGCTTGATTACACCAAATATGGAGCAGTAATGCCCAAGCCGTATGCTATGCTAGTCAAGCGTTAAAAACGCATCGGGGCGTAGCGCAGCTTGGTAGCGCACTACTTTGGGGTAGTAGGGGTCGTGGGTTCAAATCCCGCCGCTCCGATTGACTTAAAACCGCTGATATCAGCGGTTTTTGTGCTTTAAACAGTCTGCTTTTTATGGCCCGCACTACACTGGCATAAATAACTGGACATGCCATTTACACGTCAGAAGACGACATAATAAGGCCGGAATTTGGTAGACACAAAACAATGGTCAGAGAACACAACAGTACCATCGGCATCGAAGCAGCTCGGGGCTGGTTACACCTGCGATCGCACCAGCACTGATTATTTGAAAACCTCAAAAGTTGACGTTACTGAAACTAAGGTCGGGAGATCACTTTAAGGCATCTTGCAATTGTTCTTGTAGCCAATCCATTTCAGCCTTATTTAAAGCTGGTGGTGGTGGTGCTTGCTCATAATCCAGCGATAGATCATAGGCTGCTTCGTCGTAGATAGCCGTCAATATAGCTTGTAAATCTAATGGGACATCTGGGTCTGGATGTTGCAAAGGTACAGGCACAACAGGCAACGGAGTGGATAATTCAACAGGCCAGATTTGCATTTGTTTTGCTTTGGCACAAGTAAGCGAAATGCAATAGGACACCTTGGGTAAACGCGGTTGGGCAAAGGGGCGAGTACCTCGTCGTAGCAAGTCTAGTTCGAGTAAGTGCACATTAGCTTGGTACAAGCGCTGTCGTTTTTGACGATATGTGGTCAGTCCCGGTTCGCGCTTGTTAACTGGGGAAAGGATTGCAATACTCGCGACAAGACGATTTTTAGCGGTATCCCGAATTTCAACCGTGGTAAGACGTACCTGCACAGCCTGGGGTATCGGTAAAGATAATTGGGCAGGGGTAATTGTAAGAGTACTCCCCGGAGCTATTTCTGTTGTTGGACGTTTGGAAGATTCTAGGACTTCTACATCGGGGTACAAGATGCCAATTTCTCCTTCAGGGAATGCATCTTCAGCCAGATAGACCTCTAAACGAGCAGTATATTTTGGTCGCAGCAGTGGCGTTAGGTGCTGACGAATTTTATTAGCCAAGGCACTATGCACATCAGACCAGAGGTAACCTTCGAGGTAGGGGTCCATTCCAGGAAAGGGGGATGGCATCAGTTTAGAGATCGTAGCATTACGTTTAGGATAATCCTTTCTAAGGTAAGAAGGGGATAAATTCTCTTAGGGGTTGCTGCTCCCCTGGATAATGTTGGATTAAAGCTGTACATCTTGAAAGGGTCGCCAATCATTTTATTCCATACATCTGCAACAGGAATATTTTTACTTTCGGAATGAAGCAGCCGCCAAGGAAGGGCTGGACTGGATCTTAGCCAAGGTGATCCATGACCAAATTTAGAGCTTGAGCTTGATATAACGAGTAAATCCTGACTCAATTTCCGATTAATGCACGTTTGGAAATTCCAGAAATTGGTTGTGATGACCAAGGTAAGTTAGGGATTTACCACCTCTTTAGAGGTGGGTATGTTTCTGCAGTAAGCAGTCTTGTACTCCCTAATTTGGCAATGAAACAGATTCCTGAAATTATTGGACACCATCACAATTGAGGGCGACGGGCATTCGAAAGGCGATTCGATAATAGGTGAGAGAGCAACAACGATAGGGTGAGTGGTGATAAGAGAATTCAATTCTATTTTGATGATTTTCTTTTAATCATCCTTTTTCGGAAAGCGACTGAATAAAAAGATTTGGAGACAGATTGGAGAAAATGATTTGGGCTCTTACTCTACCTGACTGACTATAATCAAAGTGTTTAAGAATGCCGTTTTTTTTAGTGTTTCAGCACAATATACGGTCAAGGTGCCGTTTCATACTTCAGGGCAGTAATGCTCTGTTTTACACCCTGAGAGTTGGCTATGTATCCATAAGTAACAGACACATATTGAAGTTTTAAGCCCATATCTTGCTAGCAAATGATACAGCCTTCAAGGATAGAAACTTAGACCCTCTGGCGATCCCAGCCAACGATCCGATTTATTACGTAGAAGTAACCCGTAGTAGGTAGCAAAAGGTACCCAGTGGGGTACTACTCAGATGTCTAGACTACGAAGCATCATAGAGCCATGAATCGTTACTAAGAGTCGTTGAAGGATGTAAGACTCCTGGTTTTGCAATGCAAAACTCAAAAACACTCTTTTGCACCTCTTAGAACAATCTATCTTGTCTGCAACGAGACAACAATCATGGCTCTAATTAAATTAAAAGAATACAAGCTGAATGGTGGTGGCTGGCCAAATAATGCGGCTATCAGCTTCCGTTTTGTAAGCACGCCTATTGGTCCCAACCTAGCTTCTTCTCCAGTTGCTTCATGGAATGCATGCCCAGGCAGCTCGCAGCTAAACTTTAGTATCAGCGGATATTTAATCCTATTCGTTAATGGTTCTATAGCAGGAATCGCTTCCGGTTTTGTAACACCTACGCCAAAAACAAATGTTCAAGCAAATATTAATACTGGCTATGGAGTTGCGCAGGTTAAGTACGACGTTCTTTGAAGACATCTCCAACAAAGAATTTAACGGGCATCCTCCCCATTAAATTTCTCGATTCTGTGGAACCTTGAATCTTATCTCTTAGAAGTGAGTAAGCAGAGGAAAACTCAACCACCAGTATAGTCTTTTCGAAAAAAACCTTCCTTCCCTAAGTTAGGGAAGGAAGGTTTTTAACCCAAATTCCGCCGTTAAATTGGCACATTCGATAATTAATAACGAAGCAAATGGATCACAGCCTCTAAAAAGACAGAAATTCTCAATAATCGAGAATTATTGAGAATGGAATAAAATTAGTTCAGATGAACCATCTGGGTAACCAAACCCTTTACAGAAAAGACTTGCAAATTTAATAGCTAATTGTGACAGTTGGGAATGCGGAATGTGGGTTTTACCCTAAGACTCTACTGGCCAATGACGCTGATAATGATACTGTTCCAAAGGAAAATCCTGATAGGGTAGGGAGCGTAGGTGCCTTAATGTATAACTGTGCTCCCTAAAAAAATATACGGATTGAAATGCTGGTTTACCACTGGTGGACTGATATTGTCTTATCTGACATTACCAAGGGCGGCTTTTGGCCAGGTTATACCCGATGGTACAACGCTGACACCAGATCCTGGAGCCTGCACAGTCACCTGTACCATTCGAGATGGTACATCAGATGCGACGGGTACTAACTTATTCCATAGTTTTCAAGAATTTTCAGTTCCTGGTGGGGGCACGGTTTTTTTTGACCATGCTCCCACTATTCGTAATATCTTTTCTCGGGTGACTGGCAGCAACCCCTCCACTATTGATGGAACCCTTAGCACTAATTTCTTGAGTGAGGCCAATCTATTTTTGCTAAACCCCAATGGGATTATTTTTGGGCCAGATAGCAGCCTAGATATTGGCGGTTCATTTGTGGCCACCACCGCTGCCGCCATTCAGTTTGGCACCCAAGGAAGCTTCAGTGCCCTAGAGACCGACCTTAACCCTGCCCTATTAACAGTTGCCCCCTCCGCATTTTTGTTTAATCAATCAACGGTTGCTCCCATTGTTAATCAATCTATAGCCCCTCCATTACCACTAGCCTTTGCTCCTGGTTTAGGAGTTCGGAGTAATCAAAATCTGGTATTAGTCGGTGGTGACATCATTTTAGAACCAGCGCCTGCTAATCAATTTGGGCTTGGAGGAGGCCTGAGTGCTCCTAGCGGTCGCATTGAGCTCGGCGGTCTCAAGGAACCAGGGAGTATTCAACTAGATATAACCGATGGTAAACCAAGCCTAGCCTATGGAGATAATGCACCGCTGGCTGATATATCTATTCGTGGAGCTACCTTAGACGTATCCGACTTTTTTAATGGAGCAGGGGACATTGTTGCAACAGCAAATACGTTTTCTGCTTTAAAGAGTTCTCTCACAAGTATCATATTGCTTAGCTCAGAAAATGCAGGGAATATTTTGATCCAAACCAACGAGGAAGTCAGCCTCAAAGATTTTACTAATATTTCAAGTAATACTTCAGGTTCTGGGACGGGAGGAACAATAAAAGTTATCACTAACAGTTTCTCTGTAGAAGAGAGTTCTGGTCTATCTGTGAGCACATTTGGACCAGGCAGTAGTGGACAAATTATCGTAGAAGCTGAAACAATTGCTCTTAGTGATGATAGTGGTATTAACAGTGAAGCCTCACTAGGTGATCCTGGAAAAATTCAAATTAGTACTGCATCACTCCAACTGGATAATGTTTCGCAGATATCAACATTAACTGATGAAAATGCACTAGACAAAGATACAGCAGGCAATATAGATATTGAAGCACGAGATTCGATTACGTTACTCAATAACAGTACTATCCAAAGCCAAACTCTTGGCCAGAGAAATGCCAGCCCTATCACACTAACAACATCAAATCTCAATATTCAAAGTCTCTCCAGCATCTCAGCTAGTACCAGCGGCACTGGTTCAGGTGGTCCAATCAACATCAATGCATTAGATACCGTCACCCTGAATGATGAAGGCACCATTGCCGCCAGCTCTACGGGTTCAGGTCCTGCAGGGGATATTTCCATACGCGCCGACAATCAACTGCGAGTAGATGATGGAGCCGCTATCACCGTCAGCGGCACAAGTAGCGGCAACAGCGGTATCCTCAGGATCATCAGCGATATTGTCGTACTTGATGACGGCCAACTACTCGCCTCCGTAGCAGAAGGCGAAGATGGCAACATCAACCTAAGCACCGACGCCCTAGTCCTGCGAGGCGATAGCCTAATCTCCGCCGAAGCCTTCAACAATGCCAACGGCGGCAACGTCGACATCACCGCTCCGTTCATCATCGCCCTTTTCCCCGATGGTCCCAACGGTAGCGACATCATCGCCAGTGCCGACACCGGAAACGGAGGTCGCATTACCATCCAAGCCAATACCTTATTTAATATCGCCGAAAATCAAGCCATCGACGGTAACCGTACCAACGACCTCGACGCCACCTCCGGCACTGGCATCGATGGCGAAGTCATCATCACCACCCTCGAAGTCGACCCCGACGAAGGCACCCTGCGTTTACCCCCCAATTTGGCAGCCCCACCACTCAGAGAAGGCTGCCAAGCAGGCAGCAACGGCCAGTTTGTCACCTCAGGGCAGGGAGGGCTCACACCCACCCCCTACGACTCCTTTAGCAACAGCGGTATCCAAGAAGACATTCATCCCCCCGGCCAAACCATCGCCGAAATATCTGAGCAGCCATCCAACAGCCTGATAGAAGCCGTCAGCTGGCACAAAAACAAACAGGGTGCTGTAGTTCTAGCACCAGCAAACACTACCTACCAAAGCGCCTGCCAGCAGACCGTTGCAGGAGGTACCTCCTGATATGAAAACGTTTTCTTCTCGACATTTCAGACTGTTACTCTCAGCGCTCCTCAGCTTTCTAATCACCATCAATAGCCCCGCCTTTGCTGCACATTGGCAAAATACTTCAACACAAACGGCCAATAGCACAATTGTTGCTCAAGCCTCTACATCCTTACTACAGGTCGGCATCCGCCACTACCAAGCTACCGAGTATAGCGCTGCCATTAACAGCTGGAACCGAGCCCTAAATGCATCATCCGATGTCTTAACCCAGGCACTGTTGCTGAGCAATCTCTCCTTAGCCCATCAACACCTAAGCCAGTGGAGCAAGGCAAACCAAACCATTAGCCAAAGCTTAGAGCTCCTAGCAATTCCTACAGAAACCACTGCCTACAGCGAAACCCTAGCCAAAGCCCTTAATACCCAAGGCCGCTTACACTGGGCAACCGGGGATACCGAAACCGCCCTAGTCACCTGGCGCAGAGCAACTGTCGCCTATCGCCAAGCTAACAATCTCCGAGGTACTCTGCTGAGCTTAATTAACCAGGCAAAAGCACTCCAAACCCTAGGGCAACATCTCCAGTCAGAAACAATTTTGCAGGAGGATGTATACCCCCTGCTGCAGAGTGAAGCAGTCGACCCAACACTGCGAGCAAGCGGGCTGTGGCAACTTGGCAATGCCGGACGTCAACTAGGTAAACTCTCGCTAGCAGAAGAGCATTTAAACGAAAGCCTTAAAATTATTGAACAACAACAGTTAGACCATATAAAGTCTTCCGTTCTGTTGGATTTAGCCAATACAGAACGGGCACTGGCAAGAAAAAAGAAAGCCATTGGGGAAAAATCCGAAGCAAGCAATCACCGGCAGCAGGCTCTGGAACATTATCAGCAAGCGGTGGCCAGCACGAATGCACCGATGACGCAGCTCCAGGCAAATCTGAATCGGTTGAGCTTATTAATCGAGACGAAACAGTGGGCTGACGCCAGTGCGCTGTGGCCAGACCTAGCACCTGATTTGGAGAATTTATTGCCTGGACGCACAACGGTCTATGCACAGTTGAATTTTGCCAACAGTTTGATGGAGCTGATGGAAGCAGCAGTCTCCTCCCCTGCTGCTTCCATCACTCAACGGTTCCCCTTGACAAGGGGAACCGTCAGGGAGGGGTTTCGATCCACTGCGCCAGTGACCGAACACCCCTCCGTTGGTTCCCCTTCACAAGGGGAACCGAGTGTAATGACAGTTCTGGCAAAAAAGCAGTCGGTTGTTCAGGCCCCCAAACCCCCAATGCTGGAGGCTTTGAATGTTCCTACGACGGATAAAATTGACGCTATTATCCGTAACGCTATCCGGCAGGCTGAGGCGATTGCTGATCCGATTGCAACGTCCTACGGGATTGGGCAGCGGGGCAAACTCTATGAACTAACTAAGGACTACGCAAAAGCCCAGGAACTGACTCAGCAAGCGCTGCAGCTAACAGAACAACAATCTTTTCCTGACGGTCGTTATCGCTGGGAATGGCAGCAGGGCCGTTTGTTTAACCACCAGGGCAGACAAGCAGAAGCCCTTGAAGCCTATGGCCACGCGGTAGATACTCTGAAAACAATTCGTAGAAATTTATTGTTTATTGATGCGGAAGTTCAATTTTCGTTTCGAGATAATGTAGAACCCGTCTACCGAGAGTTGGTGGAACTGTTGTTAAGCAAAGACGCAAAGGATCTAGATGAAGCCACACTAGACCAAGCCGTAGAACAAATTGATAATCTGCAGCTCAGCGAGCTAGAAAACTTTTTGCGCTGCGACCTAACGGCAACGACGAAGATCAATCAGTTTGAGGTGGATGCCAGTACCGCCATTCTGCATCCGATTCTTCTGGAGCAGCGGTTGGGGGTGATTTCTCAATTTGAGAATGGAAAAAAATTTACCACATTTGACATTCCCAAGGCTGAGGCAAAAAAAGCTATCAAACAGCTGCGGAGCGACCTGAGTGAAGCTCCAGACCGCACACCAGCAGTTAGACAGACAGCCAAGCTGTTGTACCAGTGGCTAATAGCGCCCATTGAACCGGAGTTACAAAGGCGCAATATTAAAACGCTGGTATTTGTACTGGATGGCCCACTGCGGAATATTCCCATGGCGGTTCTACTGGATGGGCAGCAGTATTTGATCGAGAAATATGCGATCGCAATTGCCCCAGAGCTAGAACTGTTCAAGCCCACTGCCCTCACCCAAGACCTCAAAGTCTTTACCGGTGGTGTCGGCACGCCTCAAGAAATCAATGGCAAGAAGTTTCCAATTATCGAAAAACTAGACGAAGAACTCGAACCCATTGATCAGCTCTTTGGCACACAGAAACCGGTTACCAATCAAGACTTTAACCGTGACAACATAGCAGTAAAGCTGAGCAACAACAGGTTTTCTGGCATTCACATCAAGACCCACGGCGTCTTTAGCTCTGATCCCGACTCCACATTCATTGTGGGACATGAAGAACTAATTAGTGGTGAAGACTTAGGCAATCTCATTCAGATCGGTAGCCGCCAAGGCACCATCCCCATTGAGCTATTGGTACTCAGCGCCTGTTCTACTGCCACAGGCGACAACAGAGCCATCCTAGGATTGGCGGGGATAGCAGTGCGAGCAGGAGCACGCAGCAGCCTATCTACCCTATGGGAAGCAGAAGATATCCCCAATACAGAACTGATGATTCAGTTTTATCAGGAACTACAAACACCGAATATCACCAGGGCTCAAGCCTTGCAAAATGCCCAGCTAGCCCTGATGAAAAATCCGAGTTACGGAAGAATTCCCCATTATTGGGCTAGCTACGTACTAGTGGGTAACTGGCTTTAGTTTTCTACCAGTTCTACAGGGCCAAGGACAGGAGTCTGAATAAATTCAGCTAAATCCACAGACTCCAACAATTCTCCCCATTTTTGTTCTATAGCAATACAATCAGCAGTCTTGACAGCGCCTGGTGCTCGTTGAGCTTTCATACGATCTGCCAAACGCGCGATGGTGTCGTACCAAACCTCAGGCGAACTATCCATCACCTGCCGTTGCATTTCGGGTGTAGCAGCAACCCGATCGACCCAGCCATTGATATTAATGTTCGTCTTTGCTGTCGAGGTAGAGTTACAAAACAGTTTGAGATACCAGTGGTGACGCTCTCCTACTTCCAGATTAGCAATGGCATCTGGCGGTAGGGTAATGCTGACTAAACCCGGTTGCTCAGGCAATACAAACTCAGCCCGGTATAGCCAATCCTCATCATTGGAGGTCAGGACAGAAAATTCACCCTTCTGAACTTCCGCCGCTGTGTAGGGCATGTAAAACCAAAATGTGGGACGCTCCGACAGAGTTTTGCCATACACAGTGACCGGAGTAATCGCCGTCAAGTCATGGGGCGTTTCAGGACACACATCCTCGCCCAGGCCACCTCCCGGTGTTCTTTCTCCAGTGGGTGGGGGTGTAGAGGGTGCATCGGGTAAAGATGCTGTTCTCTGATCGCGCCCACCGTTGTCAATGGGATTAGGAATCGCTGACACACCAGCAGTTAACCCTAGATGACTAATCAGAACTGCCAAGACAAAACTGACGAAAGTTAAACGGTTTTGATATCGCATACTTCCTTCCTATGGATAACGTTTTATACTCAAAAGCTTCAAGAGCCCCTCTAGCCGTAGGAAACCATATTTGCGAGCTAACAAAACTCCAGCGGTTCCTAATAATGCTAACAGTGCTGGCACAAAAGGCACCCATCCCCCTTTAACCAAAATTACCAGACATAGCCAGTACAAGGCCCAGCCCGCCAATAGCAAAGCCAGGGCCAGCAGTGGAAAAACTCTAAAGGCACTCAGCCCCCATACCAGGACTCCACCCAGCAGTGCCCAGCTCCACATCCACAGCATGTCTCCCCACTGCACTCGCCCCCACTGAGGCAGCACCCAGATTAAACGACGCTTATTTAGCACCGCGCTGAGGATATGACTCACACCGTGGGCATGAACCCACACACCAGGGAGTTCACCAAAGGGAGTCTCTCGATAGTCATTGCCTAGGGGATCGACCACACCGATTAAGACGATGCGATCGCGAATGTCATCATCTGCGAACTTATCCGCCAGCACATCGCCAAAACTCATCCGAATGGCTGGCCTGGGCTTAAAGCGATAATTTAAGAGCAGCTGATTACTCTGACCATCCAGGTTCTGATAGGCGGCCGTCTGAGCCGCCAACCGTTTAAGTTTTACATCTCCTAACACCCATTGCCCGCTATCGTTCGCGTGTAACGGTTCCACCCCTTGACGCAACAAAAACCGTAGCGCTAGATTCAAACTCAAGCTGTAGGAAGTCACACAATCCGACGACTGATCATCCAGCTTGGCGTCATAGGACAGCAGCTGACGTCGTACAACAGATTTTCCCGGTTGAAAGGTGCCATCGGTTTCTAAATCACTAAACCCCACCTGCTCTTGAGACTGCTCAGGCGAAAACTCAGGAGGATGCCCCAAAATATCGCGGTCGCCTAACCCAAAGGAACAAACCGTGACCAGATCAGGAAAATCGTCAAACTGCTTGAGCAATTGATCTCGGCCCTCACCATTGGACTGATATCGATGTAAATCAACACCAATGGCAGCAGGGTCATGGCGACGTAGCTTAGTTAGCGCAGTTGCCAGCTGATCGTCATCAATCGGGTAACCATATTCATCCGTATCATCAGCCGTAATCTCTACCAGCAGGAGCCGATCATCAACAGGAAGACTGCTATCCCAGCCGACGGGACGAGCACGCACCAAAGCATCGTAAGCTGACAACTCTAAAGGCTGCAATAATCCAAAGCTACGCAATCCGGTCAAAATCAATACCATCACCAGTGCTATCGGCAGAATGAGCCTACGCAGGTCAACGTCTTCTGGCTTTGCTGTATCAAAATTGCCTGGTTGACGTAAAAAACGCTGAAACTTGACCGGCTGTTTTGGGTTACGCCAGTTAAATAAACCTGCCGTTGGATTTTGATAAATCACCGGCAACCAGCTAGCTCCAGGAAAATCACTCTCTAGACCTTGCAAATTCTGACGAGCAACACGAACTGACGAATAAAATGCCTCTCCCTGTGAAAATGATTGCAAAAATTTTTTAAGGAAGGTTTGGGCCACCTCATCTACCACTGGCTCCCGCATGGCAATCAGTTGAGGCAGATTTAATCCTACGAGTTCTCTCGCTAAACCCAGACCATCACAGGAGTTAAAAATTGCTAGCTTTAAACCTTTCTCAATGGCATCTTTAAATGCAAATCTCAACTCAGCAATCGACAGTTTCTCATGCGCATTCAGGGAGAGTTGTTCCCGCATTTCTCCCATGGCATCTACAGCATGGCTGGTACTATGCCCTGCAAAAAAGAAGATATCCCAACCTACAGCATCATGCAAATATGCATCGAGCTCAGACCGCATAGGCTGCTGAAGAACAACTGTGTCCGCCGCAGAGCTTTCTAAGAAAAAACGATCTGGCTGCAGATCAAGACCATCACCGTAACCTAAAACCACCAAAATCCTCATTTGTTGACGGATACGGCTAGTAGGTACCTGCTGATAGCTCCTAGCACTGATAGCAATTTCAGCTTTTTGATAGTGCTCAATAAAACACCACAGATGCCAGGGTATTTTTTGCAAAAGCGGATCTTCGGTTTCGATGATGAATCGAATATTTTCGTCGGTATCTAACTTAGTTCTAAGTTGTTGATCAATGTTGCGAAACTCTGACGCATTGAGCCACTGATTAAGCCGCTTTTGTAGCTGTTTCTCCAGAGAGAGCAATGCTGGTGCTGAGACATTAGTGGGCTCAGTCTCGTCAAACTCAAAGGTGTTCGCCGAATGCCGAAACCGGGGAATGCCCTGTAGGGCAAGATATAGCTTTTGCCAGCGCTGGTATAGCAGTGGAATGTCTGGCGCACTGGGTAGACCACCCGTACACTGCATTTTAGAAGCACCACCCTCTGAAAAAAGCTGTGCTGTAATGTTGGATAAACCGACATCACAGTTGCCTTCGCCTAACTTTAAGATAACGCACGAACTCATCAGGACTGCTGAGGATTAAGCTGAAAACATGTCATTAACCATATCCTGCGCACAGGCGCAATACAGATACAAGCGCAACATACGTTCACAGCCCCCACTGGCTTAGCACAGCTTTCACCTCGTCATCTCACACACAGTATCTAAACAGCATTCTTAGCACAAATCCCCTATCACCTAAACTTAGGAGCTGTTAAGAAGCGACATCACGGTTTAAGCCTGAAAAACTTGTTAAGCCATGATTTAAATTCACAAAGCCAGGATTCTATTTTTTTAAGAAGCCCTTAATAAGTCAGAGAGCAGAAAAATATGCTGACAAATCCAGAAAATGTCAGAAAGTAGCGTTGCGGATTTGGCATACACCGTCCACATCAACAAACATGATCACACTCAGACACTAGTTCACCAGTTCTTCTTCTAAATCCCGTAAAATCGTTGAGCCGCCTGATGAGCGTTTAGGATTAAACACAGCTTCTAAAGACTCTTCTAATGTAGGTGCCATGGCAATACGATTTTGATAGGCGACAATCACCCGCGCTAAAATCGGTAGCCGATTTTGTTCTGCTTCTAGATACAACGGTTCCACATACAGCAGCGAATCTTCAATGGGAATCACTAACAGATTTCCTTGATTTGCACGAGAGCCTTGGGTATTCCAAAGAGAAATTCGTTGGGAGATTTCTGGATCTTGGTTAATCCGTGCCTCAATTTGTTCAGGACCATACACTAGCTCCTGTTTTGGAAAGCGGTACAACAAAATACGCCCATACTGATTACCATCGGAACGTGCCGCTAGCCAAGCAATTAGGTTATTGCGCTGAGCGGGCGTAAAGGGCCGCAATAAGACAAATTCTTCCTCTGCTTCTTCAGGCAGCTTCATAATCAAGTAGTAGGGTTCTACTACTTGGGATTCATTGGCATAGATTTCATTGGGAGCTCGCCAGGTATCTTCTCGATTGTAGAAAATCCGTGGATCGGTCATGTGATAGACCAACAGCTGATTGGACTGAACTAAGGAATAGTCTTCGGGATAGCGAATATGGGCAGCTAAAGCCGGGGGCATGGACTCCAGAGGCTGCAACATATCAGGAAATAACCGCGCCCAGGTTTGAATAATGGGGTCAGTGGGGTCAGCAATATAAAATGCGACTGAACCGTTATAGGCATCTACTACGACTTTGATCGAGTTGCGGATATAGTTAAACGGCTGGCCACCAGGGTCTGAATAGGGATAGCGATCGCTAGTGGTATAGGCATCAACAACCCAGTACAGGTAATTGCCCTCCGAGTCCACCGGGTTAGAAGCATCGGATGCAGATTGGGCGTTGGCATCGGCCACCACCAGATAGGGATCACTATCAAACTGAAGAAAAGGAGCAATTTCTTTAATGCGCTCTTGAATATTGCGACGAAACAACAACTTCGTCTCAGCTGTAAAGTCACCAGTAAACAACATCTGCCAATCGGTCAGGTGCTTGGCAAACAACAAACGTCGCCAAAAGGCACCTAAACCAATGCCCCCTTCGCCAGCGTAGGTGGTATACACGTTATCGTTTTCGCTGGGATAGTCTAGCTCCGGCACCTTTGTCCCGGTCATTACATAGTTATCGGTGAGTTCCCCAAAGTAAATTCGGGGCCGTCCAATCGGAATACTGCGGGCCACATCCTCATTGCTAGGGGCGTGGGCAATATCTTTAATAAAGTAGTCTGGTAGACCGCCGATCGCGGCTGTATTGACTGGGCTCATGGTAAACCCATAGCCGTGAGTGTAGCTCAAGTGCTTATTCACCCAGGTTTTAGCCGTGTCTTCTAGTTGCTCATAGTTGAGTTCACGGGCTGAAATCAGTACCTGGCGGCGTTCAGTCGTACCGTCGCTCTTTATCAACGTATACCGATCTACATCAGCATCCACAAATTCATAGTAGAGACGGATTTGCTGTAGCTGACGATTACTTTCTAGCAAAGGTCGGGTATCCCAAATGCGAATATTACGCACTGTCAGATCGTTCTCTTCTAGCTTCTCGATAGTTAAGGTGCTTTTAGGATCAAAACTCTCTTCTTGAATATCTTTCAAATTAAAGGCATCTCGTGTAAAGGCGATAGCCCGCTCAATGTAGGGACGTTCTCGCTGAAACTCGTTTGGCTGTACTACTAACCGCTGCACTAGCCAGGGAGCAACACTCTCTCCAATGATGGCAACAGCGAGATAGGTAACCATGAGAACAATAAACGAAGGTAGCCGCTGCCGAGAAAGATGACGTTTATACCCAAACAGAGAACGGCCAAAGGCAACGAGTGCTAGAACCAGGGTAATAATCGTAAGGGCCACCTGCACAGGTAAACCCACGTTCACATCAGTATAGCTGGCTCCATAGGTAACCCCCTGCTGGGAGTAGAGGAGCTCATAGCAATTGAGCCAATGGCCCATAGCGGTAACCAACAACAGCCCTCCAGCCAAAACATACAAATGGCGCTGCTGGGGTGCAGAAAATCCAAGAAAGCGTCCCTGACTGAGGCTTTTGCCCGCTAACAAATACACCAGGAGAACAGCTACTAAGCTAAACCAAAACAGCCCGGAGAGCCAGAACTCTATCAGTTCTAAAACAGGCAGTCTAAAAATGTAAAAACTAATATCTTGGTTGAAGAGGGGATCGCTCTGGCCAAAGCTAGTGGGGTTAAGGGCGGGTAGCACCCGTGACCATTGGGAAGACAGCACCACCCCAAAGCTGAGGCTTAGAAATAGGATTGAGAGCGCACTACTGATGTGGGGATACACGACAAACCCCAGCATGGCCAACAGCAAGAGTGCTCCCTGCCAGGGCTGTGTAACTACTACCTGCTGAGCCACCCGCCAAGCGGTATCGACATTGAGCCACAGGGGTAAGGGGGGCAGAGACTCGGCACCATTCGCATGCCAGCGGAGCAGAGCCAACTGGCCATGGTAAAACACCAGCACCGCCAGCAGTAGGGCTAACCCCAGTGCCAGCGGCAACAGCTGCCGTAACCCAATCCCCCGGCGACGGTTTTCATCACTGGGTACAACGCAGTAGTTCTCGAACTCTAGGCGTCTTGCTAACCATAGGTTTATCCCTGCAAATACAAAACTGCCGATCAATGAGATCGCACCCAGAGCCCCTTGGGTCACTAACCGCAGCCAGAATGCCTCTAGGTAGTCCACCGACTGAAACCATAGCCCTTCCGCCACAAAGTAGGTAACGATATCTAAGCTGAGGATCAGTGCGATCGCAGCCAGGCCCCAGGGCTGCCAACGAATACTGACAGATATACCAGATTTAGGTTGAGCTCGTTCCTGCACCGTCGCCATGGCCGCATCCAAAATAAGCGCTTTCACTCTAGCGTAGCGGACCTAATTACGTCTCAATCCATAATTCCATCAAAGCAGACCAAACACAGTCCCCATAAACCAAGCATAGAGTAACAGAAACAACCAGCCTTCCCAGGTAGTAATCTTGTTATCCTGCACAATAAAAAACATCAGTAGCGAGGCCGCCAGTAGTGTCGGCACACTGTGGGTCAACAGCGACTCCGAGACCGGTAACGACGCCACCATCCCCGGAATCCCGATCACCACAAAGATATTAAAAATATTTGAGCCAACAACATTCCCCACTGCCAGCTCCGCCTTATCTTTGAAAGCAGCATTAATCGTAACCATGAGCTCTGGCAATGAAGTTCCAATGGCCACAGCACTAATGGCGATAATCTCTCTTCCTATATTTAGTCGGTCAGAAATTTTAATCAATGAATCAATGGTGTAATTAGCCCCCAGAAAGATAAAAATTCCACTCACGACTAATATCAACAAGTAGCGAGCAATCTGAGATGTACGATTAGCCATCTCGGTATTCGATTGCCCATCATCCGACGTATTAGCCTCCTCACTACTTTTTAGAATGTAGAAAAGATAAACGATGTAACCCAAAAAAAGGATTAGCGCTTCTCCTCGGGAGAATCGTTGATCCGATGTCCCCATGAGGGCGAACAAAAATGCCGAGCCCACAAACAGCGGCAGGTCCACACTGATGAGGTTGTACATCACCCGTAGGAGTTTTCGGCTCATAATGGCGGCAGTCCCCACCACCAAACAAATGTTGGCAATGTTAGAACCAATCACATTGCTGGCCACCACCTCTGAGGCCCCTTGAAAAATCCCAAACAGAGACGACAAGAGCTCTGGTAGTGACGTCCCCATCGAGACAATCGTCACCCCCACAATAAAAGGCGGAAGCCCCATAGCTAGACCTAATTTTTCAGCAGCATCGGTAAAAAAGTCCGAAGCAATTACTAATGCGGCTAGACCAACAACAAAAATCAGTAACAGGAGCGGCAGAGAATCCATAGGGTAAAAAACAGCGTTGCATTGTCTAAATCAGCAACGGCATAAGGACAGATTGAGTGCTTGATGATCAGGCTCACCATCCTACCGGAGATATTAGGCCACAGCTTATCAATGTCATCGATCAGCAATGCGACAACCTAGCACATGTTTACAGTTCCCTAGGAAACCAAGCAAGTCTGATGACCACACAAATAGAATTTGGAAGTTCGGAATTCGGAGTCATGAAATCATCCCCATGGGCTGCTGTTCGGCACAACCTAGGATTTCCCTTTAAAATCCTAGGTGGACTTTTATATACGAGTATTCCCCCTATGCTTGCCGCGAGTCAGCGTCAGAAACTTGACGAAGCTAACGATTCTTTGTTTTATTCTGCCCCCCGCTTTGTAACCCACGTTGATGAACGGTTTATTGAACAGCTAACTGAGCTCTATCAAGAACGACTCCAGCCCAACAGCTGTATCCTCGACATGATGAGTAGTTGGGTTTCCCATCTGCCCTCGGATATGGAATTTTCTAGGGTGGAAGGCCATGGCATGAACATCGAAGAGCTCGCTAAAAACCCCCGATTAGATAGCTACTTTGTACAGAACCTGAACAACAATCAAACGCTTCCCTTTGAAGACCGAACCTTCGATGCTGTCCTCAACACGGTATCTGTACAGTATTTGCAATATCCCGAAGCTATTTTTGCCGAAATTTACCGGGTCCTGAAACCTGGTGGCATTGCCATCGTTAGCTTTTCTAATCGGATGTTTTACCAGAAAGCGATCGCAGCCTGGCGTGATAGCAGCGATGCCAGCCACATTGCACTGGTTAAGCAGTATTTTGAATCTGTCAAAGGCTTTAGTCGGCCCGAAGTTGTCGCCAACCAGGGGCCAGCCATGAACCCCTTGCTACAGATGATGGGCATGGCCAGCAGCGATCCGTTTTATGCAGTGATTGCCGAACGGATGGAAGTTCTGGTCAGCTAAGCTAGCAAAACCTTTAGGCAGTTCTACGGATGACTGACTGCCAGTCGATTGCGCTGATCAATTTTATAAATCGCCCAGCCAGCCTCTGAGTCAACAAGTGTACCTTGTAAATCGGGATGCCACTCAGGTCGAGTCAGAATATAGTCAGCATTGAATTCCCGAGCTGCCCGTACCAGTTCACTTGCAGTCCTCTCAGCAAACAACTTGTCCATATTATGCCGATTAAGCGGCAACTTAAACGAGCCAAGAACTCTAGTCAAACGCCGAGACCATTCCTCATATCCCGCATCTGTAAATGGAGAACTATATAAATTAAATACAACGGAGCGCTGAGAATAAAAGCGAAAAGTTGTCATCGAGGGCGGCGTTAAAACTAGTGCATCTGCACTACTAATTGTTTGAAACCTAGAAGCTAGGCGAGTTAAGCTATCTGTTTTATGCTTGTATATGGTAATTCGCTCATTAACAATTTTAGAGAATGGAGCAGGGAGTTGTTCAAATACAGCCAGCCCCAAGATACCCACTAAACCGAAGGCTCCTGCCAAGAATAATCTAGTGGACTTACTACCCCATTTTCTCAACCACTTTGCATAGTTGGCCTCTACCCATGTGGGCAACAGCAGCGCAGACATTAGCATAAGCGGCATCAACAGATTTAACCATATTTCTTCAGCATCTATGGGCTGAGGGTAAGCTGCCAGCAATAGAATTGAGATGCCTAACATTGCCCGGGAGGAAAATCGTGTGACTTTCTGCAGTAGCTCAGAATAGCGATTATCCACCAGATTAATCGCTATTGCCATCACCAACATCAACATGCCTCCATTGTGTAGCCCAGGGATAATCAACAGAGCAACAGCAAGAGATTTATCGCCTTTCTTCCAGTACTCACTGGCCAAGATCGCCACAACAATTAGTATCATCAGCTGTGCAAAAGGAGTGGTTCTTGCCAACTGAAGCTTTGCAAATGTAGCCAACGGATAAACTTCTACAAATAAATAGCCCCACAGCAACCCTATTAAGGACCCAATCACAACTAGACCCAGCCTAACTTTGTCTTCTCTACCGATGCGCTTGACACGCAACAGATATAAAAAGCCTGCTGAGATAAAACAGACAAAATTACGCCATGTGCGTCCAGGCCAATGGGTCGGAAGAATATGATGCGGATGCCGAATGTACCCATATAAGTAAATAAATTCTTCATTGCTGATCAGCCCTGTTCCTGTCTTACCCATAAGCACCATGGGAACATAAACTAGCCCCGCAAAGCCGATGAGTATGCTCAATGGGGGGAGCACCATTATCATTTTTTTATGGCGCCAGGCATCTAAAAACAACAATGGCACCATGAGACCTGCTGGCAAGAGCCCCACTAGAAACTGAATCATACAGGCAACTCCAAACAAGCTGTAGCCCCATATCCAGCGTCGCGCCAAACAAAAGTATACTCCCCATATAACAAGTCCCATCGCAAAAATAGCGGGGATAGGCTCACTTCTAAAGAGAGACACATAGCCAACGGTGCCATCTACAGCTGTGAATCCCAGGAAACATAGTCCTACAGCTGTCAACCGATTCTTACCAAAGAATAATCCAATGGAATATAGACCTATAAGATAACTTGCAAATGCCGCAATATAAGCACCGAAATAAACAGTAGGCAGACTTTTAATAATTTTGGCAAAAGCAAACATCAGATACTGATAGTAGTATCTGGGTGTCATTTGTAAGGCATCTTGTACGTAATAATCGTTACTATAGGCCCCTGCCTTTAGAAGTGCCACAATGGGAGGCATTTCAATAAGCGTATTAGAAGTCGGAAATTTATACCCAACTGCAATCAGCGCCACTGCAACAACAATGATATAGGTTGGCACAGCCATACTACGGGGTAACCGGCCAACTTGCTCAATATTCTCTTGATTCATGGAATGATCTCAACTGGATCCGACTGTTGGTATGGTTCAAGCAACAGTAGATGATACTGCAGTCACAACAGCATCAGAAATAAAACAACTTGGTCAACGACCACATTCAGCATGCCCCGAGACATAGTGGGTCTACCAAAGTAGCGAGACTACCGTTTTGGTGTATTAACCTCTGATTCAGATTGCTCAGGAATAACCCCCGTATCACCAGCCAGAACACTCTCCGTGAAGCTTAGAGATAGGTCGCACTTATGCTACAGATCTTCACTGCTTGCCATAAGCCTTCCAAGCCAGATCAATCAGACCATTAAAAATGGCTACTGCCACGACCGTACTTCCCTTTCGGCCTCCAATGCATATACTAGGCATTAGACTGTCTTTCAAGCGAGATTTGGTCACCTCCGCTTCCAAAAAACCAGCGGGGGTAGCAATCACCAACGCTGGTCGAATCACATCGGTTTCAATCAGCTGTACCAAATTATCCAGGGCTGGTTGAGAATGGCCAATCACAAAGATCGCTTCTGGATATCGCCGCGCTAGGGTTTCTATTCCCCATGCAGCCTTAGAATGCTCTTTTTGCGGTCGGGTAATGGCATCCATAGCGCTGTACACCGGATTCGCAAAGGTGGCCTGCAACCTGGGTGTAATACCTGCCTGGGCCATGGGACCATCCACAATAACTGTAGTGCGGGCGGCCAAAGCCGCTGCCCCCGAAGGTAGCGCTTGGTCAGAAAACTGAATTAGATCCTTATATTCGTAGTCAGCAGTGGCATAGATAACGCGACGCACAATTTCATACTCAGCGGGAGCGAATGTATGTTGACCTATTTCTTGATCAATGATGCGTAAACTCTGGGCGTCGGTAATGTGCCATTCCATATAGAGTGCTTGTTTTGCCAGTCTCAATAGACTAGCATCGTCAGCCGATTTTCCAGCATGTTAGCTAGGGCAATCATCGACATCAAATATTTATATCTAGGATTTTTTCATCTCAGTCCTGATTTAAAGCAAAGAGATTTCCTGCAAGGAAACCATTGAATAAGTAAAAATGCTTACTCTCAAGAACTTATGCCGCAAGGCTTTAGGGCCATTTGACAAGCATGATTTATTGATTTTAGCCTTATCCAAATCAGGTTAAGTGACGATAGATCGGTCGTTCCACGTCATGTATACAGTAGGAAAGGTGCCCCCTTGGTCTGATATTCTTGAAGCTATCAAAGGCGCTCAAATAATCTTAATACCGCTGTTGAGGATAAGTCTGGAAAGCGGCCATGGGATTTGGCAGTGCCTCCCCAGAGCTATATCCCGAAAAGCAGCGGCATCGTCTTGGTAACAGCAGGCAGTTTGGAGGAAATACGCAGTGGAAAGTACCCTCGGATTAGAAATTATTGAAGTTGTCGAGCAGGCTGCGATCGCATCTGCTCGCTGGATGGGTAAAGGTGAAAAGGACATCGCTGACGAGGTAGCTGTAGAAGCTATGCGTGAGCGCATGAATAAGATTCACATGCGCGGCAAAATCGTTATCGGTGAAGGTGAGCGCGACGATGCACCCATGCTTTACATCGGTGAAGAAGTGGGCATCTGCACCCAGCCCGATGCTGAGAAAGTATGCAACCCCGAAGAGCTAATTGAAATCGACATTGCTGTTGACCCCTGCGAAGGTACTAACCTTTGTGCTTACGGTCAGCCTGGCTCCATGGCTGTACTCGCTATCTCTGAAAAGGGTGGTTTGTTTGCAGCACCTGACTTCTACATGAATAAGCTAGCTGCTCCCCCAGCGGCTAAAGGCAAAGTAGATATTACCAAGTCTGCCACCGAGAACCTCAAGATTTTGGGTGAGTGCCTAGATCGCGCCATCGACGAGCTTGTAGTTGTAGTTATGAAGCGTTCTCGCCACGATGACCTAATTAAAGAAATTCGTGATGCCGGTGCTCGTGTTCGCCTGATTAGCGACGGTGACGTCTCTGCTGCTATCTCCTGTGGTTTCTCTGGTACTAACACCCACGCCCTGATGGGTATTGGTGCTGCACCTGAAGGGGTAATTTCTGCAGCGGCCATGCGCTGCTTGGGCGGTCACTTCCAGGGCCAGCTAATCTACGATCCTGCTATCGTAAAGACCGGTCTGATTGGTGAGAGCAAGGAAGCTAACCTAGAGCGTCTAGCATCCATGGGCATCACTGACCCTGATAAGATCTATAGTGCTGAAGAACTCGCCTGTGGTGAGACTGTTCTGTTTGCTGGCTGCGGTATCACTCCTGGCCTACTAATGAATGGCGTGCGCTTCTTTAAGGGCGGTGCTCGTACTCAAACATTGGTTATTTCTAACCAGTCCAAGACTGCTCGCTTTGTGGACACTATCCACATGGCAGATAACCCCAGCTACGTCTCCTTGAAATAGCCCTTAGACTCAAGGGTCCCCTCCTGGGAGGGGCAGTGGGGTGGGTTTCGACACCCATTAGGCTAGATCGACTAAGCCCACCCCGCCCTTGGGACATCCCTCCGAGGGCAAGATTAGCTCGGAAATATCTTCTGCAAATAACACTCTGGCTGTTGACAAATGGTCAGAGTGTTCTTGTGTCTATATGTCATTTGGTAACGGTTGGCACCATTTGATGGACTTTTGTTGAGAAACCTTGAGTTGGGGTAGGTTTTTCTCTAATTTCAATAGGGAGCGGTCACTGGCGCGGTATCGCTAGAACGCTGACTCTATAAATGTTAAAACCAATCAGTAAAGCGAGCGTCCGGCACGTCGGGCTTTTAATAAAGGATCTTTTTGGGAGGAAGAATGAATATTGCCGTTATTGGCCTTAGCCATAAGACTGCACCGGTCGAGGTTCGCGAAAAGCTTAGTATTCCAACACCTAAGATTGAGGGTGCGATCGCAAGACTCACCAGCTATCCCCACGTTAGAGAAGTCTCAATTCTTAGCACCTGCAACCGCCTCGAGCTACACGTAGTCCTTAGCGACACCGAGAACGGTATTCGGGAAGTTACCCAATTTTTGGCCGAGTACGGCGAAGTTCCTGTAGAAGCATTACGCCCCCACCTATTTATCTTGGTTCAGCAGGATGCCATCATGCATCTACTGCGCGTTTCCTCAGGTCTAGATAGTCTGGTTCTGGGCGAAGGGCAGATTCTGGCCCAAGTGAAACACGCCTTAGCCGAAAGCCAAAAGCATCAGGGCGTTGGTCGTGTGCTTAGCCGCCTGTTTAAAGACGCCATCAAAACCGGTAAGCGTGTGCGCACCGAAACTAGCATTGGCACTGGTGCTGTTTCCGTTAGTTCTGCCGCTGCCGAGCTAGCCCAAATGAAGGTGCCCGACTTTACCAACTGCCATATCACCATTATTGGTGCGGGTAAAATGGGTCGCCTGTTGGTTAAGCACCTCGTATCCAAGCGGGCTGTTAACATCACCCTGCTTAACCGCAGCATCCAGCGGGCCGATGACTTAGCGGCTGACTATAGCCACGTAGATATTAAAACCGGCACCATGGAGAAAATGGACGCCGCTGTCACGAAGGCCGATATCGTCTTCACCTGTACGTCTTCTGAGGAGCCCGTTCTCCATAAGGACAATGTGCAGTCCTGTTTAGCCGGTCGTCCTCTTAGCCTGTTTGATATTTCTGTGCCCCGTAACGTGCATAAGAATGTGGAGGAGCTGGACGGAGTAAAGTCCTACACCGTGGATGACCTCAAGGAAGTAGTGGCTAAAAATCAGGAAAGCCGTCGCCAGATGGCCCAGGAAGCGGAAGGCATCTTAGATCAGGAACTAAACCAGTTCGTAAAGTGGTGGAAGTCTCTAGATACGGTAGCTACTATCAGCAGTCTACGTACTAAGGTAGAAGCCATTCGTGAGCAGGAGCTGGAGAAAGCCCTGTCTCGCCTAGGTGCTGATTTTTCGGATAAGCACCGCAATGTAGTGGAAGCCCTGTCTCGCGGCATTGTAAACAAGATTCTGCATGACCCCATGACCCAACTACGGGCACAGGAAGATACTGAATCGCGTAAGCAGGCGATGGAGACGCTACAGGTATTGTTTAATCTGGAAGAGAAAAAGGCTGCAGCGAAGCGTTAATCGTCTCTACAGTTAGAAATTCTCAGCTAAGCCATTCCTCTGCAATTAAGATAAAGGAGCTAAGCACTTGCTTAGCTCTTTTTTTGTGCGATCGCACTTTCTTCCCCCGCTAGCTCCCCAGATTATGCTGCTCAAACCCTTTCGCCGCTTTATTCCTCTTTTATTGCTAGTCTTTACCCTCGGATGCACTCAGGTTAATACAGCAGCAACCACAAACAGCATTTATAGCTATAAACAACCCAGCAGTGACGGCATTGGCAAAGTATATATGGGGCGGGAAATTTCCCAGGTTATGGGTCATCAGGGAGCTTACTGGTTAGAGCGCCCCAGCCGAGAAGCCGAAGAACGTCCAGATATGGCGATAGATGCCCTAGGGTTAAAACCAACTGATACCGTAGCTGACATTGGGGCAGGGACGGGCTATATGAGTTTTCGCATGGCTCGTAAAGTTCCAGATGGTCAGGTCCTTGCAGTGGACCTACAACCAGAAATGATTCAGCTATTGGAAGAAACACGGGATGAGCAAGGCGTTACTAATTTGACAACCATCCAAGCGGAAGAAAACAATCCGCATCTGCCAGCAGGACAGGTCGACCTAGTGCTGATGGTGGACGCGTATCACGAGTTTGAGTCTCCCCGGGAAGTCATGACTGGTGTCGTGGAGGGATTAAAACCCGATGGCCAAGTAGTACTGGCCGAATATCGAGCCGAGAATCCGCTAATTATGATCAAGCGGCTACACAAGATGAGCGAGAAACAAGTAAAAAAAGAGATGGCGGCAGTCGGGCTAACCTGGGTCAAAACCGATGAACGCTTACCTCAACAACACTTGTTGTTTTTTCAGAAAGTAGCGTGAGCATAGGAGCAACTCTGGAAATTCACATGGTCAGATCAATCCACTATGAATTAACACCATGCTAAAAACCATCCGCATGGGATCAAGGATTTAGTTCTCGTTTTTCAACGAATAGACTAAATCCTTAAAGATGGGTGCAACAATATGATCACCGCTTCGCTTCACCGTTAGGCGGCAAGCCAACTACACGACCGACATAAGAATCTAAGACCAGTTATGGTGAACGAAATAGAGTTCCAGTACCTACGTCGTTGCGTAGAACTTGCAACAGAAGCCCTGGAGGCGGGCGATGAGCCATTCGGTTCTGTGCTCGTCGCCGCAGACGGGACTATGCTTGTGGAAGACCGCAACCGGGTGGCAGCCGGTGATAAAACCCGTCATCCCGAGTTCGAGATCGCGCGCTGGGCTGCGATGAATATGCATCCTGAGGAGAGAGCGAGAGCAACCGTTTACACCTCTGGTGAACATTGCCCAATGTGTGCTGCAGCGCATGGGTGGGTTGGGCTAGGCCGCATCGTGTATGTGAGCTCCTCCGCGCAATTGTTAACCTGGCTAACCGATCTTGGAGTTCCAGCCCCTCCTGTGCGAACGTTGCCGATTCGAGAGGTGGTGCCTGATCTGGAGGTGGAAGGTCCTATCCCCGATCTTGCTGAGCAGGTACATGAGCTGCATCGTCGTCTTCACAGCTCAGCTAAATAAACGGTCGTGGTATCGTCACTTACCAAACAGAACAAACACTTGAAGCCTCAGACAAAATACAGCCCTTACTCATTTCCAGAACTCACGATTGCACTACAACACATGTTGGTTCTGGAATGTTAGCAACACATCAAGTCAGCTATCCAAATCACTGTTTGCGTCCAAAGTCTCACTTTCCAAATTACTTGATTTTCGCTTTGAGAGTGACGTTGTACCAAAAAGTTGTTCTACAGATCGCTTCACTCCCTTAAATCAATAGCCGCAAATCCCAAATATTCTAACCATCAGGCTACTTAAGGAGGCATTACTCTATGGCTAGAACAAAATGCATGGGTTTATTGCAATCCTGCAATATTCTGTAGTCGATTGAAATTGTCTAAATATACTTTGGCTAAAGCAGACGAGCCGAATGCCAAATGAGTATATACAAGCAAAGGAAAGTGCGATCGCACCCCGTATCTTGTTCTAATTTGCCAGATAGCTTACGGAATACACGCACATGCCGATGTGTTTAAAGGCTGGCCAGTTCATTTTTAGAATTGGCTAATCGGCCCTTTCCACCACTCATGCCTACTACTGGAATAGTCAAATGACTGCAGGACAACTAGACCAGAGCCTTCAAATAAAACGCCAGAAGTATCAATATAATTACACCCACATTCCCCCGATAGCCATGGTGGATACCCTGGCAGAAGAGGAAGAATTTTCCTCTTCGTGGCGCTTGATGGTGGCAAAAGTCGGGTTCGAGCTACTTGTAAATACGATTATTGTTAATCGCGGCGATCACGGCAAAGATGGCGCAGCAGATGATGTTAAAGCCTTTCTAGTAGAAACATTTAAGGAAACATTAGCCAAACGTGACGGATTCTCTCGTCTAAAGGTTCTCTGGCAGGGAGCTAAGTTTATCCCTAGAATCTTATTTGGTCGATTGTCTACCAGTGCGGATGAATTAGAAGAGCTGATCACAGACATTATTAAAAGTGTTAGTCGTGATTTTTTACAAGAGTTTGCCGCTAATGTACAACAGAAGTTAAAGGTAGATTCTCCCCAGGGACGAGGAGACGAGTTAAAAGATTTTCAGGCGCTATTTCAAACTATTGATCTACCTTCTATTGCCTATACCTACGAAACGGATGAGGTGTTTGCATCCATGCGAGTTGCCGGACCCAATCCAGTGATGATTCAGCGACTAACAGCACCGCAGCCTAACTTTCCCGTAACCGAAGAGCACTATCAAGGTGTGTTGGGAACAGATGACTCCCTGACAGCAGCCTACAGTGCAGGGCGTCTGTACATTGCAGACTATAGCATTTTAGAAGATGCCATTAATGGTTCTTTTCCTGGCAGCCAGAAGTATCTTTACGCTCCCATCGCCCTTTTTGCAGTACCGAAACATGGCGATCGTCGTCTGCAGCCCGTGGCCATTCAGGTAGGGCAAGACCCGCAGAAACATGGCATTATTACTCCGCAGTCCAATGCCTATGCTTGGCTCTGTGCTAAAACGCTGGTACAAGTGGCTGATGCCAACTTCCATGAGGCGGTAACCCATCTAGCACGTACCCATTTATTTATCGGGCCATTTGCGATCGCAACCCACCGCCAGCTTCTTGATAATCATCCGGTGAGTCTTCTACTACGGCCACATTTCCAGGGAATGCTGGCCATCAACAATGCGGCCCAAGACAAGCTAATTGCCGCTGGTGGCGGCGTCAACAAAATTCTCTCCGCCACCATTGATTCATCACGGGTCTTTGCCGTACTAGGGGTTCAAACCTATGGTTTTAACTCTGCCATGTTCCCCAAACAACTGCGACAGCGAGGCGTTGACGAAACAGATTGTTTACCCAACTATCCCTACCGCGACGATGGTTTATTGATTTGGAACGCCATCCATACCTGGGTTCACGACTATCTAAAAGTTTATTATGCCGACGATGCTGCGGTGCAACAAGACAGCAGCTTGCAAGCCTGGGCTAAAGAATTAGTTGCCCATAATGGTGGACGCGTTATTGAATTTGGAGAAGCGAATGGCCAAATCCAAACCCTAACCTATCTCATTGACGCGATTACTCTGATTATTTTTACCGCCAGCGCTCAACATGCCGCCGTAAATTTTCCGCAAAAAGAGATCATGAGCTATGCTCCCGCCATGCCCACCGCTGGCTATGCCAAGCTAGACAATCCAGGAGAACACACCACGCAAGCAGATTATCTCAGCTTGCTTCCTCCCCTCCGGCAGGCACAAGAACAACTAAAACTTCTCCATTTACTAGGCTCCGCCCATTTCACCCAGCTTGGAGAATATGAAACCGGTCATTTTCAAGATCCCAATGTGCAGGCTCCCCTGGGTCGCTTTCGCAATCGTTTAGACGAAATCACAGACACTATCTACGAGCGTAATCGCAATCGGCCATGCTACGACTACTTGCTCCCTAAAAATATTCCTCAAAGTATCAATATCTAACGTATCCAACGTCTATTGCTACTCTGCCCTCCTCTATATAGCACCACCATGGACATCACGGCTCTAAGACAAAAGCTTATCAAAACCCACGACGGCCAAATTAAGCTATCTAAACGAATCGCCAAGGTGGGCTACGATACCACCCTAGGCAAGCTATTGCGCCTCAAACCCTACTACAGTGAAGGTATTACCATGTTGAAAGCATGGCGAAACTTTCTCTACATTCGTAAAGAACAGATTGGCAACACCTACTTTGCCGTTGACCATGCCATCATGCATACAGACCATGATCAGGTAAAAGGTCTTATGCAGGTAGAGCCTCAGCTGCGGGGTAACGATCTGGGCATTATCAGAATTTTGGCCGATAGCTACATGCTAGGCAATCCTCTGAGTTTAGGCACTAACGGAAAGGCTCACACCGGCATCCGGGCTGTTTTCCATGAAGCACTACCTGACCCTTGGCAAAAGGCAGCACATCTCGGCAGTTATGTAGATAGCTTTCTCTCTGAACACACCAAACTAGGGAAACTGCACATTGGGGACGATCTGCCTCGCTTTATGGTGAAGATTTTGCACCACCTTGTATTTCAACTCAACGTCTCGGAGGAAGAAGTAACAAATTCCCGTGGGTATATCAAAGGGTTACCCCTGGCCTCTCTACCCACGTTTCTTAGCAAATATATTCTAGTCTTTAAGACGGGACCTATTCTAAAGCACCGTAAAAGTCTCGTTCAAAAATATCAGGTTTCTCCTAATTGGAAAGCCTATGCAGCCGCTGGGCAACAATATAATCTCACAGCCAATGAGATCGCCAACGGTCTGTTTGACATGATCCATATTGCGGGGACTGCTGGCACTAGCGCCTTAATGGGTTCTGTCATTGGTGTCCTTTATCTAAATGACGCCTTACGCAATGACGTCATTCATGAAATTAATACCGTTTGGACAGGTGACACTCCTCCAACCGGAGACATGCTCCGGCAAGCAACGTTACTACACAAGGTGGTTTTAGAAACAGCTCGCTTGTATCCGCCTGTACGCTTTGTCAGCCAGCTCGCTAAAGAGTCTGGAGAAGTCAAGATAGGCGAAGCCAAATGTCCATTTCAAAAGGGTACTCGTCTTTTAGGATCTATCTTTACCGCTAATCGCGATGAACAGCGATATGTCAATCCCGATGATTTCTCAGTTGATCGAGACTTTTCAGATCTCCTCTCCTGGAATGGAGGCAGCCATACACGCGTATGCCCCGGACAAGAACTCTCCATAGAGCTCATCAAAGTATTTTGTATGTATCTCTTTACAAAATATCAATGGCAACAGGCTACCGAAGTGAAATGGGACTTTGACAATGTGACTGCGGTTACCCCCAATGATTTAGAACTTCAGGGATTTGCTCCAAAGGCATGAGCTAACAAACTCAACAACACACACACTGACGACAGAGGACACCTATGATGACTGGAACCGTAGTCGCTCAAAAATTTGAGGACATTGCTACCTGGATGACGTCCAACCAGCCCACCGATCTCCCCAATGTACTCAAGGGGGTATTTTTTATGGATGGCAACCCCCTTCCTGACGATTGCATCAACATGTACAACCTAGACTGGGATGAAACAGAGCATCGTCTGACGTTACCGGTAACAGCCCCAGCACAGTGGACATTTCACCGCAATCTATTGGGTTGGCTCTTGCTTCGCGGTGCTCAGCTTGCCAATTTTAGATACATCATTCAATTTGAAGACGCTACATTACAAAGCGCTCAAATTATTCCCATTGCTTTTGGCCTCACT
The DNA here is from genome assembly GCA_039024555.1 of Cyanobacteria bacterium P01_D01_bin.156. Taxonomy (GTDB): domain Bacteria; phylum Cyanobacteriota; class Cyanobacteriia; order Phormidesmidales; family Phormidesmidaceae; genus Leptothoe. The sequence goes on from JBCCQQ010000001.1 coordinate 344,946, forward strand.
GTACCACGATGGATTGTGGATGCCACCATGTGCCAACATGAGGGAATCAATAATGGTGAATTGTGGGACCGTAAAAATGTTTGGTTGGGGGGCATTCCCAGGGTAGGAGAATATGTCCTACGCCGCATTGTTGACGAAAATGGTCAGTACACGGCAGCTTTTCAAGACATGCTTACCAAAGTAGATGCTGAATGCTTAGTGGTCAGATAACAACTATGCTGCCGCATCAAAACGTGCCAGGTACTGACCATAGCCCTCTGTTTCTAACTCAGCCAGGGGAATAAAATGTAGCGCTGCCGAATTGATACAGTAGCGTAGACCTGTTGGGTTTGGACCATCCTTAAAGACATGCCCCAGATGGGAGTCAGCCTGACGGCTACGTACTTCAGTCCGCACCATAAAGAAAGAACGATCTTGGACTTCAACAATGTTGTCAGATTCAATGGGCTGAAAGAAAGAAGGCCAGCCTGTTCCAGAGGCAAACTTATCAGTAGAAGAGAACAATGGCTCTCCTGACACCACATCAACGTAAATACCTGCTTTCTTATTATTCCAATAAGCGTTCTTAAAGGGAGGTTCTGTAGCATCTTGCTGGGTTACGGCATACTGTTGCTCCGTCAGCTTAGCTTGCAACGTTTCCATATCCGGCTTCTGAAAGTCATTGTCCGCCTGAGCAAGACTCGGGTTTACGACGACTAACCCCACTAGCATTAGGCAACCCAAAATAAACCGGTAAACTCGTTTCATTAGCCCCTTAATAACAACTTAGACAGACAACGCTTACCTGTTAAGCATAACTATATTTTTAGGTTTTAGGCATCTACCTCAGGGCGATAACCTTACACCAAGAACATTGCAAGGTTATCTACATCGGAACACAGTAGTAATGGAGCTAACGTTTCTGGACGACGACTAAAACAGCGACCTCAAAGGAAGCTCCTGATTAGGTCGCTTATGCCTTGAGCAGTGTCAACCAACCAGCAACAAGGGAGAGTAATCTTTTTTTAGAAGTTGCTAGATATCCAAATCTGCCATGTTCAGCTTTGGACCGTAGGTTTCAATAAACTCACGACGAGGCGCTACGCGATCTCCCATCAGTACTGTAAAGATTCGCTCTGCCTCAGCCGCATCTTCAATTTCTACTTTCTTCAGGGTGCGAGTCTCTGGATTCATGGTGGTATCCCAGAGCTGCTGGGGCATCATTTCACCCAAACCCTTAAATCGCTGCACGTTGTATTTTGCGTTTTCCGGCAGTGCGTTCACGCCCCGCTGTAGCTCCTGATCGCTATAGCAGTAAGTATGGTTTTTACCCCGCTCTAGCTTGTACAGAGGCGGACAGGCAATGTACACAAAGCCCTGATCAATCAAGGCTCGCTGGTAGCGGTAAAAGAATGTCAGCAACAACGTACGAATGTGGGCGCCATCTACGTCTGCGTCTGTCATTAGACAAATGCGATGGTAGCGCAGCTGGGCTGAGTCAAATTCTTCGCCCTTAATGCCGAGACCCAGGGCCGTAATTAACGACTGGACTTCGTTGTTTTTATAAATCTTGGCATCATCTGTTTTTTCAATATTGAGAATCTTGCCTCGCAGTGGCAAAATCGCTTGGAATCTGCGATCGCGCCCTTGCTTGGCACTACCCCCCGCAGAATCCCCCTCAACAATAAAGATTTCAGATTCAGCTGGATCGCGAGAGCTACAGTCTGCCAACTTACCGGGCAATGTAGACGATTCTAATACTGACTTACGACGTACCAGATCGCGGGCACGACGAGCTGCTTCTGCGGCATTAAAGGATTGGATCGCTTTTTCTAGAATCGAATCCACCACACTGGGATTGAAATCGAGGTATTCGCTCAGCGTTTCCCCAATGAGCGAATCCACAATACCGCGCACTTCGGTATTCCCTAGCTTGGTTTTAGTTTGTCCTTCAAATTCCGGCTCCGGCACCTTCACAGAAATTACCGCCGTGAGACCTTCCCGAATATTTTCTCCCGCCAGGTTAGATTCATTGTCTTTTCGCTTATTACGCTTACGGGCAAAGTTATTCATGGTGCGTGTGAGCACCGCTTTTAACCCCTCTAGGTGGGTACCGCCATCCACGGTACGAATGTTATTGGCAAAGCCCATCAAGTTGTCAGAATAGGCATCCACACACCATTGCAGAGCTGCCTCTACCTGCACGCCATTTTTCTCACCAGTTACATAAATAATGTCTGGATGAATCGGCTGCTTTTCCTTATTAATATATTCAACATACTCACGGATACCACCTTCGTAGAAGTAGCGGTTTACCTTAGGCTCATCCGCTTTGAGTAGCTCTAGACGATGATCGGTAAAGGTAATATCGACACCGGCATTGAGGTAAGCCAACTCCCGCAAACGCCCCGCCAAAGTGCTGTAATCAAATTCAACACTTTCAGTAAAGATTAGGTTATCAGGCTTGAAGGTAACTGAAGTCCCGGTACGGCTACCAGCACCGCTCTTTATCGACAGCTCTCCTTGAGCTTCCCCCCGTTCATATCGCTGAAGATGCTCTTTTTTATTGCGCCAAACGGTCACCTCTACCCATTCAGATAGAGCATTCACCACGGATACACCCACACCGTGAAGACCACCAGATACTTTATAACCGCCGCCGCCAAACTTACCCCCAGCGTGCAGCACAGTCATCACTGTCTCTAGGGCCGACTTTCCGGTGCGAGAATGCACATCGGTAGGGATACCACGTCCGTCATCAGTTACTGTGACCGAGCCATCTTCATTAAGATCTATGGTGATAGTCTTACAGTAGCCAGCCAGAGCCTCGTCGACAGAGTTGTCGACAACCTCGTAAACTAAGTGGTGCAAACCGCGCGGCCCGGTACTACCGATATACATCCCCGGTCGCTTGCGTACAGGTTCCAGGCCCTCTAAAACCTGAATCTGATCAGCACCATAGTTGGTTGTCATGCTTTCCTATCTCCTAAGACGGTCGTAAAGCCGCAGCAGCGTTAGAAATGAAATTGTGCCATCGGATTCTAGCACAAAGGGGTTAAAACGGATTCTGAATGGATTTTAGACGCCATATTTATTAGGGATGGATCAAAAAATTTTACACATGGAATAATTAGGCACTTTTCATTGACTATAGAAATCCCTAAAGATAGTTCTTACGTACCATTTCTGATTATAGTCGTTGGCCCAACGGCATCGGGAAAGTCTGGTTTGGCATTACGGCTTGCCCAACGGCTCAATGGAGTGATTTTAGGTGCTGATTCACGGCAGGTATACCGTGAGTTTGATATTGGTACGGCCAAACCAAGTCATGCAGACCAGCAAGTAGTTCCCCACTGTTTAATTGATATCTGTGTGCCTACGGACACCCTGACGGTGGCAGACTACCAGGAAAGGGCTCAGCAGGTAATTCAGCAGATCCACGGCGGACAAAACCAGGTACCTCTATTAGTTGGAGGCACTGGACTCTATATAAATGCGATCGCAAAAGGTTTAATTATTCCCCGCGTCGCACCCCAAGACGATCTTCGCCAACAGCTAACGAGTTTAGGCCAATCCCAATGCTATGCGTTTTTACACCAGGTAGACCCTGCAGCTACTGAACGCATCCATCCCAACGATACCGTCCGCACCCTGCGCGCCTTGGAAGTTTATTACGCCACTGGTCGCCCTATTTCAAAACAGCAAGGGAAAAATCCGCCTAGCTATCCAATTATTTATATAGGACTGGACTGTGGAGAAGCTCTGCGCCAGCGGATTGAGCTACGCACCCAGCAAATGATAGACGAGGGTTTTGTGGGGGAGGTGGAAAGGTTGATCAATCGTTACGGTGCGGATTTACCGTTGCTAGAGACGTTGGGTTATGCGGAGATTAAGCAGTATTTGGCTGGGGATATCACGTTAGCGGAGGCAATCTCATTAACGGTTCGGCATACGCAACAGTTTGCAAAGCGGCAGCGGACTTGGTTTAGAAAGGAAAAGTTAATTAAGTGGTTTGATTCGAATGATGAGGGATTAGTTGATAAGGTTTGGGCTTATTTGCAAAGTTGTTTGCAGTCATTGGGCTCGGATTGGAAGCAAAACCGGTTGCTTGGGGTCCCTCCGAGTTCCCCAAACCCCCATGGCTAGGGCAGAACCGCCGCCCTAGAACCCTCGGATTAGAGGGTTTCGATACATAACTCCTTAGGCTGAGGGGTTATCGGTAAAGCAGTTTAGAATTTTGCGCTCAATCGCGCAAAATTCTAAAAAGGGTTATTCAGGGAACGATGTTTGACGTACCAAGACGTGAAGAAAGCAGTTTTAATCAGAATCTACATTCGCTGTTTCGAGCATCCCTACCAAAAAGTTTAGACACCTTATCTTTTTACGGTGTGGAGCGGATGCGGAACAGCGTAACCCACTTCACCGACCACCCATATCAGTAGGTACAGCAGTTAACCGATGAAACTCTTATTCGAGGGGTGTGGGGAAGTTAGGTCCCCACGTTTAGAAGGGTTTCAGGGAGGAAAGCCCTGAACAGCCCACCTCACCACATACCAATCACTAGGAATCCCAAACCAATGCAAAACACATCGGTCACTAACAAACGTTATCTCAGAGCAGGCATAAAACCTACCCCTACAAAACCACCCATCATTTCCTCAAACCATGGCTCTTGCCAATCACCCAATGCCGCCTAAAATACCGCGACAAACTTGACTCTTCTAAGGTCAAACAAATTGGCCTGCCGTGGGGACAAGTCCTCGGATTTTTGGTGCGCTGCCAATCGTGTAACAGTGTTTGCATTTCTTCTAAACCTAAGGGAGTACCATTGCGAATCGCAGTTCGACAGGCTGTTGCCACCATGGCACTCTCCATATCCGCACCTAAGCTTATTTCCAAAAGTGCCTCTGCACAATCTTCCCGATTCGCCAATGGTGCTGGAACTGTTCGTACGGCCCAGAGATTTTCTCCAAATAAATCGACCTCTACACTCAGCCGTCGCAGTTGTTCTACCTGGCGTCCGCTCAGCTGACTCAGAATAATTGCTGGCGCCATCGGGACTGTTTGCCAAGCTGTCTGGATCTGTTCATAAATCACTCGTTCATGGGCAATGTGCTGTTCAACAAGGCAAACACCACCAGAATGTTCCGCAACAATATAGGTTTCTTGCACCTGGGCTACTGCCTTTAGCTGGCTGGGAATATCATCCCGATTGTTGCCATAGTTCTCAGCGGCTTCAGCAGTTTTGAAAAGTTGTTTTGTGCGCTGGGTATAGGCAGCGTCTGCAACATTAGATAGCCTCAGAGCTTTTTCAACTGCAATGGCAATGCGATCGCACCAGTCTTCTGTATCCTGCAAATAAATCTCTGACTTGGCTGGATTACGATTCCAATCCACCTGGGCTGCCGGTACCTGCAGATGCAAAAAACACACCGGATAGCGATCGCGAGGTAACGTCCGTCGAAAGTTATAGATTAAGGACTGCACCAAAACCGGCGCGGTTACCGTGCGACCATTAATGGCCACTCGTACCCAGTCAGGTCGGCGTCGATGGCACCGATCTGGTAGACCAACCAACAACTCTAACTGTCCATGACAGCCTAATTCATCAGCGGCTAAACTCACCTGCTCTAAATCATGGACAGCCACATCTCGCAGCAGCTGTGGTAATACAGACTTTGCTGTAGAACCAGGCCATAGGGTAAACCAGTCCCGTTCTCCCTGGGCAACTTGCCACGTAACCTTTGGGTGACATAGGGCTAGCTGCTGCACCGTTTGTTGTACCTGCCGTAGCTGTTGAGCTACCGATGGCAAAACCTGTCGGCGATTGGGCAGACGGGCAAACAAATCATCCGCCGTTACGACGGTACCGGGGGCGATCGCAACTTCCTCAATCTCCACGATCAGCCCTTCCGCGTCGTAAACCACACGCCAGCCCACATCATTCGCAACTCGGCTGCGGATTTCCAGTTTTGATAGCTGGGCTAGACTGTGCAAGGCTTCCCCCCGAAACCCCAGGCTTTGAATCTGACTCAAATCATCGCAGGTACGGATCTTGCTAGTACTGTGAGCCGTTGCGGCCTGTCTCAGATCGTCTTGCGCAATACCCACTCCATTATCCGTTACCCGCACTCGCCAACTATCGGGCCACAGATGGATTGTGATGCGTGTAGCACCAGCATCCAAGGCATTTTCCGATAGTTCGCGGACCACCGCTGCTAGGGAGTCAATCACCTCTCCAGCGGCAATCAGGCTAATGACATCCTGGGATAAACGTTGAATGGTTACGTCAGTGGTAATAATGCAGGCTCCCTAAAGGTAAATGGTCTTTTCAAATTAGCGCGAAAGGCCAGGAAGGTTGAGGTCGGAATTGAGAATTCAGAGGTCAGAATTATAGGTCTTCCGGTTTTGCGGCTGCCGACTTCAAACTTTCCCCTTGGTGTAACATGGCGGCACTTGAGCTGCTACTGCCCATGATGTCAGACACCTACAAGCCTGCTTCCATTGCCAAAATCCAGGACCAAAAAGCTAAGATGCGGCGCTCCCTTTTAAAGGCCCGTCAGGCTATGCCGCCAAAAGTATGGCAGCAAAAATGCGATCGCATTTGCAATCACTTAACTCAATGGCCTGTCTTTCACTCGGCCCGCAACGTTTTAGCCTACTGCAGCTTTCGTAATGAACCTGACTTGGGGCAACTGCTAGCCAAACATCGCTCGTGGGGCCTCCCTCGATGTCAAGACAACGATCTAATTTGGCATCGGTGGTTTCCCAACTGTACATGGCCCTTGCATTCCGGAACCTATGGAATTATCGAACCAGACCCCACATCTCCCATCGTAGACCCTAAAAAAGTTGATTTAATCTTGGTGCCAGCTGTTGCCTGTGATATACGAGGTTACCGACTGGGCTATGGTGGCGGCTTTTACGATCGCATGCTCGCCCAACCTTGCTGGCAGGGAAAACCGACGATTGGTATCGTCTTTGAATTTGCCCGTCTACCCCAAATACCCAAAAATAGCTGGGACCAACCGTTAAATGGCATCTGCACGGAAAGCGGGCTATTTCTATCTAGATAAGCTCAGCTTCCAAAAACAGCACTACCACTCCTCCAGAATGACTTTGATTTTCAGACCCTCCACCTTGAAGAGGATGACAGAGCATCTAATCGCATAAATCAGCCACAATAGCCCCTTTTCCCATAAAAGAAAGAGTGATATCTCTGTATCACTTGAGAACAGCTGTCTATACCTCTCAAACAAAAGACTACAACTCTTCCTTAGGTGGTGACTCTCACTGAAGAAGCCTTCAATTTTTATAAGTAACGAGGCACACAGCAATAGATGCTGCACTAAATCCTTAAAGCCACCAAATAATTCAAGACATAATCACCCGCCAGGAATCATCCTCAACAGCAGAAAAAATTTTATTGCTTAGCACACCACCAGAGCAAGTAATAGATCAACAGCAATCTATTTCATCACTCTGAGCAGCCATCTTCCCTAATTCATCACAAATTAGCCCAAGGCGAGACAACAGGCGCACTATTCAAAAGAATTAACTAAATATCATCAAACATCGACGTATTCACACCAGGTCAAGAAGTATAAGAGCATACACACCAATTCGTCAAAAGTCTCTTGAAAGTCTCCTAGCTCACAGACTCACTACACAACGATGTGGTTATATGTCAACTTAAGAGCCGCAAATCGCTTTCCTGAGAGGGCTTTTAATTATTCTACAACTGAATAAAAACTGTTATTTCTGTCTTAATAACCTACAAATCATCATTTGTGATGTAGCCTACGTTACCTCTCTGGGGTAAGGCACAAAGTTTTTTCGTTTCGAAGATTTCATTAATGTTTTTGTGATTTTGTCTGCTAGTGTAAAGATTATTATATTTCGGTTGCTATTTTCTCGGAACAACAATGGCAAACAATACCACCCTGGCTGTCAAAGCCTTTATCTCGTCTTACGACAGTGAGCCTTTGACTTACAAGAATCTAGATGATGCAATTGAAGCAGTTTGCTGCAGAGCATCTTTTAGAGAACTCATTTTGGCATTTGTGAATAGTCCCGCTTTCTCTGAGGAACTGGGGAAAGAGTTTGCTGCAGCGGATGCAATCTCAGGGCTATCTGCCTGTCGCAGCCTTCGCAGCTGTTTAAATTTCTCCATTAGTCGTTTCTTTGGATTATTAGCTGAAGTAATTTCCGCCTTTAATACAGATGCCGGTACTGAGTGGAGTACGTTTGCCAACCGAGTACACCAGTCCAACCTGGGCGGCAACAAATTGTTAGAGCGCCTGTTACGCAGCGCCGACAGCAAATTCTACAAAGATTTAGCAGCCCATCTCGTCGACGACAATCCCCACGCCATCTATCCCACCTCCAGCTATCGCGAGAGTGAGGCCCACGTAGTAAGCACGGGTGACGATCAGATCATCGAAGCCGTGATGACCTCGCGCACATTCACTTCGATTCGCGTAGTTGAGAACTGCTTGACCCCAGAGGAAACAGTTCTACGGGATATGTATATTGCCCACGGGCGATGCGTTTGCCTAGTCGACCAAAATGTCGAAAGTTACTATGGTGAACAAATTGAGACCTACTTTAACCACCACGGTATTCATCTGGAGAAACTAGTTTATCGGGCTATGGAAGTTGACAAAGGCATCCACACCGTTGAACGGATGCTGGGAGACTTCAAAGCCGTTGGCGTCTGTCGAAATGAACCCGTTTTAATTATTGGTGGTGGTGTTCTCACCGACACTGGTGGTCTTGCCTGTGCCCTTTACCACCGCAATACTCCCTACGTGATGCTATCCACATCCATTGTGGCAGGAATTGATGCTGGCCCCTCTCCTCGCACCTGCTGCGACGGCTTTGGTTATAAGAATCTCTTTGGGGCTTACCACGCTCCAGTTCTTTCCCTTACTGATCGCTCTTTCTTTAAGACACTGCGGAAAGGCTGGCTGCGCCATGGCATCGCTGAAATCATCAAAATGGCGACAGTCAAAAACCTGGAACTATTTGAGTACCTAGAGCAAGCTGGGCAAGAACTGATTGACACCCGTTTTGGCACCCTAAATTGCGAGCCTGGGGCAGAAATCAGTACTCTCTCCCAGAAAATTCTCGGTGCAGCTCTGCGCAGTTATGTAGAGGCTGAATATGACAATCTTTATGAAACCCACCAGTGTCGTCCCCACGCCTATGGCCATACCTGGTCCCCTGGTTTTGAAATCGAAGCAGGCTTGCTTCATGGTCATGCCGTAGCCATAGGTATGGGCTTTGGAGCTTACCTCAGTTACCGCGATAGCTGGATTACTAAAGACGAATTCCACCGCATTCTGAAACTCATTAGCTCCTTTGGCCTCAGCCTTTGGAATGATGTGCTGCTGAACAAAGAGACCCTGTGGTCTTCCCAGGAAAAAATTGTTCAGAAACGGGGTGGCAACTTAGCCGCTCCCCTACCCAAGGGTAAGATTGGGAAGTGCGGTTACCTCAATTCCTTAACTCAGGAAGAACTATACGAAGCGATCAGCACCTACCAGCAAATTTGCCAAGACTATCCACGGCAAGGTCTAGGTATTGATCCACTCTGTAGTGATGTCGGTCTTGAAGATCCCTCAACTATTGGCCATAGCTTGATGGAAACTGTTAAGGCTCAAGCGACAGAAAATCCTGAAATGCTCTCTCCTGTGTAATCAAAATCTGATTGCACGGTATTGGGGTGCACGGCTGTGCACCCCTCTTTTTTGTTGCTGTTGCTGATTTAGAGGATGAAACGATCTGTAGACTCTAACCTTTGTCTGGACTGGAAAAATTAAAATCATCCCGAGGATCAGCAACGCCTTTTTGTTTTATTATGTTTTGCGATCATTACCATGGCACAAGAACTATTTGATATTGTTATTCCTCTCTTTTGTACTCGCTGGAATACTCAAGCAGTTTTAGAAGGATTGACGATCCACTATCAACCCCGTGCTATTCACATCATTACGCTACCTAATGAAGTGGAGCCATTGAAGAATACATCTCAAGATTGGAAAACTGCCCCTCTACATATTCATAACGAGGAGGTATTTTTCAAGGCTAGTACCGATCTTACAAAAACAGCAATTTGTGAAGAGCTTAATCTAGGAAAGTCTCTTTATAACCCCGGTTGGTTTTATCAGCAGATATTAAAAGTAGGTGCTTTCGAGGGTATTCCTGGCTTAAGCGAATGGTATCTAGTGTGGGATAGTGACCTGCTCCCTGTTGCGACCTGGCCAGCTTTCCAAGGGGACGGCGATAATCTTAAGCACATGTTTGCACTGATCCAACACAATCAATATGGTAACCCTACTATTGTTGGTAAGTGGGCCACTTGGATTGAATCTGTTCTGGGTGTCCCCCCCCTAACTGACGCTGTGGGCACCTTTATTCCCCATCACATGTGGTTCAAGCAGGAACATCTCAAGACATTAACAGCACAGATTCAAAAGTACTACGATTCTACAGAGCCTTGGCCTGCCTTGATGATGCGCTCTGCCAATGACTTCGATACCTATGGTGAGTACTGGATCTACAGTTCCTGGGCTGCAGCGCAAGATCCGGATTCTGTGGGCTTTTACCCCTATGAGCAATATGGAGAGACAACAGAACGTTTCTTTGATGATGGTACCGGTATGTTCTCTGTTGCCTTAAGGAAGCATATGTCTGTGAACTCTACCGGCCCCGATGATGAATTTTCTCCTTCCTATGAAGAAGTGAGTGCCTTCATCCACGCTGAATATGGAGAGGATAATCTACCCTCTTCACTTTCGTTCGAAAGCAGTCCTCGTCATCTAAATAAGAACAGCGAGACGATGCACATTGAAGAAACACGTTCCCGCTGGAATCCACGAATGGTCAAGGAAACAGCAAACGTCTAACGCAAGAAAAGGGAAAAGAGAAAAGGAAAGTCTTCCTCCTGTCTTTCCCCTTTCTCGCTGCCGTCAGGCATCTTAACCCTTACCCTGCAGCCCTTTCGCCGCCTGCTTAACCACATCCAACAACTCCAAGGGAAGATTTAGGCTATTTAGGTCCACATGACCTTCCTTAGGTTTCTTCTGGGGACCGTGATAGTCACTACCGCCAGTCATCAGTAAGCCATAGCGTTTACATAAGTCTTTTAGTACATCCTCTTCGCTGTAACTATGGTGGGGATGGTAAACCTCCACACCCATCAGACCAGCTTTCACTAGCTCCGGCAGCACTTCTTCCACGATGCCACCTCTGAATAGGTAAGGATGAGCCCACACTGGCACAGCCCCACAGCTTCGTAGCAACTCAATCCCTTCCGCAGCAGTAAACTTTTCATAAGGTACATAGGCAGGGCCGTGGTCACCAATAAATCGCAAAAATGCTTCTTGCGAAGACGTTACATGGCCAGCTGCAACCAGCGCATTGGCAACGTGGGGACGACCGGGGGCCATGCTACCCGGCATGGGAGGTAGTTCAATGGGAAAGCCAAGTTCAGCTAGCTTCTCCACCATTTTTTGTGCTCGACGGTGCCGCCCCTGGATGCGATCGCTCAGAGGTTCCTGGAGCTTTTCTGGATCTGGATAAAAACCTAAAATATGCATTGAGCGACCATTGTACGTAGTACTCAGTTCAATACCCGGGACAATTTCTAGACCTTGGGGAGCTGCTGCTACTCTGGCTTCTTCCCAACCAAAGATCGTATCGTGGTCGGTGATGGCAAGCGCTTTCACCCCTTTTCTCACTGCTCGTTCAACTAGCTGCTGCGGTGTCAGGGTACCGTCAGAAAACGTGGTGTGGCAGTGGAGCTCAAGCATGACTAAGTTCAGAAAACAGATGTTATATCTAATTATGCGGTGGTTTTGATCATCTGTAATTAACTATCCGATGCCATAGCAATCCATCACGTTCACATAAGATTAAACTCCCCACTTTTCGACGAAACGCTCACGTCATTACGGCAATAAAAAACATGCCCTTGCGTAAATGTTTATACGCAAGGGCATGTTTTTCTAAGTGAGACAAACTTTATGCAGTCGCCAACTTAGGCTGCTCTGCTGCAGACTCCTGAAGCCGACCCAAAATCGCATTGGTATTTGCTTTCGCATCACCAAACAACATTTGAGTATTATCCTTAAAGAACAAAGGATTCGCCACACCAGCATAGCCAGCTGACATGCCCCGCTTCATCACCACAACATTGCGGGCCTTCCAAACTTCCAAGACCGGCATTCCAGCAATGGGGCTCTCAGGGTCTTCCATCGCACTAGGATTGACCGTATCGTTCGCACCGATAACCAGCACAACATCAGTTTCAGGAAAATCATCATTGATTTCATCCATCTCCAACACAATGTCGTAGGGCACATTGGCTTCAGCTAATAACACATTCATGTGTCCTGGCAAACGACCAGCAACTGGGTGAATACCAAAGCGTACGTTAACACCACGCTTCATTAGCAACTGAGTAATCTCAGAAACTGCATGCTGTGCCTGAGCTACCGCCATACCGTAACCAGGCGTAATAATCACGCTCTGAGCATCTGCCAAAAGCTCGATAGTGCCGTTTATATCCGTCTCATTCACGGTACCTTCAACCGCCTTGCCACCGCTCTTGCCAGACCCCTGACCAAAGCCACCCAAGATAACACTGAAGAAAGAACGGTTCATTGCCTGGCACATGATGTAGCTCAAGATGGCACCGCTACTACCTACCAATGCTCCAACAACAATCAACAGATCATTGGAAAGCATAAAGCCTGCTGCTGCTGCTGCCCAGCCAGAGTAGCTGTTGAGCATAGAGATAACCACGGGCATATCTGCACCGCCGATGGCAGCTACTAGATGAATACCCAGTACAGAAGAAATGGCTACCATGCCGAGCAGATAGCCAAACCCATCGGTGCCTTCCGCACCCATAAAGCCAATACCGAGAATAACGGTGCCAATCAACATGGCAATGTTTAAGCCATGACGCATGGGCAACATCAGTGGCTTACTGCTAATAATCGCACGCAGCTTACCAAAAGCCACCACCGAACCGGTAAACGTCAGCGCCCCAATAAAGACACCAATGTAAATCTCCAGCTGATGAATGGTTTCTTCAGCACCTACCAAAGAGGTATCAGGTCCCAAATAGCTGGCGACACCGACCAGAACCGCTGCTAAACCCACAAAGCTGTGGAGAATCGCGACTAGTTCAGGCATTTCCGTCATTTCCACACGAGCAGCGACAAAGCCACCAATGGCAACAGCTGGAACAACCGCCATCACCAAAATCCCGTAGGCATCTACCTGAGCACTAAATGCGGTGGCCACTAGGGCAATCACCATGCCGACAATTCCGTAGATATTGCCACGCTTAGCAGACTCTTGGTTGGAAAGACCACCCAAGCTAAGAATAAAGAGCACAATGGCCGCTAAATACGCGACCGAAACAAGATTGTTAGACATGAGAAGAGAGATTCTTGAATGTTGTCAAAAAATTCTTGTCTCCCTTGCTCCACCTATGGAGCAAGGGATGGGGGATAAGGCCTACTTCCGAAACATCTTCAACATTCGCTGAGTGACCAAAAACCCACCTGCAATGTTGATAGTGCCAATAAAGATAGCAATGGCTCCCAAAATCACAGTGGGGGACCATCCCTGTCCAGAAATTTGCAACATGCCACCGAGAATGATGATGCCGCTAATGGCATTGGTTACACTCATTAGTGGAGTGTGCAACGACGGGGAAACATTCCAAATCACCTGCCAGCCAACAAAGCAGGCCAGAATAAAGACCGTGAAGTGAGATAAGAAAGAACTAGGCGCACCGATACCAATGCCAATCAGGGCCAACGCGGCAAAGGCGACACCAATCCATTTCCATGGCAGTGAACGCTTTGATGTCTCTGTAGGTGTTGCTTCCTCTACAGGTTCTTCTACTTTGGCTTCAGGCTTTTTGGGTGCAGGCTTTTTGGGTGCAGGCCAGGTTACATGACCATCGTGGCTGACCAGCGCACCTCGGACTACTTCATCTTCAAAGTTAACCGTATAGCCACTGGCACCGCCCATATCATTCAGTAGATGATACAGGTTCATACCGTACAGCTGGCTCGACTGTCCGGCCATGCGGCTAGCCAGGTCAGTCAGTCCGATAATTGTCACACCCTGATGGCGATAAACTTCGCTAGGACGGGTAACTGCACAGTTACCGCCCTGCTCGGCAGCCATGTCTACGATGACTGAGCCGGGTTTCATTAGTTCAACCGTGTCTTTAGTGACCAGCAGTGGCGCTTTTTTGCCAGGAATCAATGCTGTTGTAATAATGATGTCCACTTCTTTAGCCTGTGCTGCAAACAAGGCCATTTCCGCGTCAATAAATTCCTGGCTCATCACCTTGGCATAGCCGCCAGAGCCGGTACCGTCTTCGGCAAACTCCAGTTCAAGGAACTGAGCACCCATGCTTTCTACTTGCTCCTTGACTACAGGGCGAGTATCAAAAGCGCGAACAATGGCCCCCAAACTCTTAGCAGCTCCAATGGCTGCAAGTCCAGCTACACCGGCACCAATCACAAGCACCTTGGCTGGAGGCACTTTCCCTGCAGCAGTGATTTGCCCAGTAAAAAATCGCCCAAAGTTATTAGCAGCTTCAATCACTGCTCGATAGCCAGCCACATTGGCCATGGAACTGAGGGCATCCATTTTCTGAGCCCGGCTAATGCGGGGTACAGAATCCATTGCCAGTGCTGTTACTCCCTTGTCAGCTAGCTGCTGGAGCAGGTCCTGATTTTGAGCAGGCCACAAAAAACTAATTAGGGTTTGACCACTGTGAGCTAACTCAGTTTCTGGGCAGTTGAGCTCGTGGTGATAGCTTGGGGGCTGTACCTTAAGAACGATGTCAGCCTGTCGCCACAGCTCGACTGCGTTGGCAACGACTTGAGCACCTGCAGCTCTGTAGGACTGATCTGAAAACTCAGCGGGTTCGCCAGCACCCTGCTCGACCAAGACATCGAAGCCAAGAGACTGCAGCTTTTTAATTGTTTTAGGAGTTGCTGCGATACGACATTCCCCAGGGGTCACTTCTTTGGGAATACCGATACGTTTTGGGTGTTCTAAGTGCGATGCCTGTTGGCCAACAGCACCTTGCTCGAGAGCAATGGTCATAGTGAATCCTTTACTTAACTAGCTGGGTTAACGATGTGTTGTAAAGGTCCACTATGAGATTGAGAGCGCGTTTGATCTCAATCCAGCAGGAATAACTTTAGATTTAGTGGTTTTTCTTCACTGAATTGGGGGTAAATGCTCTGTGCGAAAGATCCCTTACCACCCCCATAGAGAGTCTGCTTATAAAGCTAATTAAGAGCGATAAGTTTAGTGTTGAGATCTGTCAAAAAGGCTGATATATATTGATTACATCAAATGAACGCATTTGAGTCAACAGCCTTTAATTGACAAGAAAACCCCACAACACGGCGATGAATTGAGTATGCTAATCTTAAGAAAAGTTTCTTTCCGTAAATGTACGGGTACGGGGTCTTAATTCAGATGTTTCCCAGTAGCTTTTGATTAGTGAATAGAGTTTTTGCTAGCCTGAGTTTCGTTGCTGGTGATGCGTGTTATCGGCTGTAAGACCAATTTATGAAACCGTCCCTCTATTTAGGAACTGAGCGATACAGCCGTGATAGTTCTAGAGGGGTCTAGTTTGTAAGGTGAGCTTGAGGAGTTAGCAATCATGTTTAAGAACATTGTCCGCTGGGGCTTGGCAGGTCTACTGTTTTCATCTGCTACGCTGGCTGGCGTGAATGTGCCCACAGTGGCTCAAAGTTATGACAGCGACGGCTTAACCCTTTTTGGCGGCACCGATTCGGATTTTCGCTTGAACTACCAGTTGCTGAACAATACACCTCGGAATAATCGCGTTAAGTGGAATTTGGAGGTACGGTCTGATCAGCTACAGACGGCTACATCAGCTTTAGTCGTTACTTTGCCTGAATCGTTCACACGATTCAACGGCCAAGTTGACCTTGATGAAATCACCGTTCGCTACGGTCGCATTGATAGAGAAGGTGAGCAAATTGAGGTGGATGAAGTACGCTGGGACGATGTGGTTTTCAGCGGTGCTAATGATCTATCGGAAGAGCTCGATAAGATTGAGATCTTTTTAGCTGAAGATATTCCTGCTGATACTTCCATCACTCTTGAATTTGGCAAGGTTAAGAATCCGACTCGGGCTCTAATGCTGCGGACAAACCTCCAAGTATTTCCCCGTGGTCAGGAGTTGGCTACCTATGTTGGTACCTGGGAAATGTTGGTCGCTTACGAAGATCGCGACTAGCGTAATTCACGAACAAACATGCCCAGAGGCTGCTACAACATGCTAAAATCAGAAACCGCGCTAATGGAGCGCATATAGTTTTTGATAGAGCAGATTAGGAGTAATCGCCATGACTAAGCGCACTCTCGGAGGCACATCTCGCAAGCGTAAGCGTGTTTCTGGCTTCCGTACACGTATGCGCACCACCAATGGCCGTCGTGTTATTCAAGCCCGTCGTAAGAAAGGACGTGCGCGTTTGGCTGTTTAACCCGATTAGTGTGCGATCGCAGCTGTGGCATTACCAAAGCAGCATCGACTACGGTCCCCTCGTTCATTTTCCAAGGTTTATCGTCAAGGCCAGCGCGCTGGTGGGCGCGTCCTAGGCATTAAAGCCCTGAGAGAACCAGCACCCGGTAATGCTCCTCATGAGAGAGGTTTGCCGGGTGTTTGTTTTGGAGTGTCCATCAGTCGTAAAGTCCACAAGCGGGCTGTAGTCAGAAATCGCATTAAACGCCAAATTCATACCGCCATTAGCACCCTCCTTCCCAGGATTCATGGGGCTTGGTGGATTGTAATTAATGTCAGGCCCGCCGCAACCACCTGCGAATATTACGAATTTTTGCAAGAATTAGAGAAACTATTGGTAGAGCTGGAGGTGCTGTATGGCCATTAAAGAGGAAGTGTATTACGAAGGTGGTCCTCACATAGGTGATCTGATCTTTCACAGTGTGCTTGCCATTACCCTCGTCTTCATTCCCCTGACGATAGGTGCCATTATCCGTGCGCTTTGGGTACGCTATCGCATCACTAACCGTCGTATTTCTGTCACTGGCGGTTGGATGGGACGTAATCGCACGGATCTAATCTATTCAGAAATCACTCGGATTGCTGTGATACCTCGAGGATTGGGTTTCTGGGGAGATATGTCAGTCCAGTTAAAAGATGGGAGCCGTTTAGAAATGCGCTCTCTGCCGAATTTTCGGGAGCTCTACGACAAAATCCTAGAGCACATTTCTCCAAAAGCTCAAGAAGCTAGCAAAGTTCGTATCTGAGCATCCCTAAGGATAAAAGCCATTACACAAACTTTTTAGAGCGTGGAGGGATATATCTCTCCACGCTTCGCTTTCATGAGTAGCCCCATCCAATCCGTAATCATCGCAATTCAAAGCTCAGACCCATAATTGCCAAGTAGTAAGAGCAGATGTGAGGAGCGTAGACTAAAGAGATTTTGCAGCTACCAGAGCAAAATTCCCTAAAAGTTCGTAGAGTTTTCATTCTGAGATTGCATGACCTATTTTCCTGGCGAACAGGTAGGATAACCGTCAATTTATGAGGTAGAACACCGTCTAATACAATTTTTGTTTGGCTGAAAAACTGGCTCTTTTTGGAGTCAACACCCCTAAGGCCTGCAATATTCAGATACATTAGAGTTCGGTATGCAATTTGCTTGGTAAGCTCGCATGGATTTCGGTATTGGATTTCTGACGAACAATATAATGCTGCCAATCCTAGATTTTTTCTATGGGATTGTGCCTAGCTATGGTCTAGCTATTGTGGCGTTGACCCTTTTAATTCGCTTTGCGCTCTATCCCCTGAATGCGGGATCGATTCGCAATATGCGTCGCATGAAGATCACTCAGCCCCTCATGCAGAAAAAGGTCAAAGAAATCCAAGAACGCTACAAAGACGATCCGACTAAGCTGCAGTCGGAGATGAGCGGCGTCTACAAGGAATTTGGTAATCCCTTAGCAGGCTGCTTCCCCGTGGTGCTGCAAATGCCTATCCTGTTTGCGTTATTTGCCACGTTGCGAGGATCACCGTTTGCAGACATTACCTATCCTGTAAACCTGCAGGTCCTTCCCCAAGAAGCTATTGAGCAAGTTCAACCCCAAGCATTTTCTTCCAAGCCATCTAGTCTTTACATTGCTGATGGTGAACATTTTCCAGTCTCTGCGGTGCTACCTGCAGGAAATCGCATTGCTGTTGGGGATACAGCCACGGTTCGTCTCCAATCTACGGATGGTGAATCAGTTGAAAAGCTAGCTAGTAAGTACTCTGAAGAACCATCAGCTTTTGTACCTCAGTGGGAAGTCACAAAAGGACAGGAGCTGGTCAAAATTGATGAAAATGGTCAGATTACAGCCCTAGCTGCTGGTGATGTAACAGTTCAAGCAAAGGTTAAAGGGCTAGCTGCAAATAAGGGATTCTTGTTTATTAAGGAATTAGGACGCATTGGTGCCCTTGGAGATGATGGTGAAATTCACTGGGACATCCTGGGCATGGTCCTTTTCTTTGGTTTGAGCTTGTACGTAAACCAGCTTTTATCCGGTCAATCCTCCAGTGATAATCCTCAACAGGAAACAATCACAAAGCTGACACCCATCCTTTTCTCCGGCATGTTTCTGTTTTTCCCATTGCCTGCAGGAGTTTTGCTTTACATGGTTCTGGCCAATGTTTTCCAAACGGCCCAATCATTTATTCTTTCCAAAGAACCCTTACCTGAAAACATTCAAGCCTTGGTAGATGCTCAGGAAGCAAAGGCGGTTAAGGCTGATCGCGGCGCCCTTGCATTTGAACCGGGTTCTAGAAAGTCAGCTGACAAAGCTGGTAATAGTCGAAACAATCAAACGACTGCGAAAAAGTCTGGTAAGCCTGCTTCTACAGCAAATGACACTGCCAAAGGCAGTAAGTCAAGTAGCAATCGGTCTAAAGGCAACAAAAAGTCTGGCGGCAGCTCTAAAAAGAAGGTCTCAAATCGGTAAGGTTTGGATAGACTTGTGATTGGCATGTAAGGGCTAAACAAGCGTAGGTAACTTATGGGTGACCAGCAAGATCAGGGCAGTATTCAGTGGCTATCACAGTTGCTAGAGCATCAGGGACTAACTACCAGTGTTACTGGTAAGCATGTAGATGATGATTTAGGCGACAGTAGCTTCTGGCTGACCATTGAAGATTCTGCTTTGACTCAGGCTCAAGTAGAGGGTCTCTTAGGCGACAAAGGTCGTGTCTTAGACGCGATTCAGTATCTTGCCAATACCGTGCTCAATATAGGTCAAGAATCTACTGACCAACAGTCCTACACGATTGAATTACACGGCTACAGGCAGCAGCGCCAGGATGAACTTAAAGCTATTGCGGAGCAGGCTGCAACCGCTGCTATTGAAACCGGAGCTGAGCAAGAGTTGGCTGATTTATCATCTGCTGAACGTCGACAGGTGCATACGTTTTTGAAGGCTTACGGTGGTTTAGAAACCTTCAGTCGTGGCAGAGAGCCTGATCGTCGCTTGGTTGTCCGGGCAATAACCGGTGATGGAACTATTGATGGAGAGGATGAATAGACTGGACTGAAAAGCCACACCATCACGCAGCTGCTTTCTTGTCCACACTTGTCATGAACGTTTGCTTCCTTTGATAGGAAGATACAGCCACCATGCAGCGAATCTATATTCCTCATTTAGTCAAAGATCCGGGGCAAACCCGTACTATTAAAGTCAATGACTATATCAGTGAGTTAGAAACACTCACTCCGGTCAAAGGACACATTCAAATCCAGCATCGCGGCAATTTTTTGGATGTATCGGCGCAAGCTGAAACGATTACCACGTTGACCTGTCACCGTTGTTTGCAGAATTACAACACCCGGATTCAAGTGGATACTTCTGAAATCATCTGGCTGCAAGAACCTCACTCAGAACTCTACGAAGAGGAAGTCGAAGTCAGTTTAGAAGATCTGGTGGAGACGCTCTCTCCCCAGGGACATTTTGAGCCTCAGACCTGGCTTTATGAACAGCTATGCTTGGCCATACCCCAGCGTCAGCTCTGTGACCAATCCTGTCAAGGGATCATAAATCCCTTAGCCAGCGATCTCAATAATGAGAACTCAGGGACAGATCAGCGTTGGGCCGCCCTATCTGCCCTCAAACAACAGCTTTCTGATTGACCATGGCATTTCGTGAGGAGCTTGGTTTACTGATTCGGGCTCGCTACCCCCTGGTGTATATCCCCACCCGTGAGGAAGAGCGAGCAGAAGATGCGATTACCATGGTCGCTACAAAAAACGGTCATCGAGCCGTTTATGTATGGGATTTTGTAGATGGCTATCGAGGGAGTAACCCGAATGATGTAGGAGCCGCTCGCCGTAATCCATTACAAGCGCTTGAATTTGTTGAAAAACTCTCTGCTAGTACGGCTGCAGTTTTTGTACTACGAGATTTTCATCGGTTTTTAGATGATATTGCAGTGTCTAGAAAGTTGCGTAATCTGGCACGCAGTCTCAAAGCTCAGCCGAAAAATATCGTTATTCTGTCAGCAGAATTAACCATTCCCGACGAGCTGAGTGAGTTACTCACCGT
Source organism: Cyanobacteria bacterium P01_D01_bin.156 (assembly GCA_039024555.1). Lineage (GTDB taxonomy): Bacteria > Cyanobacteriota > Cyanobacteriia > Phormidesmidales > Phormidesmidaceae > Leptothoe. The sequence goes on from JBCCQQ010000001.1 coordinate 365,574, forward strand.
TTTGGAGTTTCCACTGCCCAATGTTGATGAAATTCAGCAGGAGGTGGAAACCCTGCTGGGGGCCATGGGTAATTTGCCTAAAACTAAGGCCATGGACGGGTTAGTGCGCTCATGCCAGGGCCTCTCTATGGAACGGATACGCAGGGTTTTAGCGAGAGGAATTGCCGCCAATGGGACCTTTAACCCCGACGATATTGACTTGATTTTAGAAGAGAAGCGACAAACGATTCGCCAGACGCAGATTCTGGATTTCTATCCGGCTACTGAAAAGATCTCGGATATTGGTGGACTGGATAATTTAAAGGATTGGCTAATCAAACGAGGGGGTTCATTCTCAGAGCGTGCTCGCCAGTATGGGCTTCCCCATCCTCGGGGATTGATGCTGGTAGGTATTCAGGGTACGGGGAAATCCCTGACGGCAAAAGCCATTGCCCACCATTGGCAACTGCCCCTGCTGCGTTTGGATGTAGGCCGTTTATTTGCGGGTCTAGTGGGAGAATCTGAGTCCCGCACTCGCCAGATGATTCAACTCTCAGAAGCGCTCGCGCCCTGTGTGTTGTGGATTGATGAAATTGATAAAGCCTTTGCAGGGTTTGAAGGTCGAGGGGATTCAGGGACTACTAGCCGGGTGTTTGGCACGTTTATCACTTGGCTATCAGAGAAGAAATCTCCGGTTTTCGTAGTGGCGACGGCCAACAATATTGGTGCGCTACCGCCAGAGTTAGTGCGTCGTGGCCGATTTGATGAGATCTTCTTTGTAGGATTGCCCAGTCAATCGGAACGGGATGCCATCTTTAATGTGCATTTAAGTCGTTTGCGGCCTCACAATGTGAAAAGCTACGATACGGGCCGTCTAGCGTACGAAACACCTGATTTTTCTGGCGCTGAAATCGAACAAGCCATTGTTGAAGCGATGCACATTGGCTTTAGTCAGAATCGTGATTTTACGGTGGATGACATTTTAGAGGCGGCTAGTCAGCTTGTCCCCTTGGCCCGCACAGCAAAAGACCAGGTGGAAGCACTTCAGGCATGGGCTGCTTCAGGTAGGGCACGGTTGGCCTCACGACAATCTGCTTTAAGCGATCGCATCAAGAAGCTGGACTAGGAAATACAGTATTGCTTGTCATTTGAGCTTCCTATGGAAAGAGCGACCCTGTTGCCGTAGCTCAACTAATATTGATACCCCTTTGGTCAAAATATACCCATGGCATCTGAAGATAAAAGGCTGCTCGAGTCCTTTTACATTAAATTTTTGAGTACTGATAGCAGCTGGGTTAACTCGATATATATCAAAGCTATAGGCGGTACAGTGGCTGGCGCTCTTCTAGTATCAATTCCGCTGTTCTACTCAGAGATTGAATCCGTAGAACAGCTCTCTGCTATGCAGCTATGCCTCATTTTTCTAGTCATGGAAGCCTGTATCCTATTGACGGTCACACTAGGCGATAAGTTTGTGGATGAGATCGCAAAAGCCTTGGACAATGTCCATTTATAGCCAGAAGCTATGCCGTGATAAAAATTCATGTGTGAGGAATCGTTCCTCACACATGAATTTTTTACCTACACCACCTATACGAAGTGAGCTTTAGGCTTCCTGCTCTAGTTCTGCAGCTTTGACCGTAATCGTTTGGGCCTGATCCCCCCGACGTAGATTCAAGCGTAAACGCTGGCCAATCTTAGCCTGATCCACGTAGGACTGCAGCTGATTTGAAGTTTCCAAGGATTGCTCGTCAATCCGAGTAATCACATCTCCACGGCGCAACCCTGCAGCAGCAGCGGGAGTATCTGGCAGCACCCGAATCACTAGCACGCCCTTCACCTCAGGAATCAGCATGCTGGAGTTAGGATCTTCATTATTGCGTTTCGCAATCTCGGGCGTTAAATCTGCAATTTGCACACCCAGGTAGGGATGGGCGATACGCTCACCTCGGGCTAACTGAGCCTGGATAGATTTTGCTTTATTAATAGGAATTGCAAACCCAATCCCCATGGCATCGGCCCGGATTGCGGTATTAATACCAATCACGTCACCTTTACTATTCAACAAAGGACCGCCAGAATTACCAGGATTAATAGCCGCATCTGTTTGGATAAAGTCGAGACGCTTATTGGGAATCCCTACCGTAGCGCTGGACCGTTTTAGGGTACTAACAATACCCAAGGTTACCGTATTATCCAGACCGAGAGGATTACCCACTGCGATCGCCCAGTCACCCACATCCACAGTGTCTGAATCGCCCAACGTGGCAACGGGTAAATCTTCTGCCTTAGCATCAATCTTGACAACAGCCAAATCAGTCAACTCGTCTGCTCCCTCAACGGTGCCTTCAAAATTGCGACCATCCTTAAGGGTGACAGTCACCCGATCCGCTTCAGCCACCACATGGGCGTTGGTCAAAATGTAACCGTTACCATCGACGATAAAGCCAGACCCTTGACCGCTCAGCCTCTCCTGTTGAGGAATACGCTGGAATGTATCGGGGCCAAAGAATCCTCTAAACAATGGATCGTCATAGAACATGTCAGGCACATTGCGGGTGATAGTGCGTTCCGTGTCAATGCGCACCACAGCATCTCCCACCTGCCGGACCGCGACCGCTACAAAACTTTCGCTAGAGAGTTCAGCTGCTTCAGCCGGTGCTTGGGTTAATGCTTCTACCGGTTGCATTCCCGAGAAGAAAAATAGCAAAAGTGCCGAGAGGCAAGTCAGCAACCATCGGCTCAAGCGGTTCGCTGTAGACAGATCGAAAGGCTTCATAAGGCGTTCTCTGAGACAGTATTAGTCCTATTTTCAAAAATCTGTGGCATTCTTGATCATGCCCAGAAGAACCAACATAAAAATTTTGTTCTATTGTGGCAGGTTCGTTTCCAATCGTGGGCGGTAACCCACCCTGGAAATCATCACCCATGGTTCAGGAGGGTATAGCAAACAGTTATGGGTGAGAGAGCATGGCAGGCAGACGTAAAGTAATACTGCTATTGAGCATGGGGAGTTTTCTTTCCCTGACGAACTGTCAAGCTCTGCCCTCATTATTTGAACCCAGCTATGAATCGCAGCTGGCTGAGCATCTAGCAACCATAGGCGCAAAAATGTACGGTGCCTACTGGTGTCCGCACTGTGCTAGACAACGGCAGCTTTTTGGTGATGCAGCCATACTTGTACCCTACGTAGAGTGCGATAGTCGTGGGGTTAACCCCCAGGTAACTTTGTGTAATACAGTAGGCATCACTGCCTATCCTACCTGGGAAATTGGTAGTGGTTTTTATCTGGGGACCCAGTCCCTAAGGCAACTGGCTCAGCTATCAGGGTTTACTCCACCCAGTGAATCAGCGAGTAGGTCGGATAGCTGGGGGAGTTTTAGTCCAGCTCTGTAGCTATAGATTAGAGACCAGACCTGATTGGGGTGAGATGCTCAAACTGCTTTAGAATGTAACTGAAGAATAATTTTATAAGACCTCCACTACGGAGGTATGTATAGGAGGATAACGAAGCACCATGGGTGGAGAAATTTTTTCGGTTGCAGTCACCATGTTTGTCATCGTCATGGTTGGCTTGGGTGTTGGTTTTCTAATGCTGAAGCTCCAGGGTGCTGAAGAGTAACTTGTCACATTAGGCTTAATGTTCATAAAACAGACAAAGCCTGAGAAGTTAGTGTAATTTTTCTCAAAGTTATTCAGCTATTCGTTCTCAAAGCGGGGCTCGCAACATGCGACTGGCCCCGTTTTTGCTTAATGTGCCATCGGCGGTTTTCGAACGATGCAGCGTCTGTTAAGCTTAGTAAAGCGTTAAGTTTTGTTTAGAGTCCAACATGAGCATATTGGTGGTTGGTGCAACGGGCACGCTAGGTCGTCAGATTGTACGCAATGCGTTAGATGAAGGATTTGACGTTAAGTGTCTTGTTCGTAACTTCCAAAAAGCGGCCTTTCTTAGGGAGTGGGGAGCCCAGCTAGTGCAGGCCAATATTTGCGGCCCTAAGTCTTTGCCTCCCTGCTTTGAAGATGTGACAGCGGTTATTGATGCAGCAACTGCTCGTCCCCAAGATTCTGTTTACGATGTGGACTGGGATGGCAAAGTTAATCTAATCAAAGCCGCTCTCGAGGCCAATGTGGAGCGCTACGTATTTATCTCCATCCTTAACTGCGAGAAATACTCCCATGTGCCCCTGATGGATGTGAAGCACTGTACGGAGCAGTTTTTAGAAGAGTCAGGTATCAACTACACCATTTTGCGTCCCTGTGGTTTTTTGCAGGGTTTAATTGGCCAGTATGCTATTCCGGTACTAGAGAAGCAGGCCATCTGGGTCATGGGTGAAGCAGCTCCCATTGCCTACATGAACACCCAAGACATTGCTCGATTTGCCGTACGTTCACTGAAAGTCCCTGAAACCAATAAGCGTTCTTTTCCCCTAGCCGGTACCCGAGCTTGGGGTGGGTATGAACTGGTGCGTTTATGTGAGCGTTTGTCAGGGGAGGACGCTAAGGTATCAACCATGTCCCTAGGACTCCTGCGCGGTGTGCGTAACTTTGCTAACTTCTTTCAGTGGGGCTGGCAGTTTGCTGATCGCCTAGCCTTTGCAGAGGTCAGTGCTGGAAGTGACCCCCTGGATGCGGAAATGGACGAAGTTTACAGCACCTTTGGCCTAGACAAAGCTGACATAACGACTGTGGAAGAGTATTTGGGTGAATACTTCAATCGCATTCTGAAGAAGCTCAAGGAGCTTGACTTTGAAAGCGGTCGTGAAAGCAAGAAGAAACTACCGTTTTAGAGTTTTGACTGAGTTAGCGGCATCGCTGATACTCAGTCTGACCGGGATAGCCATATGAATAGTGGAGGATTTGTCAGAGCACTCAAGTATAGGTTTCCTACTAAATTGCGCTAGGTCAACGAATTTTGGCCAGGCCCCAGAACCAGTCACTCAGGGCTCTTCCAACTTTCACTAAAATCCTATGGGCAGAACAAACCGCCACCTTATGCCCATAGGGCAGGGAGCGTTTCAGGTAGAAAAGCCCTGAGCAATCCTTTTTTTCATGTGCCAATCATATCAAGTAGGCTTGATGGAGATTGCTTCCAGCTACCAACTGTGGCTTGGAGTTCTGATTGTCCAGGTTTACACAATTATGTCTACACAATTGGATAATTTGCTGTTTCAATCGGTAAAAAAACCATCCAAGTAACCCCACCAGGTCGTTCCCTCACGGTTAACTTAGCCCCCAGCGCCGTAAACAGAGCTTTGGTCGTTTGCAAGTTGAGACTCAATCCCCCCGTATCTGGTTGAAACATGAGCAATTTACCCAGGGCTTTGAGGGTGGGTCGATGTTGTTCGTAGGTAGAATTCACATCTGCCTGAAACTCAAGCTTTAGCTGATCACCAGCGGCCATTACATGGAGTTGAATTTCTCCCTTAGGGGCAACACTGTGAGTAAATAGCTCGACTAACCCCGTCAAGACTTGTTCTAGTAACGTGGGGTCGCTGGCCACCATGGGTAAGTCTTTGGGGAGTATGACCTTGATGTTCAGATTTCTGCGCGTAGCAGCCTGTTCCCATTTGGGAATCGCCAATTGAATAATTTCGGTGAGAGCAGTCGCCGTCAGAGCAGAACGTGGACCTTTATGGGCAGCCGCTTCTAGCTCAGCTGCCTTAAAAATTAAGTTAAAACGGTCAATTTGTTGTGTACAAGCATTATCAATTTGTTGAAGCCGCTGTTTTGCCTTTTCCACCAAATCTTTGCGGCGAATAAGGGAACGGGTGAGAGTTCGAATAGTGGTTAAGGGCGTACGAATTTCATGAGCCATTGCCTTAAGCAATTCAGTATCGAGGCCATGGGCTTCACCCCCACCGTTGTTAATAACTTGACTGGGAGAAACGATACGCTCGATAACTGTACTGGGTTTTGGTACGGGTAATGAGGACAGCATCCAGCGGCTAAACTGGCTGACAATACGATAATCCGGAGCCAGAGGGGCAAACATTTCCACCAGTGGATCGATAAAGTCAAGTTGTTTAGGATTGGTTAGCAGTATCCGAGAGCGCAACAGCTGCCAAACCTGGGTAATAACAGCGGGTGTAAACGAAAATTGAAATCGGAGCTCATCATCCGCATCCCGACCCAAGACAAGGACGAGGCTAAATCGTTCGGTCAATAGTAAACAAAATTGCTCTCCGGATAGAGGGTCTCCCCCAATCAGCGGCAATACGCGAGCTGCTGTGGTGTTGATGGGCGGTTTCTCATCCGCTGGCATCAGCTGGGAAAAGGCTTGGGAAAACTGGTCCAGCGGTGGTGGAATAAAGACCCAGTTAGACAACCGAATAGTTAATTCAGGAGACTCTACCACTGGGAAAGGGCCACTCAGCAGTAGACCAGTCGGCTCGGTTACAGTTCGGTGCGATCGCTTAGACCGACGGGAACAGCCTGTGGGCTGGGGCATTGTTTGGTGGAGCAAATGACTCAGAGACGTGACTGCCCCTTGCCACTCCGCTTCGGCGCGCTCTGCCTGATACTTTTGATGGGATTCTCCATCAGCAATATCAGAGTTCAGAATATTCCAGTCCGTCGCCTCGGCCCCAAGTTCTCCTAAGGCAACCAAACTACTAATTGTGGGTAAAAACTGCTCCACCATGGCCCCTAGATGTCTTGAGTTAGTGTTACCACGTATCAGTCGCTGGTGCTAAATGGCACAAACAATCGGTCTAACCATTGCTTTGCCCCAGTAACGCATCTATATAGAGACTACTGGTAACACTCCTACTCTGGCTATGGTGTAGAACCGAACGTTGCTAGGCTAAGTTCGCTCTACAAGACTGTCCGCTGGCTGAATTTGCAGGCCCATAAAAAGACTGGTAAGCGCCATAGCACCTACCAGTCAGAGTAATAAGTTTTACCAGCTAGACTAGCCAAACCATGTAGACGGAATTAATGCTTCAGCGGCAGTAGGCTGGGTCGATAATTTTTGAATACCCTGATGCACTAGCTGGCGCATTTGCTGATGTTGCTCAGCAGAATAACAACTTTTAGGAAGGTCTAGTGAACAGGCACTATCTGTAACCGTCATGTAGCGTGCAGGTAAGCGACTAAGCACAAAGGTGGCTAGCCGATCTCTAGAATCTTCACTATTGATAATCTCCTGTTCCATGCTTCCATTGGCCAACACATCATCAATAATTTCGTTGACGACGGGTAGGGCAATGTTGATGATACTGTTGGCCATGGTGATGATCTCCAATATTAGGCGATGTGAATAGTTATTTTCGTTGTCCTTATGGTGTAGAGCAGCTTAATTTAAGCGTTCTGAAGTCTTAAACACTTAAATTTTCCTTGCCAAAATATAAGAACAAAAAAGGACTAAAAAGATACATCAAACACCTAGGTATCTCTTTAGATGCAAATCGGGGATCGCTTTTATTTTAATGCTCCCCTCTTAAACTATTGCCATTTTTCACGACGATCAAACACGATCAACTCATCTTTAAGGAACACTAAATATTTGTGTCAAAGGTAAAGTTGAATGTGAGCACTTTAATAAATAGTGATTAACATCCACCAAAAACTTTTGATTTTATAGTTTGGTGTGGGCATATTTAGTAACTTGATAGCAATGCAACTGTTAATTTGCCCTGGGTATCACTCTACCGATTTAACCAACTCATTTGTGCGTTGTTTGCAGCGTCAGATTTCACCTCATCACATATGGCTTTGGCCATCTGGGCAAATGTGGGATGTTAACTCATCCTGTTTTTTGTACAAGAGGGAGCGAAAACCGGAACAAAATACTTTGCTGCAGATTATTGCCTTTAGTGCTGGTGTCGTTGTGGCCTATCCCATAGCCATGTTCTGGCAACGCCTAGGGGGGCAAGTGCGTTTGTTAGCGCTGGATGGGTGGGGGATGCCCTTGATAGGCAATCTTGAAATTTATCGTATGAGCCACGACCTATGGACCCATAGGACAACATACTTGCCAGCGCCCACAGAAAGTAACGGTTTTTTCTATGCCACGCCGACAGTTGAGCACTTATCTCTTTGGCAATCACCCCATGCAACCATTGGGATGGGAGCCATTAACGGCAGTGAACAAGCAATGACCGCTTTAGATTTTATTACAGCGGTTTTAAACAGCTGAGCATGACTACGGTTCCATCCAAATCTGCTACTAAATAGAAACGTGTCATGGATAGATGACGAAATTCATAACTTTTGTCTATGAAAATAAAAAAATACGGGAATTTTGAAGGCAGATATCTACTCTAAGACCTGGCTATAGCAGCCTGTTTTAGGCAATCAGCTTGAGCCTGCGAGAAAACCGGATTTCTTAAAGTTTGTCCAATCCTTTAGTGTCTAATTGTAAAATAGACGACTATTATCACGGTTTCCGTTTCCCGACCTGTCTCATTCATCACTGCTATGACTTCAACGTCTGTAAAGCCTGCGGCTAAGGCAAACTTGGCTCTTCAACGAGCGACCGGTGCGTTTGCGTTAATTGACAGCCTGGTGCGCCACGGTGTTCAGCATGTGTTTGGCTATCCTGGAGGGGCGATTCTGCCGGTTTATGACGAGCTATATAAGGCAGAAGAGCGGGGAGATATTGAGCACATTTTGGTGCGCCACGAACAAGCGGCATCCCATGCAGCGGATGGCTATGCTCGCGCCACTGGAAAAGTAGGCGTGTGTATTGCCACCTCTGGTCCGGGTGCCACTAACTTAGTAACAGGCATTGCGACGGCCCAGATGGATTCAGTGCCAATGGTGGCCATTACAGGTCAGGTAACCCGCAAAGCTATTGGCAGTGATGCCTTTCAGGAAACCGATATATTTGGCATCACCCTACCTATTGTGAAACACTCCTATGTGGTGCGGGACCCACGACACATGGCTGAAATTGTGGCCGAGGCGTTTTACATTGCCCAGTCTGGTCGCCCCGGTCCAGTGTTGATTGATGTCCCTAAGGATGTGGGTCTAGAAGAGTTTGACTACTTGCCAGTAGAGCCCCAGTCCATTGCAATTCCTGGGTATAAGCCCACCACTAAGGGGAATCCTCGTCAGATTGTTAATGCGATCGCACTCCTGCAGCAGGCTAAAAAGCCGTTACTTTACGTTGGTGGTGGCGCCGTTATTTCCGGTGCCCATGCTGAAATCGCTCAACTGGCTGAGCATTTCCAAATCCCAGTGACTAACACTCTGATGGGTAAGGGAGCCTTTGACGAACAGAATTCTCTTTCCGTTGGCATGTTAGGGATGCATGGTACCGCCTACGCTAACTTTGCCGTCAGTGAATGTGATCTATTGGTAGCGATTGGAGCACGATTTGATGATCGGGTAGCCAGTAATTTGGAGCTATTTGCCCAGCACGCTCGGGTCATTCACATTGATATCGACCCAGCAGAAGTGGGCAAGTGTAAAGTACCTGATGTGCCCATCGTGGGCGATGTCAAAACTGTATTGACTGAGCTACTAACGCGTCTGGGTGCCCCTACTGACCCAGCTCAGACCGGTGCATGGCGTGCTCGCATTGACCAGTGGAAAACAGACTACCCTTTAAGGGTGCCTACTTACAGCGATAAGCTATCGCCACAGCAGGTAATTGCAGAAGTAGGCCGTCATGCCCCCGATGCCTTTTACACCACGGATGTAGGACAGCATCAAATGTGGGCAGCTCAGTTTTTGCAAAATGGTCCCCGTAAGTGGATTTCGAGTGCGGGACTTGGCACCATGGGCTACGGTTTGCCTGCCGCCATGGGCGCTCAGATGGGTGTAGGTGATAACCAAGTGATTTGTATCAGCGGCGATGCCAGTTTCCAAATGAACCTGCAGGAGCTGGCCACCCTAGCCCAGTACAACATAAAGGTAAAAACTGTCATCGTTAATAACGGTTGGCAAGGGATGGTTCGTCAGTGGCAACAAGGGTTCTATGGTGAGCGCTATGCGTCTTCTAATATGGAAGTGGGCATGCCGGACTTTGAAAAGCTGGCAGAGGCATTTGGAGTGAAAGGTGTTGTTGTCAAGGAGCCAGGGCAGTTAGATCAGGCAATTGCTGAGATGGTAGCCCATGATGGTCCCGTATTGTTGGATGTGTGGGTGCGTCGGGATGAGAATTGTTATCCTATGGTGCCACCCGGCAACAACAACTCTCAGATGGTTGGTTTGCCAGAACCTGCAACCAAGCGTCCGGTAGAGGTGATTCATTGCAGCAACTGTGGCGCAGATAACAAAGCGAGCCACAAGTTTTGTTCTGAGTGTGGGACGAAATTATAGGTTTCAATAAACTAGGCAATAATTCTGTACCCAAAGGTAATTGCCTAGTTTATTGAACTACTAACCAATACTTTGGCCATCTTGGATAAGAATGTGTCGTTTGGGCTGGCCTAGTTGAATATCGGCAATCTTAAACCCAGGTAGGTTGATCCACACCTGATTACGACTGCTGGAGAGCATTAAAGTCGAGGATGAAGCTGAGTCAATGCCACCGCCCAATGTCGATGGACTCACAAAGGCACAAATCTCTGCATAGATTTGTGAGATAACTCCATCAAGTGGTACAACAGCTTGGGTATCTTGTAGTTTTGCCTCAACACTTTGTAGTGTGCCTTGGGCGGACTGTACCTGCCCTCGGGCCTGATTAATCTCCTCAATACGTTTGCCAGCCCTCGCACAGCGACTGCTTGACGCTGTTGTTACCCCGTGCAGCGGCTTGTTCTACCTGTTCTGAACGGGCGCACCTGCAGTTTGTAACGCTAGAGCTTCTTCAGCTTCTGTGGCCTGAGATCGAGCAACATCGCGATCCGTACGGTTTTTGGTCTAACTCTTTTTTGGAAATAGCCCCCGCAGTATAAAGGTCTTTGTAGCGAGACCAGCTGTTTGTTTACTGTCGTAATGTGGCCTGGGTTTGTTCTAGCCGGGTAGTGACTTATTAATCAGCTTAATTATTTGCAGACGTCAACTAGGTAGTGAGTCGATGTTCGATGGCGGTGAGCTGCGTTGTGAACTCTTGTCAATCGGCGCTCTTGGGTTGTGCTGCTGAAGTCAAAAGACCTGAGTGTGTTAGGGTGAGCTAGTAATCCAAGGCTGGGTAGCATGCTGTTAGTTTGAGCGCAAGGGCGCATGCTACCTGTTGGTTGCCTATGCTTTGCTATAGAGGTGATCATGGTGGACAAAGCTTTGGTATTTGAGAAAGCCGTTGCAGCTTACCAAGAAAGTTGTAAGCGAAATGATCTTGCTTTTGAGCAGCCTAGCGAAGAGCACTCTAATCTGATTCACGATGTTATGTATCTAAGGGTTAGTCCAGGCAGCTATGTGGCTAAGTATGATGTTCGGCGGCAGCGAGTGCTTGGATAGCTAGAGTCTTGCCGTTTAGCGCGAAAGCTCCTGATGTATATGTCAGGAGCTTTCGCATATGTTAAAAAATTGATTTGAGATCCCTGGTTACCTTAGTGAACTACATTTTCCCTAGGCGAGCGCCTTTGTAGAAGTGGGTAAGAATATCATCGTAGTCGTGGCCCTGGTATGCCATGCCGCGGGCTCCCCATTGACTCATACCAATGCCATGGCCAAATCCATTACCTGACACTGTAATGCCAGTGGGAGTTACGGCTAAATCAAATTTAGTGCTACGCAAACCTAACTTTTGACGGAAGGTATTGCCAGTGACGGTAAGAGTACCTTCATCACCAATAATGCTCATGCGTTTTGCCCGACCCTGGGGACTACGACTGAGCACTTCTACTGCTTCGATGGTACCGGGGTAACCGATACGTTCTCCAACTTCTTCTAGGGAAAAGGCAGACTGCCAACTATAAACGGGCGCACTATGGTCAAAATCAGGAACACCGCGCAGATAGGGAACTGCCTTTGACCAGACATGCTCTGAATTTTCGGTGTGGCCGCCGGAAGATGAATGGAAGACAGCTTCAATCACACGACCGCCATGGATAAGAACTTTACCGCTAGTGGCGTCTACTGCTGATTGGGTAGAGGGAGCTTCTTGCTGAATGCCTTTATACACTTGGGAAAGTTGGGTGTTGCTGAGATCAAAGGAGCGGCCCCTGGCTTTCCGCTGATGGTAAAGGGCATAGGACCGGGCGGCAATCGCTTGCGATCGCAGTGCTTCCTGAGGCCAGCTAGTGGGCATTTCACTACCAACGACGCTGTAGAGATAGTCGTCAATATCAACGTAGTTAATGGCAGTAACTCCGTTTTCGCTGGGAATCAGTTTGACCCGACCGCGATACCAGCGATCACCAATCCACACAAATCCATTGTCAGACGGTTCTAACCAAAAGGTGTTGGCCTGGCCAGACCGTCCACTATAATCACTCAGCTCCAAACGTCCACGAGTTTCATCAACGCTGACGGGCTCTAATTCTGAGAGTTGCATCACCGTTTGTCCACGGCTGTCGCGCACAGTGCCCGGAGTAGAGCTACCAATTTGTACCTGCTGGGCGTCGTTGCGAATAGCAACCCTAAGCTCGAGGGCTTGAGCGGGTACCAGCCAGAGCAACCAGAGCAATGCACCCCACCAGCTACGGCGGGCCAGTCGTGCTATTAAGTTCCAGGAAAAAGAAGTCGTCATGGCAAACATCAGAAATGGGGGCGACCTAGCCTAGAGTTCCCAGGGGTATGGGATACCGTTTCAGAATAATGTCTACAGGGATGTGTGCCAATTGACATGTGCCAGTTTGCGAACGGGATTCGCCACGCATAATACACCTTGGCTCGAATGAAGCACAACCGAACTGTAAGGCAGCTTACAAAAGTTTTGCAGATTCGTACAAACGTCGCACAGTGGCCATAATCTTTTCACCATAGTTAGGGTCCACTGACCAGCGTCCGCTCAGCTGATCCACAAAAACAGCGCTACCGCGACTAATAAATCGAAAGCGTGGATCTACCAATTCTTGCACTAGAGGTTCTTTGCTGGCGTACCCTTTGAGCCGTTGAATGTGGGCACGCACCCCTAAACGAGCGCTGGGAAATGAAGCTCCTTCGGGCGGATTGCCAATAGTCCCCAGACTAGCAAAGTTATTTTGGGAGGGCTTCACATTGCCACCAAACCGCAGGAATGAGGTTTCCACACACATTTGACAAAAGGCGATGTCCCAATTGACGCCTTCCTTATAGCCCTCTTCGCGATAGATTTTGTGGATGTCGGGAAAGTCCTGCAGTGCTTTATCGTTGTTGCTCTTGAGAAACATCAGCAGGTTCACTGGCGACGCATTGCCGTGTTTCATAATTTGGTCAATGAGACCGGGACAAATGGCTAAGGCTGACTGGGTTTTTAGCTGGACAGTACGGGTAGCCGCCTCCCAGCCAATGGAAATATTAAAGTCTCGCAGATCTACGGTTTTGACATAAACAATGTTGCCGTACCGCACACGCTTAATATCGTCTTTGTCAGATAGGTCAATCCCCAAGCTATCGACTAAATCGATGGGCAAATAGGAGTTGTTGTTTACAACAATGCCTTTTTCATCGTAAAGCCCTCCATTAATGGTGATATTGACCGTGGGAAAGTCAGTTTGGGGCGTGGTTGGAGGGGCTCCACTAACACGACGGCTCCAGGTGGCTAAACCATCCGCCAACCCAATTGCAAAGTCACGGCGGCGAGTAGTGAGTAGATTGCGATCTCGCTCATTGGTCAGATAAGCCACTTCCATCAATAAGGAAGCAGGTTCCACCTGGCGGCAAAAGGCCAAACGCCCCATTCCAGCTGATGTGTCTGGAAGAGCACCGCGGCTAGGTAATGGCTGAACTCGCCGCATTAGGGCCAAAATCATCAGTTCAGCATCAGCTTTACGGACTTCGTTCTTGGCAATGTAGTATGCCGTAATACCCCGGGTCTCAGGATTTTGAAACGCGCCTGCATGGATCTCGAGAGCGACGTCACCGGGACGATTACGAGCATTAATCCAGCGGATGCTGTCCTGTAGACTCAGGTCGTCCGGTACAGAAAGCACAGTTAGATTTCGTGATCTCAACTCCGGCACAATCAGGTCCCGGAGGCGCATCATTTCCTGAGCTTCCGTGAGTCCGCCCACCCTCACACCAGAGTCTTGGATCTGATTTTCAAATCCACCGTGGCCTGCTGAGATGAAAATTTGTGCCATAAAGCCCTGTAAAGCTTACTCGTCAAGACATGTTCCTAATTTCCCCGCAAGGATACATCAATTTCTTGATATATGGGAATGGCAAGTGTCGCCAACGCCATGTAATTCTTGTCTGTAGTTGCTTATAAGCTACAGACCTAGGACAACATCCGTATAGTGCAGCTGAAGGATTTTGGATGAGATTGCGATAGCTGCTGAAAGTTAGTTGCTAAAAGGCAACCCTTGGCAGAATAGCAGTACTTGGAAAAACTCTTATAAAAATGCGAACTGGCACCAATTTTAAGAAGTTGCAAAAGAGCATCAAAAAACTACGTCAAAAACATTAAAAACGATTTCATTTCAAGGCTTAATGTTGGAAAATCTATGATTTCTAACGTGTGAGACATCCTGTTCTATTCGCTTGCATCCTAGATTTTATTGATAAGTATGTATTCAAAACATTAAGCAATATAGCAAGCAGCGCTTTATTAACAATCCTCATTTATCTTAGTGATCAATACCCAGTCACAGGGCTTGTTCCTGCTCATCATCCAAACATTTGCTCATACATAAGAAATGTATCGCATTAATGATGTATGACATAGTTTTCTCTTTAGAGATAACGTTCTAGTTCTACGAACAGAGCTCGCATAGGGTTAACGTCTAGTCAAATTATTGACTAACCCTTTTTAGGCAGTACGGGAGGTTTAGTTGTGGTTACGGAAACACGAACCGTTGTTATTCAACCTGAAGCAATGGTTACAACAAACAACCCCAGGCAAGATACTGTTACATCTTATTTAGGCATCGGGGTATTAGCCTATGTCTTGCTCTTATACGCTTTCGCACCTAGGAGTAGGTACCCTGAACGACATAAGAACTCTTTGTGACGATCACGCGAAACAGAGTGCAACTTCTTGTCTCAAAAATTTTTTGTAGAAGGGCGAACGAGGGGACTCGAACCCCCGAATGGTGGAACCACAAGCCGTTTGTACTGATACGAGTTTGCAAGGGTTATAGCTATAGCCACTGCTATAACAGTGATTAACACTTATAGTTTCTATGTACTATCATACAAAATAGTACATAAAGCTAGCCTAAAATTAGGCTAGTGGTTAGGCTAAAACCCTGAATGGCTAAAAAATCACCGGCTGATTTGCTGCAGGAAGCGAATCAGCGTTTGAAGGCTGGCAAGGTACCGGTGCGTATCGTGACCCAAGCCAAAACTGATCGATTGTACTTGCGAGCAACGCTGCCGCCAAAGTCGGATGCGACTAAGCAATATTCCCATCAGCAAAGGATTTCGCTGGGAGTCTACTGTAATCCAGCTGGGATTAAGCGAGCTGAAGCAGAAGCGCAAAAACTGAACCATGAGTTGATGTTGGATCAGTTTAATTGGTCCAACTGGCAAAAACGGAATCGCCCATTGCCAGTACAGACCGTGAATGATTGGTTGGCCGCTTTTGAGTCGGACTACTTCACGCGTCGGGAACGGAACGCCAAAAGTCAGACGACCTGGAATAAGGACTACGCATCACCCTTTAATCGATTACCAGCAGATGTGGAGTTGACTGCAGCCGTTTTAACGAAAACCGCTGAGAGCTATCCACCAGACACCCGGTCTAGAAAGCGGGCTTGTGATGCTTATAGTGCATTAGCACGTTTTGCTGAGATTGAAATAGATCTCAAACCACTGCGGGGTAAGTATCGTCCGACGGCAGTGAGTAGAGAAGACGTCCCGAGCGACGAGCTGATTTTGGAGTGGTGTCATCACATTCCCGATTCCAATTGGTTAAACTTCTACCGTCTGGTCGCCTGCTATGGGTTACGAAATCATGAAGCATTTCTCGTTGATCTCGGGAAGCTCAAAACTGACCCGATTGCAACGGTGACGGGTGGCAAAACGGGCTATCGTGCTGTGGCCCTTCCGTGTCCAGTTGGCTGGTGGGAGTCTTGGTTTGAAGGACAAGACCTAACCCTACCGACCATTAACGCTCAAACGAATAGTCATTATGGCAATGTCAGTAGTCAGTACTTTCGCCGCTTAGAGCTGCCTTTCAGAATTTATGATTTGCGCCATGCCCATGCCGGACGTATGGCGATTAAAGGAATTGATCCTGCCATTGCGGCCAGATCTCAAGGCCATAGTCTAAAGGTGCATTCAGAGATCTACCTGAATTTTCTAGGAGCCGAGCAATTGCGTGGTCTGCTAGATGATTTGCGGTAATCCAAAGAGGCTTCAAGTTTTCCTGGTTGATTGGTTGCCCAGGTTGACTAAAAGGAACAAAGTCCTTGTCAAATCTAAGGGATGCCGCATTCAGTTCTATGTCACCCAGACTTTTTTACCTTATGTCTAGATGATTGTAACCACATAAACAGACCTGAAATAATCAGAGTTAAGAGTCCCAATGCGTTAAGAATAGGGTAAATAAACTCCAGGTTAATACTGCCAAATTTGCCTCGATGTAACTCAAGCAGCCATAGAAAACCACTGGCACGACCGCCAGCAACCGCAAACTGAAACCCCATACCGGTGGTTAGCGTAAGTAATAAAGGGAAGGCAACGAAGGGAACTAACGCCCTATGGAGTTGGCGTAAACGAACTTGATTAATTGACATTGTTGTTTACCGATGCCCCCTTTTCAAAGACAGTAACAGAAATGGAGCTGCAATCATTAGTCCAAAGATGGATTCGCCAAAACCTAAAGAGAAACCATCGGCTAATTTAGCGGTTGATACTGTATGGAGGGGTGAACCTGGGCTAGCTGGTACTGATTCGATCGCTGTGACACCCTCTGCAGGGTTTTGTTGTTTCTCCAGCTCTGCTGCATCATTGCTAGTCTCATCAGATGGCTGAGTTGTCTCCTCAATGTTGGCAGTTTCGGGTTCCGGAGAGTGAGAATGATTCGTATGGGCAAGCGCAGGCTGTGACTGACTGCTGTAGGCCAGCACTCCCCCCAGAAAAACTAATTGCAATTGAACCTTGTTGTGGGCCATATCGATTAATAGTAAATGAACTGAAAAGTATTAGGTATTTTGACGTTTAGCAGGGAGTTTACGGTGACGAAGGTATAGCCCCACAACAGCCATAAGAATTGAGATAGCAGACAACATGTGAACGATATTGAATGCTGTTCCGGGGAAGAACCAGGAATCGGTGCGTAGAAATTCAATAAAAAATCGTCCTAGCGGATACCAGATGAGATACATCAAGGCGATATCTCCGGGCTTCAGATTGTTTTGGAAGCGTCGAGATAGCCAGAAAACAAGAAAAAAGCCGATAAAGTTCCAGAGCGATTCATACAAAAATAAGGAATGAAATCGGACACTTTCTGGGTATGCGCCAAGATTGTTATAGGGGGCAAGGCGATGGGCCATATCAATCCGTAATCCCCAAGGAAGACTAGTCGGGGGACCATATAATTCTTGATTGATAAAGTTGCCCCAACGCGCAATTGCTTGTCCTAAGGGCAGTCCTAACGCAATCCCATCTAGATAAGGCAGTGGATTCAAATTACGGAGTCGGGTGAATACCCACAATGCCAGTCCACCCGCTATAAATCCTCCAAAAATATGAATGCCACCGCTCCAAACTTTGAGGATCTCTCCTGAATTTTGTAAAAAGTAACCTAGCCCAGAGGCATCTCGCGGAGACTGGACAAACACATAGTAGAGTCGTGCCCCGATAAACCCTGGGATTAGTATCCACAGCAGCATATCCCACAAATTATCAGGATCTTCTCCTCTACGGGCGACCTCGCGACTGGCAACGATGGATGTAGCTAAAACGCCAGCTAACATCAGCACGCCATACCAACGGAGGGCGAAAGGTCCAATGGAAAAAATGATTGGATCAACTGGGGGGAACATATCTTTAAGCTGAGGGCAATGCTATGAATGTTCTGAGAAAGTTGTTGTTGAACCATCTTTTTCAAACGCAAAGACTGTGTAGGGTTCAACATAGTTACCCGATTCCATGCCAGGAGAACCAATGGGCATCCCTGGTACGGCAATACCAGCAATATCCGGCTTTTCCATTAGCAGGCGAGCCACATCTTCTGCAGGGATATGGCCTTCAACAACATAGCCATCTACGACAGTGGTATGGCAGGACTTTAGGTTGTCAGGCACACCGTACTGCTCTTTAATAGCCGTCATATCCTCCGTAATCTGGTCGTTCACTTGGAAGCCAGCGTCATGCATATGTTCAATCCACAGCCCACAACAGCCACATGTGGGACTGCGGAAGACATTGATTTCGCTAGCCAGGGCCGCTTGGGAAATTGGTGCCGGTGCCGAAGCCAGAGCACAGCCGGTGATAATCAGGCTCATGGTGATTAGGGCAAGGCTCCCAACTTTTTTAATGCGATGGATCATGATTTCGATGTGAACTGGGGTAGATGAACAATAAAACTGGAATTCTATTAGAAACTGACTGGCGCATCAGTTTTTACTGATTGTGTTTGATAAGTAGCGGATAGACGATCTAACTGTTGCATCAATGTGATAACGCCTAGTAATAACAGGGCTGAGAAGACATCGCCGCCCCAACTGTCATGTAACCACTTAAACCAAGCTGTTTGATCAGTGCCATGGAAAAAGGTGAGTAATGTGTTGCGCAACAGATTCCCCATAAAGCTAATTAAAACAGCGCCAGTTAGCATGGTAGTGACTTTCCAACGGTGGCGAAGATTATCTGTCCCGTGGAGCAGTAACAGGGCTACATAAAGACAGGTCATAAGCATTTTTAGCCCAGCGCAGTAAGGGGCGACTTCGACAATGCGATCGCTAACCAAAATATAGGACTGGTCCACCGTTACAGCCATACCAAACATGCTCAGAACGGTGCCGACGATAATGGCAATCACCCGCTGGAGAGGCATCAGGTAAGGGGCGACTAGATACGAGATATCGGTCGGAGTGGCCAGCAGCACAAATAGCAACGGCATCCCCATCAACCGTATCCCTGGCAATCCTTTAAGGTAAAGGACCAGACCTGCCAGCAAGATTGGCAGGGATAGGTTGATCAGGTTTGTGAGGGCACCGGTGTAGAAAATAAGTGCAAGGGCAATAAACGCAATGCCCAGTAAATGTAATTGGTCAGGTAGTTTGCGCCAGCAGGCACGTTCCTGCCATGCCGCCATCCCAGCGTAGGGAAAACCGATGATGGCGTAGGAAAAGTATTCATGTTCTATGCTGACGGATTTATTGAGCCAGCCGTCGATCCAATGCATCAGTAAAGGACCGTATAGGATGGCTAGCAGCAGTGCGATCGCACTTTCCGCTGGGTAGCGCTGGATAGATTTTGAGAGTTGCATAGCAGGCACGATTTCAGTCCTGCACTAGGCTGGCAGACAATGATGAAATAGAAATGAAATCGCGGCTAGGACATCTCTTGAATCTGCACAACGGCTGATACGGGTTCTGGTACATTGGCTTCCACCGTGCGGGCAGCGGAGATAATCAAGGCCGCTCCCATCAGGGCCATGATGGCATTTTCAGCAAAACTGACCACGCCCAGAGGCGCTTTAGAATTGCCACCAACACAGGCACAGTTAAGGGCCAACTTATCGATGTAGACAGCTTTTACCACCGAAGCGATGCCGCTGACACCTACCGCCAGGGAACCAATTCCTGTTGCCAACGGTGCAATACCTGCGAGAAAACCCAACCCAATGGCCAGTTCCGCAAAGGGATACACCTTGGCATAGGGTTTTAACCGTTGCGTAATTAAGTCATATTTAGCAAAGCTTTCGGCAAAAGCGTCTATGTCCATTAGCTTGAGCGAGGCCAACATGCTGAGGGAAATGCCCATGAAGCCGCTGAGCCCCAGAGATGTAGCCAAGGCCATCAGTCCAGCGGTGGAGAATAGGGCAATGACGGGGGTGTAGGAATACTCGGCTGTTTCGGCGTCTACATCGAAGTGACTGGCCAAGTCACTGTATCCACCAATGCGTTCATCACCAAAGAAAATCTGGGGTGTGGTGGGAACCTGATGCTCAGCTTTAAAGGCGGCAACGGTATCAGACGAGGTTAAATGTATGTCCTCGAACTCAATCCCTTTTTGCTGCAATAGGGCAACGGCTCGCAGACCCCAAGGGCACTGATGGTCTGGGGTGACCATGCGGTAGAGACGCACGGGATGGGCAATAGCAGTAGGCGTTTTAGAAATAGTTGTGGTCATGGTAATGGCTCCTGAAGGCGTGTAGCGGTTCCAGGTGATTCGATACTCCTAGGCTAAACCCTACAGTGAACTTTAGGGTCAAGGGGGCTAGCGCTACGGTCACATCTAGAAATAAGACGTTTCACGCTGATTTCATTTTTCTGAGATAGCTTGAAAAGCACCTGTAGGTGTATTTCTAAGGGTGATGCGAGTATTACTGGTGGAAGATGAGCCAGATTTAGGGCAGGCGATTAAGCGCACCTTGACCCAAGAAGCCTATGTGGTGGACTGGTTGCAGTCAGGGGGCGAGGCCCTGGCCTACCTGGAATGTGATGTGAATCTTTACACCGTGGCCGTGTTTGATTGGATGGTGCCGGAATTTTCTGGCTTAGAGCTGTGTGCTTGGTTGCGTGAGCATCACCATGGTTTGCCCGTATTGATGCTCACGGCTAAAGACCGGGTAGAAGATCGAATTGCAGGGCTGGATGCTGGGGCCGATGACTATTTGGTTAAACCCTTTAGCATGGCAGAACTGTTGGCCCGACTGCGTGCCCTGCGACGACGGCCAGTAGATTTTCAGACAGCGCAGTTGACCTGTGGTCCGTTATTGTTGGATTGCGATCGCAGACTCGCCTTTCTCCATTCAGGCACATCCGCTGAACAACAGATTGAACTCACCCAAAAAGAGTTTCAGTTGTTGAAGTACTTTATGGAACATCCCAATCAAATTCTCACCCGTGACCAAGTGTTAACCCAGCTGTGGGAGATTGGGGCTGAACCCAGCAGCAATGTGGTGGCTGCTCAAATGCGACTATTGCGACGTAAGCTGGGACCGTATGACCACACGATTGAGACCGTCTATGGCATGGGATATCGGTTTATTCCGGCACAAAGCGAGTAAGCCACAAAATCAGCTATTCCAGCAATCACGCCTCCAACTAGCCGCCTGGTATGCCGGGGTGATGGGGGTGATTTTGGCATTGTTGGGATTTGGCATGTATCGAGCCATTGCCCATGCCCACGCAGTGACGGTTGACAGAGAAATTAAATCGGTTGCTGATGCGCTTAAATTAATACTCTCTGATCAGCAACAACTACAACAGCTGCCCGCCCAAATCCTGCCCGATCTATGTCTGGGTGAGCAGCGTTGTCTGGAACCGATACAACAAACAAGCAGCCCCTATCTGCAAGGTTATTACATCCGTATTATCAGCCCAGCGGGAGAACTGTTAGCGACCGCAGGAGCCCGACCTCAAGGTATACCCGTCACTATTCCAACAGCAACCTGGCAAACGGTGTGGGATGACAGTAATCAGCACTATCACCAAGTCGCCTTAGAGCTTTCTCCTACGATAGGGCCAACAGCTCAAGCGCCGGAGAGCTGGGCTTATTTAGTCGTGGGGCGCTCATTTCAGGATTTTGATCAATACCTGGCGTCAGTTCGCTGGAGGATTTTGCTAGGGTTATTGCTGGCGTTGGCTTTGGTAGCACCAGCCAGCTGGTGGCTGGCGACTCTGGCCATGCGTCCTATCTATCGCTCCTACAGCCAAATTCAACAATTTACAGCGGATGCAGCCCACGAGTTACGCACGCCCCTAGCCGCCATTCGAGCCACGGTAGAGTCTGTTTTACGATTACCTCACCTGTCAGAAGCGGATGCTCAAGATACGCTGGGCGTCATTCATCGCCAAAACCAGAGGCTGTCCAACCTGGTCAGTAATTTACTATTGCTCTCGAAGCTGGATATTCAGGCGTATCCCACTAAGCAGGCCCCTTGCAATTTGGTGGATTTAATTCATGATATTGCCGAAGAGATGGCCGCGTTTGCCCTACAAAAAAAGATTGCTTTAGATATTGATGTGCAAACCGACGCCGTAGTCACTGTTTTAGGGGATGAAGAAAATCTCTATCGGTTGTTGCTCAATTTAGTCAACAACGCCTTAACCTATACGCCAGAAGGCGGACGTGTAACACTCACGCTTCAGCAACAGCAGCAGCAGGCGCTGATTTTAGTGACGGATACCGGTGTGGGTATCGCACCGGAAGACCAGGCGAAAATCTTTGACCGGTTTTATCGGGTGGATACGGCTAGATCTCGACAGACGGGCAATTCAGGGTTAGGGCTTGCGATCGCAACCGCCATTGCCCAAGCCCACAAAGGGACTATTACCGTTTCCAGTCAACCTGGCCAAGGCAGCACATTCACGGTTTCTCTCCCCATTTCATTATGATTTCATAACACTCTCTTACCTTAGAAAATAGATTAATTAAACTGTTTTCGTTATGGAATCTCATAGTATTTTGCTGGTCTCTAATAATGACCAAACTAGCCAGCTAGTTCAGATGGAACTCGGTCTAGAAGGCTATCGAGTCATGTTTGAGCAAGACAGCACGTCAGGATTTATGACCGCCCGTCGCCATGAACCCCAGATACTGATTCTAGACACAGCAGTCCCAGGATTATCTCCCTTGGAAATATGTGCCGCATTAAAGCAAACGTCCCCTGATATCAGGATTATTCTTCTCACTGATGCTAATAACATTAATTTGCTCGACCCTGTTGCGGATGATTACCTGTTCAAGCCCCTAAGTCTCACCGAATTAATACTAAGGGTAAGGCTCAATTTGAAACGTCACTCCCCTGAGAAAGCACGGCTATTGCAGTTTGAAGACCTACGGATTAACTGTGACAGTCGTACTGTGTATCGTGGTGAGCGCTTGGTTGAGCTGACTGTCAAAGAATATAACTTGTTGACCTATTTTATGGGGCATCCACAGCAGGTGATTGAACGTGACCGCTTGCTTGAGGAAGTCTGGGAGTATGCATTTATTGGCAACAACGATGTGTTGTATGTGTGCATGCGCAGCCTCAGAAACAAATTAGAAGCCAATGGAGAACCCCGCCTAATACAAACCGTACGCGGGATTGGCTATGTTCTCAGAACTCCCGTAGGTGGGTATAAAGAAGACGCCAATGAGGATGAAGACTCAACTTTGCCTGAGTTAGCCACCACCCATCGATAATATTTCATGCTGATTTCACAATCGGTCGATATAGTCTGAAACGCGCACGCTGAAGTCGTAGATTAGCGGAATGAACCAGCCACCTGAATCTCCTGAAACATCCGTATCAGAAGAAAGTTACGATATCGAGAATGCTGAACCTTCCCGCCCCTGGTGGAAATCATCCGGTAGAGCCCTGTTAGGTCTGGGCGTTTTTGCCGTCTTGAGTACGGGCATTGTCGGTGCTACCCACATGCTCTCCTCCTCGGCCATGGAAGGCCACGATATGGGCGGCCATGGCGGCCATGACATGTCGGGCCACGATATGGGCGGCATGTCCCATGATGAGATGATGCGGGTGGATGGGGCCTTTAACCCAACACCGGTTACCGTGGAGGTGGTCAAAGCAGCTCCGCTAGATGCCAGTGTTAATTACACTGGGGCGATTTTGCCCTACACAGAGGTCACGGTTTATCCCCGTGTGGCCGGTCAGCTCTCAAACTATGATGTTTACCCCGGTGACTGGGTCGATGCTGGGCAGCTGTTAGCTAACCTGGATGCCATTGAGCGGGTCAGCCAGACAAGTGAAGCTCAAGCATCGGCCACAGCCCTGCTTGCAGCTGCTGACGCCAGCCAGTTTGAGCTAGAAGAACAACAACAGGAAATCATCCAAATTCAGGCGGACCTCGACTATCTCATTCTCGACCGAGATCGCTTTGAGACCTTGACGGCAGAAGGGGCCACCTCCCAATCTCAATACGACTTGGCCGCATCCCAGGTAGATGCCAAACGAGCCATGTTAGTTGGTGCTAAGACCAAACTCACCCGGCTGCAATCCAAGGTAGCCAGCGATCAGGCCCAGGTAGAACGTGCTCGTGCTCAGATCAATACAGCATCTGCCTTTGAAGGCTACACCCAAATTTCAGCGCCAATTAGCGGCATTGTGCAGGCCCGCATGGCCGATCCAGGCGTTGTTGTTCAGCCTGGAATGGGAATTTTCAAAATTGGTGATTACCAGCAGGTAAGACTCCAGGCCAATGTGGCTCAACAGGATGCTAACCAGATTCGGTTGGGAACACCGATTGTGGCTAAGATCCAGGGTACGAATGCAGGTGTCATTCAAGGAGAAATCACCAGCATTTTTCCCCAAGCGGATTTGGAGACTCGCACGGTCACCGTAGAAGCCGTGGTGGATAACCCAGAACGACGATTGCTGTCGGGGCAGTTTGTGGATATGGAGATTATCACGCAGCGACGTACCGAGGCGCTTGCAGTGCCGCAAAAAGCTGTTGTGAGCTTTGACGGTGAGGCAGCAATCTGGGTGGTAAATGGCAGTAACGCCCAGCGGCGACGGGTGACAACGGGGATGATGAGTCACGATCGCATCGAGATTACCGATGGTCTCAAGGCAGGCGATCAGGTAATTACCTCGGGCCACAGCCGCCTGATTGAGGGAGGAGCCGTGACCATTGTAGATGCCCTGGGTAACCCCACCGATAGCTTTGTGAGCACTGCAGACAGCTCGTTAGAACTCTCTCTAGTCAGTCCTGACACGGTAAAAGCGGGTAAAAATGAGATTACCTTTATCTTGAAAAATATAGAGACCGGGGAACGGGTAACCGTATCTGCCGATGATTTAGCCCTCGACATCACCATGCCTATGAAAAACATGGCACCGATGATGGCCAAAGTAGAACTGTCAGCCACGGACAACCCTGGAGAATTCAAGGTCAACACCCATCTAGGCATGAAAGGTGACTGGATTATAGATGCCAACGTGACCGATGACGAACAGGCTGGCAAGGCTCGCCTCACCGTGCCAGTTAATTAAAGTCATATCCCTACTGTTTTGCTGCATAGGGAACAGCGGGGACGCTGCTCACACACGTCTACACGCACTCAAACCAATAAAATCATGAAAAAACTGTTATTGAGTCTAATTGCAGTAAGCGCATTGGCGACTGGCTGTGAAGGGGCATCAACTTCTTCTGAGCCTACTATATCAGGGGCATTGGAGGCTGCTGCCAATGATAATAAAACAGAAATGAACAGCATGGAGGGCATGGAAGCCACCAGTGAGGGGAATGTAGAAATTACTCTGGTGAGCCCTGATGCAGTACCTATGGGAGATGCGGAACTTGTTGTTGCGGTGAAAGATGCGGCCACAGGTAAACCGGTCACCACTGAGAATTTAGAGGTAGAAATCTTTATGCCCATGGACGGCATGGACGATATGACCACTGAAGCAGAAATTTCACCGGATGCTGAACCAGGTCAATACAAGGTTGCTACTTACTTGGGTATGGCAGGCATGTGGGCTGTTAACACCACTGTTGACGAAGGAGAACAACAGGGTAAAGCTCACTTTATGTTTGAAGCACAATAAACAGCAGTTGAGCCATTAGAAGTAGTCCATCTCCTAATGGCTGAATCTAAACCCCAGTGTCTCAAATCGAATAAATCTCTTCCAGAGAGCCTTCCTAAGCAATTCATGCGCCACCGCTTTCCATGAAAGAATTTCTCACCCGCTGGTCTATTAAAAATCCGGTTGTTGTCACCGCTCTTTATATTGCGGTGGTTATGCTGTCCTTACTGACGCTGTTTCTACTCCCGGTGCGGATGATGCCCTACGTGGAAAGCCCTCTGGTGTCAGTGGTATCTATGGCCCCTGGTGCATCACCAGAGGAAATTGAAACCTATATCACTAAACCCATCGAACAGCGGCTAAGCGTTTTGGATGGGGTGCGATTTATCCGGTCTAGTTCCCAAAAAGATAATTCCATCGTCACCATTCAGTTTGCTTGGGGAGGCAATGTCGATAAGGCGGTACAGTCGGTGCAAAACATTATGACAGCGGCTGAAGGTGACCTGTTATTTGATGGCATTAACTTTAGATCCTACTGGGTGCTACCGATTGATCCATTAAATCGTCCTGTACTGACGCTGGCGCTCAGGGGTGAGAATTGGGACCCCCTCCAACTGAGAGAATTTGCTGACAATACGTTAGTGGATCGGCTGACTCAGGTGGAAGATGTGCAGGCTGTATCTATTTTTGGGGGCTACCGTCGTCAGCTACAGATTATTGTAGATCGTCAGAAGCTAGCGGCCTATGGACTGTCCATTGTGCAGGTACGGGATGCCATTGATGCCAATAACATTAGCCAAAGTGCAGGGACTTTGACGCAGGGGGATAGCGAAATTCTGGTGCGCACCGATGAGCGCACCCTGGGTGCTGCCGAGGTCATGGATTATCCCGTTTTAGAACAAAATGGTCGCGTGGTGTATGTGCGAGATGTCGCAACGGTTAAAGACACCTATGAAGAGCGCCGCAGCGGCTATCGCTATAACGGAGAATCGGCCCTCGCGGTCAATGTGATTCAGCAACCAGACTCTAGTTCTCCCCAGGTAATTAAGCGGGTCAGGATGGAACTGGAGGCGATCCAAAACGAATACCCTGGCATCGAATTTCAGGAAGCCTATGACAACTCCTACTTAGTTAACCTGATTGTCAGCAGTACGTTCCAGGAGCTGTTGGTGAGTGTCGTTCTTGCTGGACTGGTGATTTTGATCTTCCTCGAAGACTTTCGATCCACGGCGATCATTATGATCTCTATTCCCACTAGCTTGGCCCTTTCTACCCTGCCGTTTATTCCCATCGGCATGTCCCTCAACTCGTCTACGCTGATTGGCATGATGATGGCCATTGGTAAGTTGGTGGATGATTCGATTATTGTGCTCGACTCCATTGATCAAAAATTACGAGCAGGGTTGATGCCCGTTCAGGCGTCAATTAAGGGTACTGGGGAAGTCTTTTTAGCCAGTGCAGCGGCAAGCTGTGTGATGATTGCGGCATTAGTGCCCACCATTCTCTCGGGTGGACTCACAGGTCTGATGTTTGTGGGCATTGTGTGGCCCATGGTGTTTGCGTTTGTGGCTTCGTTGCTGGTGTCAATTACGCTGATTCCGCTGGTGGCTGCGTTTACCCTCAAGCCTCATTCTGATCAACCCCAGCGGCGTACCTGGCTACAGCTGCTGACTACACCTGTGCGTTTTGGCTTTAACAAATTAGAACGGGGCTATGCCTGGTTGTTAGATCTGTGTATGCGGAATCGAGAGATCACCCTGGCCATTGCAGGGGCTTCGGTGGTTCTGGCAATCATGCTTTACGGTCTGATTCCCCAGGAGATGATGCCCCTGGGAGATTCGGGACAGTTTGTCGCCACCTTAGAAATGGAGGCAGGTACCTCTTTTGCAGCCACTGATGCCGCAGCAGGTCGGTTTGAAGACATTATCTTGCAACAGCCAGAAGTAGAGAAAGTGTCTGCTCAGATCGGCTTTGAGCTAACGCGAAATAGCACCTATTTTACGGGCTATAGCATGGGCGGTGTGAATACGGCATCAATGACGGTGACTATCACTCCCCTGAATGAACGGCGACGGGACATTTGGGAGATTATGGACGGCATTGAAGCGGAGGCTAAACAGACTATTCCCGGTATTCGTCGGATCGGAATTAAGGAAATGGGAGTAGATGTAATGGCCACCTCTGCGGCTCCCATTCAGCTAGCGGTATATGGCGATGACTTAGAGACACTCCATCGCTTAGCTCAAGGTGTTTTAGACATTGCCGAAGCCAATCCTGACCTCAAGATGCCGTTTACGAGTTCGGCCCTGTCTCAGCCCGAGTATCGGCTTAATATTGATCGCCGCCGTGCCCAGGAGCTAGGTCTGACGGTACAGGCGGTGTCCCAGCAAGCCTACTATGCCCTCAATGGCGGTATGACCCGCCGTTATTACAATCGCCCCAACCTCCGGCAGAATTCCATTCTGGTGCGGTATGACGAAAATGCTCGCGGTACGATGCAGGATCTGTCAAATACTTACATCACCACCAAAACAGGCCAACAGGTACCCCTGAGCACAGTGGCGACACTTGAACCTCGCCAAGGTCCCACCTTGATTGAGCGGGTGAATGGGAAGCGGGTGGTGTACGTGAATGGCTATTACCGTAAGAATGCCCCTGCCTCTATGGATTTGTCCATGGCGGTGGCAATGCAGGCAGGCGAAGAACTAAACTTTCCCCCCGGCTATGGTGTCGATTCCATGGGGGACATGACCGATATGATGATCGAATTTGCCCGGTTGCTCAAGGGATTATTGGTATCGCTAGTGCTGCTGTACATCATTTTGGTGATTCAGTTTGGTTCGTTTATCCAGCCCCTGGTGATGATGCTCTCTGTGCCGCTACAGCTTGTGGGGGTATTTGGTGCACTGTTACTGTTCAATCACACCCTGTCCACCGTGTCGATTTTAGGAATTGTGATTCTCTCTGGGGTTTCGCTATCGGCAGCGATTCTGTTACTAGAGCTGATTTTAGCGAAGCGAAAGGAGGGCGTGCCGCGTGCGATCGCAATTCGTCAGGCTGGCCCTATCCGCCTTAAAGCCATTGTCATGACCACCGTCACCACCCTGATCGTCATCGTCCGATTAGCCTTCTTCCCAGAAACAGGAATGGACGCCTATTCACCCATTGCTACTGTTATTTTGGGTGGCCTAGTGATGTCTACGGTTCTCACATTAGTTATAGTTCCGGTGGTTTATTCCTACGTGGATGACGCGACAGAGGCATTCAAACGCCTAAAACAACCCTCAAAGAGAAAGCAGCTAGCTCGTGCAAAGCTTTCTTAGGAACGATAGTCCAAAGGGCTCACTAACCACATCATAATTTTAGTTGCGAGATACAACTAAATAGTTGCATAATCGAACTATTAGTTTGATTTTATCTGCGTGCCCAATTCTCCTGATTTACAAGGCCAGTTAATAGCGCTAATTCGTGCATTTGGTTTGCACCGACCCGACCAAACACCCTGTGGACAGACGGTAACGGTGGCAGAAGCCCATGCCCTGATGGAGCTATCTAATGGGCAGTTGCTGTCTCAAAATGAACTATCCACACGTCTCAGCCTAGAAAAAAGCACAGTCAGCCGTCTGGTCAAAATCTTAGAACGACGAGGATGGCTCCAACGTAGTCGCAGTGAAGCAGATCGCAGAGTCATACAGCTGACACTGACAAAAAGCGGACAAAAAGCAGCGGGGCAACTTGCCACTGCACGTCGAGAAAAGTTTGATCGCATACTCTCTGCAATTCCCAAGGAACAACAGACAGTTGTACTCGATTCCCTAAATATTCTTGTGGAGGCTATCCATGAAAGTGAATAATCAACTGATCCATCGGCCAAAATTCGTTTGGCTAGCGGGCTTGATTGCGCTAGCCGTTGTTATCGGAGCCGGTCTACGGCAGACTGTTCTTCATCAGCGACAGGCTGAAGTGGCTATGCGAGGGGCACAGATCATGCCCTTTGATTTAGAGACAACAACCCACCACTTTGAGCCATTATCAGATGGAGGGCTGCAAACCGTCATTGCAGATGCCCCCATAGACCCCGAGCAGGTAAAACTTATTCAGAGCCATCTGGAAGAAGAGGCTGGCAAATTTCAATCCGGTGATTTCTCTGATCCTGCCGCTATTCACGGGGATGCTATGCCCGGACTAAAACAGCTCAGAGCGGGTTACCGTGCCATGACAGTTGAGTACACAGCGCTGCCAGATGGCGGGCAAATTCGCTACACCGCTCAGCAGCCTATTCTTGTTACAGCAGTGCATGACTGGTTTGCAGCACAGCGTTCAGACCATGGTCATCATGCCCAGTAAAGATTTCATCGTCATTTCACAATTTGTCGCTACCATCAAACTCTATTGCAATCATTAGCTCCTCTAGTCTCCTGAGAGCTTTTCGGTTCAATCAGTAAGCGTTATTCCGTCCATGAGTTTCCAACAGGTCCCAATTAAGCGCAGGAATTTTCTAAAACTGAGTGCAGTGACAACAGCATCAGTTATGTTGTCCCAATGCTCCAGGCAAACGTCTTTTGTTGAAGAAGCCTCTTCTAATCTGCTGCTACCAGATGTAATCAAAAGTGAGAACGGCTTACTTAGCCTGGATTTAGAAGCGAGTGCTCAGTCAGTTTCCTTAAATGGCAAAACCGCTAACCTATTGACCTACAACCAGCAATCGCCAGGACCTCAGCTGGAGGCGAAGCCAGGTGATACAGTACAAATTCGCTTTACCAATCGACTCAATCAGCCGACTAACCTGCACTTCCACGGGCTGCACATTTCCCCCACAGGCACCGGAGATAACGTTTTTCTAGAAATCTCTCCTGGCGAAAGCCAT
Organism: Cyanobacteria bacterium P01_D01_bin.156; assembly: GCA_039024555.1. Lineage (GTDB taxonomy): Bacteria > Cyanobacteriota > Cyanobacteriia > Phormidesmidales > Phormidesmidaceae > Leptothoe. Next base: position 396,044 of record JBCCQQ010000001.1, read on the forward strand.
ACCTACGAGTTTCAAATTCCTGAAGACCATCCAGCGGGAACGTTTTGGTACCATCCCCACTATCACGGGTTGGTGGCTGAACAATTGTTTGCAGGACTGGCAGGATTGTTTATTGTGCGGGGAGCCTTAGACGATATCCCTGAAGTGAAAGCGGCCAAGGAGACCGCCTTAGTCCTTAAAGATTTAGCCCTAGATCGCCGAGGCAATATTCCTAACCCTGGTCATATGGCTCAAATGACCGGACGCATTGGTGATTTGCTACTGGCCAATGGTCAGCTTAATCCAGAAATCAAGGTGGCCCAGGGAGAGTTGCTGCGATTAAGGCTGCTGAATGCTTCGCCGTCCAGGTTTTTCCAGCTTTCGTTGGAAGCGCATCCACTCTTGTTGATCGCTACAGATGGAGGTGCGATCTCAGCTCCCATAGAATTGGATAACTTAGTCCTAGCACCTGGCGAACGAGCTGAAGTTTTGATTCGTTCCACCCAAACATCGGGACAGTACCGTTTACTTAATACTCTCTTCAATCCAGCCCAGGGAATGATGGGCGGCAGCGGAATGATGGGCGACCCATCAAGGCAAAGACGTACTGAAACAGTTGCAACACTGGCCTACAGTGGGACGACGACAGAAACACCTTTACCCACTGCATTATTGCCCATAGCGCCCCTCCCCGAACCCCAGAGAGTGAGGCAGTTTACGCTGAATCACGAACACGGCATGGTGTTTTTAATCAATGGACAAGCCTTTGACCATAGCCGCGTCGATACCCAAGTGAGCCTCGGTACCGTCGAAGATTGGGAAATCATCAATACCGGGGCCATGGCCCATCCCTTTCATGTCCATGTCAACAAATTTCAGGTGATTAGCCGCAACGGGCAAACCGAACCCTACGCGGCCTGGAAAGATGTTGTTTCCATCAACCCTGGTGAACGAGTACGCATTCGTATGGCCTTCCAAAACTACACCGGTAGAACCGTTTATCACTGCCATGTACTAGACCATGAGGATCGAGGCATGATGGGAATTCTCGATATTCAATCGGCTTAGGGCCATAACTATGGCCTAAATTTCGAATCGGCATCCAGTGCCCCTAAGGAAATCCTTGTACTCACTCAATTTGATAGACCTAATGCCTGCATTTCCACTGCTGCTAACGGGAATTTAACCAAAACCCATAGTTTATCTGCAAAATTTACTAGGCGATGCCTATATTCAGGCAAGATATGACCTAAATGCCGTGAAGAACAATTGTTCTCTCGCTCTCCGCTTTAATTACTTAAAAGACTGAAAATGATCTTTTCAACATAGGCACCAACCATGCGGCTTGAAAATACCAGTTTCCCAAATACATCTAGAAACCAAATATAAATTCAGGCTGGAGTTAATCTAACTATTTTTTAGCGATTACTGAAAGGACTGTGAGAAAGGGAACTAAGAGCTTTGAATGGTGGAACTAAAAACCGATGTCTAAAGCTCAAATTTAGGCTAATTAATTTCAGCAATTACTGAAATAAGGGCGAACGAGGGGACTCGAACCCCCGAATGGTGGAACCACAATCCACTGCCTTAACCACTTGGCTACGCTCGCCACGTAACGGCATTCTATCATAGCACCCATGTTGAGCAATTGTATGGTTTACCATGATATTTATCGCTATGTGGTGGCTGATGGTGTGCTTGGGGATTCCTAAGATGTGCCTGCTTGCCTATGTCCATCTAATAACTGGATAAACAGCATCAACCACGACAGTTTTTTTTCGCAAGGCCGTAGATATTAGGTTGACTAAGGTGCAAAATATCACCTTTATTTCAAACGTAGCTGGGTTTCAAATTCTCTAGTTTTGCAATTGTTCAACAAGCCAGCCAATCGGGCGAACAAGTTACTTGAAGGAGATGTCAGAGGTTGGAACCTAGAACTAAGTCCGAGATTTATTGCTAGCCTAGAAAGCTCACGAGTCGAAAAATATTATTCAGTAGCTTCCAATGTTAGCCATTTTGCGCGTTTTGCCGTCAGGTTGACATTTGTCAAGCGTTTTTCCTACCCGTTTAGTTTCAGTCTTTTGTTAGAACCTTTAAACTCGTGACATCTACAGCTTACCTTCTCATTTCCCACGGTAGTCGAGACCCGCGCCATCAGATAGCGATGAATCGTTTGGCTCAGCTTGTGCGTGAGCGGCTACAACCTCTGTCTGATTCATGGTCGACAGCACCTTTGGCCCCTACCATGGGAGTTAAGCCCTACTCCCCGTCCTTAACTCAGCTACCATCCGGTCGCAATAACCGACGACGCGAGCAAGCAGGCGGTGTGATGATAGTTGAGCCCATGGCAGCCCAAAAAAGTTCTGCCCCTCTCCAGCCATCCTCTCAGAACCATACCTGTATTGTTGGTTCTGCTGCCTTAGAGTTTGGGTTGCTGCCATTACATCAACAAATTATTGAATTTGGTCGTCGTCTAACTTCAGCAGGCGTCAAGCGCTTGCAGCTAGTCCCTCTGTTTCTACTGCAGGGGCGTCATGTCATGGACGACATTCCTGAAGAAGTGGATCTGGCGCGTCGTGAACTAGGGGGGTGTATTGACATTCATGTGGGAGATCACATCGGTGGATATGGGGCCATGCGTGATTTAATTGCTAGTCGTTTAGCAAGCACACCGAGAAAAGGACGTTTGCTGGTGGCCCATGGCAGTCGTCGTCCTAAAGGCAATCGCTCGGTAGACCAATTGGCAAAATCATTGGGAACAGCCGTTGCCTACTGGAGCAATATGTCTGAAATTGAAGATCAAACTATTCAGCTAATGCAGCAGGGCTGCTCTACCCTGACAATTTTTCCCTACTTTTTGTTCGCTGGCGGAATTACAGATGCCGTAGCTCATTTAACGGAAGAGCTGGCTGAGCGTTTTCCTCGAACTAAGTTTCGTCTGCTACCGCCGTTAGGAGCCACAGTAGATATGGCCGATCTGGTGGTGGATAACCTAAGAAGTTGAGACCATTTTCTTCCAAAGATATGGTTGAGGTGTTTCCAGCCAATTGATTACGTGTTTCAGTTAACAATCACACATTAGCCATAGCTCTGAATCTAGTGCGCAGCAAGCGGCGTTATCAACTAAGGTTAAGGATAAATTAAGCAGTATTAACCAGATCTGTTAAATAGGTTTTTGTATCCCTGCTGTATTGATTTTGGCAAAATTCTCTGGTGGTGTTTGCCAAAATCGATTTGTCATATTTGATAGACACCTTCCCCCCATCCCAATGCGAGCAACATGTCTACTTCTTCGATTCACACAACCTTTGGCAAGGTGTATTTAGTGGGAGCAGGACCTGGCGATCCGGGGCTCCTGACTCTGAAGGCAAAGGGATTGTTGGATCATGCAGATGTGGTGATTCATGATGCTTTAGTCAGCCCACCAATTTTGGCGATGATTAGTGCACGTGCCCAGGTAATTGATGCTGGAAAACGTCGTGGCCGCCATTCTATGGCTCAAACTGATATCACTCAGCTTTTGATTGAGCAGGCTAGAAACCATGCTGTGGTAGTACGGCTGAAAGGAGGCGATCCCTTTGTCTTTGGCCGAGGGGGTGAAGAAATGATGGGTTTGCTGGACGCAGGCATTGATGTAGAGGTTGTACCCGGCATCACGGCAGGGATTGCAGCGCCAGCCTATGCAGGGATTCCTGTAACGCATCGGGACTATAGTTCTTCGGTTACCTTTGTGACAGGCCATGAGGCTGTGGGCAAATATCGTCCTCAAGTGAACTGGTCGGCAGTTGCCCAGGGTTCTGAAACGATCGTGATCTATATGGGCGTTCACAATTTACCCAATATTGTGTCAGAGCTAATGGCGGCAGGGTTATCTGCAGATACGTCAATTGCCTTAGTTCGATGGGGAACTCGCCCCGATCAGGAAGAACTGATTGGCTCATTATCGACCATTGTGCAGCAGGTAGAAGAGTGTCAATTTCAGGCACCTGCGATCGCAATCATCGGCCGTGTAGTGGATTTATATCAAGTACTCGCGCCCGTTTCACCCATGCATTCACCCCACTGGACTAACCTACAAGCCTCATAATGGTAAAGCTTAGGGCCACCGGTCACCCTTGGCTACATGGTTTGGGTTTGTTTGGGTATGGAAGAGCAGTGGGGCATTATTAACAGCTCTGGTGAGGGCGATACGGTTGAACTTTCAGTAACCGACAACTCCGGTGAACGGATTGATCGATGGCTATCCCAGCATTGTGAGCTGTCCCGTAATCGAATTCAAAAACTGATTGAGCAGGGTGCCCTTAGTATCAACGATCAACCCTGTACCAATAAAAAGGTGACAGTAAATCAGGGAGATTGGCTACAGCTTAGAGTGCCTGCAGTGGAACCCTTTGCCCTGGTTCCTGAAGCGATTCCGTTAGATATTTTGTACGAAGATCGTTATCTGGTAGTGGTCAATAAACCGGCTGGGATGGTGGTTCACCCGGCACCAGGGCACGCCAAAGGAACATTAGTGAATGCCATTTTAGCCCACTGTGGCGATCAGCTGACGGGTGTGGGCGGAGTACAGCGTCCTGGTATTGTCCACCGGTTAGATAAGGACACAACAGGAGCCATGGTGGTGGCTAAAACAGAACCTGTATTACATCATTTGCAGGGTCAGATTCAAGCGAAAACAGCGCAGCGAGAATATTTAGGCGTCGTGTTTGGAGCGCCCAAACTATCAAACGCCTGGGAGACGATTGATGCCCCTATCGGTCGCCATCCCAAGGAGCGCAAAAAGATGGGTGTGGTTCCTTTAGAAAAGGGAGGCCGTTCAGCGGTGACCCACTGGCACATCCAAGAGCGTTTAGGCAACTACACGCTGATGAACTACCGCTTAGCAACTGGACGAACCCATCAAATTCGCGTGCATAGCGCGATGGTGGGGCATCCAATCGTTGGCGATATGACCTATGGGGCTGGTCGTTCAGTTGGTGTCAATTTACCGGGGCAAGCGTTACATGCCAGACAGTTAACCCTGACCCATCCCATCACTGAAGAGCAGATCGTTGCGATCGCACCACTGCCCACTATTTTTGAGACCTTGCTGCAGCGCTTACGCCAAAGATAGCCTCATATGGCTGCGCCATTTACATCAGGCCACCAAGATAGATATGCAAACAAAAAAGCGGTACCGAAACAGCACCGCCTTGAAAGAGTTATATCAGAGCTAAAGAGTTAAGCTTTCAGCCACACAAGTCAAAACAGGTTGCCTAAGCTTCTTGCTTAACCTTTTCAACTGCCGCTGCAGCAACTGGGTCGTTAACAGGGAAACCAACCTTACGGTAAGGCACACCAGATAGGAAGTTAACGCCAACAGCAGATACCCGCTGAGAAGGTACGGGCTGGCTGTTGCTTAAGCCACGAGCCATGTCCATATAAAGGGAAGGACTACCCGCTTTGGGCTTTTGCTCTTGGGGCGTAAACCGACGAATGCTGCTCTGGAATACGGGCTTGGGAAAGCCGAGAACAGAACGATAGTATTCGTCGTAACGGGGAGACTTGATATTGAAAGGCAGCTCACCCTCATTCCTAGAAGGTAGAACACGACGACGCTGGTAAGGCAAGATATCGTCGCCAAAGTTGTCTAAATACTCGTCGCTATTGAGCAGGTCATCAACAAACCCCTCAATACCCTTAGTTGCAACAACAATCGACCAAGCTAGAGTTTCTGCTTTGCCAAAGATGTCACGGCCCAAAACGCGCTGAACCGTCTGCTCCACAAAACGATAGTTACTATTCATCTTGTAGAAGCTGTTGCGATAGGTATTCGACAACAGCAAACCGCGCACAAACTCACGCACAGTAATCTGATTGCTGCGCAGCTGAGACTCTAAGAATCTCTCGCGGTCAGCTTTAAAGGCATGGAAAAAGATCTGACGGTAAGCCGCTGCAATCAGATCATCGATATCAGTCGCAGACAGAATATTCTGAGTTGAATAAATCTTAGGCTGATCATCTCCAGGAATTTCATAGCCCTCAACCCGAGAATTTTGGCTAACCGGTGAGTAGTTCAGCAGAGGAATCGCCACTTGAGAATCTCCAGAATATGAGGAAATTTAACAAACGTTAATCATTACTATAAGGGTTTATGGTGTCATGACCGGTGAGGCCAAGGAAAATATCACACAGCTTAACATTAAAAAAAAGGCCTGTTTGTCAAGCTATCTATGGGTTTCTAGCGTTCTTACTATTCAAAAATTGCTGCCATTGGGTAGGAGTATTGCAGTTTTGTAACATATTAAAATCGTTCACATTCAGTGCGGTAACGGTTTCGTGGGCTAACCAGTTTTGAAATGACTGAATGTTTTGCTGAATAGCTTGGTGCAGGCTGGGTAGACAGCGTTGATGGTAAAACCCGCACAACGGTTCCCATCGATGGCCGCGTTTAGGTAGTGCTGCGATCGCAGGTTGATCGATGTCCCTTAGGCTTTCGCACCATTGCTGGAGTGTCTTTGCCTCTAACCCAGGTAGATCACAGGCTAAGACCATCAGCCAGTCGGGAGTATCGCGATCTTGCTGCTGCTCATGGGCATGAATCATGGCCCACCCCTGACTCAATGCCATCAATGGCCCCGCTCTCTGAGGTTGTTCCCTCAACAGGACAACGGAGGTATCTAATAACGGCGCGTAACGCTCTGGCCAGGACGTGAGTATATAAGTGCGGGTAGTACAGGTGTTGGCCACATGACTGATGTGAGCTAGCAAAGGTATGGGCTCAGAATTCTTGGCGGGCCAGGGAAGTAAGGCCTTATCTTGTCCCATCCGGCGGCTCTGACCGCCCGCCAATATCAGTGCCGCAAGATTTAACGTCACAGGCCAGTACTATCTCTGACGCTGACGTTTTACGGTGGCCCAGCGTTGACCTTTATAAAAATAAAATAAACCTAAAAAGCCCGATAGGAGTGCATAGGCAGCGCGTAGTCCCCAGCCTGCATGATTGAATAGCCAGTTATATAGACTAAAGGCCAGCCCCCATAGGCCCGTTTGACGTTTGCCAAGTTCGGTCAGCTGATTTTGTAAGGAATTGTCTTCACTTAGGGTTTCGACATTCTCCAGGCGAACTGGCGGTTTTGATTGAGTGGCGGTGTACCAATAAAATCCAACGCTGCCAGATTTAGACGTTTTCTGTTGTAGAAAGGCATCCGTCGCCTGCCGGGCCTGGTCAAAGGATAAATTTGCTTGACTGCCGACTTGTTGTACCCATAGGTTGTGGCGAATTGGGTAACCAATGATCAAAATCAGCGGAAATGTCAGGCCTAATAAAAGGAAACGCAGGCCCATACCCATATTTGGCGATAGGTAATAGGTGAGTGAGCCTAGAATTAACCCCAGCAGAGCTAACAAAATCGGGCTGGCAATCTCAACGATTTCTAGGCTGGCTAGCACCCCACCCACAATGGGTAACGAATATACATAAGTGTCAATACTCCAGACCGCTACAAGCTTGCCAGCAATTGCCAATCCACAGGCCAAGATGCCCAAGAGCCAGTAAATTCCAAGCTGCTTTGGAGTCGATGTTACGTTCATGGGTAACAAAAACACATGGTCAACGGAAACACAACAGGGAGATGCGCCTTAAATCAGGCTCAAAACCCCTAGACAACGCACATCTAGTGTTTAACAGCCAAGCACGCACTAACCATACCACTAGGTTGACTTTTCTCCCATGATGGATTTATGACCAAATTTAGATAGTACAATTGAACTGGTTTTGATCTATTTAAGCTTATTGATATCCACAAAGGAGTCTGGTGGAGATGTCTTCTATTCAAACGAGTCAGCTCATTTCGTTGCTGATTAATAATGTTCTGATGGTGATTACGGTGGCGTTAGTTGCTTTGGGGGCCTGGTTGCGATGGCGCTGGTTACACACCTCGCCAGTACCTGAGTTCAGAGAGGGACGAGCAAAACGTCGCCGTTGTCGCTGGGCCTACATTAGCTTTTTGTTAACGTTGGTGACGTTGTTAGGGATGCTGATCAGCCTATGTGCGTTGTCCCTCAGAGCAATTGTGGGTTTCAACATGCTGGTGGTTGGAGCAATGTTTTTTTTCTTGGTAGGGGTGTTAGCGCTTGTGGCTGCTATGGGATTGTGTTTCTGGGATATGTGTTTTGCGATCGCACCTAGCCGAAGAGATCGCCCCCAGGCCCCAGCGGTCTTACTTTCAGGTGCTTCTGTGGTCGGTTTTTCTCCTCGGCGTAGGCGTGGCTCCCGTCGATCAAGGCGTTGAGGGCCAAGAAAAAATTAAAAAGGCGCGAGGAACCCTAAAGCCATGTCCTCGCGCCTAAAAGTTATTAGATTTAACTAGCGCACTAACCCATGCTAGCCAGTTCTCTTTGGCCTAGAGAAAACCGCTGTCGAATTTTCTCAGCCATTTGCGCAGGCGTCAGTCCCAGAGCTGTTTTTGCTTCATTGGGTGTGGCATGGTCTACCAGAATATCCGGTACACCTAGGCGAAGTACAGGAACATTAATATCACGATCAAGAAGCGACTCAGCGACTGCTGAACCAAAACCGCCCATTAAGCAACCTTCCTCAAGGGTAACGACTCGCTGAATTTTTGCAGCCAGGGGAGCGATCAGCTCTTCATCTAGAGGTTTAACAAAACGGGCATTGATGACCGTGGCTTCTACACCATGTTCACTGAGTATTTCAGCAGTTTGCATAGCGGGGTACACCATGGAACCATAGCCTAGCAGTAGCAGGTCGTCTCCCTGACGTAGCACTTCACCTTTACCGACGGGCAGTGCTTCCCAGCCTTCTTCCATCAAGGGTACGCCATGGCCAGTACCGCGAGGGTAGCGCACGGCAATAGGGCCATCGGTATATTCGATACCGGTCACAATCATCCGCTGTAGTTCAGCTTCGTCCTTGGGAGCCATCACAACCATATTGGGGATGGAACGCATGTAGGAAATATCGTACATCCCTTGGTGGGTAGGACCATCTGCTCCGACGATACCAGCCCGGTCTAGACAGAAAAATACCGGCAAATTTTGGATACAGACATCGTGGACAATTTGGTCGTAGCCTCGCTGAAGAAACGTGGAATAGATAGCCGCTACTGGGCGCATGCCTTCACAGGCCAGACCCGCTGCCAAGGTCACTGCGTGCTGTTCTGCAATTCCTACATCAATATATTGTTGGGGTAGCTTAGCTTGCAGTTTGTCTAGCCCCGTACCCGTCGCCATAGCCGCCGTAATACCAACAATTTTGGGATTATCCTCGGCTAATTTGATCAGGGTTTCAGCAAATACTTTGGAATATTTGGGGGGTGTTGGCTTTTTGGATGGATATCCCTTGCCAGTGGATAGGTTAAAGGGGGATTGGGCGTGGTAGCCCACCTGATCGTTTTCCGCGATTTCATACCCTTTACCTTTTACGGTTACGGCATGAACCAAAACTGGGCCACCCTTAGCATGGGCTTCTTTAAATGTGTTGATTAATTCCCCCAGATTATGACCATCAACAGGCCCCATATAGGTAAAGCCAAGTTCTTCGAAGACCGCACCCACTTTGGACATGGCTAAACGCTTCATGCCTTCTTTCATGCGGTCGAGCTCGGGTGAGAAGGAATCTCCTACAAATGGAATTTGTTTTAGCTGTTCCTCAATGTTGTCGCTGAGAAACTGCATCGGTGGGCTCAGTCGAATTTTATTAAGGTAGCGAGGGATGGCACCAACGTTTGGAGATATGGACATTTCATTATCGTTAAGCACCACTACCAAGTTGGTATTGGGGAGGTGCCCAGCGTGGTTAATCGCTTCTAACGCCATTCCCCCAGTCAACGCCCCATCACCGATGATGGCCGCAACCTTGTAGTCATCTCCTTGCATGTCCCGGGCGATGGCCATCCCCAAAGCGGCAGAAATACTGGTAGACGCATGACCCGCACCAAAGTGATCAAATGCACTTTCACAGCGCTTAAGGTATCCAGCCACACCATCTTTTTGCCGCAGGGAAGAAAAATCTTGATAGCGGCCCGTGATTAACTTGTGGGGATAAGCCTGATGGCCTACATCCCAAACAACTTTGTCACGATCTAAATCCAGGGTCTGATATAAACCCAGGGTCAATTCAACCACACCTAAACCGGGTCCCAAATGCCCGCCACTGGTGGATACTGTTTCTAAATGCTTTTCGCGAATTTGCTGGGCAATGGCTTCTAATTGTTTTATAGACAAGCCATGCAACTGGTTAGGATGGGTGATTTCACTCAGATGCATGTTAAAAGACCCTCTAGATCGTTTGCTGTAATTATTGTGTGGCGTCTTAGTCGCGTTACTGATACGGTGCGGATAGCATGTCAAACTTCCCCGTAGCTTTTGTAACGGCACATGGTTGTCACTAGTTCACTGTAGATTAGATCAGCATTTGAAAGAGCAATCATTATAAATTTACTGCCGTCCTAAACCACGTCCAAGGGCAATATTTGCATATCTTCCCAAGGCAGACATCCCATGAACAGTGGATAAACTTGCTATGTAACGGTCTTTGGTCGTTTGTTAGGTTGTTGACTGAGCGGAAAAATGTAGGGTTTGCAACAACACAGGGGTATCTCCTTTGCTTGGACTATAGTTCTATCAAATCTATTGAAAATGATTAATATGAAACATAAGTCGATTTTGCGTCGTTCTATGAAGCATTTATTTTGGGCTCCAGTGGTATTAGGAATGGCTACTGGGCTAGTGTCTCCTGGCTATGCCGCTGGGGATGATAACTATGGAGCATGTGTTGCTGGTTTAACAGGTATTGGTGTGGATGTGGCGCAAGCAGCCGCTAGCTGCGCGGGCACTCGTTCCCCAGGGACTTTAGGTGAATGCGTTGTGGATATACATGGAGATACGGGAATTGGTGCGTTGGATGCCCTAGAAGGGTGTGAGCGTTCTCGCCGTCCTGATGAGGTGGCAGACTGTACTGCGAATATTCATAGTGCTTTGCTAGACCAGCCCTCGGTCAGTGCACTGGAACACTGTAGCCGCAGCGTGATGCCAGAGCGCTATGGCATCTGTGTGGTTGAAGTGAGCGATGAGGCTGACCTAGGTGTGGATGTTGCTTTGGATCGTTGCATTCGCGCTGGGTATCGTCCGTGGGTAAAAGTCCCCCGTCAGTAACTGCACTTGCTGCTTTTCCCTAAGCAGGTATAGGTCGCGTCATACAGTGTCAGCCCATGACACAGCAGGATAGGGGATTTCCCTATCCTGTTTGGCCTTTAAAGAGAGTGTTACAAAGTCTTGAAAAGCCTCATGGGGTTTTACAAAAAGATTTTTAGAGTTCAATCAGATGTTTCATCACTGCGAGATTTCATATATTCTGCGATCGCATCTGCTAGCTTTTGTTCAGGCGTTTTTGAGGGTGGCTCAGCTTGCGTATCTTCCTTAAAGAGAGTTGTTAATGTTAAAGCGCTTAGACCAAATAGAAGAACTGGGATAAAAGCCATTTTTTATCGACAAATGATTTGCCCTACCATCCTAATGACCAGTTTTAGCTAAGTCTTTTTTGCAAATGACCGTAGGCTAGAACAGTCAGTATCAGAAATTACATATTGAATTTTGACTGTTCTCTGCCCTAAGGGTGAACTCAAAAAGGGGGCAAAAGCCTTGTATATGGGAACTGAGGATATTTAGCAGGTGCATTATGCACTTGATTTTCTACATCCTGGCTAGAGCAATCACCCATCTGCAGTACTACAAAAACGTAATCAAAGCTACATTATTTACTGACATATCCATTTTTATCTCTTCGCAAAATTTTAAGGATCGTCTGTTTGGTTCTGCCCTTTATTGAGTTAAAGACCATCGACTGGCAATGGGCATGCGCCAGCCTAGGCCAAAGGCGCGATCGGTTACTTTGAGTACGGGAGGTGCCTGCCGCCGTTTAAATTCGGCACGGCTGAGTAGGTGAATGACTCGATTTACCACGTCTTCGGCGTGTCCAGCTGCAATAATGTCAGCAGCAGACTGATGTTGTTGAATTAGACGCTCCAGAATGTCATCAAGAATGTCATAAGGGGGAAGGGAGTCTTGGTCTACTTGATCTGGACGAAGTTCGGCACTGGGTGGTTTCGTCAGAATGTTGTTAGGGATTATTTCTGTTGTGTTGTCAGTGTTAATCAACCCCAGTGCGATATTATGCTGAGCACTCTCGTTAAGCCAGTGGCAGACGCTGTAGACCTTTGTCTTAGGAACATCGGCGATCACCGCGAGGCCGCCATTCATATCGCCGTAGAGGGTACAGTAGCCAACGGCCATTTCTGATTTATTACCGGTGGACAGTAGCAAGTGGCCAAACTTATTGGCAATGGCCATAAGTAGGTTGCCACGAATGCGAGACTGGAGGTTTTCTTCGGTCACACCGGGCTGGGTGCCTGCAAAAAGATCTGTAAAAGTTTGGTCAAAGCCTGCCATGAGATTGCCAATGGGCAGACTTTGAGTGCCAATACCCAGGTTATGGGCCAGTTTCTCCGCATCGCTGATGGAGTGGTCTGAGCTGTAGGGAGACGGCATTAGCACGCCAAGCACATTGTCTGGACCTAGGGCCGCTGCTGCGATCGCAGCGACTAACGCCGAATCAATCCCCCCACTAAGGCCAATCACGGCTTTAGTAAAGCCACATTTGCGGCTGTAGTCTTGCACACCTAATACTAGAGCAGACCAAATTTCGGCTTCGGGTGTCTCTAATAAAGGAACAATTTTACCGGGTAACAGATTTTGTTGTTCCAAGTCATACTCAACCGTCTGTACGCTTGGCGTAAACCCGATGCTCCGAGTCGCTAGATTCCCCTGGCGGTCTATGGCAACGCTGCAGCCGTCAAAAATTAGGTCGTCGTTGCTGCCCACCTGATTCACATAGACAATGGGGCAATGATGATTTTTTGCAGCGTGGGAAATCATCTGTTCTCGCAGATGTTGTTTGCCCACTGTAAACGGAGATGCCGATAAATTAACTACTAGGTCCACACCCGTGGCGACAACTTCTGCCGTGGGATTCACTTCATAGGTTCGGTGACCCCAAAAGTCATCTTCATTCCAAAGATCTTCACAAATGGTGACACCGACATGAAGAACGTCATCCTCCTGCTTTAAGTAAAAGTGATTGGGGGTGGTTCCCGATTCAAAGTATCGATCTTCATCAAAAACATCGTAAGTGGGCAATAATCGCTTGTGAAAAACGGTTTTGATACGACTATTTTCCAGCAGTGCCATGCTGTTATAGAGAGGCTTTTCTCCCTTTTTGCTAGCCTCCGTATTAGCCTCAGCCAGTCCGACAAGCGCTGTTAAGTCTGGGGGAAGCTCTCTAGCCAGTTGTTCCACCGTTGCTTTCATGTGTTGGATAAACCCAGGACGTAGCAAGAGATCCTTGGGAGGGTATCCACACATTGAGAGTTCTGGTGTCAATAGTAGCTGAGCGCCTTGTTCAGCCGCTATGCGGGCAGCTACTAAAATCTGTTGGGCATTCCCAGGCAGGTCACCAACGGTAGGATTCAGTTGAGCAATAGCAAGTTTCATAATGGGTGATGGATAAATCAGTTTAGACAAACACCATGGGCTTATCTTTCAGAGGTTCAAATGCTTCCGCATTAAATCGATAGAGGCTAGCAGGACGGCCAGCGCCTCGGGAGGTTTTAATGCCTGTATCCTTCAAAAAACCGAGCTTTAACAATCGGGTGCGAAAGTTTGAATAATCGGAAAACTCTTCTCCCAGAATGGTGGTATACAGCTGATATAGATCGCTGAGGGTAAACATTTCTGGCAGGACATCAAAGGCCACAGGACTATATTTCACCTTGTTGCGTAGACGCATGGTGCCATAGGTGAGAATCTCTTGGTGGTCAAAGGCGAGATCGGGCAGCTGATTGAGGGGATACCAGGCAATTCCACTGACGCCATCAGCAATCAGCTCGGCCTCGGCAAAGCGCACCAAGGCAAAATAGCTGACTGATAAATAACGGATATTGTAAGCATTTTCAGCTTCTCGTGGGTCCCGCTTTGGGCCACCAAAGGAATAAAGCTGTTCTACATAGAGATTGTTAACTCGAATCTTTTCCGATAGCACTCGGTAAGAGGCTGTTTCTAGGGATTCTCCCTGGCGCACTAGGGTACCGGGCAGGGACCATTGACCAATGAAGGGCTCCTCATGACGCATCACCAACAGCACCAACAGCCGATCTTGCTCGGTATCTACCGAAAAAATGACATTATCAATACCCACCTTAAAGTCGGCTAGGGGGTGGTCTGGTTGTTTTGCGGGCATGGGTAGAGGTTGTGTTGACGAATGTAGGCTTTTACAACAGCGGGAATTTCGTTGGGGTGTTCTGGACACCCTTGACGCAGCGTGCTTGACGAGATGTGATGCTGACTCAAGGGTGTTGCGATCGCAACCTCAGCGCCATGATTTCTGAGTTCTTGTAGATCTGATTCCTGTAAGCCATAGCCTGGCCGAGGAAACACCAAAATATTTGCCCAGCGCATAACATCCGCTGAGCGATACCAGTGGGGGAGATGTTTGATCAAATCGGCCCCAATCACAAACGTAAACTTGGCCTTGGGCCAAATCCGTTGAGCCCGCTCCAGAGTCACCGCTGTATACGGATGACTCAGCTCGCGGTGAAGTTGGACGGTGCCCGGCGTGCGTAAATCTGCAATCGCCAGCTCCAGCATATCCATACGCATCTCAATGGGAGACTGATCCGTTTTCCAAGGATTATCCGATGCCCAGACGGCGACATAGTCAAACTGATGTCCTAGGGTAGCCACAATACTACGGTGCCCGTTGTGGGGGGGATCGGCACTGGTGCCAAACAGTGCCACATGGGTTGTTTTGACAGGAGGAGTGCTCACGGATAGTTCTGGAGTAGAAAGATGTCCCATGGAGAGTCTTGCCGTTGTTAACTTAAGGGTGGTTAATCTTTTTAAATAAGCGATGGAGCAAGCGCTGGTGGATGAAATCGTTGTTATTTCACAGTAGGGAGTGACCACGGCGGGTGGCATCTGTCAGGTGCTCTAGAGCCGGGGAAATGTGTGCTTTGGGAACCACTGGGCTGATCACATCTCTCACATCTAGTGGTAGTCGGGTGACTGATTGAGTCGTGCGATCGCGAATTTTCTCTAAGCCATCATCCGCCATTAGGCGCTGTCCATCTCGCATCACGGGTATTAATAATCCTTCAGCGTTTGGGGGAGCAGCTTCCGTAGCGAGACCTAGCTGATCTCCTTGGGGGGAGCGAAAAATTTGCTTACGTCCCGGATAGGTCAGCTTGCCGCTGGCTTCTTTCATCACGGGGATGCTATCAATTTCCGCTAACTTATACACCCCATTGACGGGGCTGCCGGTCACCAGCTTAGTGCCCAAGCCATAGCCATCGATGCAGGCTCCAGCCTTTTTCAAGCGTAAAATCTCCCATTCATCCAAATCCCCGCTGGCAAAAATAGGAATTCCAGGCAGTTCCTGACGTACCTGTTGGGACAGGGTGGCTAAATCCCCTGAATCTAGACGGATACCGGCCAAAGCCTCCGGCACGTTTTGTCCCAGCATTTTTGCGGCTGCCATGGTGTCATAGGTATCAATCAACAGCGCCGCTCCCGGAAAATAACGGTGAAACGCTTCAAATGAGTCTGCTTCGCTACCTTCTAGGGCCGTAATCGCCATCACCAGCGCATGGGCCATGGTACCCACCGGGTTGCGGCCTAATTTAAGGGCCGCCAACACGTTAGATGTGGCATCCAATCCCCCGGCTAATGCCGCCCTCGCTGCCCACAGTGCAGCTTGGGGACTAAAGGCCCGTCGGGTACCAAATTCCAGCAGTTTAGCCTCTGGTCCCGCCACATCCCGCAGGCGCGCCGCGCGGGTGGCAATCAGAGTCTGATAATTAATAGCATTTAGCAAATAGGTTTCGACAATCTGGGCCTGCCACAGGGGAGCCTCTACCCGCAGCATGGGCTCATTGGCAAAGATGGCGGTGCCTTCTGGTACCGCCCAAACATCCCCAGAGAATTGCCCGGACTCCAAGAGTTGCCAAAACTCATCGGGGGCACCTGCAAATATGCCCGTTGCCTGCAGCGCGGCCAGCTGCTCAGATGTGAAGCAAAACTTTTCTAAGTAATCTAGGGCAGAGGCTAGACCAGCTGCAATTAGGTAGCCAAATCCTTCCGGCAATCGACGCACAAACAGTTCAAAGCTGGCTCGACGTTGGTCTAAGCCCTCACCCACGTAGCAGGCAGCCATGGTCAGCTGATACAAGTCGGTCAGCAGCCCATATTCATCAGACTGCATTAACAAGGCGGCATCGTCTCTCATGGGAAATCATCCTATGGTTATGGTTAATATAACCAAAATTAAAAAGGAGATTTCGGATGTTTTACAAATTTATACCCAATCTGCATAAGCGATAAGTTTGGGTTATGTCGGAAACCATCGGGAAAAAGGGTAAAGGTTAAGGATTAGCCTATCCTAGGCTAAAACTTTCTAAAATATATGTGGAGAGGTTAAACGTAGCCCGGGACCTGCTAATCTCTGATCTAGGTGGGTGGATGCTGGCAAAGGCTGATGTCAATCACAGGTTTATGTTTATAGCTACCAAAATATTCCATACTGATTGAGATCGCGCCCCTGTTTCTCCCTTTCTCCGTTTCGCTTTTTTACGCCCCCTTCCCTTTCTCAAATCGCGTTCCTGCCCCAGGCCCTTCCCCAGGCGATGATTAGAAAGATATCCTTAAAATAATATTCATCTATTTCTCCCTCCATGGCTCAGTCTTCGCCCACTGTCGAACCTACGTGGAAAACGGTTATCCGGCTCATGCGTTGGGATAAACCCACAGGTCGTCTGATTCTGATGATTCCGGCGCTGTGGGCTCTGTTTGTAGCGGCTGAGGGGAAGCCTGACGCACTGCTACTGGTGGTGATTATTCTGGGCAGTCTGGCCACCAGTGCGGGTGGATGCGTCGTCAATGACCTTTGGGATCGGGATATTGATCCTCAAGTAGAGCGTACGCGCAGTCGTCCCCTGGCATCACGAGCATTAACAGTGAAAACTGCGATTGTGATAGCTGTCATTGCTTTTCTCTGTGCGATTGGGTTTGCCCTATATCTAAATCCGCTAAGCATTTTGTTATGTGTCTTGGCTTCGCCGGTAATTATTCTCTATCCCTTGGCCAAGCGTGTTTTTCCGGTGCCTCAGCTGGTGTTAGCGATTGCTTGGGGGTTTGCGGTGTTGATTCCTTGGAGTGCTGTTACCCGTAGTTTAGATGTGGCGGCTTGGCTGTTGTGGGGGGCAACGGTGCTGTGGACTTTGGGATTTGATACGGTCTATGCGATTCCGGATCGTAAATATGATGAGCAGGTGGGGGTGAAGTCTAGCGCTCGCTTTTTTGGTCGGAATACGCCCCAAGTTGTTGGATTGTTGTTTATGGGGACGGCCATATTGTTGTTATGGCTAGGAGTGTATGAGGCATTGGGAGCGGCTTATATTGTTACCTGGGCCATTGCCTGTGGGTTTTGGTTTACCCATTTTCGGAAGTTGCGCAATCCGAGGCAGCCTGCCCATGTGTATGGTCAGATTTTTCGTGAAAATGTGATTCTTGGATTTGTTTTGTTGAGCGGTATGATTATCGGCTCTTTAGTGGGTTGATGCGGTCTGGGTAAAAGGGAAAAGGTGCATAATAGGGTAAGTATGTTTCTAAGGGTAATGCCATGGTGCAAACGCCTCCCATACCCCAGGTCCTTTACCCTGATTCAGACGGGAATCCAATGGCCGATAATACGTTGCAATATCGCTGGATTGTCTGTTTAGTTACTAATCTGAAGCACTTGTTAAAAGATAAAACGGCCTTTGTAGCAGGTGATCTGCTTTGGTATCCGGTTCAAGTGGAGGCTCCACCTGCCCCCTGTCAGGCACCTGATGTGATGGTGGTTTTAGGACGCCCGAATGGTGAACGGGGTAGTTATAAGCAATGGCAAGAAGATAATCTTGCACCCCAGGTAGTGTTTGAGATTATTTCTCCTAGCAACAGCGCCCCAGAAATGCTTGCCAAGCAAAGATTTTATGGTGAGCATGGTGTTTTAGAAATGTTTTTCTATGATCCGGAGTCCTATGAGTTTTGGGGGCTAGTCCGTCAGGGGAAAGAGGAGTCATTCTCTCCAATTACAGTATTGAATTTTCCTTGGGTTTCGCCACTCCTGAATATTCAGTTTCAGATGTTTGAGGACGGTTTAGCTGTTTTTTATCCGAATGGTGAACGCTTTAAAGAACCGGGAGAGTTTATTCAGGAACGTGATCGAGCCTTTGCAAAGCTGCGTGAGTTGGGCATAGACCCCAGTGAGCTTTGATATGGTGGTAATCCTTGCCATTGGGCTAGAAAACTTGGCATAGGGTTTATCATTTGTGTATGTCCTCTATCAAACGTGTTGGACGCAGAGATATGATTGCCATCGCACCGATTAGATCCTGGCCAGATGGCTCGGTAGCAACCATCCCTATGGATTGGTCAGAGTATGTGCAATTGGTCACTAACCGAGGCGACCATAGTATTCCGCGTTTGAAATACGCCAATGGTTATTTAACTCTCAAGATGCCCACATTTGAGCATGGACAGTTGGATGCAATTATTGTTGATTTAATTGTTGCTATCCTTAATCAGCAGTTGCGCGATTATATCCATACGACACCGGTCACGTTACAGGTGCCTGAGCAGGCAGGCATTGAACCGGATCACTGTTTTTGGCTAAGTAATTGGGCAGCGGTCAATGGTAAACGACGTATTGATCTGGCTACGGACCCACCACCAGATATTGTGGTTGAGGTGGATGTTACCAACTTTACGAATATTGCTGACTATCTTCCTTTTAATGTGGCTGAAGTATGGCTGCTACGGGGAGAGAGTTTGGAGATTTTTGGGCTGACATCTGAGGGATATATTAAGACTGGGGTGAGTCAGTTTTTTCCTAATGTTGCGATGTCTGGGCTCTATCAGCAGGTGATAGCAGCAATTGCTGATGGTTCAAGCCCTCCAAGAGCAATTCGTTCTGTCATTTAACAGACAATAAAGGCACTCTAATCACTGCTCTTCCTCATTCTCCTTTCTCTCTCCCCCTTTGACCTTTTTCCATACCGTCAGGCATCTTTGCCTTTCCCCCCTATTGGTCTTTATCTTCTCGCAGAAGAGAAGTACTTCTTTAAATCGTTGTTGCCGATGAGGTAGGCCATGATGATGCAACATAGGATGGCCATGGCGACGCTGCCGACAGAAAGCACAATGGATAGCTGACTGCTGAGGGCGGCGAGTAGGCCAACGAGGGCAACAACGACAAGACTTAAAATACTAACGAGCATCCATTTTGCCCAGCGGTGGCCTTGGAGGACAAAGTACATAATGATGGCGGTGAAGATGATGCGGCCGATGGCCCAGAGGTCTTTGGAGAGGTAGATTAGGAGGGCGTCTAGGATTAAAAGAGCTACAAAGAGGGAGAGGAGAGTTTTTTGGGGTTGGGGGGTGGATGGGGATGGCATGGTTTATGGGAGGGTAGATGAAGGTTTTTGATGGTGGGGAAGGGGGAAAGGTGAAGGGTGATTATTTGTTGCTATTTCCTCATAGGAGTAAGGATGTTCCTTTACCCTTTTTACCCTGCCCCCTTTCTCCCCTTAGTCTTTGACGATAATTAAAGTGTTTTATCCATTAATCCAATCGAGCAACCGACCGAATAATCTGTCTTGTAGTGGATTGTTGTAGGGTAAATAGTCTTGGCAAATCTCTTCTTCTTCAGCAATTCTTCTGCCATCTGAGTTGTGAGTTAAATATGCCCCTAGCCAATCACAGCTCCTAGCGATTAAGCTATCTAAATTTCGATCCCAGAGTTTGACGCTGTTGTCGAAACTGCCGGAGGCAATGGTGTTTCCGTCCGGGCTGAAGGCCACACTC
>JBCCQQ010000002.1:0-245353 GCA_039024555.1 Cyanobacteria bacterium P01_D01_bin.156
CAGACAGTTTCCGCTTGAGTATTTCAACAGAGTGAAGCATAGTAGAAGTATCTTTTTATGAGCCAAGGCTATTCTCCTTCACTGGCGAGGCGCTTGGCTATTTTTTTGGCTCTGCAACATTCTTAAGTCAGCGCCATTCGACTATAGCGAGTTTCTTCTCCAAGACCGTACTAATCTCTCTGTAGCTGAGATTTGCATTGGTCTTGTGACTTCAGATTGATTATCAATCTGAAGTCAATTATTTAACTAATTAATGAAGTCTTCTCTCACAACGGGTCAGGTGCCTATTCAGCTCCTTAAGCTATCTTTAACAATGGTTTTGGGGGGTATTGGCAGTACTGGCATTCAGTCTGGCTAATACGTATTTTATAGCTCAGCTGGGCACTAACGAACTAGCGGCTATCAGCTTTACTTTTCCAGTGGTTTCTGTTTTGGCAAGCATAGCTATGGGCTTAGGCACTGGTGCTGCCTCCGTTATTGCGAGAGAAATTGGCAAAGGCAATCGACAAAAAGTCCAACGTCTGACCACGGATAGTCTGCTGTTATCTTTCCTTATTGTTGGGATGCTTGCTGTTCTTGGCTTGATTACCATCAGGCCGTTGTTTACGGCATTGGGAGCTGGACCTGTCCTACGCCCAATGCTTCGTGACTATATGAGTATTTGGTGTTTAGGAATGGCCTTCCTGGTTGTTCCTCTAGTAAGGAACAGTGCTATTCGTGCTTCTGGTAACACGGTTGTTCCTAGTCTGATTATGACGTTTGCTGCACTCATGAACATTGTGGCTGCCCCACTGCTCATATTCGGTTGGGGGCCATTACCAGCCCTAGGAATCAAAGGAGCTGCTTTAGCGACAGTACTTTCACGTGCAGGTACGGTTGTTGCATCTCTCACGTTTCTCCACTTTCAAGAACGTTTATTGGTATTCACCTTTCCGAGTCTTGCAGCGCTAGTTAAAAATGGGCATCGTCTGCTGTTTGGCTGAAGCTGAGTGTTACTTTTTGCCTTGGTTGGAGAGCTATCGTCGGTATTATATTGGGAATGTCATCGTTCCAAATAGAATACCGACGATAGCTCCCCGATGTTATCTCTAGTGCGAGTACTTATCTAACACTTGTGCCCATTAGTTACGGTGCTCTAAGTGTTGTCTTGACTGCTGGTTCAGCATTTAATGCTCTAGGAAAACCGTTGCCAGCTATGACAATGTCTTTGTGTCGATTGTTGCTTTTTTATGTTCCTTTAGCCTACTTGGGTAGTCAATTATTTGTAATAACTGGCATCTTCGGTGCTGCCTGCAATCTAATAGCATAGTTGGTCTTGGCGCTTGGCTGTGGCAATCCCGCTGGATGAGTGCTCTTACTAATACGGTAAAACCTGGCAAAATTTCAGTTCTATCAAAAGTTGTTGCCCAGTAGTAAAAAATCTCTAAGTTATCAACTAAGAAAATTTTCAAAACAATATATGCGCCTGTCCTTTAATCAGCGACATTTAAATGTCACTGATTAAAGGGCAATGTGATTAATCTATTTTCTCCAAATAGGACGCTCGATAACTTGCATCCATTGCAAAGACGACTACCCAAATACCTTAAACATTCTAGTTAATACCCCAAGATTCCTTAAGAATCTCGCGGAAAGACGCGTTCTGAAAGAGCATTAGTTCTTTTAATTGCACAAGCAGTAGCTGAGTATCTTCATGGGAAAGTTGCCGAACTTGCTGTTCGAACGCTTTCAGTTCAAATTGCTGCTCCAAGGAGAGCTGTTCACGGACGTTCATAGCAACCTTAGGAATAAAATTCACACACAACATATTAACATTGCGTTACAAAAATTGCAATCAAAAACATTTTATGGTACTTGCTTTGTTTGTACTTTAGTGATGTGTACTCTTTGGGTTTTGGCTGAGGGTTGAATTGATTAGTTCATTTGCATTGTTAGCTAGTAAAAATCCGAATTCTAAAGACCTGTGGGCTGTATTCCTAAAATATTTCAGGCAAGATAGCTGTAAAGCATTCAAGATAGCTGTAAAGCATTAAGTAATTTGCCTCTGATTCGCTATAAAAAGTCAACCACATTGAAATATAAATTAATATTTTCTTTAGATTGCGTTACATTATAAAGGTAACTTTCTATATAACAGCACCTTGACTGTTTAACGTTATGCCTACCCCTTCATTTCTTTTTTCAATTCCAGGGCCTCTTAAGGCTCAGTCCACTGTTTTTGAACTTAAAAACCGTCTTGATTGGGGTGAACCTGCGCTCACTATTATTGATGTCAGAAGTAGAGATGCTTTCAACTCAAGTCACATTACTGGGGCGATTCTAATCTCTATGGATGAATTGGTGGTAAGTGCTTCCGCATCTCTTGGGTATGAGCGAGACATTTACGTTTATGGTGATTCTGATGAGCAAGCCGCTGAAGCTGCCTCCAAACTTCGTGAAATAGGTTTTCAAAATGTTTCTGAGCTTACTGGTGGCTTAGCGGCATGGAACGCGGCTAACGGTGCGATCGAAGGTGTTCTAGTAGCTGCGTAGCGCTTTTTCAAGTCAAATTTTCTTAATCTCCTAGAAGTCAAGCTCCTCACCACAGCCATATGGTCTGGTGGGAGCTTGTTCCTTTGATGAGCAACTTTATACATCAGGCTCTACGAAGTGTTCAGTTGTTCCTAGTCAAAGTTATATTTACTAGCTTGCGCTATGTTCGTTGACTTACCGTTGCACTTATCTCGCAGTTTGTTGATAACGGCAGGGACTCAAGTCAGTGTTCGTTATCCAGAAAGAATCCCGTCTACGGGAGCTATGTTGGTGATTAGCAACCATCGTAGTTTTCTAGACTTGCCACTGGTAATGAATGCGTTGGGACGGCCCGTTAGATTTGCTTGTCATCACTATATGAGTCGGGTGCCTGTTCTAAAGGAAATAGTTTCTACATTAGGATGTGTTCCTCTTGACGCACCTGGTCAGCGTCGCCAGGTCTTTTTTGAGCAAGCTATCGATTTATTACGGACTCATCAACCCGTTGGCATTTTTCCAGAAGGTGCTCATCCAATGGTCCAGGTGACCAATCCGAAGAAACTGAGTCAATTCCACAGAGGATTTGCTCATTTGGCGCTACGGGTACCCGTTCAAAAGTTAGCTATTTTGCCAACAGCTATTTCAGCGATTGAAGAAACTATCAGTCCAGTCGCACCCCTCAAACTGTTCAGCTTATTTGATCCATCAGAACCACTCTTTGATCAGCCTGGTTGGCACCCGTCCGTTAACTATCGTCGTGTAAATCTCTCAATTGGTAGTCCTATTTGGGTTACGGATTCTCTTAGGGAACAGTATCAGGGTAAACAGGCAGGACGATTGGCTAAGGTTTTAACTCGATCTTGCTATGGTGAAATCAACAATCTTTTACGTGAAGGTTTTGCTTAAATCTAGTCAGCTGTTAAAGACTGTTCTAAGGCTGTCAAGACTCAATCCTCATAACAGGCCTAGATTTCTTGGGCCATACTGGCACAAAGGTCAAAAATAGCTTCTTTTGCTGCAACAGGTAATGTTTGTAGCAAAAAATGTGAGCCCGTAATTTCACGAGTTTCCAATGGGGGAAATACACGTTTAATTTCTAGCTGCTTTGAGGCTGGCACTAGCTGATCAGCTGACGCTTTTAAGTAGCCAAGGGGGACCGGAGATTTTCTGATTCTCCACAAATCATTGATATTTAGGAGTAAATGTAACCGATATGAGATCACTTCAGGCTTGACCAGTTGTAGCGTTTCACGAAATGAATCGAGTATGACTTCTGGACAGCTAAAGCCAAAGCAGGCAACTCGTAAAGGAAACGATGGTATTGGAAAACGCAGCAATAATGGCAGTGGCATTTGCCCCACAAACTCCAGTAGCCATGGTTGTGGAGGTGTCAAAAAACTAGCACAAAAAATAATGCCCCTTAGTTGTGGATGCTCGATTAAGCGAGCAGCAATTGGACCGGCAAAAGATTCAGCAACAATAATGAAGTGAGTAGACTTTGGAAGCTGACGTCGAACGATTGCAGCTAACTGATCATAGTCCAGTAGCTGATCTGGAGGATATTTAGTAACTACAATGCGGTTCTTGTACAAAAACTGTTCAAGAAAATATGAAAATAGGCGTCCAGTACCGTCTAGTCCTGGAAGTAACACTAACGTAGGATTTAGCGGGCTTTTCATGCACTCCAGTGTTGTTTACAGGCGTAGTCGATAAAATGCTTAGACTCCCAGGATTCTTATGGTAATTCAATGGGGTTTGTGCATGGATGCACAAAGTTCACGTTGGCAAAACCATAGAAAAAATCTATGGTTCAAACTGTCAAGTTTTTGGCAATAATTATTTACATTGAGTTACAATTCTTAAAGAAATTCAAGGACAGTCCTACGCAATTTTTAAGCTACTCCGTACTCTAATGACTGTCTAAGCTCTTTTGACTGATTTAAACTCACGGATAAATCAGCGATAGTTTGTTCTACAAAATTGGCTGATTTCTCTGATGGTAAATTTATCACTTTTATAGTGTGACTAGTACTCATTCGAGATTGCTGTCCGGAATACTATGCAAATGTAGTTTTCTTTCAATGAAAATCTCTCCCTGAGTAAGGAGCATACTTGTTCGCAGATTCTCTAAGGAGTTTGAAGCCCATAGGGCGGTTGTGTGTTGTTTTTTGCTGAGCTTTAAGACACTGCCGATTTTTGCAATTGCCAACCCACTAATAAGGAATTAACGATCATGACATTCACTACTAGTAACTTTGTGAGTCAGTCTGTTAGCTCATTCTCGCCAGTTACCTCCGTACTTGCTGCATTCAAGCGTCTTTCTACCAACGAGAAGTTAGGAGTGCTGTGGTTCATTTACAAAGCGATGGGAAATGGCTCAGTTACCCCAGCTGCAACCGGAGCTGCCCGCATGCAGTTCGCCGAAGGTCTGCTAACTCAAGTCAAAGCGCTAGACTCTGGAGAACAGATGGCATTTATGCAAGATCTAGTCAATTGTCGCAAGACACCAATGACTACTGCCTATGGCGCGCTGACTAACAATACCAAACTTGCCTTTTGGTATCAGCTAGCTGTGCTAATGAGTTACGGTGATGTAGTTGGAGTTCCTAGTAACTATGCGCTCTCTACCAATGCAAAAGACGTCTACAATCGGATTGTTGCGTTGGAGTTTGGACAGCAGATTACGCTCTTACGTCAGACTGTGGTCAACATGGGCTATGACTCATTTGCCTAGGGTTTAACAAAGATGTCAACAACACACCTGATCGAGCAGCAGCTTATAGATGCTATTGGCTTAAGCAATGAATCTGAGGTTGTTCTCCGCTACTTTACTCTATTTAATCAGGGTAGGTATGAACAAGTTTCTCGCCTTTTCTCTTCAGATGGTAGGCTTTATCCTCCCTTTGAGTCTCCTATTGTGGGGCCGGAGAATATTGAAAGCTATCTGGTAAAAGAAGCCGATGGCATGACAGTATCTCTTCTGAGTGCCGAAATTCAGTTAGAGGAAGATGAGCATCTGCAAATTGATGTCAGAGGCAAAGTTACAGCCCTTGTATTCAAGGTCAATGTTACCTGGCGCTTTATAGTGACATCAGACAACAAGATTGAATCCGTTCGCGTCAATCTTGTTGCAACGTTAGAGGAATTGCTAAAGCTACGTCCTGAAGAGGATGCTCAAGCAACGGTTGAATGTTCCCACGCTTGAGTAATTAGGTCGCGTCCTAGGGCAAGGTCCTGGGGCGCGCACTGCCAGTCGGGATGTGCCGTTAGTAAAAAGGCTTCAACTGTTTCGCGATTAAAAATGTGCCAAGCATTCCCTCCCTCGATGAAATGTGGAATGGCATAAATATTTTCCATCGGATGATGGATAGTCAATCGCTCGTTGGTGAATGTTGGCAAGGTCAATGTAGCGCCAACGGGCAATGAGCGAAAGCTGCGAACAGCTTCCTGAAACGTTTCTAGGGATGGTATCAACAGTCCGGGTATGGTGATGACCGTTGATTTTTCACCATTCACGTTGATCCAGTAGCGCCTCACTGGGTCGATGCCCAATAACCAGGGAGATTCATCGTCCAAGGTGTAGCGAGGTGTGAAGGAAAGGGCAGACTGCATGGAATTAATGGACAGTGAAGAAACGGGCAACCCAACTGAGGTGCTGTTAACTACCATCACTTGCCCTACATAGTCGGCGCAATTTTCCGCAATAAAAGTTCAGCTTATGCGATGATTCTTGTTAACTTATGTAAATATCTCCGTGCTGAGATTACGTCAGAAGGTCTGGCGGTTTGGGGCGGTTTGGTCGTCTCGGGTGCGATCGCAGCTACATGGAGCGCAACGTTATGCTGTTCTCTTTCTTTGCATTTGTCCGATAGCTCACCCGTCGCTGTTGTGTTTTGGCTATTGGTCAGAACGTTTTTACACACCGGATTATTTGTTATTGCCCACGATGCGATACACGGAAACGTTTTACCAAAGTATCCCCTAGCCAATCGCTGGGTGGGGCAATTGGCGCTAGCACTGTATGGCTTTTTGCCCTATCAAGTTTGTTATCGACTCCATTGGCGACACCATGCCTACCCGGCTCAAGACAAAGATCCAGACTTCTACCCTAAGCCTAATGGCAGTGTGATCGGTTATTTCATCCGGTGGTATTGCAACTTTATGGCAAGCTACCTGACACCTTGGAATTTGATGATGGTAATAACTGGGGTTGGCATAACAACATTCTGTTTTGTTGTTTTTTTACAGGCAGCAATTCAGAATTTAGTTTTCTTTTGGGTTGTGCCTTGGGTTCTTAGTTCACTGCAGCTATTTACCTTTGGTATATTTCTGCCCCATTATTCTGACAGTCCCAGTAATCGTCCTCATCAGCCACGGAGTTACTACTATCCCCTAATGTGTTCTCTGCTAGCTTGCTATCACTTCAGCTATCACAGAGAGCACCATACCTACCCCGACATTCCCTGGTATCAACTGCCTTACGTTCAACTACTGGAAGCTTAAGCTAAATCTTCTCTCTCTTACGCAATTGCCATTGACAATTTGCCCGCTTACCCATGGCACCTCTTTGTAAAGAAATGTAAAATACATTAAAAGCTCACTCTACAGTTATGAATCTCCCTCAGATTGAATCTTTCCTGAATAGTCCAAATCCTCAGCTGCGCATGAAAGCAATTACCGAGTTGCGTAATCACGAGCCTGCAGTAGTTGTTCCTTTGCTAAAACGGCGTATGTATGACGGACAGTTTTTGATCCGTTCTTTTGTGGCGATGGGGCTGGGCTATAAGCGTAATGATGAAGGGTTTAAGGCTTTACTCAACATTATTGACCATGAAACTGATCCTAACGTTGTTGCAGAAGCTGCTAATTCTCTAGCTAAATTTGGGGCTCAGGCCATTCCTCATGTAGAGAGAGTGTTTGAAGAGAATTCCCATTGGCTTGTACGCCAAAGTATCTATGCTGCTTTGGAAGATTTAGATGATGCTGAGCTGCTTTTAAAGCTTTGTTTATTGGGTTTTCAAGGGGACGACACTACGGTCAGAATGTCAGCGTTAGTGAACTTGAGACGGCTCAAGGAAACAGCTAAATTTACAGACGCTTTGGACATAGCCCTACAAGCGGCACAAGACAGCAATGGACTAATCCGTGCCAGTGCAGCGAGAACTCTGAGGTACTTGGGTGGGCCAGAAGCCCAGGAGATGCTGGTAAAGCTACGGCAGGATTCTGATTATCGAGTTGTACGCGCTGTTCTGGAAGGCCTTTTGTAGGTTAGTCAGCCGAACCGAACTTAGTTTTTGACGGCTATTACCACCTGTATAAAATGAGTCTTTCTTTACAGATCGTTACAATGAGAGGGAGCTGGAAATAGCCTTCACGTCGTTTTTGCAGCATTTCGAAGCGCCGCATCATCCAGCTCCCTGTTAGTAAAGGAGGCCAATATGAACGGTAGTCTTCGCGTTGGGAACCTGTTTGGGATTCCCTTTTACATTAATATTTCTTGGTTTTTTGTTCTGGCTCTCACCACGCTTAATTTTGGTGGTGGTCTGGTGGCACAATTTCCCGGGCTAGGGGGCAGTGCGCTGATTTTGGGCTTGGTCGCTGGCCTGCTTTTATTCGCTTCAGTGCTTTTGCATGAGCTGGGTCACAGTTTTGCCGCTCAGCAACAAGGCATTCGGGTGAATTCCATTACACTCTTTCTATTCGGTGGTTTGGCAAGCCTGGAAGACGAGGCTAAAACCCCTGCCGGAGCTTTCTGGATTGCCGTTGCAGGCCCCCTAGTCAGCCTAGTGCTCTATGGTCTTTTAACCACAGTAGCCAGCAGTGGTTTAGTGACTGGTCCACTAGCGGCTATCACAGGATTGTTGGCCTACATTAACTTAGTGCTGGCCGTTTTCAATATGATTCCAGGGTTACCGCTGGATGGTGGTAACGTGCTCAAGGCAATTGTCTGGAAAGTCACTGGCAATCGCTATCGTGGAGTTCGCTGGGCTAGCCGTTCGGGCCAAGTAATTGGTTGGACTGCGATTGCCTTAGGTTTCTTATCTATCCTAGGGATTTCCAATGTTGGTAGCTTCTGGACGCTAATTGTGGGGTGGTTTATCTTGCAAAACGCGGGTCAAGCGGCCCAATCTGCAACGGTGCAGGAGGCGTTGCTGGGATTAACCGCTAGCGATGCAGTGCTAGCCGATAGCCCTATGGTTGATGAGTCCAGTACATTACGGCAGCTGGCAGACGAGGCTGTAATGGCAAATGGCGACCGTCCCTGGCGTCGGTTTTTGGTCAAAAGTGCCGATGCTCATTTGGTCGGAACAATTGATTTGGATGTGCTCAAGATGGTTACACCAGACCAATGGTCCACGCTCTATGTGAAGGATTTTGTGAAGCTTGTGGACGATGGAGAAACTGTTCAGGCGGATAAGCCATTGCTAGATGTGATTCAGCATTTGGAGAAGCAACAAATTCAGACATTAGCCGTAACCCAAGAGAATGGAGCGCTGGTGGGGCTATTGGAAAAAGCAGAAATCATTAGCCTGTTGCAGCATAAAGCAACTCCCCAGACGGCTTAGCTTTACATTCGGGAATATTTTAGCCCGGCATACTGCCGGGCTTTTTTTGTTATGAGCTGCCATGGGCAAAACTATGATTTGCATTAATAAATACCTTTCCAAGAAGAATAGTCATCGCATTAAAAGTCAATTGTCATGAAATATAAATTCCTTTTTATTTATATTTCGTTACACTTAGGATAGCTTTTCTCACAGCAGCATTTAGGCTGTTAATTCTATGCCCGCTACCTTCTTTCCCACTCCAAAGCCTCTTCAGGCCGTTTCAACTGTTTTCGATCTTAAGGATCGTCTTGACTGGGGTGAGCCTGCTCTCACTATCATTGATGTAAGAGAGAGAAGGGCATTTAATGAGAGTCGTATTCTCGGTGCCATCTCTATGCCTATGGCTGAGCTTGTTGCCCGTGTATCCATGAGCCTTGAGTGCGATCGCGATATTTATGTTTACGGTGGAACCGATGAGGTCACTGCAAAGGCCGCTACTACTCTGCGCGATGCTGGCTACGAAAACGTAGCTGAACTGATGGGTGGCCTAGGTGCTTGGCAGGCAGCGTCTGGTGCCACTGAAGGTACCCTATAAGTTGCGTAATAGTTGCAAAGTTCCTAGACAACAGAGTTTTAACTTTCAAAACGTCAATTTTCTTTTTGCCCAGCTGATTTAATCGCTGGGCATTTTCACCAATAATCATGCTTAAAAGATTCACAGCCCCATTAATCGTTCTTCTGGTAGTAGTTGCAGGTCTCACCTTTGTAGGTGTCAACTATGAATTGTTAGCAAAACCTAGCGAGGCTGACCAAGGTTACTTTCTCAAGTCTGTTCCTGACGTAAAGATGGTGCTTGTGGAACCCAATTATGGGGAGTTCTACCATCCTAATCCCAATGTGCAAGGGGATTCATCAGGGGAGACTTTATACGATTCTTTGGATGAGTTAGCCCGTAATTACGACATTAAGGCAACAAGAATGGTTCGCTTTGAACGCAAGGGTAAAATGATTCCAAATTTATACGTATTTATTGATACGCCACAGGATGGAAGCTTAATTGCTGATGCTGGCTAGTGGGCTTGCTTAGATAGGGCTATGTGCTGGTTTTGAGCGTAGGGGAGTGGTTGACTCTGCCTACGCTTTTTGTTTGCTTGCGGTAAATGAGGTAATAAACGGTAGGTACGAAATAGAGGGCCATGATGGACGAGCCAGTGATACCACCCGCGATCGCAATAGCCAACGGACGCCAAAATAAGCCACCGCTGATGAGTAGTGGTACAAATCCAGCGATAGTCGTAATCGTCGTTGTAATGACATGGCGTGTGGCTTTGATAACCACATTAACGATGGCTCGCCTATCCCCTAGCTTTGCTTGACTGTCCTCATTTAACGCCGACAACACAATCACTGTGTCATTAATGGCAATGCCCACTAGGCCCATACTGCCCACAATGGCCATAAAGCCCATGACTGTTCCAAACATCTTGAGAGAGAACAACGCAGTGCCCACAGAGCCAATGCCTACACCAGCGACAATAGCTGCCTGACGGAAAGAGCCTAGAGATAGAACTAAGGAGGTGATCATCACCAGTGCCAAAATAGGGACATAGAGCAACAAGTTTCCTTGAGCCTGGCTTTGTTCAGCTTGTTCGCCACCGTATTCAAGCCAATAACCAGGTGGTACGGTAAAGTCAGCATCTGCCAGCTTTTGTTCAAATGCCTGTTGCACCACTGACGGCAGGACACCCGCAGAAATAAAACCTTGAACGATATTGACTCGCTGTTCGTTGCGTCTGGCAATTTTGGCAAGTTCAGGTACCAGCGCAAAGTTACCTAAGGTATCCGTGGAGATGCTGTTACTAGCTCCCTGCAGATCCAGAGATGCAATTTGAGCCAAGTTGGCCCGGTCTGGATTGCCGACGCGTACCCGCACAGGTAGATTTTCCGTCGCTTCCAGAATAGATCCACCGACACTGCCTTCTAAATAAGCTTCTAACTGTTGGGCAATGGCTGTGTTATCTAGACCCGCTTGTTGTGCTTGTTCTTCATCGATATTTAAACCTAGTTTGGGCAAGGCTTCTGTCAAGTCATCACGCACGTAAACCACATCGGGAATGCTGGTGAGAAGTTGACGCGCCTCCACACCCAAACGCCTGAGTTCTTCAATATTGGGGCCATAGATACGCAATTCGATGGGGGCATCAAATGGAGGGCCTTGTTCTAGCAGTTTGACTAAAATGCGAGCAGCTGGGAAGGACTGATCTAACTGGACTTGCAGCTCTTGCACAATGGTTGCCAAATTATTATTGGTATTGAGCTGCACCATGGCCTGGGCATATTGGGCCTGGTTACGGCGATTGCCCGTAAAGTTGTAATAGAACTTGGGGGCACTCTCACCAATAAACCAGTGCACCTCCTGTACATTGGGATGTTCCAAAATCACCTGGCGAGCCTGAAGCATTTGCTCACGGGTTTGACCAATGGCACTTTGGGGTGCAAATTCTACTTCCACCTGAAGCTGATCCCGATCGCCCGATGGGAAGAATTGCTGATCTAGGGTGGGAGCAACAATAAAGCCTATTAACGGAATGGTTAGGGAGAGTGCGATCGCAAACAAGGGATGTCGCATACTCCACTGTAATGATCTGCGGTAGGGGTTAGATAACAGCTGAGAGGAGAACCCATCTGCCCACCAGCTACCAGGCCGAAGTAAAAACCTTCGTATAGCTCTAATCGGTCCTAGCCGAGGAGAATTCTCTAAACTCTGTTTATGAGTTTGACTCTGTCCTAAAACCCGCCCAGCCAGAGCAGAAATCACCGTCAGCGACAACGCCAACGACGAAATAAGTGCCACAATTACCCCCAGAGCGATGGTGCCTACAAACTCGCCCGCCGCTCCCGGTAGCAGATAGATAGGCAAAAAGGTCATCACTGTGGTTACGGTTGAGGCAAACAGCGGTACCTTCAGATAGTCAACCGTTTTGGCTACAGCATCAATGGGGCGATGTCCATGCTGTAACTCCACTTGGATTTCATCTACGGCAATGATGGCATTATCAATCAGCAATCCTAAGGCAATAATCAGCCCAGTCACTGACATCTGGTGGATGGGCACCCCAAATACCGTCATCCAGCCAAAGACGGCTAAGGAGGTGATGGGTAGCGCTGTTCCAACGACCAGAGCGGAACGCCAGCCCATGGTAAATAACGTTACACCTACCACTAATAAGGCACCCAGGACCAGATTCTCTAAAAGTTTGCTAATTCTGTCTTCTACATAGTTACTTTGGTCAAATACGATGTCTAAACTAATCCCCTGGGGGAGCTGGTCTGAAAAGTCTTTTAACTGCTGGCGAATATCCTCTGCCCAGAGGTCAATCCGCTTTGCTGACTGCATCATGACGCCAGCTACAATGGCGGGCTTACCACTCACTAGGGATAGTTCTGTCAGGGGCTGCTGCACACCACGATAGATTTGAGCGATGTCACTCAGGCGAGTGAACTGCCCTGCCTCAGTTTGAATGGCAATCTGACGGATTTGATCTAAGGTTTCTAGCTCCCCGCCCACCTCAATGGCAAGACTCTGTTCTGGACTTCGTAATTGCCCAGCGGAGACCTTAGCATCGCTGGATTGAATACGGTTGGCCAAGGTTTGGGATGAGAGCCCTATGGCCGTCAGACTAGGAGCATCCACTTCCACTACAATTTCTTCGGCAGGATCCCCAAAGAGTTCCACCTCTTCTGTGCCTGCTGTTCCTCGTAATCGTAGAGCTAACTCCTCTCCATAACGGCGAAGAATGGCATAGTTCGGCTCTGTTGGCAGTTGCCACGTGAGCGACGCAATGATGGTGTACGCTTTGACAAAAGCTTCATCCAGCTCCGGTTCGCTTGTACCTATAGGTAAATTGGCAGTAGCATCACCGATCTCATCACGGACCTTAGACCACACAGGCTGTGCATCAACAATCGCATCGCTCAGTTCAACAGTCACAGAGGAAAACCCTACACGAGAGTCAGAGGAGAGAACATCAATTTCTTCTAGCTCAGAGAGTTCAGCTTCAATCACTTCGGTCACCAATGCCTCTACTCGTTCAGCGCTGGCCCCTGGATATGCAGTTTGGACAACGGCAACACGGGAGACGAGCTCTGGATCTTCCTGCCGAGGAAGCGATTGGAACGAGACCAATCCCCACACCATAATCATGACGATGGTTAGGGTAAGCAAGCGCAGGTTACGATAAAACGGTCTGACCATGGGAGTGCGTTTGGGAGATTTTTTTAATTAATTGGACTGACCAGCTGACCGGGGACCAGTCGATGGGGACCACTGGCAACAACTACATCGTTAGGCTGAAGAGTGCCACGAACCAAAACGCGATCGCTATCCTGGTATAAAATCTCTACGGACTGGGGTTGTACTGTGTATCGTTCTCCGTCAAAGTTTTCATCACGGACAAGTACATAGCATGTCCACAGCCCGCGAATGCCCTGGGTAAGGGCTTCTGTAGGGAGCCATATACCTTCTGTCGGAATGGTTTGTTGCAAATTAACCCGCACCGTTTGGCCGGAACTAGCCTGGTCAGCTGCAGCGGATTCTAACGCCAAAACCACGGTCTGCGTACGAGTTTGAGCATCCACCTCGGGCAAGATTGAGGTCACGGTTGCTGAGTAGGGGCGTTCTCCCAAATACACGGTTTTATCACTGCCAACAGCTATCTGAGCGAGAGCACTGGTGGGCATCCCCACTCGGGCTTCGGGAGTAGCATTTTCTAAAAACCGGATAACGGCCTGTCCTGCCCCCACGACGGTACCTTCATCCACCTGTTTTGTTGATACCACACCATCAAAGGGAGCCTGCAGCGTACTTTTTGAGATGGTGACATCTAAGTCCGCAATGCGGGCATCTAACTGTTGCACCAGAGCCTGTTGCGCCATTACCTGCTCTGGGCGAGTGCCGTTTTCCAGTTCCGCCAGCTGACTGCGGGCCTGGTCGAGTCTAGCTTGGAGAGTACCTGCTCCAAAAGAAAATTCGTCCAATTCCTCCCGAGAGATCGCTCCCTTAGCATATAAAGATTCTCGCCGGGAGCGTTGAACCTGCTGCAGCCGCAACTGTTCTTCCCAATCTCTAACAGCGGCGGCGGCGGCAGCAATGCTCTCAACACGTGCCCCTGCCTGGAGTTCCATCAGTTGTGCATTTGCCCGCTGCTTTTCTGCTACCAGCTGCTGCCGCTGGGTTTGCAAGTTGCGCACATCTAAACGGGCTAGGGGAGAGCCTGCGGCGACAACAGCTCCTTCATTTACGAGCATCTCGACCAGCTGGCCGCTGCGTTCAAACCCCAAATCACTGGCACGCAATGCCGCAATTTCTCCCGTGTAGGTACGGGAAACGGTGTAGCTGTCAACGGTTGTTACCGTCAGGGTTTCAACAGGTAGAACCCTCTCCTCTTGCCCAGAGTTTGCCTGGGCTGCCCCAGCAATATGTTTTTGCATTCTGGGCAGACCAATTGCCATCAGGCCCAGAACACCCAGACAGATAAGGCCCAACCGCTGGCGAGCTGTTCCAAATTTAGTGAGCGCGAATGGGGGTGAATTAGAAATCATAATGCCAACAAGAAACAAACGTATGTTTTAAAATGATCAGATAACTAGCAAACATATTTGCAGGAATTAGGCATGGCTATGGTTCAAAGAGCAATACAAACACAGGCAGAATAATCTTTTAGTGACCGTAACCTGTGGCCTAAAAAATATATTCTGTCCAAGCCTGAACCACTTTAGTTACGGGGACCTCAGACAAAATGGATTTAATTCAAACGTATGTTTGATATATTAAAACGTATGTTTGAATAATTGGCAAATCTAGAGGCTACAAGCTGAGCAAGCGTCACTTTCTGGCTGTCATCTATGATGGCTACAATACAACAAAGCCTGGCGTTGCTGGATTTAGTCGGAGATGCTTTGATATGGCATGTTTGGCTAAGCGGCGCATAATCAACAACGGCCAAAATCTGATTTAACGTTCTATTTCTGGAGTATGCATTGCGTTAATGGTGAGTGAGGGAAGCAGCGATACGAAGGAGCAGTTGCTAAATGCAGGGGAGCAGCTGATTGCTGAGCGGGGGTATGCAGCCACTACTGTACGTGCGATCGCAGCTCGAGCCAATGCCAACCTAGCAGCGGTGAGCTACCACTTTGGGTCGAAGGAAGATTTATTTCGAGCGATATTTTCTCGTATTGCCAAGCCAATTGTAGTAGAGCAGCTCACTATCCTAAATAACCTTGCAAAAAAAGATTCTCTGCCTACAGTAGAGGAAATTTTGACAGCATTTCTCAGACCTTGTTTTCAAAAAATTGTTCAGGATGAGTCTTTTCGTACCGTGCGCGCCCAGTTTATGGGACGCTGTTGGAGTGAGCCAGAGCCATTACAAAGTATTGCTAGTGGTGAGTTTATGGAAAGTCGTCTAGCATTTCTAAATATTTTGCAACAAGTTATTCCTGATTGTTCGCGGAGAGAATTAAATTGGAAGCTAGATTTGGTAATTGCGACATTGATTCGAGTACAAAATGAAGCTGGCAAACCTGATTCGTTGTTAAAGAGTAGCCAGCCTGATGATGTAGACTATGCGGTTCAATATTTGGTGCGTTTTTTAACGCCAGGAATGGTTATATAATCCTTGGGTATTGTTGAGCCTTGGGGTAATTCTAGATTGAGCATTTCATCATCAAAATCAGCAATGGCAAAAACAGTTGCTAACATCTAATATTTTACCGATTGGGCTTCTATATATCGAAAATTCATAATTTATTGGGAGCTAACCTAGCAAAAAGATGATGGGTATGTATTTTATTTCCCATAGCACCTAAAACCTATGGTTTACAGCTCTATACGCGATAGGTCAGTAACGCTAGATTGCGCAAAGTATTGGTTATCCTGTGCTTTCAAGTTCAGGGTATTCAGCATCGATCGTTCGTTGCCGGTTAAGTTACCCCTTTAGCCGGTTAAGTTACCCCTTTATATAAGAAGACGAGTTGCCAATTGCCTGTAGCATGGCCTAGCGCTAGGCTAACTAGCCTGTTTTGATACTCAACAATTGATATCTATTTCCTTAGGGCAAGTTCAATGAGCCATACCTGTACGGGAATATGGTCTAAGTGATCATACGGTTTTTGAAATGTTTCAATTTTTCTTATAATAAGTCATCTAAAAACATAGAGAGTGTTCGTCATCAAGTGTTCTTGTGATAACAGTGTCTATAGTTGTGTTTTCCTGAAATTCTTTTGTATGGGAAATCTGTTTCCTATGCACCTAGACACCTGGGGTGTCTTGGACTTAGAGCCCATCATCTACCGTATGTTAGCCGAAATAGTCTTACCTAGAAAATGGGTGAATCTCTGCATCATCACGCTCATCGTTTTCAGCCTCTATTAACAACTCACTGTCAACCCTCCTGTTTGAAATATGTTCTTTTGATTGAAGATAATATCGGTGATGTTGTCTCAATTGAAGAGATGCTTTGCCCTGCAGACGAAAATGCTGAGTTTTGTATGGTACATGCTAATTCTTTAGCCATGGGATTAGCACACCTGAAGCGAAGTAGCTTTGACGCTGTGTTATTGGATTTAGAATTACCGGATAGTCAAGGGTTTGAAACACTATTACGGTTACAGCAGGCATTTCCTGATGTACCGATCGTCGTTTTGACAGATTTGGCTGACGATAGTTTTGTTGTTCGATTGATTCAGCAAGGAGCCCAAGGGTTTTTGCTAAAAAAGGATATGACATCAAGCTGGTTGAAAAGTACCCTAGCCCTATCTATGAATCGATTCAAGGATGTTACTCAGCAACAGCAACAACAACAACAGCTAGAACAGTCAAATCGATTTTTATATCGACAAATCGGTACCTGTATTGATGAAGTGTATCGCTTACGGAAAGAGTTAAAAAGTCTCGCTGTGTTGGCTGCAACTGATAGTTTGACTGGAATTGCAAATCGCTATGGTTTTGAACAATGTCTAGAACGAGAATGGAATCAGGCCTATTCAGATCAAAAACCCTTATCGCTGATCATGATAGACATTGATTACTTTAAGCAATTTAATGACAGCTATGGTCATGTTCAAGGTGACATTTGCTTAAAGAGAGTGGCTCAATTGCTTCAGCAGCACTTGCAACATTTTCGAGGTATGGTAGCACGCTATGGTGGGGAGGAGTTTGTTGCAATCTTGCCAAATACCCCGGTACAGTCTGCAATACAGATGGCAGAAAAGTTAAGAATAGGCATTCAGGCCTTGGCAATTCATCATCCCAATTCACGCATTAGCCGTTGGGTAACGGCTAGTTTAGGTATTGCTTCCGTAGTGCCTACGGCCAGTCTTACAGCTGCCAATCTACTTCATGAAGCGGATCAAGCCCTCTATAGTTCGAAACAACAAGGACGCGATCGCGTGGCTTGCTTTCAACCTGTCAAAGTTGCGCACGAAACTCTGTGTGTTGGGCAATAGTTAGACATTTCTTGACTGCTGATCGGTCCGCAATCCGTTTGCCATAGTCCAGTTTCTCTGTGCTTGCCAAAAAAACTGGCTTCCAAAACATGGAAGCCAGTCATTTAGTCAATGGTTTAGTGATTTCGACGGGACTGGCGCGATTCGAACGCGCGACCTACCGCTTCAGATTTGTGTGAGTTTCCCCACTCTCTGGACTATACCTTCACCTTGGGCAGTGTGCCTGTAGGTGGTAGCCGTCTAGTCTCTACACCTTCCAAAGTCAACCTTTGGCTTGGCTCGGCATTGCCTTGGAGAAATTTCTCGTTAGGTTTCACCGACTTTGACTACATTCACACATGGAGTTTCCCCGCACGGTGCCCGATATTCAGGAGGCGGTTGCTCTATCCAGCTGAGCTACAGCCCCAAGACTGTTCATCTAAATATTAAAACTCATATTGCATTTTCCAGAGCGGATGATTGATAAAATCCGTCATCCGGCGGAGAACATATTAACCTTCTACCCAACGGGGTATATACTTCCAGCCATTTTTTAAGATTTTCCGATGGGGCTCAAAATCAGGCATTTTTTCCTCCACAAGCTGCCAAAATGCCTTGGAATGATTCATATGCACCGTGTGACATAGCTCATGGACTAAAACATAATGAACAACTTCCTGAGGCAAAAATAAGAGCTTGTAATTCAGGCTGATATTTTTGCTACTGGAACAGCTAGCCCACCGTGTTTTTTGTCCCCGCACCGAAGGACGCTTGAACGGTAAATCTAGATCAAAACTTAGCTGCCGCAGCCAGGGTACCAGCTCTCGATGGGCTTTGTGCCCCAACCATTCACACAGGACCTGATGGCAGCTAGCAAAGTGATCAACATTACCTCGTACTTTTAGACCATTACCGGGAACCGGAATGCACAGTGTAGGACCGGGATGGGCTTCATAGTCAATCCTCCAAACTTCGTGGGGAGTTGTCTGAACTAAAGGAGCCTGCCATCGTAGTTCCAGCTTGTGCGGTTGATGAACTTGCCAGTCTTCCACAGTATCGTGGTGTTCCTGCAGGAGGCGTTCACGATTTTTGAGAATCCAGCTGCGACGCTTCTTAATCAGTGAGGGGATTTTATTGCAGTTATAGGTGGGGGGGACAACGACCTCTACCGTGCCATCCACCGCAATCTTTATGGAAACATGCTTAGCCCGCTTACTTTTGCGGACAGTGTAGTCAAAATTAGTTGAGTTAGACGCAGGGGATGGGGGGAATAGCTCTAGCTGCACCATGATAAAGGGTGAGTCCATTTGCGCATTAGTAGTCTAACTGACAAAGCCTTTAGAACCCCAGCGCTTTTAACCTTTCTCTAGGCAAATCGATACCGCACCCACCCTACGATAATATGTGAACAAAGAAAATTGCTTTTATAACCGGATTTTTTACCAATGGCCCAGCTGAAAACGCGACTATGGTTAGCAATGGCAGCACTGTTGATGATCAGTGCCTGCGGTGGCGATGATGATGGGGCATCTGAAAGTACAGATAAGACGGTGACAATTTTGGGGGTCATCGTTGGTGAACAGCAAGAGAAGCTAGAAGCGGCTTTGGTACCCTTTGAGGAAGAGACTGGAATTGAGGTTATCTACGAAGGGTCGGACTCCTTTGCCACCCTACTGCCGGTACGAGTAGAATCTGGCGATGCACCAGACATTGCCATGTTTCCCCAGCCGGGCCTAATGGCCAGTTTTGCAGAGGCTGGGCAAATGGTGCCTGTGACTGAGTTTATGGACCAATCGACCCTAGAGGCGGCTTATCCTGAGGCCTGGCTGTCATTAGCCACTGTGGATAATGGCCTTTACGGTATTTGGTACCGTGCTTCTGTAAAGAGTTTGGTATGGTATAACCCCAAAGCATTTACAGCTCAAGGGTTTACCGTGCCAACGACTTGGGATGAGCTGTTAGCCCTGAGCGATCGCATTGTGGCAGCGGGGGTAAATCCTTGGTGCATCGGTTTAGAAAGTGGCGAGGCCACCGGTTGGCCCGGTACCGACTGGATTGAAGACATTATGCTACGCACCGCTGGTCCCGATGTCTATGACCAATGGATTACCCATGCAATTCCGTTTAATGATGGTGCTGTGCAAACGGCATTTGAGGAATTTGGCAACATTATTCTCAATGAAGCCTACGTGGTAGGCGGCTCTGTAGGCGCTATCAGCACGCCCTTTGGAGATGCCCCCCAGGGACTATTAGGGGATACACCCACGTGTTACTTACATCGTCAAGCCAACTTTATTTCTAGCTTTTTGCCAGAGGGGGTAAACCTCGAAGAAGATGTGGATATCTTTTTGTTGCCGGGCATTGATCCAGCCCACGGCACACCGGTTTTGGTAGCTGGAGATTTGTTTGGCATGTTTAAAAATACCCCTGAGGCCCAGGCTCTCATGGAGTATTTGGCAACGCCCACCCCCCATGAAATCTGGGCTGAGTTGGGGGGATTTTTATCACCCCATAAGCAAGTAAGTTTAGAAGTATATCCCGATAGTCTAAGTAAGAAACAGGCTGGCTTCTTGACCAATGCCGAGACGATTCGCTTTGATGGATCGGATATGATGCCAGGAGCTGTAGGAACTGGCACATTTTGGTCCGGTGTGGTGGACTATGTCGCTGGTGAACCGGTAGAGGATGTGTTGGATGCCATTGAGGCAAGTTGGCCAGAATAAACAACTCACCCCGGAACTCATCCCCTCGTGGGGTGAGTTAGCTCTGTAGGGAGAAAACCATGTCCGATAACGTTGTGCGAGTGCTAACAGCGATTGTGGCGATCGCAACTGGTTCCATCGGTACCTTTGCCATTTTTTATGGTTTAAATCTCCTGGTGGAACGGTTTCCTCGACCTTGGAAAGATCGGATTCTGCCTTGGGTCTACATGGGACCAGCCATGCTGATGCTGACGGCCTACCTGGTGCTACCCACACTACGTACGCTGTACCTAAGCTTTTTTGACAGTCGTTCCGTTAACTTTATTGGCCTTAAAAATTATGCCTTTGCCCTGACCAATCCAGACATGGTCATCGCCTTTCGCAATAATCTTTTGTGGCTGATATTGGTTTCAGGGATCAGTGTCGGGCTGGGGCTGATTATTGCCGTACTGGTAGACCGGGTAAAGTACGAGTCGGCGGCTAAGTCGCTAATCTTTTTGCCCATGGCGATTTCCTTTGTGGGGGCCAGTGTCATTTGGCGATTTGTTTACGCATTTAAACCCGCTGGTAGCGACCAGATTGGTTTACTCAATGCGGTCAGACAGTCACTGGGGCTAAAGCCGTTGGGGTGGCTAATTGAGCGAGATGGGTTGTTAGAGCCTATCTGGTCTGCGTTAGGGCTGGAGAATCTCACTCCGCTGCCTACATTATTGCCCCTAAATACCTTGGCCTTGATCACCATCATGATTTGGCTCCAGACTGGATTTTGTATGGTGCTGCTATCGGCGGCGGTCAAGGGGATTCCCAAGGATGTCATTGAAGCAGCCCGCATTGATGGTGCCAATGAATTTCAAATTTTTCGGCGCATTATTATTCCAATGATCATGCCCACCATTACGGTAGTAACCACAACGGTGGTAGTGGCAGTACTCAAGGTGTTTGACATTGTATACGTGATGACGGGTGGCAATCTTGATACCGATGTGATTGCCAGCCGCATGATCAAGGAAATGTTTAACTTTAGAAACTTTGGGCGCGGTAGTGCCATT
This sequence comes from Cyanobacteria bacterium P01_D01_bin.156, assembly GCA_039024555.1. Lineage (GTDB taxonomy): Bacteria > Cyanobacteriota > Cyanobacteriia > Phormidesmidales > Phormidesmidaceae > Leptothoe. Next base: position 21,292 of record JBCCQQ010000002.1, read on the forward strand.
GCCACAGTGCTATTGCTTGCGGTGATTCCGGTGATGGTGACGAATATTCGTCGTTTTACCCAACAGGAGGCGAATCGATGAAAATTGCCCGCAGTAATTGGGTTAACCGGTGGCCACTGCATACGGCAGTGGTGGCAATTGCACTTTTATGGACATTGCCCACCGTTGGGTTGTTGATTAGCTCTTTTCGTCGCCAAGATGACTTATTGCAAACTGGCTGGTGGACCGTTTTGAGCCACCCGTTTGACTTAGCCCAGTTTCACATTGGTAACTATGCCGATGTATTAGCTAGCCAGGGCATGGGGCAGGCATTTTTAAATAGTTTGGTGATCTCTATTCCGGCAACAGTCATTCCGATTTCCATTGCCACCTTTGCGGCCTATGCCCTAGCTTGGATGCAGTTTCCAGGACGACAGCTGTTGTTTATGACCATTGTGGGGCTACTGGTGGTACCGCTGCAGATGACGCTGATTCCCGTATTGCGGGCCTACAATGAGCTGGGTTTGGCTGGCAGTTTTCTGGCGGTTTGGCTGGCACACACGGGCTATGGTTTGCCCTTGGGAATTTATTTATTGCGTAACTACATTGGGTCGCTACCGCGAGACCTGATTGAAGCTGCCGCTGTGGATGGAGCTTCCCACTTAAAGATTTTTATGCGGCTAATTGTGCCATTATCTATGCCTGCGATCGCATCTTTCGCCGTATTTCAGTTCCTGTGGGTATGGAATGACCTGCTGGTGGCTCTGGTATACCTGGGCGGCAACCAGGAGGTAGCCCCAGTGACTATCGTGCTACGTAACCTGGTAGGAGATCGAGGCCAGGATTGGCACCTGCTCACAGCTGGCGCATTTATCTCAATGGTGGTGCCATTGGCTGTCTTTTTTGCTCTACAGCGATATTTTGTTCGGGGACTACTGGCAGGATCTGTGAAGGGCTAGTCGCTGGCTTTTCACGCCTATTTTTGTTTCGAATATGGGCTCACGATAATTGGAACAGTACCAATACATACTGTTGTGGCGAAGAATCTGTACTAACAGTAAGTTATTGCAGCAACGAAAATTGATGCAACTCCAGAGTCCTAATCGCGAGCCCACATCGATTGCTGATGTTGAGATTATGCATATGAATGTGTAATACTCAAAAAAATTTAGATTTTCTTTTGATTCTGGATTTTATAGACCCAGACGTGCCTAACCCAGTTGGCTGAGGTTAGGGATTTACCAGGCTGCCGAGATTAGCTCTGGGGTTTCAATAACACTTTGGACAATTCACTATGCAACGTACCAATAATTCTGGGTCTAAGTTTCTAGTAGAGAAAATCGCTAGTGTGGTATCCGATTACCCCATCTACCCTTATCAACTGGCTTTAAGTAATAAAGCCATCCAGAACTTACTGCTGGATTATGTTGAATGCCAATTAAAACAGCTAATGCCAGAGCTTGAGTATCCTGACTACTGGCAACAACTACCGCGATATGTCAATAAGCGAGTGGATTTAGAACTGCATTTAGACAGTTACATTTACTGGGGCATCGAGTACATTATCCAGAATCAATTTGATGTCCTTATGGATGTGGAAAAATCCTCAAACCCCACATGGAACGCGCAGGATATGAATAAAGGCAGCGTACCTTCCAATTGGTTTGGCTAATATTTTGCCAAAATCATTTTTTCAGATTAAAACGGATGACTTGGCTGGGTTCATGGCAAACGCAGGGTATGGCCTTGAGCCTGTTTTAGAAAAATCAAGGCCAGATAACGCTTTCAATAACTTTTCAGTTCAGAACAGAGCCTGATGGTTCATCAGGCCAGCCTGTTATCAGACTCTTAGTTCGATCAACGGGTTGGTTTTAGTCTCGGCTCAACGCCTTTGTCCCCTCTTCCTCGTCCGCTTCTAAAGCAGTAACTACCGGCATTGTTAACTCGACTTTATTATTAGCTTCAGTCACCTCACCTTCACCAACAGCTTCGCTCACCTCGGTTTCCACCCGTTTCGAAAAGCCCCAGGCAAAGATCGCAGCGATCAAGGTTACCATGGCCCAATCCGGAATAACCCAAGCCTCGTTGATGACGCGGACCAACAGGCGCAGACCGACAAAGGCTACAGTGACAAATCCAGCATCTTCCAGATATACGTATTCATCTAGCCAGCGGATAAAGAGACCCGCCATAAATCGTAGGGCAATGATGCCAATAGCACCGCCTAGCAAAATGATAGCGACTTCATCTGACAGAGCAATGGCGGTAGTTACGCTGTCTAACGAAAAGGCTAAATCTGTAAAGGCAATAATTGGAATCGCCTGCCATAGGGACGCAAACTTGGGCCCACGGTGTTGCTCGTCCTCGTCTTCTCCACCAGTAAAGTGCTGATATACCAGCCACAGTAGATAGGCAGCACCCGCCACTTCAAATTGCCAGAACTTGAGCACCCAGCTGGCCGTCAAAATTAGGGTCATCCGTAGGATAAAAGCAACGAGCAATCCTATATTTAAGGCCCGTTTTTGCTGTTCGGCTGATTCTAACCCCTGGGCAATGGCAGCCAATGCGATCGCATTATCCGCTGATAAGACCGCCTCTAGTGCGATCAGCACCGGCAGTAAAACTAACGTATCTAGGCCTAAGTTAGGCGACCATTCGAGTAACTGATCTAACATTTAGCCCCTAGCAGTCTGCAGTCTTTTAGAGTAAACATCTTTTGTAATCGGGACTAGCGACACCCTTGTTTAGAATAGATCGGATACAATCCACCGCTCCTTTTTATCAGGGAAACTAAAGTTCCTGAATGCCTGTGCTTCCTAACCTGTTCGCCCAATTTCGTCACCAGCATGCCAACGGTAGCCTCATCACAGAACTGCTGATGCCCCATGCCGAGCAATACCTAGTCAAAGCAACTATCAGCATTGAAGGCCAGGTCATTGGTACTGCCCTGGCAGCTGACAAAGATTTAGCAGCAGCAGACGATCAGGCCAAAGCAAGAGTGCTAGCAATGCTAGGTTTTGCCCAAGAGCCAACGGCGCTTACGGTTTCCCAGGAACCACTAGCCTCGGGTGTGGTGGCTAGCCAGGAAAATCATCCCCCCCATGACCAGCCCGACGTCAAAGCAATGGCTGCCGACAAGAACCCTGCGGCAGTGTCCACTGTGGCATCTGATGAGCCTGAACCAAACGATTCTAACGAGGCGTTAGAGGGTGACGACGACATGGGCCGCCCCCTAGATAGCTTTACCCCTGAGGAAGCACCTGCACCTGCTGAAGTGCCAGCCTCTTCATTAGCCGCAACCGCCATTGAAAACTTTGACGATACCCACCCAGTAGATCTCTCAGATATCATCGCTCAGACTGACGTAGAAATGACCCGTCTGGGTTGGAGTAGCAGTCAAGGACGTAGCTACCTAGAACAAACATTTCATAAACGCTCACGCCAGCAGCTAACCGATGAAGAACTGCTGACGTTTCTTCTATATCTAGAATCCCAAACAACGCCTAGTCTCGGGTGATTCTAAGCTATTCCACTACAGTGGGTCGACTACCAATGGCGTGGCGATCGATCACCTGGTCAATCAGACCGTATTCAACCGCTTCATTGGGAGACATAAAGAAATCCCGCTCGGTATCTTCTGTAATCCGGTCAATGGGCTGACTGGTGTGCTCTGCTAGCGCATCGTTCAGCGTCTTCTTAATGTAGAGGATTTCCTTGGCCTGAATTTCAATATCAGTAGCCTGACCTTGGGCACCGCCCAGGGGCTGGTGAATCATAATACGGGAGTTCGGTAAACTCAACCGCTTCCCTTTAGTCCCTGCACTCAGCAAAAAGGCACCCATACTGGCCGCTAGCCCCACACAGATAGTGGAGACGTCCGGCTTGATGTGATTCATGGTGTCAAAGATGCCCAGACCGTCATACACCGAGCCACCGGGGGAGTTGATATATAGGAAGATATCCTTCTCTGGATCCTCAGCTTCCAAAAACAGCATCTGCGCCACAATCAGATTGGCTGATTCAGCGGTCACCTGCTGCCCTAAAAAAACAATGCGCTCCCGTAGAAGGCGGGAGTAGATATCAAAGGCGCGTTCACCGCGACCCGATTGCTCAATAACGGTTGGGATCATAAGGGCCTAAGCGTATGGGTTCACTTAATCATAATGATTGTACAGACTTAGTCGGACCAATGGGGGAGTGCGGATACCCGACTATGGGCTGCAATCAAAAATGACGTGTCCGTAAATGACACACCTATGACGTGAGCGGCTCATATATATGTAGGTTCTACACGCGCCTTCTTTTATGGGAGCTGCTAAAAATATCACTGGCTTTTTAACTCAGCTTGTCTGGCTAGAGCTAAAGGAGATTTTTATTGAAAATCAAGCATATGGGCAGCAGATCGCCTCTACAGTGCTGTGTTTTAATCCACTACTAAAAAACTTTGTATACACTGCTAAAAAACATCCATGGCACTATCAACAAGCTATTTGGTAGCTAAATGTACAAGTTATTTAAGTGGCTTAGAAACAGCAAATATCAACCACTACCAACACGAGCAATTTCTTCTATATTAAAAATAGGACTGAAGGGGACCATCGGTTTAAGGTTGGCCACTATTCTGTTGTTTAACTATCCTTGGTTTTGGCGAGGGAATTCAGCCATTTCTAGTAATTAAATGCAATCTACCGGACAGCGTCACTGTGCCTCGGATACTTGAGCCACAGTTCTAGGCTCTGTGCTGCTAAGTCGGACTGGATAGATTTGGGAACTATGGAATCGTGCAAACAGCCTGAACAGATAACTTGCCTGATACCCATGGATTGACTAAAGGTAAGTCAATTGCATTGTCAATGTTTCAATCACTTTCACGATGCAATTGACCCATATCCAAGGGATTAATTTATTGCTTTGAGTCGTTCCTGTTTAGGGATGAAAAGATACATAACTGGCGCTTGGCCTGTATCTGATCGACAAAGATATGCCGTGCCTCGGTCATGCTTTTGTCCTCTTGTTGACTCTAAACGTGAAGAGCTCTCGTTGAGTCAGCACTTCTGAGCAAAGAACAGCAGCGCCTTGTTTTTACTACCAGAATCAGTGTCCTCCACCAAACTTCCTCGTACCCTGTCTCTAATTGAGACCCTGGGCTTTGGCCTAACTGGTCTATTGCTATGGTTAGGTGTGGCCCCAGGTGCCCATGCAGAGCTAGGGTTACAAGCTATGTGGGTCTGGATTCCAGGCTCGCTATTAGGGATAGTCATCAACGTACAGGTAAGACAGCTAGGTCAACAACTGCCGGATGTTGCTGGCGGCACCCCCAACTATTTGACCCACTTGTTACCCGAAAAACGATGGCTAACATCCTATGCCGCCATTGGTTATTTTCTTAGCTGGGTTGCGGTCATACCCGTCAATGCCATCATTCTCACCAATCTAATTGAGACCTATTTGCCATCTTTAGGGATTGCAGTACCAGAGATAGCACTCAAAATGGGCTTTGTTTTGATGGCTTTTGTAGTCGCGTTTAGCGGCAGTCGTGCCCTCAGCATATTGCACCTAGCATTTTTGTTACCTGCTGTTGGCTTATTGTTACTCTTTTGTACCCAAGGCAGTATTTGGTTAATGGTTTCATCCCCTCATCATGAAATCATCACATCTGAATTTTCCATTCAAGGATGGGCCAAGTGGTATCTCAATGGCACCTATGCGTTTTACGCATGTGAAACAGCTTCGGTATTTGTCGCCGATAGTAAACAGCCCAGTCGTACTCTGACTAGTTTATTAATCGCCGCTGGATTGATTCCAGTGGTCTATGTGGCAGGTTCATGGTTGTTGCTGTGCAGCCCCATTGATGTTACTGAATCAACCGATACATTTCTGACATTACTGACGGCGGCAAGACCCTACTGGGGTGCTACGGCTCCACTGCTTATCACTTTTCTAGTGGTATCCAGCTGTTTATTGTCTATGGCTACAGCTGTTTCTATTACACCCAGAATTTTGTATCAGCTTGCTCAAGATAAGCATATTTCTCCAGTCTTTGGTCAAGTGTCTCCTCAAGGCGTCTTTGAACCTGGTTTATGGCTGACCCTACTGCTCAGCTTGGTGTTTCTTTCCTGGGGAGATCTGGATGAGATTGTTATGGTCACTGGTGTGGGTTGGTTAGTGGCCTTTATCGTATTGCATTGGGGAATTGGGTCACAGCCAAAAGACTCGAGTATTAGTCCACCGTGGTTGGCATTGATCATGGCTGTTTGTGAAACAGCCATTCTTTGCATTGGAGGATGGGCTTGGGGCATACATAATTTTGCTATTGGTTTGTTGTTACCTTGGGGAATTGTCCTTGGTAACTATCTGGTGAGTAGTATATTGCCACGTTGGTTATCTTCCTTGACATGGCAAGGGCCTGTCTGGCAAAGAAACAGCCGAAACTTTGACAATTTAATTCCTGTTCAAATTGCTACTTTAGTAGGTTTTATTAGTGTTACTAGCATTATTAGTTGGTATGCCAGTGCTGCTGTAGCTCGTATTGATACTGAACTCCCTATCGACTTTTTGGTGGTGTTAGTGCTGGTCATGTCGTTCGTGGGCGTTGCCATCGCCTGCTGGACAATTTTCCCAAAAATGGTGGCTGTTGACGATGCGCGTAAATCTGCAGAGGCGCTGAGCGAAGAGCTGGAGTCTACATTGCAGACGTTACAACACACCCAGGTGCAAATGATTCAACAGGAGAAACTCTCTAGCTTGGGAGCTTTGGTTGCCGGCGTTGCCCACGAGATTAATAATCCGGTGAGCTTTATTCATGGCAATCTTTTTCATGCTCAGAACTACACCCAAGACCTATTAAGTCTGGTAAGTCTGTATCAACAGCATTATCCAGAACCGGTGGCTGAGATTGATACCGTGGTGGAAGAGATTGATCTGGATTTTCTTCAGGAGGATTTACCTAAAGTCCTAGGTTCGATGAATGTGGGTACTGAGCGTATCTGTGCCATCGTTTCATCCCTGCGAAACTTCTCTCGCAAAGATGAGGCTGAGCTTAAGTCTGTAGATATTCACGATGGCTTGGACAGCACTCTGGCTTTGCTACAACATCGATTAAAAGCAACAGCTTTGCGCCCTGAGATTCGAGTCGTTAAGCACTATGGCAGTTTACCCCAAGTGGAATGTTATCCAAGTCAGCTGAATCAGGTGTTTATGAACATTTTTAGCAATGCTGTTGATGCTATGGAGATGTGTGAGCAAGCAGAAGCTGAGGATAACGCTGCTGCGTCTGACAAAGCAGGTAATAATCCATACAAGGTGACGATTCGAACACGTCAGGTGAAGGCCAAATCGGTGGAAATTGCGATCGCAGATAGCGGCCCAGGTATTTCGGATACGGTAAAAGCTCGCATTTTTGAACCGTTTTTTACCACCAAGCCCATTGGCAAAGGTACAGGCATTGGCATGTCCATTAGCTATCAAATTGTCACCCAAAAGCATCAGGGCCAGCTGTCTTGTGAGTCTATTGTGGGGCAAGGAGCCAACTTTATCGTGCGGATCCCGATTTGCCAGACTGAGACTACCGTTCAGTCAGTTTCAAACGGTTGAAACCATTGTTGCTTCAGCCCCAAATCTAAAACTAGACGGATACCTAAAAAGAGACCAAAGCTCTCACCAACAGGTAATCCTAACGGTAGGATTTCAGCAAGGGCAATGTCGTCGGGCCACAGACCTTCAAGCTGGCCGAGGCCACGGGTCAAGGCAAAGGCACCCACAGCCCCACTCCTAAGGTGAGGGTTCGAGTCATTCCGAACAATATAGCGATAGGTCACACCAAACAGAAAAGCAGAAACTGTGGCGACGGCAATGCGCACAATATAAGCATTTGAGCCCCAAACATTAGGCTGCAACGTTGCTAATGCCATGCTGAGCAGGACACCTGTCAGCGCTGCAATGCCACCAGCTTTAATTGATTCAATGCGTTCTGGGTCCATGCCGTCTGTTTTTGGGCAATAATTTTGCCATTAATCAAAAATTGGGTATTAATCTACCGTATGATAGAAACAGCCTGTTAGGCGATACGTTTCATTTAGTAAGCAAGTTAGGCGATATGGATATTTTGTCTTTGGGTTGGGTAGCGTTGCTCGCTTTCTTTAGCTTCTCTATTTCAATGGTGATCTGGGGCCGTAACGGTTTTTAGATTGCTAGCCTTTTGTTTAGTGAGTATCCATGACAGGTGAATTAGAAGCCCAGGCATATAGCGTTTTAGCAACTTTTGCGGCTCTTCTCCTTGTATTAGTAACTGGAGGAGTCGTATATTTAACCGCTGTTGAGTGGCGCGATAAGCGTCAGCGCACTCAAGAAGCGCTCGATAATCGGAAACCTGTAGCTAAGCGCCGAAAGAAGAAGTAGACCGCCTATTAGTCTGATGTTCAGGCTTGAGTCTATGATTTAATCACCTCAGTATTGACCATCTTAGAGTTCAGAAAATTGCCCTGGGCGTTGAGCCAGGGCAATTTTTTGCTTTATTAGGCGATTAACGCAAGCGCTACACACTCAGGTATCGGGTTGACCTGTCGATGGTGGATAGATTTGAGGCAAATGGTCTGTTACAGTGTTTGCCTTGTCTATCTGCTGTTTTGTCTCTATAACCAGTGCCGTCTAAATCGCATTCTGTTCCTCCCTATCTATCGGCACGTCACCTAGCCTTTGTGGTTCTTCGAGACATTGATAAAGGAGCCTTTGCCGATGTTGCTCTGGAGCGAAATATTGGCAAAGTGAGGTTATCTCCAGCCGATCGACGTCTGGCAACTGAGTTGATTTATGGCACCGTCCGCCGTCAGCGAACACTAGATGCGTTGATTGATCAATTTGGCAAACGCTCTGCCGATCAGCAACCTGCAGAGCTCCGGCGAATTTTGCACTTGGGGTTTTACCAGCTGCGCTACTTGGACCATGTTCCAGATCATGCTGTGGTAGATACAACGGTGAATCTGGCTAAACATCAGCGCTTAGGTAAGCTAAGTGGTGTGGTGAATGGCATGCTGCGACAATATATTCGTTTGGAAAGTGAGGGCGCTGATCCACTGCATGTGCCATCGGATGATCGGATGAGGGCGCAGGGGATTTTCCATAGCTACCCCGACTGGATAGTACGGGCATGGCACCAGCTACTGCCAGATGAAGAGATTACTAGCCTGTGTGAGTGGTTTAACCAAACGCCAAAAATAGATTTGCGGGTAAATCGGCTACGCTCTAGCGTGGACCAGGTAATTACGGCATTAACTGACCATGGCTTAACGGTAACGCCCCATGGCACTGTCCCAGACGCCCTACGCATTGTGGGGCCGACGGGCAATATTCGCGAGCTGCCAGGGTATGACGAAGGCTGGTGGATGGTTCAGGACAGTAGTGCTCAGCTGGTGAGCTATTTGGTGGATCCACAGCCAGGCGAAACGATTATTGATGCCTGCGGTGCACCGGGCGGTAAGACCACACACCTGGCGGAAATGATGGGAGATCAGGGGCGAGTACTGGGATGCGATCGCACCTCTTCCCGTCTGAATAAAATCCGGCAAAATGCCAAACGCCTCAAGCTCAATAGCATCGAAACGGTCATGGGTGACAGCCGTGCGCATCCTGAATTTAAAGGTATTGCCGACCGGGTGCTGCTGGATGTCCCCTGTTCTGGTTTGGGGACATTACATCGCCATGCCGATGCTCGCTGGCGGCAGACACCAGATTCCATTGAAGGGTTAACGATGCTCCAACGGCAGCTGTTGGAATCCGCGATGCACTGGGTAAAACCTAGCGGGGTGCTAGTGTACTCCACATGTACCCTGCACCCCGACGAAAATCAAAACCTTATTCAGGCGTTTCTAGGCGATCATTCTGACTGGACCATTGATACTTCAGGTATAGATTCTTCAATCGCACTATTTGTAACTAAGGAAGGCTGGGCAACGGTGTGGCCCCATAAACAAGATATGGATGGATTCTTTATGGTAAGACTCCGTCGTAGTACATGAGCTTACTGCTTAAACGGATCATATTCAGACAACAATCTTTCTAGTTTGGCTTCGTCGATGCGGCTCAACATTCTCTTAGCTTCTTCTTGATCGCGAATTGTTTTAGATAAACTGACTGTTGACCCAACAGAAAATAATAATCCCATACCAAGGTACCCCTTAAGCCAGATGTCAGTCGGCAAATAAACGATACCAATGGCTGTTGCTGAAATAGAAATGATAAAAGACAGCCAGGTTTGGGCAATCCAGGCAGCTGTATGGTTTGAGGGGGTGTTGAATTTTTTAGTCGTAGTCATGGTTAATCTCCTCTGAAAATCTTGGTTACGTATCTGCTAAAAATACAGATGCCAAAATTTTCTCTAAAGACCCGATGAAGATGCCATGAGATAAACTCAACAACCCCCAGGTAATCCTATGAAAAGCAACTGAAGCGAAGTGCCCCGCAGTAGCACGAACTTAATTTCTAGCGACTCCAGCATCGCGGGCAGCCTGTTGGACTGCAGCAGAGACAGCGGTGGCCACCCGTGGATCAAAGACCGATGGCACAATGTGGTCAGGGCGAAGTTCGCTATCGGGAATCAGCGTTGCGATCGCATGGGCAGCATGTAAAAACATACCAGTGGTAATTGACTCAGCTCGACAATCGATGGCTCCTCGCAGCAAACCTGGAAATGCCAGCACATTATTAATCTGATTGGCATAATCACTGCGACCGGTGGCCATGACTGCCACAATGCCGTCCAGTAGCTCCGGCTGAATTTCTGGTACCGGGTTGGCCATGGCAAACACAATGGGATCCTTCGCCATGGATTTGACCATATCTACGGTGACCACACCGGGAGCGCTCACGCCCATAAATACGTCAGCTCCCACCATGGCATCAGCGAGTGTTCCGCTTTGGTCCACAACAAATTCTTGCTTGCGGGTATTTAGGTCAGTGCGATCGCGGCTAATAATCCCCTTAGAATCACATACTGTAATGTGATTTACCCCAGCCTTCTTAAATAGGCGGGCCATGGCCAGACCGGCAGCTCCAGCACCGTTAATGACCAACTTGACTTCACCCATTTGGGGTTCTTTTCCGACAACCTTAAGGGCGTTGACCAGCGCTGCCAGACTGACAATAGCGGTACCATGCTGATCGTCATGAAAAATGGGAATGTCTAACTCCTGCTGCAGCCGCGCCTCAATCTCAAAGCAGCGGGGAGCACTGATATCCTCCAGGTTTATCCCACCAAACACGGGAGCAATCCGCTTGACCGTTTCAACAATTTCATCCGTATCCTGGGTGTCTAGGCAAATGGGAAAGCCATCTAGACCTGCAAATTCCTTAAACAGCATGGCCTTGCCCTCCATCACCGGTAGAGCCCCCTCAGGCCCTAGATTACCTAACCCTAGGACAGCGCTACCGTCGGTGATAATCGCCACTGTATTCGACTTAATAGTTAGGTCATAAACCCGTTCTGGATGCTGGGCAATTTCTGAACAGACTCGCCCGACACCTGGGGTGTAGGCCATCGCCAGATCTTCCTGGCTACGCACAGGAGCCTTGCACTCCATGCGAATTTTCCCTCCTTCATGGAGCTTAAAGGTACGGTCATGAACCTTGACAACCTCGATATCATCTAGAGCATGTATGGCCACCAAAATTTGCTCCGCATGCTCTGCACTAGCTGCATCTACACTGACATCACGGGTAACATTGGCCCGACACCGTTCGACCACATCGATATCCCCCAGGTTGCCGCCTGCTTCGGCAATAGCCTGGGTCACTTTGGCCAACATGCCAGCCTGATTGGGGACATGCATACGGATGGTTAAACTGTAACTAGGGTTGGGTGTCAGGCTGACCATTGTCAAAAACCTCAGATAGTGGGAAGAAATAATGTAGTAAAAAAATGTTAAGCCCTGTTGGCCTAATCCTGCGACCCTTGAAACCATCTAGATAAAAAGCATTCAAAGAATAATTCCTTGGCAACCGTCTAGACATTGACCGCAATGGCCCCATAGGTTGATCAATCCTGTCCATTCCTCAAGTTCTATTTCCCAAACCCTATTTCCCTTTCACCATGCCAAGTCTCTACGCTGAAATCGAAATCAACGCGACCGCTGCCCAGGTTTGGGATGCTTTGGTACGCAAAGAAGACTGGCGTTATTGGAATACGTTTTTATACGACTGCGACCCGCGCTCTAATTTTATGTTGGGCCGGGAAGTATTTTTGGCCATGCAGCGGATTGAGGGGGATGTGGACACGGAATTTCAGCCGGTGGTAACCACATTACGACCGGGTAGCTGTTTGCGGTGGGTCTCAAAAATTCCAGGATTAAAAACGGAACATTCTTTTGAAATGCAGGAAATTGCGCCGGGACGTACCCGTTATCTGCATCGAGATATTTTTATGGGCCCGCTGTCCGGTGTGTTTCTGCCCTTTATTCGGGACGATGAACGTGAGGGGCTACGACGCATGGCCTATCAGCTAAAGCGCTACGTGGAGAGCGGTGGCAAGCCGCAGCGAGATCCTTACAGCCGTAATGCCTATGGCGATCCCTACGGTGGGCGTGGCTATGATGATCGGCGCTATGGCGGCTATCAAGACCGGAGCTATTATCCGGAACAAGGTAGCTACCAAGACCAAGGGGACCCGAGATATCAGGATCAAGGCTATGGACGTGGTTATAGCGATGAGGGCTATTCCGACCGACGGTATCAGGATCAGCAAGGCTATTCGGAACGTGGCTATTCGGACCAGGGTGGCGACTACCGGGATCAAGGAGATCAGCGCTATCGCGGGCAGGGCTATGATAACCAGGGTTATGGAGAGCAAAGGCGCGGTGGTCAGCAAGGGCGCGACTATGGTCAGCAAGGGCGTGACTATAGCGATAACGACTATCCCGATCGACGGTATCGCGACGACAGGGACTATCGTGATGACAGATGGTAATGCAAGGCTTCTACAAACAAGATCTCGCCCATGTTCACGATATTGGTTATGGCGATCATGCGCGTAAGGCAGCTGCGGAGATCTGCAAAATCCTTGCCAATAACAACATTTTAGATAGGCTGATTGTTGAATTAGGCTGTGGCAGCGGTATCTCTGCTCTAGAATTTGCTAGGCGTGGCTATAAGATACTCGGCATTGATATTTCAAGTGCCATGGTTGATTTAGCTAGAGCTAGGGTGCCTCAGGCAGAATTTTATAAGGCTTCGTTGTTTAAGATAGATTTACCACCTTGTGCAGTCGTAACCGCCATTGGTGAATGTCTTAATTATTTATTTGATCCAGATAATCAAGACGATCGTTTACAACAACTGTTTGAGCGTATCTATCAAGCGTTGATGCCCGGTGGCCTGTTTATTTTTGATGTGGCAGAACCTGGGTTGTTAGAAAAAGGCGATGAACAACATTTTACCGAAGGTCATGACTGGCTAGTGTTAGTAGAGAAAGAAGAGAACTTAGAGCAATCTACGCTTACTCGTCGGATCATCACTCTGCGCAAGATAGGTGAACAGTATCGACGGGATGATGAGGTTCACCATATTCGTCTCTACCGCTCGACAGACCTTGCTCACAAGCTACGACAGGCAGGCTTTAAAATACAAAGCATGCGTAGCTATGGGGACTATCAATTACCAAGAGCCCATGCAGCGTTTGTGGCTCGTAAGCCCTGAGTTTCTGGGTTTGAGACTAGAGTGATTGACCTTCATAGGCCATTTGCCAAAATTCTTTTTCTAGGTTGGCAACAGTGATAAATGCTTTCTCTGCCTCTGTTTGAGTGTTGTTATCTGCAGTGGCCAGAACGCTATTGGCTTGTTGTTCTAGCTGTTGAACGTAGGCAGTAAATGCAGCATTGCCCCACCGGTCTGCAAATTCGGTATAGGGTTCTGGCATGGGGCTATGGCTCTGCCAGCCTTGGTTATAGGCGAGCTCAATCGCCCAAAAACCGGTGGCCTGAACCGGATAAGACTGCTGTGCTAAATCTTGCATAAACTTGCAGTAGGTTTGGCAAGTTTGCTGTAGCGGCTGGTTTAAGTCTAGATTGCGGTCTTTGGCTTTCGCATGAAACCATGCTAGCTCTTCTTTGAGTACGGTAATACCGCCCAGAATGAGATCAAAATGCTCGACAGGAGCGGCCTGCAATAAACTAGCCGCCAAACGGGTGAATTCAACAACAAAATGATAATCCTGCACTAGCCAGGTGTTGAACTGGTGAGGCAATATTGTTCCTTTTTGGCACTGTTCCAAGAAAGGATGTTTGATGGCGGTTTGCCATTGCTCAGGGTATTGGCGAAGGAGTTGTTGACAAATCAGGGGCATAGACAGAGGGGCATGAGGTTTTGCTCGCTCCAGTTTACGTTGTTAGGGCTATGGTTGGAATTCTACCGTTTGCATAGCACTAGCCATAGGGAATCAATGCTCAGCTAGCCACGCAATGATATCGTGCATTACCTGCTGTCGGTCTAAATCATTGTGGGGTTCGTGATAGCTGCCGGGGTAGATTTTTAAGGTTTTGTCCACTGAGATGCGTTCAAAAATCTCTTGGCTACCGCAGACGTCATTGACCTTGTCGGCGCTGCCGTGAATTAGCAGAATGGGCAGCTGAAGTTGACTGATTGTTTTGCGCACATTCGCGATCGCAACCAAACATTCTGTTCCCCAGCGCACGGTGGCCACCGAATGGGTGAGCGGATCGGTCTGCATTTGATTCACAATGGCCGGATCGCGAGATAGGGTGTCTCTACCCGTACCAACATCCATGGAAAATCGGGGCCAGATACCAGACAACAGCCGAGCAATAGCCACCAAATAAGGTTTAGCAATACCAACGGGACGAATGGGTGGGCCGCTGATAATAATGCCTGCTATGCCCTGGGGGGCTGTCAGGGCAAAATCTAGGACGATAAGACCACCCAGACTATGGCCCAAGATAAACAGCGGTAACCTCGGTTCATGCTGACGTACCTGGGCTAGAAAGGCACTGACATTATCGCGATAATCTTGCCAGCGATTAATGTGACCCCGTTGGCCTTCGGAACGTCCATGGCCCTGGTTATCAAACCCAAAAATGACATAGCCCGCTTGGGTCAGTGCTGTCGTGACCGTATGGTAGCGATCGCAATGTTCACCAAATCCATGCACTAGGGCAATGACGGCTCTGGCCGTGCCACTTGGGTACCAGGCCTGATAAAACAGCGACAGACCGTGGGCACCACAAAATTTACCTTTTAATTGGGATGCTTGGGTGGCAGGCATGGTTGAACAATCAACAGACAGGGAACGGTTGCTAAATGTATTGGACTGAGTCATGGTAATGTGCGAACCTTGATGATTTTATAGGATCTCAACGGTGCCTTGCTGACCATCAATGCGCACACGCTGCCCTGTCTGTAACCGCTGGGTAACGTCAGTCACATCCATCACCGCTGGAATCCCATATTCACGAGCCACAATGGCTCCATGGGAAAGTTGTCCCCCAACCTCAGCGATCAAGCCCCCTAAGTTTGCCAACAGCGGTGCCCAGCCCGCATCGGTATAAGGTACAACTAAAATAGTTGTTTTACTAATAGGCACATTGGTATCTAGGGTGGTAAGCACCTGGACCTTGCCTTCTAGGGTGCCCGGACTAGCCCCAATGCCCGTTAGCAGTCGTCCAGTTTGGGCAACTGCCCTGGGCGATGGGGGCATTGAGACCACCATGGTATCTTGGCCATACACTAGGTGGGGTGGCCTCCATTGGTGATCTGCCTGGTATTGCTGACGGCGAGTGGCCACCGTGTCCTGGTAAATCGGTGAGGCCATATCCCAAGGCTGTAGCTCGGACCAAGTGAGAAAAAAGATATCTCCAGCCTGTTTAAGGCTATCTGTTTCTAGACAGTGCTGTTCTAGGGCTAAAAAACAGGTTCTCAATTCAGCCAGTAAACGATTGTAAACCTCAGCAACTTGACCTTTCAAATTTAGTCGTTTTTGTACCTGGTGCTGTTGCCAGGATTGTTTCCTAGATTTCTGAGCAGTTTGGCTAGAGTGAGGTGGCTGTTGCAAAAATGTGCTGAGCAAGACTTTAACTGGTGCGGGCTGCTCCTGCCAGGTGGGGACAGAGATGTCGGTAGCCACTTCACTTAAATATCCGTAGTCTGTTAGAAACTGATCTAACTGTTCGAAGAGAGGGACACTGTCAGGCAGTCTCTTTAAGGCAGTAAATAGTTCTTCGCTGTCTTCAGGAAGCGACTCTAGCTGATGAATCAGAAAAGAATGCTTTTGGGCAATGTCTTTAATGGCCTCAATGGCAGCAATTTCCGGATTAGATTGGTAGTTTAGCTCCTGACTGTCTACCTTTAGTAGTGCTTTTCGTAGGGCAAAACTTAAGGGAGCCAGAATGTTATAAAATGTGGCCTTTTCTAATAGTTTGAGGATTGTTTTTACTTGCTGTTTGATCTCTTCCGGAGAGAGTTGCTCCGGTGATTGTAAAGCATTGAGTGCTGATTGAAAATGGGTCCGGTGCTCATGGTTAAAGTGTTTAATTAATTGCCATTCTGCTTTGGCCAACTGCAATAGTCCGAGAGAATTTCGCAGAGTGGATACAAGAGGGGGACGGCTAAATTTGGCCCCTCGCGTGAGAAATTCTAAACTCTCGGGGGGGAGCCCCATGCGCTGAAAGATGTCTCCCAGTAGGGTGGCATTGAAGTAGGCATTGGAGCGGTGTAGTGTTGCTGTTTGAGAAAAATCTAGCCCAGCGGTGCGTTTACCTAAAACGAGGGTAAACAGCTTTCCCCACACACCGCAGGTAAGCGGCTGGTTAATGGACCAGGTGAGGGGATGAATCACTCCAGGAATCACCTCAGCGGCAATTTTGCGGGTCCATAGCGGAATTAGAGTGGTAATGGGACGGCTTTGTAAAACCCAAATTTTTTCTCCGTCGTAGGTCCACTCTACATCTTGGGGAATATCGCTAAATTGTTGTTCCAGGTGACGGGCTAGGTAGGCGATTTGTTGAATAAGTCGGGTAGGAATAGGGGAAGGAGTAATGGAAAATGGCGAATCGGAACTCTGCTCACCATGATTTTGATCGGTAATGGGTAAATCTACCGCATCGGATAGTTGCCAATCGCTGCCCATATCTTCTGGGGTAACGGTCACTTGGTAGCGCTGGGGTGTCACTTGGCCAGAGACTACGCGACTAGCGGGGCCTGGTAATGCTTCAATCACCACATGGTGACCACAGCGGGCAATAGGATCGCGACTAAAGGCAACACCGGAGAAGACGCCTTGGATTTGTTGCTGCACCAAGATGTTCATGGCGGCTTCAGGCAGCCCCTGATCTTGGCGATAGCGGACGGCGCTGGGGTGGTTATAGGCTTGAAAGCAGGTAGCGATCGCACTTTCTAACCCTGGCTGATCTACCACATCGGTAACCGATACATATTGGCCTGCGGCAGAGGCTCCTAGGCCGTCTTCACCCACAGCAGAGGAACGCACCACCAAGGGCTGTTCCAGGGATGGCTGACATAGACTTAACAGCGCTGCCGGATCGTCCCCTGCCCGCATTACATAGCCCATGGGCACCGGGTAGCCCCAGGTTTTTAGTTGGGATAGGGTGGCGGCTTTATTCCCCACTATGGCTGGGTCTAAGGTCTGATCGAGTCCCTGCAAGGCTGATTCACCTCGAAAAAAGCGAAACAATCGGCGCGATTCTGTGCGGGTGCCCTGGTCCGGTAGTTCTAAATCATCCGGCAATTTTTCATAGATCCAACCGATCAATCCCATAAGACAAGCTACTGCGGTAAACCGCATGCCATTGTTGTGTACAAGTCCGGTAAGTACCGGCAACAGAATCAGGGCAAAGGTACGGCCCTGTTTGCGATCGCGAATCACGGTAAACGCGATGAGGCTTAGCAACCAACCTAAACCACCCACCAGCGGGTCGTAGACCAAAAACCCCCAGCTAACGTTGGTCACGCCCGCTCCACGGCTGAGCCAGTAGCGGCCCATAACCAGCGCAATCAAAGCGACTACGGGCCAGATAGGATCGGCTGGAAAAAAATGCCGGGCTAGGAGGACTGCACCGATGCCCTTAAAGGCTTCCAATAGCACTGCCCCAATGCCAACCGGGGTGCCGCCGTGGTAAAAGGCTGCAGATACGCCTACATTGCCAGTGCCGATTTGCGATAGGCGTTTGCCCGTGGCCAGCTGTACCCACCAGCCGGTTAGGGGTACCCCCCCCAACACCGGACAAATAAGAAAAATGAGCAGTGCGCCCCACACCTGAACCATGGGTGACTCCGGTAGCAATCTTCTCTATCTGACCATTGACCGTTACCGTTATGGGCAATCCTTAAGCTCAGCGTTAGAACCACAGATTGGAATTAAACGAGTTTTCACACCTTTCAAGAGGCGAGATGTGCAAACTAAAATTATTTCGAGGAACCGTACATTCAGAGCTATTCAAGTGCTCAGAAATCCTCACACATCAATCGATCTGTATCGCTAAGATCGCCGTATGCTAAATAATCTTGGAGCCACTGACAGCCTTGTTTCATCAGCTCTGCCAAATTGAGATTCCATAACCGAATGTGACCATCAGCTCCAGCAGAGGCTAAATATTCCCCAGTACTGTCGAATGAGGCCTGCCAGATAATGCCTCGATGCCCGGTGAAGGTGTGGAGCAACTCACCATTGGAGACTTGCCAAAAACGGATGGTGCCGTCATCGCTGGTGGAGGCAACTACAGTGCCTCCCAGACCAAAGGAGACACTGCGTACCCAGTCGTGATGACCCCGTAGGGTGTGTACTAGCTCCCCGTTATGCCACAGACGGACGGTATTATCGCTGCCAGCGGAGGCGATAGTTTTACTATTGGGAGAGACCGCCACGGCCCATACGCTACCGGTATGGCCTCGGAAAACGTGGTGCGTTTGGCTAGGAGATGCGGCGGTGATGCCCGTCCACTGGCGCAGGGTACCGTCTTCACTACCGGAAACCAAATAACGGCCATCGGGGCTAAAGGCAACGGACCAAATGGTACCTTCATGACCCCGCAGTTGAGCTATGGGATGCCCGTCGGTGTTCCATAGGCGAAGGTTGCGATCGCTCCCTGCCGAAGCTAGATAAGTTCCGTCCGGGCTAAACTTGACCGACCAAACCGCATTTTGATGGTTTTCAAAGGTCTGTAACAGCTCACCATTGGGGGTCCAGAGCTTAACCGTATGGTCGGCACTAGCAGAGGCCAGCATCTGACCATCGGCCCGCCAATCCACACTGTAAACACTACTATTGTGACCCTGCACCGTCTTTCTCAAACTGTGCTGAGACGTCCAAAAGCGCAAGCTTTGATCGGCACCAACCGAAACCAATCCGGCCCCCTGGGGGTGCCAGCACACATCCCAAACAATCCCTTGGTGCCCTCTCAGTATCGGCGCTTTAGGGGCGTCTAGTTGCCAAAGGCGCACCGTATTGTCGTCGCTGGTGGAAACAACCTGAGTTCCCTGGGGATGGATGGCTACACTTAAAACGCTGCTGCGATGTCCCTTCAAGTCATCCAAAATCTGTCCCTGCAGATCCCACACATAGATATTGCGATCGTCGCTAGCAGAGATGATGCGTTTGCCATCAGGACTAAAACATACATCCCTGACCCAGTTTTGGTGTCCCTCAAAACACTGCAATAAGTCCCCGTCTAGGTTCCATTGTTTGATCAGGTGATCGTCCCCACCGGAAAGAATATGTTGACCATCAGGGCTAAAGACGGCTTGCAGCACCCAGCCTGCATGGCTGCTCATAGTTTGGAGTAACTCTCCTGCCGTATTCCAAAGACAGAGGGTGCCATCCTCAGCAGCGGAGACCAAATGCTCGCCATCGGCGCTAAACGCCACCGAACGGACCCAGTCTATGTGGCCTTTCAGAGTTTTTAGCCACTGGCCATCCTGGCTCCATAGTTGAATCGTGTGATCATTGCTGGCGGAAGCAAGCAGTCGCTGGATGGGACTAAACGCAATGCTATTGACTGAACTGCTGTGGCCGCTCAGGACATGCAAACATTCCCCCGACATCTGCCATAGCCGAATGGTGGCATCATCTCCGGCAGAACCCAGAAGCTGACTGTCGTGGCTAAAGGCCACATCTAGGACGCTGCCCTGGTGTCCGGTAAAGACCTGTAATAACTTCCCCTGAGTACTCCAGAGTCGTACAGTGCCATCATCACTGGCAGAGGCAAGATAGTGACCATTGGGGCTAAATCGAGCCGAAAGCACCCAGTCCTGATGACCAGAAATACGAATTTTCTCACGCACACCGTGGACCGCTTGCCACAGACAAAACAACAGCTGATTTTGTAAATAGCTAGATACCGGCGTCAATCGGCTTTGCTGTGCGCCTTTGAGGGCCTCTAGTAAGGCCCCTAACCCGTCAGCCGACAACAGTAAAGCTTGAGACACTGACGCCAGGGCCTGCATCTCTGCAATTTCTGCGCGATGGCGATCTTCAGTGGCTTGGGCTAAGGCTAGGGCTTGTTCCTGTAGAGCGGTGCGCAGCTGGGTCTCAGTTTGTTTACGCCGCCGCCGCTCAGCTTGGAGGACAGTCATCAGACCCGGCATATCCTGTTGTTTCACTAAGTCGGCTAAGTAATCATGGGCAAGCTGATATCGCACCCGCCCCCCCACTTCCGGACTTTCAAATAACAAACCGGATGCGGCTAAGATTTCTAATACCAGCGTAAGCCGGGCTGGGTCTACCAGAATGCCTAGGGACTCTAAGGATTCTTCTAATTCGGCTAGCGTCTTTAAAGGGCGGGTGGTGCTCTCATCGCTGAGTAGGTAGAGAGTTGTTCTTGCCAGGGTACTATTTTCAGGGCCACAGTCGCGGATCACCCGGTTTAGAAAGCTGCGCACTAGGGCTTGGATAGGGTCGTCTCCTAGTTTTTGATAGCTTCTCAGGGTGGTAATGTTCTCTCTCTGCAATTCGGCCCCGACCACCTGCAGTTGAATCGGTTTAACGTCTCCAGCATCGACGGTCAGATCGTCCACTAAGGCCGTAATCAGTTCTTCTTCTAGGTAAAACTGGGCGTTGTCTGTGAGCTGACGGATGACGGCTTCGCACTGGCGGCGATTAAAGTTACCAATGTAGTAGCGTGCATCCTTACTTAAAATGTCTAGATCTAAGCTAGCAATGCGCTCCCACTCTAGAAGGTAGTGTAAATAGTCATCCCTGAGGGCTAAGACGACCTTAAGGTAGGGAGTATTTAAACAGTTCCGTAAAAAATAGTAAAGAGACTGTCGTTGTTTAACGCTGGGACTTTCAAAGAAGAATTCTTCGAACTGGTCAAAGACGAGAATAATCTGTTGGTAGTTGTCTTGGGCATGTTGGTTGAGATGGCTTAATAAATTCTCACCCATAATCGGAAAAGTGACTTGAAAGTTGGGTGGTGCTGAGGGCTGGGAGGCTGTGACTCGCTGTAAGGCTTGGAGAATGGAGACTTCCCAGCTCAGATAGTTACGTACCAGTAAAGGCAGAGTAGTGCGTCCTTCTGTCGTGGCTTCTGTGAGCGCGGGCACTAGCCCGCCTCGCAGCAGGGAGCTTTTGCCAACACCGGATTCTCCATGGAGAATCACTAGGGTGTGTTGGGGCTGCATCAGCCGAGCAACCAGATGATCAATATCCTGCTGTCTGCCAGAGGCCTGCATCTCAAAAGCAGAAATTTCGCTACGACCGGAGGATGACCGATAGGGCTGGATCGGGCTAGCGCCAATAAACGCACGCAAACCCATCAGGTTTTCAATATGACGCTGCTCCTGTTTGATGGTGAAGGCATCGAGATAACGTTGCTTGGCAAAATACAAATCCTGGAGGCTGCTAAGAATCTGACGATATAGGGCAAAGTTGTGGCGCGCTTCCACTCGCTGTCTGGCATTTTCTAAGTCTTGGAGGGCGTCTTGAAAGAGGGTTTCATCCCCCTGTAGCTGACGAGCCTGTCCCCGTAGAAAGTAATATTCTCCTTGGTGGTACCGAAGCGCAAAGACAACAGATTTGGCAGCAGGGCTGGTGCTTGCATGATCGGGATCGCTAAGGCTGGTGGCGTGGGCATTTTTGACAGTTTGGTTAATTAGCTCTAGGGCTCTGCTAGCCAGCTGTTCTGCTTTGTTCCATTGCTGTTGGTGGAGAGCGGCTTCTGCTAGGTAACCATAGTCTCGGGCTAAGCGAATCGGATCGGCTGCATGTAATACCAAACCCTCTTCAGCAACTTGGATAAGGGCTTCCCAAGCTTCTAGCTTTTGGATAACTTCGGCCAGCACATGAATAAATTTGGCCGTGAGGTCGAGCCGATCCTGCTGACGTAAAATGTCCAAAAAACGTTCATAAAACCGTCGAGCCTGGCGACAAGAAGCTATGTAGGTAGAGCGCTGCATCTGTGCGTGGGTTTGCCACCACAGTCCTAAATGCAGCAGTAATACCGCCTGCTGGTCGGTTGTATCTTCAACGGTGTTATTAACGGCTAGCCAATAGTCAAGGCTCTGTTCGTAGTAGTCCCGAGCTACTTTTAGCCGCTCGGGTGTGTGGGCTTCTCGACCCCTGAGAAAATTGAGACTGGCCTGGAGAGCACCATCTAGCTGAGCCGTATGGTGGCTGAGGTCTGCGATCGCAAATGGCAATTCCTGCTCAGTTAAAATTTTCAGATGGTGGCTTAGGCTCGGTAGCTGGGGCGCAAAATAGTCCAAAAAATCCGATGCGGGGCTATCTAAAATGTGAGTAAATAGCTCTGCAGCGGATCGATGTAGGGCTTCGATTAGAGCCTGAACCGGATAGTCCATTTGGATAGGCACTGCCGCAAAACTCTTGAGATCGGCGGCATGGACCGTCATCGTTTGCAAAACGCTGTCGTTCATCCACAGCACCACCGGATAGGGGCACTTGGTGAGCATTGCATTGCGTCCCACGTTTGCCGCTTTGAACATTACCTCTAAAGCGTCAACCTGCTCAAAACCTGTGACCATAACGGCTTCAGAAGGCTGTGGCAACCCTTTCAAGCTGTGGTTAATCTGGTTAGATAGGGAGCGAGTACATGACGAAAGTTCTACTTGGTGGAAATCTTGCCCTGCGGCCAGGGTACCCAGTAGAAGCTGGGTTAAGCGTTGATAGTTGGCCCGCACCAAAATCAGCGAAAACTGCCCACGGCCCAAGGTGAGCGCCCGTTGTAAATTATTCAGTGCCGTTTGATTGTGGGCAACAATTTCGGGAAGATCGGCCTGGTACATCAAAGGATCAGCAACGCTAATAATTAATTATGAGCTGCCAACCAACTTTTATACCGTTTTGTTTCTTTTAACACCGGGTTAAAATCAAACCAACGACCGCCGTTATCACGATACTCATAGAGAAATAGACTCCGCAGTAGCAGGCTGTAGGCTTCATTCCCTTGAGTGTCTGGGGTGCTGATGGCCTTAAACATCAGCTGCCATTCGCTTTCATCAATCAATGCCATTAGAGAATCTCGCTCATCGCGGATCACGGCTTCTAAAATGTTGGACTGAATGGGTGGATCTCCCTTTTGCAAGCAGCCGTACAGCAATCGCATGAGATTACGCATGTGGCCCCCGCTCAAATGGCAGAGACGCTCTAAAACGGTACTATTCTCAAAAATGTTGTCAATATGATCGATACGTTCGTTGTAATTTTTGTTGGGAAATGCTCGGGCAAGAACCATCTGTTGTAGCAACGCTAATCCGGGTTCTGATGTACTTCCACTGCGCTGCATGACTGGGACCATAGGGAGTACCTTTGGCGAAACCCCAAAGCGGTTGGAGAGTCTTGGTAAATCGTCTGAGAATACCAATGCTAACGGAATTGTGTACACCACATGGCAGTTTAGTCGTTTCAGCTGTTCTCCTCGATCGATAAATAAATATTCAGACTGGGTGCGGCCATTGGCGCGTTCCACCGGGTCGATACGGTCCAGGTTATCAACAATCACCACCAGGCCTTTTTTGCCTTGGGAGCGGAGGTTTGCGATCGCAGTTTCCAATAGCTCTTCATTGATGGCATCGATAATATTTTTAGTACGGGGTTCCAAATACTGCCGCATGCGGCTGCGCATTTCTGGACTTTCCTTAGCCCGTGCCGTAATTGCCGCAATACCCACGGAAAAGCTAACATCAGCAATTTCCATGGGAGTTTGTAACGTCTCCGCTAAATTCCGAAACAGGCTCACGAGTGCCGACGGCTTTAGATTAATATTCTCACTTTCTAAACTTTCCACCACCTGATGAGCAATCATTAGCAGAATATCGCTAATGTCCACATCAGCCATTTCTAAATCTCGGTCCGACTCGAAATACACCACATGCAAACCCTGTTGCTCTAACTTGGCCTTTAGCCGCAGTAGTTCTGTGGATTTACCGCAGCCAATATTGCCAGTAAACAACTGAGTTGTTGCTTCATCTGGCGATAGCAATGTAATAGTACGTTCCAGTTCTCGTACAATATCTCCACCACGCACTGACGAAAAGTCAATGTAATACTGTCGATCTTCATCTTGTATCAAGCGTAGTGGCCGACTTGGGTTCGCGGCCCGATAGAAGCGGGGTAGGTCTAACACCATCGGCATACAGCATTACAGCATCCGTAATCCTAGACGATTTCCCAAAAATAGACCAAGAATTTTAGCGTTGTTAGCTAGTAACGGCACTCCAACTTCAAACTAACTCGTCATGTCAGCTTGAATGTAAGGATTGTATTGATATGGCTGTCTATCCCCTCCTTAGAGGGTAATTTAGCCTAATACGTCTAAATTAGCTAAGTTTGATTTAGGCCACAATTGGGCATTTTGAGAACGAATTATAAAAAGGGTATGGTGATGAATAATTGCAGAGACGAACAATGGCATTTGTAGAACGTCTCAGAAAAAAAGCAGTTTGTTATCTGCCCATCCTGCTACTTGCCTTTGGAACCAGGCCGCTAGTAGCTAAGTCCTTAGTTCACACTACTGACAACATTTTAGTTATCCATTCCTATAACTCGGAACTATCTTGGACACAGCAAGAGAAAAAGGGCATCGAAGAGGGATTTCAAGACAGCCAGCATGCGGTCACGGTTTATCACGAATTCCTAGATGCCAAGCGTTATCCTGAGCTAGAGCATCGGGATGCGTTTTTAAGCTATCTCCAGAAAAAGTACCAGGATGTGGATCTGCGACTGCTGATGGTAGCGGACGATCCTGGTCTAAATATGATTCTGGTGACGCGCGAACAGTATTTCCCAGATTTACCCGTTGTATTTATGGGAATTAATCATGTTCAAGATGAGTTGTTAAAAATTCCTTGGCTAACCGGAGTATTTGAAACCCACAGCTACAGAGAGACAATATTAGAGGCCCAGCGCCAAACCCAGGCAGACAACGTTATTGTTCTGCTCGATTCCACAGAGACAGGCAAGGCCAATCTTGAGCGTCTCAAACAGATTCAATCAAGTGATCAGACATTGCCCGAAATTACGGTGGTTCAGGACGTTACACCAGCTACCATTGCTCAAATACTGGGCAGCTATCCAAGTCATTGGCCTATATTTTTGCGGGGGCAGTTACGCTCGGATGATGCAAATGCAGCACTGTTGCCCTTTGAACAAACAACTCAGTTGTTGCGCTCTCACTTAAAAAACCCCATCTACACCGTCAGTAGTCAAGATTTAGGCCATGGTGTTGTCGGAGGGAAAGTCATTGAAGGTAGCTACCACGCTAAACAAGCGGTTCAGCTAGTTGAAGAGATTTTAGATGGCACCCCCATTCACCAAGTATCCCCGATCATCCATGGCACCAACCAATGGTTTTTTGATGCCCAAGAGTTGAGACGGTTTAACATTCAGAAAACAGCATTGCCGCCTGCGAGTATTCTGATCAATCAAAAAACATCATTCTATGAGCAATATCGTGAGCTGACATGGTATCTCACGTCTGTTTTTCTGTTGGGGATGCTCACTATTTTAATTCTAATAGAAGCGATTCGACGTCAAAAGCAGGCCGAACAGACTTTAGAGCATCGAGTAACTGAACGCACAAACGAACTTAGCAACACCCTAGAAGAGCTAAAACAAGCTCAGGCACAGCTGATTCAGACCGAAAAGCTATCTAGCCTGGGGCAATTAGTGGGTGGCGTTGCCCATGAGTTTAATAATCCCCTCACGTTTATTGCTGGAAACATCGAGATTTTAAAGGGATATGGAAAGAACCTTTTAGACCTAATCTCTGTGTACCAAAAACAGATGCCAGCATTCAATGCAGCAGCCCACAATGCCCAGGATGTAGATGACATAGATTTAGACTATATCCAGGAAGATATGCCTAAAATATTCCAATCTATTGCTCGGGGGACGCAACGTATTGAAGCGATTGTGAAAAGCCTACAGTCGTTTGCCTGTGTGGATGAGCAAGGCATTAAACCAACTGATCTCAACAAAAGTCTCGATAACACGCTACTCATCCTAAAAGCTCGTATAGGAGAAGAGATTGATATCGTTAAAGAATATGGAGAGTTACCTAAAATCCCTTGTGATCCAGGTGCTATCAATCAGGTATTTATGCAAATCATGCTCAATGCCATAGACGCTGTTAATACCCTTGAGAAAGATGAATTAAAGCAAATTTCAATTCATAGCTATGTTCAGAACGATGATTGGATAACAATCATCATTCAAGATACTGGGTCAGGAATT
Organism: Cyanobacteria bacterium P01_D01_bin.156; assembly: GCA_039024555.1. Classification (GTDB taxonomy): domain Bacteria; phylum Cyanobacteriota; class Cyanobacteriia; order Phormidesmidales; family Phormidesmidaceae; genus Leptothoe. The sequence continues at coordinate 47,972 of JBCCQQ010000002.1, forward strand.
GCTCCTGAAATACAGGATAAAATCTTTGATCCATTTTTTACCACCAAACCTGTTGGCGCTGGAACCGGCTTGGGTCTATCCGTTGCCTATCAGTATATTCAGCAACATAATGGTCGGTTTAGCTTTTGCCCTAATCAGCCCCAGGGAAGCATATTCACACTCCAACTGCCGTTTAAGACATCAATCGCTAGTCTCCAACGGCAACAGAGTGTCCAGATAGGCAAAACTGAGAATCGTTAAAGACTGTCACAGCAATATTGAGTTTTGATGGCAAAGGTGAAAAACCTTGACGGTGGTGTCGCTTTTTTAGAATGCCTACCTAATACTAGTTGGCTCGTGTTCCCTATAAAAGCAAGCGTAAAATAAATGACATTAATGCAGGATAAAAAGGCTGGTGAGCAGACTTATCCAGAAAATGTAAACTATGCTCTCTATGAATTGATTTGGGCCTTGGGTCTGGTGGCTATTTGCATTAGTACAGCTATGGTTCTGATTACAAACTACTAAATGCTAGAAGTGGCTATTCTCGATGTCAAGCCCGATGACACAGACGCATTTGAGGCCGCGTTTCAGCAGGCTCAGTCAATTATCAGCTCCATGGCTGGCTACCGTGGTCATCAGCTCCAAAAATGCCTAGAAAAAGACAATCGCTATGTGTTGTTAGTGAGTTGGCAGACTCTGGAAGATCATACTCAAGGCTTTCGCGGTTCAGAAGAGTACCAGCAATGGAAGGCGTTGTTGCATCATTTTTACGATCCGTTTCCTGTTGTCGAGCATTACCAGCTAGTGGCAGGCAACAACCTATTAGAAAGCTGAGTCTCCGTAACAGAGACTCAGCCTATCGTAAATAGACAACAACACCCCCCATTCACGAGAGATTCCCTTGTAGGGGCAGGTCTCGTGCCTGCCCTGGGACATCATTTGGCCCCAAACCGCATGGCGTTTATCCAAAGATTAGATAGCCCTCGGTCTGTAGCCATAACGGTTGCAGGGCATCCAGGAGGGAGTGCCCCTACAGGGTGTTGATTTGGCAACAATCTAAATCTCGGCCATCACCTTGCCCATGGCCGTCAACACACGGTCCACATTCTCAGGACGGCTGTTATACCCCATCAGACCAATGCGCCATACCTTGCCGCCTAGCTCGCCTAGACCATTGCCAATCTCGATATTGTGATCAGCCAACATTTTACTCGTGACCGCCTTCGCATTTACCCCGTCAGGTACCCTAACAGTTGTTAACGTCGGCAAACGATACTCCTTGGGTACATGGCAGCTCAGGCCTAGGTCAGCCAAGCCATCCCAAAGCTTCTCCGCTGTCTTCTGATGACGTTCCCAAGAATTTTCCAGACCTTCTTCAATCACCAGCCGCAGTGCTTCGCGAATAGCGTAGGTCATATTCACAGGAGCCGTATGGTGGTAAGTGCGTCCCTTACCCCAGTAGTTGCGCAATAGGGAAATATCTAAATACCAGTTCGCTACCTTGGATTGACGCTTATCTAGCTTTTGGAGAGCCCGCTCACTCATAGTGAATGGAGAACTACCGGGAGGGCAGCTAAGACCTTTTTGACTGCAGCTATAGGCCATGTCCACACCCCATTCATCTAGAAAAATGGGGACTCCGCCCATGCTGGTAACCGTATCAATCAGCAGCAGACAGTCAAACTCACGGCACAGATCGCCCACACCTTCGAGGGGCTGACGCGCACCGGTAGAGGTTTCAGCATGGACCAGCCCCAGAATAGCAGGACGATGTTCTTCCAGAGCCGCCCGTAGTTCTGATAGGCTAAAAACCTCGCCCCAAGGCTTACTAATGCTGCGGACATCGGCCCGGTATCGTCCAGCCATGTCCACTAGACGATTGCCGAAGTAGCCATTAATCCCAACTAAAACCACATCCCCAGGTTCTACAGCATTGGCCAGAGTTGCTTCCATGGCAGCGGACCCAGTACCGCTGATGGGTAAAGTCATTGGATTTTCGGTTTGCCAGACGTAGCGCATCATGGACTGCACTTCATCCATTAGATCCAAATATGCTGGGTCCAAATGGCCAATGGGCTGACGATTCATGGCAGCAACCACATCAGGGTTAGAGTTGGAAGGGCCAGGACCTAGAAGAAGCCGCTCTGGAATGTTTAGGGCTGTGGGGGTAATGCGAAATTTATCGTTGATTTTGGGTCGGGATAAAGTCAGGCTCATGGCGGTATTTAACGGATTTAGAGAGCTAACAAAACGGTAGCTAATGTGACAAAATGTCTTCCCATTGTCCGACGGAATGGACCATTCGTTAAATATTGGTTATCTGACCAGCCAACTAATGTGGAACTAAAGGTATTGGATTAAAGTGAGGGCGGGTAATTGTCCCGATGGTTTGAACGTATGAAGGTTTGTGAGTGTGGTGCAGTTAGACGACTTGAAACAGCGGTGGCAGCTAGAGCCGATGGCGGAGTATGTCTGCGATCTCAACCTAAACCTCTACAAAACCCCTACGGACTCTAGTTTGGTTACCCAAGCTGCCGCTGGCCTGCCGCTAAAAATTGCTGACATCACCTCGGACGGTATTTCCGTTATCCTTTGCACCGATAGTTATCCCGGCTGGCTGAGGGTAGACGATATTGATGCGCTCTCCACAGCAGCGGCACCGTATCAGGCCCCTATGGTCACCCGTGCCCATATCGAAAAAGTTATTCCCGATGCGATCGCCTTTACCCAGGCGGCCATGGCCACCCCAAATCAGTACCTGTGGGGAGGCACCGTTGCCCCTGACTATGATTGTTCGGGGCTAATGCAGGCGGCTTTTGCCTCAGTGGGGGTGCCTCTGCCCCGTGACTCCTATCAACAAGAGGCATTTACCACCACCCTAGATAAGACAGCTCTACGCCCTGGCGATCTGATCTTTTTTGGTACGCCAGAACGAACAACCCATGTTGCCCTGCACCTGGAGAATGGTCGCTATATTCACAGCTCGGGGAAAGACCAAGGGCGCAACGGTATTGGGATTGATTCTATTGATGATCTAACCGACCCCGTCAGCGCTGCCTATGCTGCCCAGTATCGATGCTGTGGTCGCATTATGGCAGGCTACAGCCCTTAGCATCCTCTCCAATGCATACCCCCCTGTTACACTGCTATAGCAAACTGTGGAATACCCGTAGTTTTGTTGCCCATCACTGTTGAACTTGATATTTTAATCAAGCGCTGATGGGCGTAAACGCTGTACTCTATGTGCTGGTTTTCTCCTTCCATGGTTAAACGCATCCTTCGCTGGCTGTTGTTCGGCGGTATTCTGTTCTTTCTTGCTAAAACCCTCAAGGACCACTGGCAAGAGGTGCGAACGCTGCAGATTACCGGGGCGACCTGGGCACTGCTGACCATAGCTCTGGGAATTACCCTCATGGCTCATATTTGGTCTGGCTGGGTGTGGCATTGGATTTTGCGCACCATTGGTCAATCTCGCAATGGTCAATGGTCTACGGCGGTTTATCTAAAAACCAATATTGCTAAATACTTGCCTGGGAATGTATGGCACTTTTATGGTCGGGTGCGGGCTTTGCAAACTACCGGTGCATCGACCGGTGCAGCCATTGTAGGCGTAGTTCTAGAGCCGTTATTGATGGCAGCAGCAGCCCTATGTCTGGCAGCGATTAGTTTTAGTACCACTGTTGCTAATACCCGTTGGTTGTTGCTGGGCTGTGGTGCTGTTCTGGTGGCCATGTTGGTGGCCATTCATCCTCGATTGCTCAACCCCATTCTGAAAAGGCTAGGCACGGCTAAAGCAAAGGCCCAAGGTTTAACGGTTACCAATAGCACCCTTCGACTGCAGACCTATCCATTGCGATCGCTCCTGGGAGAGATTGGGTTTGTCGTCCTGCGGGGCCTAGGATTTATGATGACGCTGGTGGCGCTACAGGCCCTAGAACCCAGTCAATTTGTGCTGGTGTTAGGAACATTTAGCGTAGCCTGGTTAGCAGGACTCGTAGTACCCGGTGCGCCTGGCGGTGTGGGAGTGTTTGAAGCAGTTGCGATCGCTCTCCTTGGCAACCAAATTCCCAATGGTCTGTTGATCAGTAGCGTTGCCCTTTACCGTTTAATCAGCACTCTGGCAGAAGCTCTGGGGGCGGGGCTGATTTGGATAGAAGAACGGATTGCGGGCCTGATGATATCCACAGGCCAAAAAAAGCGCCCGATTTTGTTACCACCACCAAAAGAAAGCATTACAAATTCGGCATCTTCTAGCTCAAGCGTCAGCCCTAGTGAACCCACACATCCTTCTTTTGCAAACCAATCTCCTGTACGCGAGGGGGAACCCACAACGCAGTCCTTTGCACCTCGTAATAAGCAATAAAATTGTTGCAACCTCAGAGGGCTCACCGAGTTATGCGTATAAGAAATTCGCAAGCCGCATGCAAACGACTACGTAACATATGGCTAAAAACTAGATACATTCATCTGCTTGCATCGACCATAGAAGTGTGTTGAGTTGTACAACTTTTTCACTATGGCGCTGACACAAAACATACCGGTAGGCATCAGCCAATCGCACTGCCAATTGTTGCTCAACTGTAGTAGCTTCATCACGAGACTGGCATGGCAGTGATAACAATGGTTGCATTGTAGGATTCAAAAGTATTGCACTTAACCTTAAAAACAGGTTACTGTCCCAGACCATATAGACTTCAGCCTCCGATATAAGTGTTAAATGGGATTTTGCTAGACAACAAATTACATCCCGTAACGGATAGAACTTACACTGGGCAGCCATGGAGAATTTTTCTGAATTTGAAAACAGGTAGATGCTGAATGGAACGACACCAACAACACCTCTTTCCAGAGTGCCCACAGTCCAGAAACATGACGCTATGTAAGGACACTGACTACATATCCAAGCCATGTCCCCTAAAGGTCATTTCACCATTTGTAAGCCATAGCTTTTGATCTTTTTTGAAACTTACAACAGCTCGTTCAATTGCTGTACTTTTTCATTTTCACGCTGCTTGAGGATGTGTCGGTAGGTCTGGACTAATGATTTAGCCATTTCTACTTCGACAGTAGAAGCCTCTGCACGAGAGCGATACCCGGAGGTTAGTGACGGTTGAAGAGTCGGTTGTAAGTAGGTGGCAGACAATTCAGTAAACAGTGCTTCATCCCAAGCAATACCTGACTCACAAGCCTCAGGAGTAATCGTTAAGTTGGTCTTTGCGATACAACGAATAACGCTACGCAATGGGTAATGCAGATACTGAGAATCCATAACTAACCAAGCTTCTTTAGAAAAAGGGCACAGTGAATGTAGTGAAGTATACGCCCGTTTTATTCCTTTTATCACTTCTTTTGTTAAGGTTCCCAGAACTCGCCAGCAAACACCTACGTGGTGATATATCTATCTGCTGTTCACTGATTTCAGATTATGTCATTGATCAACTCGATTAAAACAGAGAGACTCCAGGAGAGTGCTTTTAATAGCCTTAATTTTGCCTTGGGTAGCATCAGGATATCTTGGCTCCATTGATTCAAAAAGTCTGACCATTTCAAGGAGTTCATATTAGTCACCATTAGCCCTGTTTCAACCTTAGTAGGGGAGGTAATCAATCTATGAAAATAGTCATCAAAAAATAAGCTGGACTCCTTGAGTATCAATTCATCACAGCTTATTTTTGATGTTGGTAGCTTTTCTAGCTGAGTAACTCTCACAGAAAATCAGACTTGCTCAGCTAGAAGAAGCGCGTGTTACCTAGGCATCGTAGACCTGCATCACAATACCTGCAACATAACCTGCACCAAGCAGAGCAGGTGCACAGGGATGATCAGACATTTCCACATTGGCAACAGCAGCAATCGCATAGAAACCAGGGGTCATACCAGCTACCTGGGCAGTACCAGCCCATGCGATCTCATACTCGAATTTATCCTTCTCAGTAGTAATGGAACTAGTAACATCAACTTCAGTTGCGTTACCACCACAACCTTCGATGCAGAAGTTAACTTTCACATCGATACCAAGGCAAAGCAGCAAGCGAGTTAAAGGAGTGTTGTTGAAACGAACTTTAGTCTTAAGCTTGAAGACTTCTTCCTTCTCAACAATCTGAGCCTTGTTAGCAGGAGCCACTTGGTAAGGTAGAGCAGGTTCTGCTACGGAAGCAGACACCTGTAGATGATATAGATCAAACTCTACAGGACCTAGGATATTGTGAGAGTATGTTTCCTCAGCACTAATGAGCTTTGTAATATTCTCACCTACAGTTGTAGGAGCATCAGGAGAGTTGCCGTAGGGTGCGCCACTGGGAACAGGAATAGACATAACGTTTCCCTCTTAAGTTGTTGAAGTTGGGTAATAGCAGCATGGGTGAAAATCTCAAGAAAGGAGGCTTGTGCTACCTTTGAAATTTCCTTCACTTGCTTGCTACAAATCCATAATGGCTAACTCATCTTGATTTGAGAATTCCCCTAAGGGGATACCTTAATAGTTATTCCAAGCATCACAATTAAACCAATTCTAGAGTCAGTGAATATCTTTGAATCTGCCCAATCAAAGCAGAATTTAATACTATTAGCAAGACAGCTTTAATTATCTACTATTAACAGGATTGGCACATATAGAAAAACAAAAAATCCCAGAAAATCGTTCTAAATTCTTGTCATATCCACATTTAAGCTTAATTACAACCAATCACTAATGCGAATTTACTAGGTACCTCTACAGGGTAGTTTTAGTGCAAAAATTGACCCGATTTTCTGGAAAACTTGGTTTACATTCTGTAAAAGAAACTGGCATTGCTAAAACTCAAAATCATCAGCTTAGCTACATGCCTTGATGGCATAGCGTGTTTTACCGCTCGTCCCATGGGCCACATCAGCCACCCTCTTGCACATCCAACATTAGTGAACAATGAGTGACGCTACCATACACAGTCTGCCAATCATTTGTACAGCGCATGGACTCAGTGTTGTAACGGCTAACTCAGATCAGACGTCAGGCCATGGGATCTTGCCGCATGACGCTCCCTTCACAGCCCAAGTCGCCTTATCTTTCGACGCCAGTAACGCTGTTGCCCTATTAGCGTTGAACCCGACTATTCAAATTGATTTCTATATCAAGCCCCTGCAGGCAGGCAGCACGATTGATGTCGGCAACATTGCCCTGGTAACCAACAGCCAAGAGCGCCTCTATACTCTGCAGCTAGACATAGCCTCACCAGCAGAGTTGAATTTGGATAAAAGCAAGGTATACCGTTTAGGAGCTTTGGTTCGCATTGGAGCACCAGAAAACCCAGCTCTTCTGTGTGGTGTAGTAGAAGAGCTGATGATCCAACTGTATACATCTGAGAAATTATCTCAAGCTTCTAAAAAGGCTCAAAAAAACACATCTAAAAAGCACTTTAAAACTAAAAAATAACCGCTTTTTTGGCAAAAAGCAGTTTTTCCATCACTTAGCGTGAAGGTTTATCTATATGATAAACTCTGACATTTCAAGTTCAATTTCGAAGAGAAATCACAATAGATTATCCCTAGAAATTCATCTTTTTTATCAATAGTATTGAATTAAAATTATCATTTTATTTCAGCAATTAGGGATCTCCAAACTTATCTAGAAGATCCCAAATACAGATTACAAAATTATGAACTAGATAACATTCATGGCCCTATATCTAAGAAAAAGATCAAGAGGTATACCTATTAGAGAAATTTGCAGTGCCTAGAGTAGAGTCTTTCTGCTTAGAGTGGATATTTTTCATATGTTTTTTAACAGTATGGGGAGTAATCCCCAGTTCCACTGCTATTTGCTTATAGGTCAAATCATTACGATGTAACATCCAGACTTCTTTTTCTCGCGAAGTTAGTCCGTATTGTTGTGCTTCTTCCATCGCAATATGGACAATAGCCTGCTGACGATCTTCAAGCACTAACAACAGACAAGGAGATTCCATCAAATTTGTTTTTAACCATCGAGCACGAATATGTAAAATTACACTATCTTGGGTAACGATATCTAATTCGACCAACCAGTTTTGGTGAGGGAACTGGGCCCGACTATGGATTAATGATTGACAAATATGTAGGATCTCCTCAGGAATAATTACAATCTCATCTGCAGGCTCTTGATGAAAATGGTCGAGGATATTACAGGCACTTCGATTAGAGTAAATCAGGTCTCCTTGTTCAGTAAATACGAGGATTCCATCGAGGAATTCTTGATGAAGCTCGGCTAAGAATTGAGTCTCAAGATGTTTCCTAGACTCTCCTTGATCAGCAATATTGGCTATTGCAGGAATTGCATAAAGATTTTCTAAGTTGGGTTTGATAGCAGGTAATGTCATATATCTAGAGGGAACTGATGGCTAATGATTTCTGCTGGAAAGGTCAGACATGGCCGTCGGAGAGTTAAAAACACCGAAATACAGCTAACAATTAAGCTCAACTATTTGATTTCAGCATATAGGCTAAGAGAGAATATATTTCTCTCTTAGAACTCTCTACTACATTGTCTATGCACCCGCCTATTCAAAGGCTTTAATACACCAAACTCCTGCGATCGCAATCTCTCAACATAGAGACTGATTTATCTCTCTGTTAGGTACTTTCACTACAATAGTGCCATCACAATATCTTTTTGCTATCACCCCTCAGGGTACTCTTAACGCTCTCTACGCTAGTAATGTCTTTGAAGAGTAGATACAGTGCTGGGAAAAAGGAGCACACAAGTAGACATTTACCGTTTATGTAACCTTCAGTGAGAAAAAGCACCCTAAGCCCTAAATACTACTGAATACACTACAGGAATAGTCATATCTTTAAAGTCAAACGAAAAAACGCCTCGACTACAGTCGAGGCGTTTTTTCGTTTAGATGTGGGAATTGTTTGAAATGATTATCTGCCGTTTACTCAGAGTTAAGGCTGCAGATAAACTGACATCCGCTCAACTAAGCCGTTGCCGGGTAAACACTCACTTTTTTACGGCTCTTACCTTTACGCTCAAAGGTAACTACACCATCAACGAGGGCAAACAGGGTGTCATCACCGCCACGGCCAACATTTTCACCGGGGTGAACCTTGGTACCACGCTGACGAATAATGATATTGCCAGCCCTTACAACTTCACCACCATACTTTTTGACGCCCAGACGCTTTGAATTTGAGTCGCGACCATTGCGCGTACTACCCGTACCTTTCTTATGAGCCATGATTTACCTCTCCAAGATTTCTCAATTATAAAATGTGGCGTCTGCAACTAGCCAGATGCTACTCTTCTTCACCAGTTGCATCGCTAGCCGTAGCTTCACCCGCAGTAATGGTTTTGCCGCCAATATTAATTGAATCGATCATTAAACGAGTCAGCTCTTGACGATGACCCCGCTTTTTACGGGTCTTTTTCTTGGGCTTCATCTTATAGACGATAACTTTCTTGCCACGTAAGTGACTGACCACAGTCCCACTGACGCTAGCCCCATCGACTAGAGGCTGACCAATACTCGTCTCGTCACCGTCATTCACTAAAAGGACCTTATCAATCGTCACGCTAGCGTCTTCATCAACTGCTAGACGATTGATGTCATAAAAGCGGCCAGGCTCAACACGGAGCTGAGTCCCACTCGCTTCAATAATTGCGTATGCCATTGAATCTCCCTTGCCGTACAGGTAGCAAATTTGCTTCAGACCTGATCCGAGCAGTTTTTTGCACAGAGTCTAATAATCGTCAATTTATGTCGGTACTGTCAAGGGACATTCGACATATGTAGGCTTTATAAATTCGTCCTGATTTAATCCGTCTACGTCCGCTTTAAGTAGTTAAATCGAGCTTTGCTGATCCTCGATGTGTCTGTATCGGTTATGTCTAGACAACTCGTCGGTTATTCAGCAACGGCTCAAATTGTGTTCTCCACAAATAGGAAAATTTCGGGCGTATGTCAGATTTGCTGATGTTGATGGCACAACTTACCGCGCCGGAGCCATTAAAAGGCCCTCAGCCAGACATCGATATTTCCTCCATGGCACAAGCAGCTGTAGATAGCGCTAGCCAAATTGGCGGGAATATATCGATATCGGCGGTACAAGCAGACACACGCTTGACGCCTAGGTTTTCTAATCAACTGGAAAATCCGATTGAAACACGTCGACAAAAGCTCTTACAGCTGCAGCAAACGCTTCCCCCGCGCTCTACGGCCTACACAACTCACTCTCAAGCTGTCGACGTTGCCCGTTGGCAAGTCTCGATTAATCTGGGCCCAAAACCTGCTAGTGGCCCACAGCTCTTTGAACAACGCTGGGCAGCCCTAAAGTCGGGTTCTCTATACACTCGAATTGCGCCCGATAGCTTCCACAGTCAATGGACCAATGCCACCTATCAGCCTACCTATGAGGAATGGCGGGGTTTATTGAAACAGGAAGCTGATGCGATCGCAACCGGTCAGGGTAATAATCGTCTAACGGTCGTCATCGGGGACTCTCTAAGTATGTGGCTACCCCCTGAACTTTTACCCCGCGATCGCTTTTGGTTAAATCAAGGCATTTCTGGCGACACCACCACGGGTATTTTGCAGCGCCTGTCAACCTTTGCAAATACCAATCCTGACACTATCCACCTCATGGCCGGTGTAAACGACCTTAAAAACGGTGCTAGCAATCAAGAAATTCTGACAAATCTGCATCAGATCATGGCCCGCCTGCGGCAGCAACACCCCAACGCCCGAATTATCGTCCACTCCATCCTGCCCACCCGTTGGAAAAACATTCCGGCCCAGCGAGTGCGTGCTCTAAATGTTGGCATTGCCCAGCTCACCACTTACCACCAGCTTGACTACTTAGACCTGCACCCTAGCTTTAGCAACGAGCGAGGAAATCTTCGTCAAGAACTCACTACAGATGGCCTGCATCTAAATCGCCTGGGTTACCAAGTGTGGCAGCTAGCCATCTTAAATGTATAAACCTGTTCCACAGAGCAAAAAAAGGCGCTTTTCAACCGACCAATCTCCCTCGTAGAATGAAGGGCCAAGGCAACATTCACTAGCAAAAAGCGCCCCATGAAATCCTATCTGGCTGCAGCTCTGCAAATGACCAGCGTTCCTGATCTGGCAAAAAACCTAACCCAGGCAGAGGAGCTAATTGATCTTGCCGTTCGTCGTGGAGCCGAGTACATCACCCTACCTGAAAACTTCTCATTCCTAGGAGATGAAGCCGGCAAACTCGCCCAAGCTGCTGATATTTGTAGCGCTAGTGAAAAGTTTCTCAAAACTATGGCCCAGCGCTATCAAGTCACCATTTTAGGGGGTGGTTATCCAGTGCCCACTAAGGACGGCAGAATCTATAACACCGCACTATTAGTAGATACCCATGGAGATGTACTATTGCGCTACGAAAAAGTACATCTCTTTGACGTAAATCTCCCCGATGGCAATACTTACCAGGAATCTGCCACGGTTACATCAGGTAAGGAGCTACCTGCCATTTACTCCACCCCTAATCTTGGCAAACTTGGCATTTCCGTTTGTTATGACGTACGTTTCCCGGAACTCTATCGTCATTTATCGCAATTGGGTGCGGAAGTAATCACCGTCCCTGCAGCCTTTACTGCTTACACCGGTAAAGATCACTGGCAGGTACTGCTGCAGGCTCGAGCGATTGAAAACACCTGTTATGTGATCGCCCCCGCCCAAACTGGGTTTCACAATCATATTCGTCAGTCCCATGGTCATGCCATGATCGTAGACCCCTGGGGAATTGTACTGGCAGATGCAGGCCAAGACGTAGGCATGGCCATCGCTGAAGTGACGCCATCTCGATTGGGACAGGTACGGCAGCAGATGCCATCCTTAGAGCATCGCGTGTTTGCTTAGGACCGCAGCACAGCGAAAAGGTTAGCCTGAGAAAAATATAATTTTTTCCTTAAAGAAAGCAATAAACACTGACTGTATGAGCTAAAAGCAGCGAGCTAACTCATGTAGAGTAAACAGAATGAGTAAGTTTCTACGGTTCGCATGATCTATCTATCTAGCGGCAATCTGCTGTCAAGCAATGCCGTACCGTTGTTAGCAGAAGTCAATGAAGCTGAGTTAGGACCCTTGGTTCTAGCCAGCGTCTTACTTAGCCTGATTGTCATCTATCTAGCCGCCAAGCTCGGTGGAGAGCTTTGTGCTCGGGTAAACTTGCCATCAGTTTTAGGTGAACTTGTAGGCGGTGTACTAGTCGGTGTATCGGCCCTCAATTTGATTGTGTTTCCAGAAGGAGCCGAGCCTGTCCACTCACTGCTCATGGACTTTGTTCAGTTAACGGCCCATCTGGATGTAGAAGCCTTAGACATAGTTTTTGCCAGCCAAAGTGAGGTCGTCTCTGTTCTGGCCGAAATTGGCGTTGTCATCCTGCTATTCGAAATTGGCCTAGAATCAGACCTAAAAGAATTAATTCGGGTGGGACCTCAGGCCGCTGTGGTTGCCGTAGTTGGTGTTGTGGTCCCATTTGTAGCAGGGACAGGCGGACTGATTGCATTTTTTAACGTGGCAACGATTCCAGCTGTATTCGCTGGGGCAGCCCTTACCGCTACTAGCATTGGCATCACCGCTAAGGTCTTAGCAGAGATGCAAACCCTGAGTTCCAGGGAAGGCCAAATTATTATCGGCGCAGCTGTACTGGATGACGTGCTTGGCATCATTGTCCTAGCCGTTGTCGCCAGCCTCGCTAAAACCGGTGAAATTGAAATTACCAACGTTATTTTTCTAATTATTGGAGCAGCTGTTTTCTTAGTGGGCTCTATTTTAGTAGGCCGCCTGTTGAGTCCATTCTTTGTGACAGTTGTGGATCAAATGCAAACCCGTGGTCAAGTACTGATTAGTTCTTTGATCTTTGCCTTTGTGCTGTCCTACATTGCTGCGGCCATTCAGCTTGAAGCCATCTTAGGGGCATTTGCCGCTGGCTTGATTTTGGCAGAAACCACTAAACGCAAAGAACTGGAAGAGCAAATCAGTCCTATCGCGGATATGTTGGTCCCCGTCTTCTTTGTTACAGTCGGTGCCCACACTGATATCAGTGTGCTTAATCCGCTTAATCCAGCTAACCGTGAAGGCTTAGTGATTGCCTCCTTCTTGGTAGTGGTCGCTATTCTTGGCAAGATTGTTACTGGATTTACCGTATTTGGCCAGGAAAAAGTCAATCGTCTTGCGATTGGCGTGGGCATGATTCCTCGAGGAGAAGTAGGTTTGGTCTTTGCCGGTGTCGGCGCGGCCAGCGGTGTTCTTTCCGAATCTTTGGATGCGGCCATTATCGTTATGGTCATCTTCACCACATTCTTAGCGCCCCCTCTGCTGAGGGTTGTGTTTAACCAGGACGATAATGATCCTAATTGTCCAACAGATGTAGGTAGTTCACAGGAAATGGCCCAGGCATCTGCGGAATAACCAACTTCCATAGCGTTTGAGAATTCTGCTTGGACTAGTCAGCTCGCTCCATGGTCATCTATCTCTATCAGTTATGCGCCCTAGCTAGCAGCCGTTAGTAGGGCAATCTTGGTTAACCTTTTACCCAATAGCATCCGCTATGGCAATCTTCAACCATCCCTGGCAACTATGACTGCCTTGGGGTGATACCGACATGGTGCTTGGCAAAAAATCAGATTTTCTGCAGGTTAATTAGATCAACAAGCAATTGGACTAAATAAATTTATCGGATATATTTCGGGTGAACGCTGCTTAAAAGTCATCAGTGGTTCTATCAGAATTCATATGAACTTACGGATTCTGGCTTAAAAGTTTTGAATGAAACTAAAATTTGGCAAAACTTCCACTAAACTCTAGTCAGCGTAAAATACTTACCTTTAACAAGCGTCTTTCCTTATGGCACAATTCCTGCAAATGCCCGTTCAGTCCGGCAAAATTGGCGTTTTTGACAGCGGTGTCGGAGGACTGACGGTACTACGGGAAATTATGGCCCATCTGCCATCTGAATCTTTACTGTATTTTGGCGATACGGCCCGCGTTCCCTACGGTAATCGCACCCAAACAGAACTCCTGCAGTTTGTTCGAGAAATTATTACTTGGATGCAGGGACAGGGCGTCAAAATGGTGGTAATGGCCTGTAATACGAGTTCTGCTTTAGCGTTGGAAACGGTTAGAGCTGAGTTTGATATACCAATTCTCGGAATTATTTTGCCAGGGGCACGGGCAGCCGCTAGAACTGGCAAGCGGATTGGTGTTATTTCTACCGTCGCCACAGCTCAAAGTAATGCTTACAAACAGGCCATTTTAGAAGCATCGCCAACAGCTAAGGTTTGGCAAATCGGATGTCCTGACTTTGTGCCCCTCATTGAAAAGGGCCGTATTCATGATCCCTACACTCTGGCAGTCGCTACGGATTATCTAAAGCCGCTAATGGCGGCGAATATCGATACTCTGGTCTATGGATGCACTCACTATCCACACCTGAACCCAATTATGCAAAAGATTTTGCCAGGTTCAATTCGGGTGATTAATCCGGCTAGGTCGTTAGTATCGGCTATGGCAAAGGAGCTAGATGTGTTGGGGTTGAGTCATAGTGGTCAAACCAAACGACAAATTGACTTTTATGTCAGTGGTGATCCAGCCCAGTTTGCGGCAGTTTCTGGCCAGTGGATTGGGTTTAAGCCCAAGGTACAGGCAGTGAGCTTGTCGGTGTTAGAAGGACTTGCGATCGCATAGCAGGTTATTAGCAAGCAAAAAACATCTGATGTGGCGACTGGACGCCACATCAGATGTTTCAAAGGTTATGCATAGAAATCTAACTAGCTAATACCGCTAAAACCTTGTCATGGATTTCACCGTTGCTGACCACAACACCTTCGGTATCCACAAAGCGAGGTTCTTTGGAAAAGTCTAGGCTTTTACCATGCATATCAGTCACCTTGCCACCCGCTTCTTCAATGACTAGAACACCTGCCGCATGGTCCCAAATCTTCTCACGATAGCCGGGATATTTGGGAGAAGGCAGGCGCAGATAAAGCACTGCATTACCGGATGCTACCGTACCGTACTTGGCTTGACTATCCATCCGAATCGCTTCGGTGGTGATGCCTGCCGCTTGAGCAATGCGGGAATGAAGCTCCTGATCGCTATGGGCTACACTCTCCACAAACCGAAAGTTGGCCGTATCCGAAGAGGAGGTCACAGCAATCTTTTCAGGATTACTGCCATCCATATCCATCATCACGGCCCCTTCACCGCGAACAGCCACAAACATGACGCCAGAACGACCGTTGAGTTTAAGGGCGGGGCAGCCTAAAACACCTACCTTGAGATCACCCTCTTCCACCATGGCCAAGGCTACCGCATACTGATCGCCCCGTAGAAAGCCCTTGGTACCATCGATAGGGTCTAGGGTCCAATAGCGGGGACTAACATCACCATTACCCTGATCAATCCAGCCGGGAATTTGCTCATCCGTAGCATCCGGCAATACTGTTTTTACATAACTGGTCACTTGAGCAAGACGAGCAGCCATTTCAGGAGTTCGCAAGTCGTCTGCATCTTCTTCACCCACAATGGGATCGCTAGGAAACACTTCTTTGAGCATTTTACAAACGATAGCCTGAGCCCCAAAGTCAGCAACAGTAACAGGACTCTTATCAGATTTTTCAATCGCTTCGGGTACCATCTCAGCCCGTACTTTTTCACAGATAGTAGCGGCAGCCTGGACAGCTGCGATCGCAATTTCTGTCTCTTTTTCGTAAGTCATAGTTAATTAATAATTAAGAATTAACATTAAGCAAATGGTTCTTGTACAGTCTACCGGACCATTTCCAACTACTCAGTAGTAAAGTCATAAATTTCTCTGGATTTGAGAAATTTATGACTCACCGTGGGAGATCCAGGCGCGAGTACCAAAATATTGACAGCTCAAACTAGCTATCTCAGCAGCTCTTGATAAAGCTGATGTAAAGTTACCGGCCCAGTGGTAACAAAAAGCACCGTGAAAAATATCTCCTGCACCGAGGGTATCCGTAACAGAAATTAAGGGGATAGCTAGCTCACTTACGGTGTTGCGATCGCTGACAATAATAGGTCGTTCACCCCGCGTAATCGCCACATAGGGAATCCCCAACCCCTGTAAATAGGGTAGAGCCGCCATCTCGGGCGGATGGAAATTAGCTGAAGCAATCACCACCGTCGCCAACGGCAATACCTGATCAAATCCTGGCTTCCAGCTGCCTGCATCCACAACGACTGGAATGCCTAACTGCCTAGCAGCTTGAGCCACCTCACGACTCAACACCATTTGATGACCATCCACCAACACTACATCGATATCGGTCAAATCAATCTCTTGCGGCTCTACTTGCAGACCCACCGCATTGCGAGACATCACTGCCCGTTCTCCTGATGCTGCAGATACCACAATCGATGAAATGGGAGGAGAGTCTTGCCGCTGAGGCAGCAAATCATAAATCTCCACACCAACTTGTTCCATATCGTCTCGCAACAGAGTTGTTACCGGATGCTGTCCCACGGCTGCTGCCACTGTGGCCTGTCCACCTAACGCAGCAAAGGCCACAGCTGCATTGGTGGCTGGTCCCCCAGATGCCATGATCATTTTTTGAGCTACCAATTTTTCATTGGTCTGGGGTGGTCGTTGCGCTTGATAGATACAGTCAAGGGTCATTAACCCTAGAAATAATCCCCGCATAAAATAACCTCAGGAGAAGACCTAATCTAGATTTGATAGCACCAAAAGAGCCTTGAGAGAGTGGTAATGAATTAATATCAGGTACTCCTTGAAAATTAATCTCTAACTTTTTCCACCTGATTGGTTTTGAATTCTTCTCTCCCCACCGGAATGGTATACCTGGTTGCTACGCCCATTGGCAATCTTGAGGACATTACATTTCGGGCTATTCGTATCCTCAAAGAAGTAGACTTAATTGCCGCAGAAGACACCCGACATACGGGCAAACTGCTACACCATTTTCAGATTGAAACACCGCAGATTAGCTACCACGAGCACAATGCCCAAACTCGCATTCCCCAGTTACTCGAAAAACTGAACAATGGTCAGACCATCGCTTTAGTTAGCGATGCAGGAATGCCGGGAATCTCAGACCCAGGGTATGAGCTGGTGTGTGCCTGTGCAGAGGCAGGTATTGTAATAAGCCCAATCCCAGGAGCTGCAGCTGTGGTGAGCGCTATCGCCGCATCAGCGCTGCCGTCGGATCGGTTTACCTTCGAAGGTTTTTTACCGGTGAAGGGTAAAGCCCGTAGCGAACGGCTCATGGAACTCTCTACAGAACCCCGCACCATGGTGCTGTATGAAAGTCCTCACCGATTGCTCAAAACATTGACCCATCTGCAGGAGCATTTAAAGGGAACCCGGCAAATAACAGTAGCCCGAGAGCTCACTAAGCGCTATGAAGAGTTTTGGCGCGGCACTATTGATGAAGCAATTAGCTATTTTACGGTGAATGAACCGAGGGGGGAGTTTACGATTGCGATCGCAGGTCATAGGGCTCAACCCACAGCCCTTACCCAAACAGAGCTACTGCAACATCTGGAAACCCTAATATCTCAAGGGCTTTCCCCATCAAAAGCGAGCCGTCAGCTAGCCGACGAAACAGGACTCTCCAAACGCGAGCTGTATCAGCTAAGTCTCACCCTCAAACAAGAGAACAAGTAGCTTACTTGACCGGTAACGCCAACCACTTATCCCAGCTCAAATCCCGTCCTGGAAAGCCAACCGACTCAAACGGCCAAACCTCTGCTGACCATTTTTTGACATCAGCAAATAAGCGCTCTTCTAGGCCACTTGCCAGTTCACTTTGGCGTGCCCAAAGCAGTGCATAGGCATCATAACCCTGGCGAGCCGATGGATAGAAATACACACAGCCAAGACAGCGCGTTTCATCCAGACTCATCATGGTGTAAGCAAAAGACGTACGTCGCTGAAATTCTTTTTGATGCCAGCCTAAATCTATTAAATCCTGCTCCAGAGTCAAGCCGTCGGGCCAAGTACTGGGGGGTGGAAAAATTCCCTTCAGGTGGTCAGCACTGGTCACCACAGCATCAAAGTCTTTGACCACATCATTAACTGTCAGCACCCGCAAACGATACTCATCCGTTTCAAAGATGGCAGGAACATCAAAGTCTTGGGGGACAAAAGATTTCACCATGGCTCTACTGATGTCTTTTTTCCAGAGTTTGAAAATCGCGATTAATTTCTACCCAAAGAGAACGATTTAGCGGATCGGTTTTGAGGGCTTTATCTAAATAAATACGAGCTTTTCCCAACTGGCCTTGATTGATTAATTCACGACCCCAGCGTTGATACGTAATGGCTTGCCACTGACGTACTTCGGAATCTTGAGTAATGCGCTGGGCCAGTCCTTCTACCAGTGCGATCGCACGGGGATATTTTTGCTGCTTTAGCAATACCTGCAGTTGAACATAGCTATCCTGTTTCAGCTTTTGCTCATGCTCGGACAGCCCAGGATTCGTCTGCACCACAACGGGAGAGTCGTCTTCAAAATCCTCTTCGGTAACGCCCTCGGGCTCAACCGGTTCATCCGGCTGCAATACCTCTAGCAATGCCTCGTAAGCTTTAGTCACTTTAATAAAACGATCTTGCGCCCGCTGATCGTCCGGATTTACATCCGGATGATATTTGCGCGCCAGCTTACGGTAAGACGCCTTCACATCATCAAAGGATGCTCCAGTACGTAACCCTAATGTTCGGTAGTAATCAGCTAACCCCATTGCCCCAAGAACTGCTTCAAATGCTGCCATTAAAACGCAGAACCTGGCGAATATTACGTCATGCCGAAAAAAATGGACAATCTTGGCAAGGGTTTAAATCGGAATTCGGAGTTTGGAGTTCGGAAACCCTCCGATGCCAACTTCCGAATTCTGCGCTAAATTCGCTCTTCGATCACTCGGTCAATTAGACCGTAGGTCTTGGCTTCTTCAGCAGACATAAAGTTATCGCGATCCGTATCCTTTTCAATTTGTCTCAGAGTTTGGCCAGTGTGCTCAGCCATCAAACCATTGAGACGATGCTTGATCTGCACAATGTGGTTAGCCTCAATTTCAATGTCCGTTGCCTGACGCTGACCTACACCGCCCAGAGGCTGGTGAATCATGATCCGAGAATGGGGCAATGCCAATCGCTTACCAGGGGTGCCGGCACACAATAAAAAAGACCCCATGGATGCGGCTAAGCCAACACAGATAGTCACAACTTCGGACTTGATATAGCGCATCGTATCGTAGATGGCCATACCAGCAGTCACAGAGCCACCGGGAGAATTGATATATAGATAGATGGGCTTGGTTGGATCATCAGAATCCAAATAAAGCATGTAAGCCACAATGGCATTAGCAATACCATCCGTAACTTCTTCAGTTAAAAAGATGATGCGCTCACGGAAAAGGCGCTCATAAATGCTGATCCATTGTTCGTAAGTGCTACCGGGAAGGCGATAGGGAACGCTGGGAATACCAATAGGCATAGGTCTACGGAAGATAAAAGGTTTACGAGGGTTGTTCAATGACCCGGTCAATTAGGCCGTATTCGATCGCTTCCTGGGGCGTCAGATAAAACATACGCTCCATATCCTTACGAATCTTATCTGCGGACTGGCTGGTATTTTCACTTAGCAACTGGGTCACCAAGGACGTTTTACTCAGCACCTCATCGGCATTCACTTCAATATCAGTCGCCTGACCACGGGTACCGCTGTAAGGATGAAGTAGTGCAATAGATGCATTAGGCAAACTGGACCGCTTACCCTTGGCACCACAGGAGAGTAAAACCGCTGACATACCGACCGCCTGGCCCATACAGATAGTAATAACCTCTGATTTGATATGTCGCATGGTGTCATAGACAGCCAACCCAGCAGTAACAGACATCATGCCTGCAGAACCATCAGCCATACCAGCCATCACTGGATCACCCATGGAGTTGATATACAAGTAGATCGGCTTACCAGCATCTTCAGAGTCTAGGTACAGTAAAGCCGAAACCAGTGAATTGGCCACACCATCCGTTAGAGGCTGATTAAGGAACAAAATACGTTCCTGACTCATACGAGTGTAAATACTGACCCAAGCCCACCGGCGGCTGCCAGGTAGGTTGTATGGCACTCGCATTGGACGTTCTACAGACATAATTAGCCGATACCCGCTGGAATTTGTGTGGGCAGTTCCTTCGTACTTTCTAATACGCGATCGATTAGTCCATACTCTTTGGCCTCATCAGGTGTGAGGTAAAACATTCGATCGGTATCTTTCTGAAGCTTTTCAGGAGACTGACCTGTACTGCGCGACAAAATGTCTAATGTGGCTTCGCGATTAGCTAGAACTTCTTTAGCGCGAATTTGAATATCCGTCGCCTGACCTCGAGCACCCGTGCGGGGCTGATTCAACACAATAGTTGCATTTGGCAGACTGGCCCGAAAGCCCTTGGTACCTGCCGCTAAAATCATAGATGCAGTCCCCATGGCCTGACCAATACAAATAGTATGTACTGGCGGACGAATGTAGCGCATGGTATCGCAAATGGCGAATGCCTCAGTTTCAAAGCCTAGGGCGTCTCCGGTATACCAGGATGTGCCTGTGGAGTTGATATAGAAGTAGATTGGCTTGTCAGGATCGTCAAATTCTAGATAGAGCAGCTGAGCAATAATCAGCCGGGTGACATCCATTCCCATTTGCCGCTTATAGTCATCGGATGAAACTAGCGGCGTTCCCAAATACACAATGCGCTCTTTAAGAAGCAGGGATTGTAAATCGGGAGGGGGCGTGCGAAAAGCGGCATCACCGCCATAGTAAGGAGCCTGTACGGCTTTAATATTAGAACTCATATACCCAGTTAGCTCTCTGCGGTGTCAGCTGTTCACCGACTTCTCTATAAAATGCTCCGAATGGCTACGGGCATTAATGTCTAAATAGTTTAACTTGCCCTGCACCAGCTGGCAGGTCAAGGACTTGGTGGATATCCGCCAATGGCGAAGTTCCTCAGTAAGAGTAGTGGTCGATTGAAGATGACCTTAAGGAATTCTGTTTAAAGCACTGTAGCTCTTCTCTACGGGCTAACTATGAAGAACCCAGCACAATTGGTCGGTACGGCCCAGGCCCAGGTTTTCATTTTTGGCGATACTTTTTTCCGTAAATTGGTGCAATACCTTTGGCACAGAAGTCTAGAACGATACTAATAAGTAATTGGTAGGAAAATACTTATGAAAGCGAACGTGCAGTGGTCTATTAGCGATCGCAACCTAGACACGGCTAAGACGAATAGCCAGCGACATCTGGCAATTGCTGTACAAGCCACATCTGGCAACGAACGTCCTCCCCTTAACCTCTGCCTAGTTCTAGACCAAAGCGGTTCCATGGGCGGTACCCCTATCAAAACTGTCCGAGCCGCAGCCAGCAAAATTATTGACAGCCTATCCCCCCAAGACCGCATTTCCATCATTTCCTTTGACCATGAAGCTAGAGTGGTAGTCCCCAATCAGCCGGTTACAGATAGCCAAACTATCAAACAAGCCATTGACGGCATCCGCGCCGGTGGTGGAACTTCTATTGATGCCGGTTTAAAGCTAGGCATTGAAGAAGTGGCTAAGGGAAAAGTAGGCACCGTCTCGCAAATCTTTTTACTCACCGATGGCGAAAATGAACATGGCAATAATGAACGCTGCCTAAAACTGGCCCAACTCGCTGTCAACTATAGTTTTACCGTCAGCACCCTAGGCTTTGGCAACCATTGGAATCAGGACGTTCTAGAACAGCTGGCCGATGCCGGTAGTGGCAGTTTGGCCTATATTCAAAATCCTGACACCGCCATCCAGGAATTTAGCCGACTCTTTAGTCGAGTACAGTCGGTCAGTTTGACCAATGCATACCTAATTTTGACACTCCAGCCCCAGGTACGGTTGGCCGAACTTAAACCCATTGCCCAAGTACTTCCCGAAACTATTGAGCTGGATGTACGACGTGAAAGCGAGCAAGCCATTGTCCGTCTGGGGGACCTGATGACTGATACACCTCGTATTGTGTTAGTCAATCTCTACATTAGTCAGCTCTTGGAGGGCACCCACACCATCGCCCAGGCACAGATTCAATATGACGATCCGGCCCTGGGTAGCTCCCTATCTACCGACACGGTCATGATTGATGTGGTGGCTCAAAATGCCTATCAGCCGCAGCCAGATACTCACGTACAGCAACACATTTTGGCCCTAGCTAAATACCGTCAGACCCAAATCGCTGAAACTAAGCTGCAGGCGGGCGATCGCACGGGTGCCATCACGATGCTACAAACAGCCACCCAAACAGCTATTCAGCTAGGCGATAAAAATGCCGCAACGGTCCTCCAGGAAAATGTAACTCAATTACAAACTGGAAAAGAGCTTTCAGAACAAGCCAAGAAGAAAACACGTATTGCCTCTAAAACAATTCTTCAGTAGTCGGCTATGCGATTACACTATCTGATCAAAGCTATTCAAGCGGGTATCGAAGGTCATGCAGGGGATACGGCTGCCTATAAAGCGGCAGCATTTGGGACACATTCCTCGGGAAGTCTAGAACAACAACTGGTCAATTTAACTAACCCGCTACCGGATATCAGTGTTTCTGACTTGAAGTCGTACGCTCCTGGCTCCTTTGGTTGTGTTCTAGCTAAATTTCTCGACAGGAACCAGATTCAACCGCTTACGCTCTCTTCTAAAGCAAAATCAGAGCTCCAGGGTACACCGCTGTTAGCCATTCGCTACCCCCTGCTCCATGATGCTTTTCATGTACTGTTGGGGTTTGATACTAGTTTGGCAGGGGAGTTAGGGGTTTGGTCTTTTGTGGCGGCGCAACAATATTGTGCGGAATTTAATCGTGCGGCTTGGATAGGAAGATGGTTTACACGGTTGTTGATACCTTGGCAATGGAAGAAATTGGGAGACTTTGAAGATAGAGGGCGACAGTTGGGGCAGCGAGCGGTTTGTGTGATTACTGAGCCGTTAGAAGAGTTGTTTGGCATGCCATTAGAAGAGGTTAGACAGCGGTTAAAACTTTCTTCTCAGCCAAACACTGATTAGAGTTATGGGTACCTTTAAAGAGGGTATTTAGCTTTTGAATTTATGGCCAATGGCAAGATAGGTTGCTCAGGGCTTTCCTCCCTGAAACCCTCCTGTCGTGGGGACCTAACTTCCCCACACCCCTCGAATAAGAGGCTGATCGGTCAAATGATTCAATACTTGAATAATGTCGTTAAGGTATTACGCTGTTACGCATTCGCTCCACACCGTAAAAGAGCGGTTATCTTTAACTCATTAAGATTCTTCCTCTAAAGTAGAATTGTCTAAATCAGACAAGAGATAACCTATGCTTTTTTAATTTTTTGTGGCGCACCACAAAAAATTAAAACCTACTCCACCGACCACTTCTTTCTTCGCAAGTTGGGAAAACGTTACTACTTTTATGGGGTTGTAGGGTGGCATTCCCACCCTGCCCATTGGGGTTTGGGGCACTCGGAGGAGCCCCAAGCAAAACCTACGACCATTCGAGATACCCTTAAGTTCAATCCCTCTAAAGACACCTATGGAAATCACCTACCATCCCATCACCCTTCACAAAAAAGTGCCCCTCACCATCAGCCGCGGCACTCGTTCTCAATCTACTAATCTCTTTATTCAAATCACTGACGACAATATCACCGGCTATGGTGAAGCCACCCCATTCTCCATCGGTGACCATACCCAAACCACTGAAACGATTACAGATTCTCTCGATCAAATTATTGAGGGAATTTCTCTTTATCATCCCCTCGAACGTCAAATTATTGAAGAAAGTCTCGATCAAATTGCGCCCTGTTCTGCTGCCCGCGCTGCCATCGATGTAGCACTATGGGACTGGCTAGGGAAAAAAGTGGGTCTACCTCTATGGCAACTGTGGGGCCTAGACTGTCAGCGTATTGGCCCCACTGCGGTAACCGTAGGCATTAGTACACCTGAAGGGGCATGCGATCGCATCCGCCGCTGGCATAGCGATTATCCCGATCTACGCTCCATCAAAATTAAGTTAGGCAACCCGGCCGGTATTGAAGCGGACCAAGCCATGTTTAGTGCCTTACAAAGCCACTTTCGGCCCCACGACAAAATTAGTATCGATGCTAATGGCGGCTGGGCGCTTGAAGATGCCAAAACCATGGCTACCTGGCTAGCCGATCGAGACGTAGCTTATTTAGAACAACCCCTAGCTACAAGCAACAATCACCAGCTAGACGAATTAAAAGACTATTCTCCCCTACCTATTTTTATTGACGAAAGCTGTTTTACCAGCCGGGATATTGTTGCCCTTGCCAAATATGTAGACGGCATCAACATCAAACTTATGAAATCAGGTGGCCTGACCGAAGCTCGCCGTATGATTGATGTCGCCCGTGCCAGTGGCCTCGATGTTATGTTTGGCTGCTACTCCGATAGTACCCTGGCCAATACAGCTTTAGCCCAGTTGTCGCCCCTAGCCACCCACCTAGACCTTGATAGCCATCTCAATCTTAAAAACAATCCTTTCACCGGGGCCACACTTGAAACAGGTCGTCTCATCCCTTCATCTCAACCAGGTTTAGGCGTGATACCCACAGCTACCTAATCGCCACGGTCATCGAATAGCCAGCATCGGCCCAGGTGGGCCGGATATGAATGCGGTAGCGTCCAGTATTACTCTTGGGTAACATGCCAGACCACTGAGTTGCCGTTGCGCCCACATAGTCTCCGATTAAGTGCATCCAGTAATCCGTATCTTCGGCATAAATCTGAAAAACAGCATTCTGCTCTCCAGCCTGCAGATTCACCGTCAGCTGTTGTCCTGGTTCTGCCAGGAAAATATATTCGTGCTGAGTACCTTGGGCAACGGTCCGATCATGAATGGAGGTTTCATAGGCTCCAGGCGCAAACTCTAGCGTTTCGCTGTACGCCACAGGCGCATCGACATAAGTAGTATCAGCGCCTAACGATTCTGACCCATCAGCCTGGGTAATCTCGATCAAATCATTCCGCACCCACAATGCCCTGGCTGCATCAACAAGGGACGGAGAAACACTCCTCAGGCTAGAATAGCTGGTTTGGGTTGACTGACAGCCAACGATACCAAGCAATAACAATAACCCAAATCTCTTTGTGATACCCATCCATAGCTGTTTTATGCGACTGTCTCAAGATGCCCAAACATCTGCAGACAATGCTCAATACACAGTCACAGAGAAAAGGCTCCAATCAGGGTAATCATGCCACCCATAACCATCAAGCCAGCAGGCATAAACTTTCTCGTTTTGACTAACCGGATAACAAACACAATTACCAATAACAGGGAAACAATTTTGACCACCCATAGACCACTCACAATCCCCTGGGCTGCACGCAATGCACCAATTAGCAACAATAGGCCGCTAATAATGCCAGAAATTAGAGAAGGTAAACTACGCGCTTTGAGATACCCCGTAATACCACCAACGATGGCGAGGATGCCGTAGATCAATGCGATGATAAGGGCGAATGACATAAGGCAAATTTAAAATGAAGGAATTTGGAGCGGCCTCGGCTACCATCGCTCAATACCGACAGCAAGCGGCCTCGCTCTTACTCTATCAGGCTGTTCTTGAGGATAACGTAGGGCAAACTTTTTTAGCATTATTAGATGCCCTCAGCAACAGCCAAGGTGCAACGAACGAACGGGTGCACTGTTTAACTGCCTACAGTCGATGGTTCCAAGCATTAACCAGTACCGGACAAAGCTGGGGAGACCACCTGCTAGACCGTATCCTAGTAGACAATAATCCCTTTACCATCGCCGTTCAGCACCAGCCAATGACGGCATTACCCGAGCCCTTGCTAGCGGCAGCCCGTCACGATATGCAGCTGCTTCAAGGGTTGCATAACCTAGCACCTGGTCATATCAGTCAATGTGTACAAACGGCCTGTCAGCTTGCCCAGGCTCCCATCATATGGTCCGTGTCTCAAAAACCTTCATCAGTGGATTTACCAACAGACTGGGCAGAGAATCTACATCCCCTGGTGAACTATTACAAACAGCAAGGTACTGGACAATTTGGTCAGTTTTATGGATTTCGCTGGCATCAGGGACATTTGCTAGGAGTTCCTGATCCAGATCCGGTTTGCCTTCAAGATTTGGCAGGGTATGACGGACCAAAGCATACGCTGATTAAAAATACAGAATTTCTCCTAGCTGGGTTTAACGCTCTGAATGTGCTGCTCTATGGCAGCCGTGGCTCTGGCAAATCGTCTTTAGTCAAGGCGTTACTCAATGAATATGGTGCCCAGGGGTTACGTCTAGTTGAAGTCACTAAGGCAGAACTATACAATTTGCCACAGATCGTAGAATATCTGCGACCCCAACCTCAAAAGTTTATTATCTTTGTGGATGATCTTTCTTTTGAGGAAGATGATGATGCGTTTAAGGCCCTCAAAGTAGTTTTAGAAGGAGGCATTACCCGCAGGCCGCAAAACATAGTCGTTTATGCTACATCCAATCGACGACATCTGGTACGAGAGTTTTTTGCAGACCGACCTCGTCCCAGCGATGCCGATGAATTGAAGTCATGGGATACGGTGCAAGAGAAACTCTCCTTTAGCGATCGCTTTGGCCTCACCCTGACTTTTGAGCCTGCCGATCAGCCAACCTATCTAGAAATTGTGCATCATCTGGCCAAGCAAGCTGACGTGGGTTTACCGTTGGAGGACTTAGAGTTCCGTGCCAAACAATGGGCTACCCGTCACAATGGTCGCTCTGGACGCAGCGCCCGTCAGTTTATGGATTTTTTAGTCGCTGACTTGGCGCTAAGAGGACATAGCCATGGGTAAGTGGGGACGCTGGGGTCTAGGAATCGTGGTAATTGTTAGTGTCGGTGTTGCGATCGCATCCATCACCAAGCTGATCTACGACCAAAACCGTATCTACACCGTCCGATTAGCCACCGGGAGTTCTATGGGCGAATACTATGCCTTTGGTCAAGCGGTCGCTACGGTCACCGCAGCCAACGAACCCAAAATTCGTATCCAAGTCATTGAATCCAACGGTTCAAACCAAAACATGGACAATGTCCATAATCACACCGTGGACCTAGCCTTAGTTCAAAACGACACACCAGTGCAGCCCAATGTAAGAGCTGTCGCTCAGCTGTATCCAGAGATGTTTCATCTCATTGCTAATGCTGACGCCAACATTAACAGCATTGATGACTTACAAGGAAAACGTATTGCCCTAATGCCTGAAGGCAGTGGCTCCTACAATCTTTTTTGGCCTCTCAGTGAACACTATGGCCTTACCAAAGACGATTTTCAATTTCGTCCCATGGGTGTGACCGATGCCCACACGGCATTAAAAGATGGCAGCGTTGATGCCCTATTTCGAATTATCGGCCTGGGTAACAGCAGTGTTGGCCAGTTACTGGCTAATCAACAGTTCAAGCTAGTACCCATCGATCAAATTGGCGCACTGCAGCTGACTCAGCCTTATCTGGAATCAACCCTTATTCCTAAGGGAAGCTACGATGGTGGAGCGCCCATACCACCGGAAGACCTACCGGTCGTTGCCGTCAGTGCATTACTCATTGCTAACGTTAATGTTCATCCAGATGTTGTTAGCACAGTTACCCGTATTCTCTATGAACACCGTAGTGAACTCATCCGCTTAAACCCACGCACTGCTAATGTTCAGTCACCGGAAGCCAGCCAAAATCTAGGGTTTCCTCTTCATGAAGGTGCCCGTGCTTACTATACTCAGGATAATCCTAGCTTTCTCGTGACCTATGCCGAACCCATCGGCCTCCTAATGTCCATCGGCATTCTTCTCTGTTCTAGTCTATGGCAGGGGCGACAATGGCTAATTCGGAACCAAAAAGATCGTGCTGATCGATATAATCTGGAAATTCTAGACCTAATTGAAAAAATAGAGCAGGCCAAAGACACCAAGGAGCTACAGACTCTACGACAGCAGTTACTGGAAATCCTCAGGAAAGTTGTTGTCGATTTAGATATTGACAAAATCTCTCCAGAATCTTTTCAGTCATTTACATTTCCCTGGGAAGTTGCCAATACCGCCATCCGTCATCAAGAAATCATTCTTAGTAGCCACACAACAACCATATCTAAAAACTAATCCATTGAGAGAAGTACTGCAATGAAAGTCTAAAGAGATAAATTACTGCCCCCTCTTCTTAGATACCAGCTCATACTCCCTCTTCCATATCACTCTCAGTTAAATCCTTGAGCTCGTACTCCACCATCGCCTCAACCAAATCAGAAAAAGAATACTTCCGCTCCCACCGAATACGAGCCATGATTTTATCGACACAACCTGCCAGTGTCACAGGCTCATCTGGTCGATAAAACTGTGGGTCCACCGACACATAGTCTTGCCAGTTCAGACCTACATAGGAAAATGCACAATCTACCAGTTCTTTGACTGAGTGGGTTTCACCACTAGCAATAATAAAGTCATCCGGTTTCTCCTGCTGAAGCATCATCCACATGGCATGGACCACATCTTCAGCATGACACCAGTCACGACGGGCATCTAGGTTCCCCAACTTGAGCTCCTTTGCCAGACCTAGTTTAATTTTGACCGCCCCTCGAGTAATCTTGCGAAATACAAATTCTGCACCTCGACGGGGAGACTCATGGGTGTAGGTAATACCACAGCAGGAATATAGGTCATACTGTTGCCGATAGTTCACGGTCATCCAATGGGCATAGGCTTTAGCCACACCATAGGGGTTACGTGGGCGAAAGGCTGTACGCTCAGTCTGGGGAGACTCATCCGGTTGACCAAAGACCTCACTGCTAGACGCCTGATAAAAACGTGCATCTGACTTACAGCGACGAATGGCTTCTAATAAGCGAGAAACACCAATGGCCGTATATTCAGCTGTGAGCGCTGGCTGCGTCCAGGACAACGGAACGTAGCTCTGGGAGGCCAAATTATAAATTTCATCGGGCTGCGCTTTATCAATAGCATCCATCAATGAAAACTGGTCCAGTAAGTCCCCAGAAATCACATGAACTTTATCCGCAATATGCTTGATACGCCCAAAGCTACTCGAACTGGAGCGACGGACTAGGCCGTAAACGTTATACCCTTTGCTGAGCAGTAACTCAGCCAGATAGGAGCCATCCTGCCCGGTAAGCCCCGTAATTAGTGCTGATTTAGCCACCCAAGCTCCTACAAAATTACAACAATAAGCATTGCTAGGTTACCCATTTACCTGGTGTTGCCACGCTTGGCAGGGCTAATTTGCCATCCCCTAAGCATCACTCACTGATCTTTGATTCACCAAATGTCTAAATTTAGACCGCCATCCCTGGCGGCTAAGGCTATCAAACGAAACGAAGTCCACTGCAACACTATCTCCCCACCAGTTAGCAATTTGGGTTTGAATATGGTCAATATTGGCTCCATCATCTAGAACCAGTTTAAGACTTAAGGTTTCGGGGGTAATCTGTTCCACTTGAAATTCATCAATACTGCCCAGGCGATCTAAAACATCCTGAAGATAGTGGGTTGGGTAGCGACGCTCGCCAATGGTGACCATATCGTGCACACGACCAACAATATTGGTTACGTAAAGGTCTCCGTCTAGCTCAACAAGGTCTCCTAAATCA
Organism: Cyanobacteria bacterium P01_D01_bin.156; assembly: GCA_039024555.1. Lineage (GTDB taxonomy): Bacteria > Cyanobacteriota > Cyanobacteriia > Phormidesmidales > Phormidesmidaceae > Leptothoe. Next base: position 77,586 of record JBCCQQ010000002.1, read on the forward strand.
CCGGTACAGTAGCGAATTAGGGGCATCATCGCATTAGCTAATCCGGTAAATACGAGTTCCTGAGTATCCGATTGAACATCTGCAGATGCCACGGATCTCCCTTCAGGCCAAACCATATAGTCAAGAATTCTCAGATGTTTTGGACTGTCATCCGTTGTATGGGCAACAACACCAAATTCTGCATTCCCGTAACGGTTATAAATCTGGCAGTCAAAAACAGTTTGAATGAGTTGCCACTTTTTGTCGTCCAAGACTTCTCCGGTTGATTCAAAGGCGGTAAACAGTTTTTTTGCTGGATAGTTTTCCTGATGAGCGTACAGAGCTAGGCCATAGAGCGTAGAAGGATGCCCTTGCACACCGTAAGGGCGTTCGGCTTTAATGGCATCCAAAATCTTGCCTAGGGAAACAGGATCAAAAACATCAGTGGTAATGTTTACCCGGTTGAGGGAAATACACTTGATGGATTCTTTTAATCGATCTCGCAGGGGCGGTTTTGCTGGAAAATAGCTAGAGAAGTGAACTTCTTTCATGTAGCGCTTTTTGCCTGTCCATTCCAGTACCTGGAGATTAGCCGCAGCGGTCCAGTCGAGGGCAGTCTGATCGTAATAGATTAAGGCTGAAGGCCCGGTAGAGCCACCGGTTTTACGTACGTGCAATGGGCTCCTGTCCACTGTTTCGCTCAGTAGACGTTCTCCTTGTTCTCGCAGAATATCTTTAGTCAGGTAGGGTAAATCGGTTAGATACTGCGGGTCAGTTTTTAGCTTTTCTGGATCAAACTGTCGTTGCTGAAATACGTCCCGATAATAGGGAACATCTCGGCCTGCGATCGCAACAGTTTCGTACAGTCGTTGTTGACTCATCCTGCGCCGCTCCACTGGTGACCGCTGGGCGAACGTCTTTAAAGCAGACAATTTAGGCAAAATTTGGCGCTTTTGCTGTCGCTCTAGCACAGGGTACAGAAAATAGCTAATTAGCGCTTTCAGCATCAAGATTTACCACGTACAGCATGTTGATAGGCCTGGCTAAGCTGTTGAGCCGCCCTTTCCCACGTAAAACTATTTGCCACTTTAGCATTGAGACCGACGGGGGATACGCCCTCTAATTGCTGACAGATACCAGCTCGAATACTATCCACTGAATGGGGGTCAACATAGGTAACCGCATCGCCAAAGTATTCCTGGGTGCAGCCTTCTTGAGTAATTACCACCCTAGCCCCCATGGCAGCAGCTTCTAGAGCGGCTAAACCAGGAGTTTCCAACGTACTGGGCAATACAAAAGCAGCACAGGCAGCATAGGCGGATAGCAGCATAGGGCTGTGGTGCTCAACATATCCCAAGTAGTTAAAGCAACCGTCTCCTTCTGCTACACATTCGTCATAGTAGGCGCGATCGCGAATATTGCCTAAAACCATCAGAGGTATATCCAACTCTCGCACGGCTCTTACTAAATTCAGCTGGTTTTTACGCGGTTCAATGTTGGCAACGTTTAGTAAAAATGGGGCCTGAATATTGTGGGTTTGGCAAAAGAGATCAGGATTTGCGTTCCCCTTGAGAAAGTAATCATCTACGCCATTTACAATGGGAGCAAATTTCTCCAAAGGCACATTGAAGATTGTACTTAACGCCGCTGCTTCTGCCTGAGAGTTTGGCAACAAGCGGTCCGCTAGATGCAATAGATGATTAATTTCACCCACCGGGTAAATTCCGGCATCGTAACTTTCTTGCGTAATCCACAAAATAGGCGAAATCAGCAGAGGCATCCCTCGACGATGAACATAATCACAGAAATTAGCCGACCCACCTTGAACCGAAAAATAGTGAACAACATCTACCTGATCAAATTGTGGCTGCCACAGATCGTAGAACACCACTTCTACCCCTTGTTTCACAAGAGCTTCTTGACATTTCAACAGTTGAATCTCTCCCCCCCCTGGACAATCAAAGGCAACGGGAAATGTGTTAAATAAAACGCGCATGGCTGACAAATTTTGAAAACGAATTGGCTCCATCCTTACCAACACAGAGCCCAATGCTGTCAAATATTCTCCATCAAGGTAATCATTTGCTGACAGCGATTGGCCCAAGTGTGGGCATGAGCCGCTTCAATGCCTACATCTGGACTCGGCCCTTGCCCAGAGAATACAGCTTGTAGCGACTGCTCAAAAGCCTCAACTGAGTCTGCAGACAGATACAAGTTTTCGTACTCCATCAACGCTGGTAAACGAGTACCCACAACGGTTTTTCCAGCTGCCAGATACTCAAAAAACTTCATGGGAAACATGGAGCGAGTATAGTCATTGAGCAAGCACGGTAAAACCGCCACATCAAAGGCTCGTAAGTAGCTGGGTAAGGTCTCGTAGGCTCGATATCCTAACAAATGAACATTGGGGTGTTGCAGTTCTGGCGGTAAAGTAGCACTCTTATCTAATTCAATTCCACCGATTAAAACCCAGTGCCATTGAGGATATCGCTGCGCGATACTTGCTATCAACCAAAAATCTAATTTATAGTCTTTAATCGCACCAATAAACCCAATTCTTGGTTGGGGTATGGCAGCGATATCATCAGGAATTCCCCCTGGCTGCCGCGCTTGGGAAAAATGATTATAGTCAGCGACATTCGGAAAATAGTGAACCTTACCGGGAGCCAACGCCGCCAGCTTATCTTTCAAATTAAGACTGGTGACAAAAACTAAGTCTGCAGACTTTAAAAGTGAAGCTTCTGCCTGCTCAACCACGGTTGGCGAAATGCCCGGCACAGTTGTCAGATCATCAACACAGTGATACACCAACAAAGATGACTTGAGCTTGGCTTGGAACGACTCAATCACGGGATTGTATGCCCACAAAATTGGAGTTCGAAAACCGAGCCATTGTTTTAGTATGCGAAGTGTGGTTACTAAAATCTTCTGGTTTATCCACTGCACCACGGCCACATGATGCAGTGGAATCACAAGAGGAGAAAACACCCATACGTTGGATTCAACCTTGCGTATGCCCCGTAGCGATTTGAACAACCGTTTGAATATTCGACTGAGGTCTCGTTTGCTAGCTTTTGGCTGCCGCAGCCCCAAAGATTCTATGTAGAGCACGCGAAATCCCTTTTGAGCCAGGCTTTGACTAACATGCTGATTATTAGTCCAATTGTCTTGGGACCAATCCGCAGTTGAAAATACGATGACATCGGTGGGAAAAGCCAAGGGAGCCCCCAAACAGTTAACGCTAACCTTGTTATTCAATCAGAAACGGTGTTTTCTCACCACGCCAATTTATCTGCAAGGGAGGAATCGATGTTGAAAAAGCGCCACCTGGCAAGTGCCACAGTTTCAGTCTTTGATGGTCATCAACCTTAACTTGCACCAGACTGCGGGCTCGTACAAATTCTAAGCACTCAACTAAATTAGGAAACCACAAATTATCATGGGACTGTATAAATCCTAGAAATTCCGCATGGGCGGCTAATCTTTCCGCTTCACTATCCCAACCGTATTGATAAGTAGACGAAAACGGGTGATCTAAATAACCGAATAAAGCACCCGCCTGTAGATGGTATTTAAAACTTTCGCAGTAAGGCTGTACTGAGTTGCCATATTGATGAAAACAGTCACCATGCAACATACATTGTTGACTGTGGGATATCAAAGGTTTATCGCATAGTGGGACTTGCCCTGAACGTCCCATCAAATACTCTGGATCGTTATGGATAATGCCCCCCACAAACCCTAGATATCCAGCATCTGCTAAAGCATTGACAGCATAGGGAGGATTCTGATGAAAGGGAGATACAGCGTAGTGTATCGGAGCGGCTTCTGGCAAATGCTCCTCCAGCCATTGTTTGGAGTGTTTTGCCTCGTGGAAAGCAGCCGTGTAATCAGGCCCCCAGTTCGGCGGATGGGTGCAGGAATGGGACACCACTGAGCCACCATGGGCGATCACTTGCCGCAAGAAATCGATATCCTGACGTTGGGGTGGCAATTCCGTAACGACGGCTAGCGATAGGGGCATCCCCATATCTTGATACAGCTCAAACAACGGACGGGCGGTTGCGATCGCTTGATCACAATCTAACCTCATGGTCACCGCACTGCGATACCCGCCTGGCACCTCAGCAATATAGGGAATACAAACCAGCTCATCTGCTCGATAGTCACTGCAAAATGTTTCAATGACCGTCCATTCCAAACTATCAATGGGACCGACTTGACGGTTAAACCAAAGCACAGAACTATCTGCAGCATCAGCAATGGCAACATAGGTACTCGCAAAGTTTTCTTGTCCATCAACCACCTCCGCAACGGATATTGCATGGGTTATTCTTGCCTGCTGACAAAGAGACCAGGGACCTTGATTTAAGGTAATGCAGCCAAACCCTAACGTATTCCACTCATCAGTGAAGTCATAACGACCTAATGAGCGATGTCGCAAGCCTAACTGAGCCGTTAATAGATGATCGTTATAGAGAACCGTTGCCTGTGATGCCGTGAAAGTTGAATCCAAGGATGGTCGGATCTCTCCCCAACCTGATTGCCTGTCGCCTAATTCATCAACGGCAATTCCTAATTCAGCACCTAGCTCAACCCCCAGCTTACCAAAGACAATAATCTTACGTCCTTGGCTCGCCAGAGACTGAAGCAGAGCCAGCTCCACATCCAAAGGGTTGATTACAACATAAATATCTGAATCGTTCTCTGCTCCAACGCTATCAAAGCTCGCTGAATTAACCTGAGCCCGACTAAACGAACGCACTAAAGCAGCGCTAACAAGGCTAGCAACTATTCGATCGTGATCGTAATGCAGCAGCGTAATTGTCAACTTTATAAACCCGAAAGATTATGAAGCCACCATACGACAATTAATACAGATTCACCAAGTCTTGCAAGCTAAAATACTCATACGGATGATGGCTGCAGAAGCCGCAAAAATTCACGACCATCCATCTTTTCAACCATTGGCATGACAGATTGACGTTGACGCTCTATCACATCAAGACAGCGCTGCTTATTAGCCAGCAGCGTATGTAACACCTGAGCAAGATAAACAAAGTCTTTTTCATCAAAGTACAAGCCACTATCCTGAATTACTTCACGAATAGCAGGTAACCCATAGACAAAAACGGGTAAACCACTCAGCATAGCCTCTAAAATCGGCAAACAGAAGCCCTCATCTTCACTCATAGAAATGTAAGCAGATGCCGAACAATAAAGCTGTTGTAGTCTCTCATTGTCTACATTACCTAACCAATGCACCTTACCGGGTTCAAGCTTTAGCTGATTCTTTTCCACCCACATTAGATAATCCCAGTAGGCCTTGTCAGCACCACCACCAACTATCCAACATTCTGCAGCAGCATCTAATTTCAAGTACTCAGCAAACAACTCTAGAACATGTTCCACCTTCTTGTGGCTTTTGATTCGGCCCACATATAAAAGTCGAGCAGGCTTATCTATCTGATAGTCCAATTCTTCAGCAGACAACGCATCAGGAGAAATTAATTTTGGAGGAACTACATGAACCATCATTTGCTCTAAAACAGACACTTCATCGGTCATATCTGCAGCAGCAACAATTTCTACAACCGGCTCATCGCTAAGAGAATCTGTATCTATATCAGCATTATTAAGGAGACTCTTAGTACTATCTTCACTATGTTCAGGTTTAAAGCTATCAATCAAAACCCTTGAGTTAGCAGTTGAATTAGTCGCAACAGAATCGAAAAGCTGCAGCTGGCCTAACTGAGCCTTTCCCTTTTCACAGATTGAACTCAGTTCTGGATCGAATGTCTGCAGCTTCCTAGGGTCAGTAATCCCATGAAAATAAGCAATCTTTTGGGCACAGTTTAAATCTATAATCTTTGCAAGATTGGGATCATACGTTGAGAAGAAGTATAATATCTGATCTTTTGACAAAGTATCTTCATCGATTAATTCTATCTTTTTGATAATATCATTGAGCGAATAATCCGTATTTTCAGCATACATTTCAACAGAAACATTGTTCTGCTTCAATAGCCGATAAAGATCTAAACACAAATTACCAACAGCATCATGAAAGAAGATATTACGTGATATCACCCGAACAGTAGAAGACTTCGGAAATACATAAGAAAGATAATTGAACTTTGGGTGCTGCCAATCTCGACTAATAGACGAACGCAATCGAACAGCATCGTCTAAGGTTTTGAGTACAGGTATTTTATCAAGATAGACAATGGCATTGGTCACATTAGAACGTAAAACAGCATTCAGTACTAAACGTTTGTAGGCACTTACGTCTTCATTTACCCAAAAGTTATGTGACTGCATTCCTTCTAGAGAAACGCGAATCACCTTGTCCCCAACCATCTCCAGGTCAGCACTAACCTGAACAGACAATTCAGTAGTCGAAAACTGCCACCAACCAAGATGCCCCTCAGGATGCACAGGATTGTCTAAATCATAGATATCGACAACCAGAGATACATCTTCTCTTGATATTTCAGGAGAAAAGTTCAAGGCAAATACCGTAGAGTTGGAAAGGACAACTTCAGATTCATTAAATCTGACAAAGGTTTTTCTTCTAGTTTTCTCCATTTATACTCTCACCCTTAATATCCTTCACAAACTCAGCAGTCATATCAATATATTGCGTGCCATGCATTATAGAAGGTTCTATGTGTGTATTTTCATGGAACTCATTAAACGTTGACACCATAACTAGATGGGGAGGTAACTTAAGAGTCCGGATAAATTCAATCGCTCGACGGTAGGTCTGGCCATTGTCACGATCAATGTTTCTGTAAGGATTACCAGTTCTACGTTCATCGTCTAATGCCTGGTCGTTATACCCTGGTGAAATTGTTGCTATGCGATAGGTCATACCAGCTCTTTTAGAAGCCTGATAGGCCGCATTCCATACCTTTTCCCAGTTACTTTTATCAGCTAATTCCAATGGAGAAAATGGCGCAAATCCTTTGAAAAAGTCAAACGTCAAATTACTTTCATTATCTTTTTGGGGCAGACGCAAACTCATCGCTAAATTAGCAAATTCTGCTGTCATTGCAGATAAGGAAGAAAACAGTTTTTGATTTCCATCAAACGCTGTTGACCAAAACCAAAAAAGTACTGGCTTATCATCTAAATAGAAGTAGTTAGGATGATCAACGTATAGTTTCTGAACAAGTTGAATAACCTTCTCTAATTCTTTTGTACTCTCTGCGTAAGGTGCTAACTGAATTGCAAAGCGAAGTTGACTATTGCGCTTTTTAGCAATGTCAAAAACGTGCTGAATTCCCATCAGCTCAAGTCCATTTACACCCGTAATGTCCACATGGAGATTGAGGGCAACATAGTCTAAACCCATCTGTTCAAACAGATCAAAATGAAATTCAATAATTTGCCCTTTAGTCGAAGCGTAATAGCCAAGCAAGGGCTTATCAGCGACATATCCATGGCGAGGATCATCATTCCAATGAGAGGCTCCGAAGCCCTCTCCGTACCATAAATAATATTGAATACCGACCAATGTTTGCCCATCCTGCAATGTTGCCTGCCTATGGGCTTTACTTGATTGCTCTTCTTGCCAAGTATCGATTAATAAGCTTTCTAACTCACTGGCTGTTTTTTCCCATGTAAATCTTGGAGCAATTTGGCGTCCTGCTTCGCCCATCCGCTCGGCTATTTCTGGATGTCGCTGCAGATAGGTAATTTTCTCAGCAAATGCTGAAGGAAACGGAGGAATCAGAAATGAATAATCAGGTTGACATGCTTCTACATACCCTCCCTGATCAACCGCAATAATCGGTTTTCCTGCCGCCATTGCTTCTAAAACAACAATCCCAAAAGGCTCTTTAATAGCAGCGAATAGGAAAGCACACGCACGAGCAAGAACTAATGAGAGCTCCCAGTTTGTCAGACCAGATAAAAAGAAGACTCGATCCTCCACACCAAGCTTTCGAGTCATCGCTTGTAAGTTTTCTTTCTCCGGCCCAGCACCAATCACAATCAGCTGCGTATCATCCGTCAGCGCAATTGCCTCGATGAGCAAATTGATTCTCTTATGAGGCCATAATTGACCAATGGTCACAAACAAGTTGGGGTCAGTTGGCAGCTCGATAAAAGCTTCAGGCTCTACACCAGGATAAACCACATCAGCTACAGAAGTGTTGTAAACACTTTCAAGGTATTTAGCAGAGTAGCGGCTGTTGGCGACAATTCGCTCTGGGCGAACGGCCTTATCCATAGTGTCTATGGAGCTTAGATAGGCTTCATAGACAGAATCTCCAATGCGGTCGTAGTTATATTTAGGGTAAATGTGGATGTTACGCGACGCATCTTGCCCAACATTTTCTACATTTTGATCAAATCGCAAATCATGTAGTATTCGAAGTGCTTCGTGTGGATACCACACCATAGGATGTAAATCCACTAGGTGGGTAGGCCACAGATGAGTATGATATAGCTCGTGATGACCTATTTCCTCTTGCCACATCTTAGGCAAAAGGAGAGCATTGAGCAGCATTGAATGCTCTCCCTCAAAGTAGGAAGATAATAGCGTACGCTTAACAATATCTTTGACGCCATGTTCTTCTAAAAGACGCTCATTAATTTTAGTGGAGTAAAGGGTAATATCATGCCTATCTTGCCAACGAGAAAGACACTCGATTAGCAAACGTTCCGCACCACCATACTTTTCTAAAAAAGGAATAATAATGGCAAGGTCCATTCTAGGAATATCGAGCATATTCTCCTGACCAATTTGCCCAGGGAGTTTTTTGGCTTTCCGTATAGACATTCCTTTTTTCACGTACCCACCGTTGTGAGTTTATAGTATTTCCACCTTCCAGAGACACTTATCAAGTGCGGAAATTATAGTTTTACAATTACCGACTATTAGCTCGTCTTTTCTACAGAGATCAAAATACAACTTCGCGACCTCACTGCACAACTTAATTTAGTAATAGTCTGCAACTCTGCCTAGCATCCTTTTTCATAAGAATCCTAGTATTTTAGGTTACCTCCCTAAAAATAAAATAGTTACAGCTGACAGCTGTAATTATTACATCCAATAAACTTGAATTGTGCCTACATCAAAGTACTGACTTTTCGAGCACGTACAAAGAAAAGGCCCCCTGTACCTCTTGAATCATAGTTTTCTGAACGTAAAGCCCAAAATGTCTTTCCAACCCCGATATCGAAAGCCTGCTTCTCTTGTGCATTTAAATTGAGAAAATATAAAGCTACATCAGGAGCAAGATTGGTGCCATATAAATAGTGTGCGCGAATCCAATGATCGACTGACATACAACAATTTCCAATTAAGAAATCGTCTTCTAAGACGAAATGATGTCTGGTAAATCTTTCTAAAACTTGGCTACGAGTTTCAATACCAATGTGGCCATCCACCAGGACCATTCGCAAAAAGTCTTCAGCTCCCATAGCATCACTATTAAAGTCATCTACTTCAATACCATGCAACATACATCCATTTGGCTTTAAGACTCTTGCCATCTCACTCATGACCAGATCTTTCTCGGCTAAAGCAATATGCCCAAAGACATCAAGACTTACCACATAGTCAAAGTAATGGTCAGGGAATGGAAGTGAACAAGCTGATGTCTTCACAACGTCCTGGTAACCAGCTGCTTTAGCACGCATCACGTTCTCGTCAGATACATCGACACCATAAAGTTTGATATCTCTCTTAGTAAGAAAGGCAAGACCACCAAAACCGCAGCCAACATCTAATACTCGCGAACTAGACGCTATATGTTTATCTAGCCAAACTTCTCTTTTGCTCATTACAGAATATTTGCCTATGCCATGGTTGATTGCATTAGCTGCCATAGGCTTTAATGTATTCACTGCATAGAAATTTGACTCATCTGCTTTAATTTTATGTGTCAAATAGGCATCGATATCAAGGAAACCGTCATGCCCCTCATATTCATTCAAACATTCATCAATTGATACGTTGAGGGCCTCAACCTGGGCCATATATGGATGTGTCTTGAACATAAAGCAGTAAGACAACATCGCCCCCAAAAAACGACTGTCCTGTGCAATATCCAAAGACTTATTAAACTCAATAACAACTTTTTTTGTTTGGGCCACTTCTTGTGGCAACTTAACAAAGTAGCTGTGCCAACCTTTTCTAACTCTCTGTTGTGAAAATGGCGGTGATTTATAGTCTGATTTGAAGTAAACAATTTTATCGAGATCTGTTTGTGGATAACCAAGTCTCACTTCAAGAAAAGAATATTCCAAGCATATGCTTGAAAATTCAATACATGAAAAATTTTGCAACCATACAAAATCTACCAAACCATCATTTTCGACACCATACGTTTCAAATACTGAGCTGAGATCTACTGAAAGGGCAAGCATTTGTTTTTTTAATGAGGATCGAAAATAAAAATCTAAATTACTCTATTTAGTTAAGAAGCTAAAGGCCTATCAAGATATCGCTCTACAGCCTCTTGAGGATTACCAATAAAACGGATTACTCCCTGATCTAACCAGACTACACGATCAGATGAATCTTGAATAAAATCTAAGCTGTGAGAAACAACAAGTACTGTAGTGTGACCATTCCAGAGCTCATCCATACGTTTCTGGCTCTTTAGCTTAAAACTCTCATCACCAACAGAAAGAACTTCATCGACGATTAATATATCAGGCTGAACATCAGTTGCGATCGCAAATGCCAATCGAGCCGCCATACCAGATGATAGTCCCTTGACCGGAACCATTGAGTAATCTTGAAGCTCAGCAAAATCAAGAATATCTTTTATACGATATTTCATATCCTGGCGAGAAAAGCCTAGCAGAACACCATACATAACAATATTGTCAGTAACAGAAAGCTCTGCCTCAAAACCAGCACCTAGCTCAATTAGAGGTGCTATTGTCCCCCTCACACGGACTGTCCCCGTTGTAGGCTGAAGAATGCCTGCAATTAATTTCAGTAGTGTGGATTTACCAGAACCATTAGCACCAATAATGCCAACTTTTTCTCGTTCTGAAACTACCAGACTCACATCTTGTAGAACTTGATTCCGACTAGGCTTACGAAACTTACCTTCAAGTACGGAAAGCAATGTACGCTTCAAATCATAGGAAAACTCCTCTTGCGTCCGTCGCCAGAGCGAAACATTATCAAGGCGAATAACTTCCATTTTTGATTAAAGTAAATCCATAAATTGAGGTTTTAACCACAAGAAACTAAACCAGCCAATAGCTAGAAAAATAATACTGCTAAACAGCGTCGGTAGCATCAGTCCAAAATCAGGTGGATTACCTGACAAAACTATTTGTCTAACACTTTCAATAATCGGAGCAATAGGACTAAGCACTAAAAATGTTTGAACCTGCTTAGGGACAATTGCTACCGGATAAAAAATTGGGCTACTAATCCAAAGGCCAAACGTCACCAGCTCATAAAAGTAGGGAAGATCGCGAAAAAATACATTGAGTGCAGCCACAACCATACCTATTCCTGTGCATATAATGACCAACCCAAATAAAGGTAGTAATAATGCAACCACATTAAAAATGCTCTGAGAGAAAATCAGCGTAGCAATAACAAGTAAAGGTAATGTGCTAATGGCAAACTGATAAACGTTCGCAGCAATCATTGAAATTGGGAAAACACTCATCGGCAAGCTCATCCGATTGAGTAAGCTACTACTGTTCACGACACTAGACAGAGCTTGAGAGGTAGAGGTAGAAAAAAAGTTGATCACCACCATGCCAGTGAACGCCGCAAGCGTATAGCTCACTAGAGAGTTATCGTAATATTCTGCAAAGGCCTGTCCGAAGATTACTGCATAAATCGCAGTCATAATCAGTGGATTCAGCAAAGACCAATAGACACCTAAAACAGAACCTCTATAGCGAAGCTTCAAATTTCGCTCTACCAAAATTCGCAGAATATCAACATACCTTTTTAGTATCGTTTGCCTAACTAAGCTCTCTGTAACAGGCACAATATTCTCCAAATTGAGTTTGCAAGCTTTTCAAGCATGAATATCGGAAGCATTTCGCCAATCACTATTTGACTGGCGAAACTATTCTCGATTAATGCTGAAGCATAAGATACAAAATACTATGCTATTCTGACGTGCCTGTCATGGGATAATGCGAAGAAATCATATGCCACCTTTCCCTAAGGTGTTACGGGAAAGGCTAAGTCGTTTGAAGGTTTCTTTCCTGTGCGTAGAGTTACATCGTTACTTATTCCTATAATTGCATTTATCTTTATATTGGCTCTGTATGGAGCGTTGCCCTTCGTTAGCCTAACAACTCTTGGACAAGCCATCTGGCTTATAGGATTTTCTCAGTCCTTTGCGAACCAAGGCCTTTTCTCACTGCATGCAACAAACTTTGGATATCCTGAACCTGCCGCTATCTCTTTTGGATTAGCCGCAGCTTACCCAGCAAGCATGCTCATTAGACTAGGGCTACACCCAGCTGATGCATATTCGCTAATGCATGCCTTTTGGCTATTAGTCTCTTTTCTAGGCGCATGGAAAATTGCTAAATCTCACTTCCGGCTATCAAGCACAAATTCAACTATTACCTCTGTCCTGTGGTTAAGCTTACCAGCTGTCTGGATTCATACCGGTTATTCAGCTTTGGGAATAGCCATAGGCCTCATACCTTTTTACTTCTGGACTGCTTTAGAGCTCTTTGGGAATAACGTTAACGCAAAAAAAGGAATAAAGTTTTATCGGTTGCCCGGCAAATTTGTTCTCTACATGTTGGCTACGGTCATATCAGTCTTTATGGATGGCTACAGCTTTGTCATGTTTGCAATTGCAAGTACTTTTTTAGGCATTTATCAATTCTTTCAGGTTCCGAAAGATCGTAAAGCCCTGATAACCATACGATTTATAATTCACTGTATTTGTTTTGGTCTCGCCTATATTCTCTACGCTATTTACATTGGGAAGCCTCAGTACGAGCCAGCTACATTAGACTTCTTTAGAGGATGGGGAATGGATCTATCTTTTGTAGTCTTACCCACTAGAGGTATCCATTGGCTTTGGGACACTTTAGGCTTAAGTGTTACCCGTATAAGTTCTGAACAATTTGGAGACTCATCTATCTGGCGAAGTACCTACTCAGCCCCGTTCATTATTTTTGGGCTTGTTGCTTGGTGGCAAACCCGACGAACCTCAAAGTTTGCAAATCTTTTTCTGATAATAGCTATTTTCGGTTTTTATATGGCCCTAGGGCCATCGCTTAAGGTTAACTCTATGCGACCTGCTGATTTTGAAAGTCAGTTGATGCCTGCAGAGTATGCAGTCTTGCCAACAGGCAATGGATGGCTGTCGGCAAATGTACCGGGATTTAAAAGCATGCGAGCAGCCTATCGTTGGATTGCCCTTGCTAATCTTGGACTTTGGCTACTAGTCATTTCCTTAATGGCTCATCACAAAAACAAACTGATTAAACGATTAATTTCTTTTCTATGCGTACTGTTGATAGCTTCTAATGTACCAAACCTTCATCAAACCCTAGCCTTAAAGTACAAATTGAGACAGCGCTTCTTGGATATCGAATCTTCTTTAATCCAGGACTTTAAGAAGGATCTAAAACAAGATGAGATAGTTGCTTTTCTACCTTTTGGGAATGATTTTTTTGTCAACTATATAGCTTCTAGGGTAAACATTATTTCTTATAACATTGGTGGCGACAAAAATCTAGCTGAAGCTCGTAAGCACTGGCCATCAACAATGTCCGGGTTCGAGTTTCGAGCTATCGATAAGGATTTTACGGAGAGAATAATAGCACTCCTACGGGAAGGCGAAGCTGACGTTGTAGTCTTACCTTATCTCGACCTGCTATGGGCACCACACAACTGGCCAACGGAAAGTGAGTTTAATGATGAGCTTAAAACTGTTATCAATTCTCTAATTGCTACTGGTACAGTGAACGTAGATGAGACAACGTACTACTCAACTGTTAGACTCAAATAAAAATTTAGACTTTAATAGATAGCTTTTATAAGTTAGCCATTGTTAGCTGAGCACAGCGAGCGTGCTATTTTGAGACGTTGAGTCTTCCACAATAGATGCATTAAGTTTGCAAGCCGTTGCTAATTTAGGGGATGAAACGATCTGTAGAGCTTACTATGTACCTGGATTTGACAGATGAAATCATCCCGAGGATCAGCAACACCGTTTGCAAAAGCTAAACAGCTATTCTTGGACAAAATCATCTCAGTCAAAGGCAGAGTGTAGAGTGAACTTATAATCTAAATTGCTTCTATGCAAGAGAAGTTCTCTGCAGGAAAGGGAGCCCCTATAAATTTACTACCTAAATATTTAGCAATAACAACCAAAAAAGATATGTATACATGATGTCGATATCAGACATCATCTGACCATGGTTTTTTTCTCAATTACTTGATTCTCACTACACCTTTGCTCCGACTTTTCCTTTGAAAAACGCCAGTTATATTTCTTTTTAGATATAGCTATAAGAAAGAAAATAAAATCACCGCCTACAGTTATAAATCGAGTTATCAAAACAGATGCTAATAGCTGAGGCTCTGAAAAGTAGGCACCTAAGAGAAACATTAAAACCAATTCACGAATTCCAGCACCCGCAGGTGCTCCCGGTGTCACTAAACCGATCAGCCAAGCAACTATATATGCCGCAATAAGTTGAATGTTAGAAATGGGTATAACCGGTGAGGATAGCGTCCTTAGAACAACAACAAAATTCACTCCTGTCAAAGTTAGAAAAAGTATCTGCAGCAGGAGCGCATGCATTAATGCTGTTCCAAATAGCTTTTTAACAAGGGCCGTTGCAATAACAAGCACAGCGACAAAGGAGACTGTCGCCCAAAACACCGATATCGTCTCCAATCGAAGAGGCAAGACTAGCAGTATAAAAAAGGTTCCCGAACATGCAAGTAAGCCAAGCTCCCAGACTATTGACTTAGCTACACGAAACCCTGGTAAACCCATGGACATACCAAGAGCTTGCCTACCCGTTAGATGAAGAATATTACCCGGAACATACTTAACTAACTGAGAAAGGCCATAAATCTCTGATGCATCATCCTGATTAATATATACGCCCAAAAACCTTAAAATTCGCCGCCAGGAAATAGCTAGTAAAAAGTTAAAAGTACCAAATACAAATACTAATAAAATACCAAGTGCTATTTCTGAAACCTGAAACTGTTTATAGTCTATGTTGACCGCATATTCTTGAATATATCTGAAAACAAATACGGTACTAATTAAACATAAGCTGAAGCCTACATAGCTGAGAACCTTTTTGATACTAGAATTCATGCAACATGTATTCCAACTAAACGTGCTTTATCAAATTAGATACTTTTTATAGAATAGAAAGTCTGACTTTGAATACTTGAATTGCCCAACCTCAAATTTGTCT
Organism: Cyanobacteria bacterium P01_D01_bin.156; assembly: GCA_039024555.1. Taxonomy (GTDB): domain Bacteria; phylum Cyanobacteriota; class Cyanobacteriia; order Phormidesmidales; family Phormidesmidaceae; genus Leptothoe. Next base: position 92,973 of record JBCCQQ010000002.1, read on the forward strand.
CATCTATTGCTTCGCCTTGAGGTTCTTGGTCATATTAAAGCGTGCATTACCACATACACTTATCCGACAATGGAAATGAGGTTAATATTTACATCTCCAAGTTTGCATCAAGCCTTTGGTGGCTCAATCTTGCTATAAAGCTCTCTGCAAGAAAGCCCCTCACTCTGAACTTAACTTCTTATGGCTCTCACTTTTTGAGTATCCTTATACCATATCAGACTGTAATCATTAGTATCGCTACTGCCGGAGAAGTAATAGATATTTGGCTCTCGCTTACGTGATTTACAGCAATCAAGCATTGGCATTATTCAATTATTTGCATTATTTAGATAATAACTTTCATCCCATTAAAACCTCTCAGTTCAATAAAGCAGTCTTTCTATATTGGGAATAGTTTTTTAGATGTCTTTAGGATAAAGAAACTAGCACGTCTCTAACTATCCAGCCATCCTACTCTTTAGAGATAAAGGTCTTTGTTAGCAAAGTTATTCGGGCAATTTTCATTGCATCAAATCTGAGATTTACGCTCCAAGGTCGTAATTACTAAAGCGGAATTAGCTTCATATTTTTTGTGGGGTTGATATTGCCACTCTTAATTCCCTTGCTACAGTCTCAATGTGGTCCAAAGTTAATTCTGGCCACATTGGCAAACTCAGCACCTGTTGAGCTAATTGATTGTTAACTGCAAGCTCAGGATATTCTCCAGCATAGACCGGCAGTTTATCCTGGGGAATCGGATAGTAGACCATAGCACCAATACCTGCGTCTAAAAGAGCTTTGTGTGTTAGGTCGCGACCTTGTTCCAAGATGCGCACCGTATATTGGTGAAACACATGCCCTGTAGACGGAGTGGGCGTAATCACGCCATCCATACCTGCTAAGAGACGACTGTAGTTCTCGGCAACCCAACGCCGTTTGCTATTCCAATCGTCGATGTAGCGTAGTTTAACGCGTAGAATAGCGGCCTGGATGGCATCTAAACGCGAGTTGTAACCCAGCCTCAGATTTTTATAGCGTTCTTTAGCTCCATGCACCCTCAGCATTCGGGCCATCTCGGCAATTTCGTCATCGTCAGTCGTAATGAGCCCCGCATCGCCATAGGCACCTAAATTCTTGGTGGGAAAAAATGAAAACGCACCCACATGCCCTATGGTGCCGACGTAGCGCCCCATTAATCGGTCTCGTAGGCTACCGTCACAACTCTGGCAACAACCAGAACAGTCTCCTTGATAAGTTGCACCAAACGCTTGGGCGCAGTCTTCAATCACCTTGAGATTATGGCTATTTGCAATTTCCATAATCTGAGCCATGGCAGCTGGATTGCCATACAAATGTACTGGCATGATTGCCTTGGTTTTCGGCGTAATCGCTGCCGCAATTAGGTTCGGATCTATATTAAATGTATCGGGCCGAATATCTACAAACACCGGCTTAGCGCCGACACTGCTAATGGATTCTGCCGTCGCAAAAAAGCTAAAGGGCGTGGTAATTACTTCATCCCCCGGCAAAATTCCCATGGACCGCAAGCCAATCACCAGGGCATCGGTTCCCGAATTGACACCAATGGCATGTTTCACCCCTAAATAAGCAGCGGCCTCCGTTTCAAATGCTTGCACTTGAGGCCCCAGAATAAATTGCCCTGACTCCAACACCTCATTAATTGCCGCTTGAATTTCATCCTTAATAGCCTGGTACTGAGGCTTCAAGTTCAAAATAGGGATTTTAATTTGACTCACGGTAGTTACGGTTTAAGGGTCGGATGCAGGGAGGCTCTGCTCTAGAATCTTAGGACGATTTGTGTCGTCATTTTGCTATGCGGATTGCGGTTGTCCATGAATGGCTTACTAGCCATGCCGGTTCTGAAAAGGTTGTGGAGCAAATTCTACAGATTTATCCACAGGCAGATTTATTTAGCCTGGTGGATTTTTTATCAGCCGAACAACGGCATTTCATTCAACACCGCTCGGTGCAAACATCGTTTATTCAGCAGTTACCGTTTGCTAAACGTGCTTTTAGGCAGTATTTGCCGCTCATGCCTTTGGCTGTGGAACAGTTTGATTTGTCGGCATACGATGTAGTGATATCCAGTAACCATGCCGTTGCTAAGGGTGTATTAACAGCCCCCCATCAGTTGCACATTAGCTATATTCATACACCTATTCGTTATGCCTGGGATTTACAGCATCAGTACCTACGACAGGCAAATTTGGAACAAGGACCGAAAAGTGTATTAACTCGCTTGGTTTTACATTATCTACGGCTGTGGGATACGACTAGCGCCAATCGGGTGGATCGATTTGTAGCTAATTCTCACTTTATTGCCAAACGGATTTGGCGAGCATATCGTCGACCAGCTGAGGTGATTTATCCTCCGGTGGATGTATCTCGATTTGATTGGCGACAGCCTCGGGAGAATTTTTATCTGACTGTGTCACGGTTTGTTCCCTACAAGCGCGTAGATCTAACGGTGGCGGCTTTCAATCAGCTCGGCCTTCCCTTGATTGTGATTGGGGATGGTGCAGACAGGCAACAAATTGCGACGATGGCTGCATCTAATATTCGCTTTTTGGGCCAACAATCAGATGACGTTGTGACAGACTACATGCAACGATGTAAAGCCTTTATCTTTCCGGCGGAGGAAGATTTTGGCATTACTCCTGTTGAAGCTCAAGCAGCAGGGGCTCCAGTGATTGCCTTTGGACGCGGTGGGGTCACTGAAACAGTGATTCACGGCAAAACTGGGTTGCTGTTTTCAGAACAGACAGTTGACAGTCTGGTACAAGCCGTAAAATCCTTTGAAATGGGTATGTATGAATTAAGCCGAGATCATCTCCGTCAACAAGCAGAGCAGTTTTCAATTGATTGCTTTCGCAAACAATTTTTTGATTGTGTTGAACGAACGTATACAGGCTTCTTGCAAGGTAATCCCTTAGAGTAATTAGGTTATCGCCTTCGGCCAGCCAGATTTAATACTATGACGCTTTCTCAGCCGACTACACCGGCGATCGCACCCCTAAAAATAAACGCGCATCCCAGTTATATGGTGACGGCGTTGGTTGTAAGCGATACCGTATGCCTCAGTCTTGCGGGCATTGCCAGCGTTTATATTCGACTCTGGTTCAATGGCCAGTACTCACCTTCGCTTTATTGGGAACTCTGGCCACTCATTGGTTTATTTGTACTTGGCTATGGTCTCTCAGGATTGTATCCAGGTCATTGCCTTGGTCCTGTCGAAGAACTACGGCGGCTCACCCTAACGACGACACTGCTCTACTTAACCCTAGGTTCGGCAATCTTTCTGTTTCGAGATTTAGAACTCTATTCCCGAGCAGCCTTTCTCATGGCCTGGGGTCTGTCCATTATTTTGCCCCTGCTAGGGCGCTACATATTACGCGCATTGGTGGCGAAACGTTCTTGGTGGGGCTACCCAGTCCTAGTACTAGGAGCAGGAGAAACAGGAGCACTGGTCATTCGTACCCTGCAGCGCCAACCGGCTCTAGGATTAAAGCCTGTAGCCGTGCTCGATGATGATGTCAGCAAGCATGGCGTCCTAGAAGGAGTCCCCGTCATTGGGAATTTGGCCCAGGCACCTCTACTCGCCGATCGGGACCAAATTCCCTATGCCATTGTGGCCATGCCAGGTGTGCATCGCGATCGCTTACTGTACATTGCCCAACGCTACGGTCGGGCATTTCCCCATCTGCTCATTATTCCCGATCTGTTTGGCATGGCTAGTCTTTGGGTTGCTGCCCGGGACCTGGGGGGTGTTTTGGGACTAGAGTCTCGACAACAGCTTTTGCTACCTGGCCCCAAATTCACGAAGAATTTACTGGACCAGTGCTTGACCGTCATTGTTGGCCTGGTTTGCCTACCGTTGATTGTGCTCATTGCTCTGGCCATTCGCCTCGATTCAACGGGACCCATTTTTTATGCCCAAGTTCGGGTTGGCCGCCGGGGTCGCCCCTTTAGGGCTTGGAAATTTCGCACAATGGTGCCAAATGCGGATCAGGTTCTCAAAGACTATTTACAAGATCGACCTGAATTACGTACACATTGGGATAAGGATCGAAAACTCAAATACGATCCTCGTATTACCCGTTTAGGGCGATGGCTACGACGCACGAGCCTAGACGAGCTCCCTCAACTCTGGAATGTTTTACGGGGAGAAATGAGTTTAGTAGGTCCTCGCCCCATCGTGCATGAAGAGGTTTACCTATATGCCGATAAGTTTGAACTCTATACCCAGGTCTTACCCGGTTTAACTGGCCTCTGGCAGGTGTCAGGACGCAATAACATCACCTATGAAGAACGGGTCAATTTGGATGCATACTACGTGCGTAACTGGTCGGTATGGTTAGACCTGTATATTCTTATTCGTACGGTTTGGGTGGTGATCCTTGGGGACGGCGCATATTAGATTCCCAAGGGCAGATCTCATACAATCAGCACCCAGCGCACAAACAATACTTTGATCAGACGAACAGTGCGTCGATCAAGCTCCTCAACATGAACTTATGAGCCACCCTCATCCAATCCAGCCTAGAAATAAGCTACTCGCTACATTGCATTTTGCCGCTGGGAAACCTGAATGGATTTGGATTACGGCATTGATTATCTTGCCATTTGCCAGCTATCTCAGCCTGGCTATTTTGATCGCTTTGATACTCGGAGCTCTGGGAAAACGCTACGGTCAAGTGTTGCGTTTGTTAGGCCACCAGGGTTATGGTTTGCTCACCCTAGGCCTGGTTTTCAGTGCCGGGTTTTCAGTAAGTCCTGGTGATAGTTGGTTACAGCTCGCTAATTTTCTACCCTACTTTTTGCTCGTGGGTGTGTTAGCTACGGCTCCCCGCTGGCAATACCAAACAGTCTTCACCAATGCCGCCAAAGCTTTAGTGTTGGGCTCTCTCCCCTTTAGTATTGCGGCCCTGATTGAATACATTGTTCGATTTCCCTCCGTCACTGCCAAGGTGAGAGATTGGCCAATTTTCCACTGGATCTTTGACGTCAGTTTTAATGGCCATCGGGCCCATGCAGGTCTGAGTCATCCCAATATCTTGGGTAATTACCTAGTGATTATTTTGGGATTAGGGCTAGGTTTGTTGCTACTGAACCGCCATGCTCGCACCCAATTATCTCAGTCGATGACGGCTCTAGTCGCAGTTGCTGTCACCTTGGCTGGGATGGGAATTTTCTTTACCAGCTCTCGAAATAGTCTGATCGCCGCCGTTGCTTTATTACTGATTGCGGGCTATGGGGCACGGCGATATCGATGGATGTGGCTAGTTGGGTTTGGGATTGTGGGAGCGATCGCAACCGGGTTAGCCATCATGGGGTTTGGCGGTCGTGCTCTTACTCTGGCCCTCTTTACCAATGACCCTCGGGTCACCGCTTGGCAAATTGCCCTAGAGCTGATTCAGCAGCGGCCCCTCGTCGGCTGGGGATTAGGCGGTTTTAGCCATGAATATGTGCCCTTTAGCGTCACCGATCATGAACGGCTATTTCATCCTCATAATCTTTGGCTTTATCTAGCCTGTGATACCGGCATACCCACTATGCTGCTGGCCTGCTGGGTGATCGGACGTACCTATGTATCGGGCATCCGTCGTGCTCTATCCAGCTCCACACCGACCATTCTCCTCAGCTACTTACTGGCCTTTACCGGATGCATCTTATTTGCTCTATTTGATGTCACCTTATTTGATGCTCGCATTAACGTTTTGAGCTGGTTCTTAGTAGCCGGTATGGGCATTTTGGCTGGCCAAAATGCTCAACAGCCAACGGCTAAATAAGCCGTCATGGTTGACCCATGACGGCTTATTTAGCCACCCTAAATTCTGACTAAAGCGAGGGGTCGACCCAGGTTGCAATCTAGGTCGGCCCCTCGCTTTGTAAGTAATAAAACTCTACCTTAACTAGCCTAGGAGTATGGCAGATCTAAACGGTGTTCTAGATTAACTTCACAGCCTTTAAACCATAGTAAAGACCAATGCCAGCACCTGCCGCACCAAACAAAATGACCAAATAAACCGCTGCTCCAGCCATCACCAAACTCCTTATTAAAAAGAAAAAAAGCTGTATAGCTTCTTATTGAATCATGTTCATCGACGGTTTGTCCTCCAGAGAACATTGGTTATGTCAGCTATGCACCACGCTCAATGTGAACCTCTGGGGCTAGAATGGAAAACCTAGCAATTTTTCGGTCATACAGGAACAGCTCATGAGCAAGGGCACGCTATTCGATAAAGTTTGGGATTTGCACACAGTCACCACCTTACCGTCTGGGCAGACTCAGCTTTTTATCGGTCTGCACCTGATCCACGAGGTCACGAGTCCCCAAGCCTTTGCCATGCTGCGCGATCGCAACCTAAAGGTGATGTTTCCTGAGCGCACTGTCGCGACCGTTGACCACATTGTCCCAACAGAGAATCAGGCTAGACCCTTTGCTGATAGCCTCGCGGAGGACATGATCGTTGCGCTGGAAAATAATACCAAGACAAACGATATTCCCTTTTTTAATGTGGGGTCTGGCAACCAGGGCATCGTCCATGTAATTGCCCCGGAACAAGGGCTGACACAGCCCGGTATGACCATCGCCTGTGGTGATAGTCACACGTCTACCCATGGTGCTTTTGGGGCGATCGCCTTCGGCATTGGTACCAGTCAGGTACGTGATGTGCTAGCCTCCCAAACCCTTTCCCTAGATAAGCTCAAAGTTCGCCGCATTGAGGTCAATGGCTCTTTAGCCCCCGGTGTTTATGCCAAAGACGTTATTCTGCACATCATTCGTGCCCTAGGAGCAAAAGGTGGAGCGGGCTATGCCTACGAGTATGCTGGCAGCGCCATTGAAGCCATGTCCATGGAAGAGCGCATGACCCTCTGCAATATGTCTATTGAAGGGGGTGCCCGCTGCGGTTACGTCAATCCAGACCAAACTACCTACAGCTACCTAAAGAAACGTAAATTTGCCCCCCAAGGCAATACTTTTGAGCAGGCTGTCACCTGGTGGGAAAGTTTGCGTAGCGATGCAGACGCCACCTACGACGATGTTGTTGTATTCAACGCCCAAGACATTGCCCCCACAGTGACCTGGGGCATCAGCCCCGACCAGGCTATTGGCGTTGACGAAACCATTCCCCAACTGGCCTCATTTACCCCAGATGAGCAACCACTGATTCAAGAAGCCTACGCTTACATGGATCTTGCCCCTGGACAGCCTCTACTAGATACCCCCATCGATGTCTGTTTTATCGGCAGCTGCACCAATGGTCGGATTAGCGACCTGAGGGAAGCCGCCAAAGTCGCCCAAGGGCGTCATGTGGCTAAGGGTATCAAAGCTTTTGTCGTATCTGGTTCAGAGCAGGTCAAGCAGCAAGCTGAATCCGAAGGGTTAGACAAGATTTTTCTCGAAGCCGGATTTGAATGGAGGGAGCCTGGGTGCTCCATGTGTCTGGCAATGAACCCCGATAAACTTCAGGGGCGTCAGATCAGCGCCTCATCCTCAAATCGCAACTTCAAGGGACGACAAGGGTCTGCTTCGGGCCGCACCCTACTCATGAGTCCAGCCATGGTGACCCTGGCAGCCATTAATGGCAAAGTTAGCGATGTTCGCAGTTTGCTGTAAGACATTCTGAACTGACACAACAATGTAAGCTGTAGGCCAGTCTGATTTTTTCATCTGGTCACATGTGAATCCTTAGGTCAAAAGGTTTTCCTTTTCTTAACCTTTTGATTATCTGGCGTTAATTTTTGCCCTTAATCATGCCAGTAATATCGACTAAGCGAGCATTGATTAACAGAAACTGCTGAGTCGAAGCATAGCTCTAGTTTTTTTTTGAAGTCGATGGCTATGCGTTGGGCTTGAAGGAGTGTGCTGGCAAGCAGCATTACTACTTTTTTAATTGGCAGCGTTATTAAACACTGTAATTAGTGAAAATACGTGTCTGCTATCGATTGCTCCATAGCATCATAAGGGCCTAGGTTTTTCTATGTCAGTATCTCAGCTAACCCACAGAACTCGGTCATCCGACCAATATATCGCCCTACTCGAACAGCTGTATCACGAGCGTAACTTAACGCCGTTTACAGCAGGGCATAGTATCCCTCTTAGGCATGGTGAGATTTATATTATTTGCCGAGGTATTGTTCAACTTCACACCATCCATCCTGACGGTAGTGAAACTCTTTTAGGATTAGCAGGCCCTTCCATGCCATTTGGCCTAAGTTTGACAAATGTTAGTCCATATTGGGCAACTGCACTGACTCAAGTAGATGTTCTTCCACTTTCCATTGCGGAGTTAGAGAATTCTCCCACATTAATGGCAGGGTTATTTGCCCATCTCTCAAGACGGTTACAGCAGTCCGAAGCTTGGCTGGCTCTGTCAGGTAAGCGTCTGGTAGCGGATCGCCTGAGGCAGCTTTTAATCATGCTTGCCCAGGAATTTGGTCAGGTTGAAACCCAAGGTGTAAAACTCACGATTCGGCTGACTCATCATCAGTTAGCAACCGCCATTGGCACAACCCGAGTGACCGTAACGCGTTTATTGAGAGACTTTCGTAGGGAAGGATGGCTCAAGGTTAATCAGCGGTACTTAATTCTGCCCTTGAGTATGCTTAACGACACTGTAGGTAACCGCGATAGATTATGAAACTGCCCATAGTGAGGGGGTTGTTGACTATTTAGTTGCAAGAATACAAGGCATTAGTTGCAAGAATACAAGGCACACGAGGTATTTAGCGGTCTGCTAGGTACCTTTTTTATTATTTCGATGCAAGATGTCGCTATCAAAATTGATTAACGACATCCTGCCATGTTCAACAAAATGAACAATTCACCTAGGCTTAAGAGTTAACGCAGAGATATAAAGCCTAGTCAATTATTTGTCCTTAAAACCAGACTTCCCTTGAGGACCGGTGATACTCTGTGTAGCCATAGCCACACCTTAAAGCTCAATTATTTATATTGCGATCTTCTAATCAAACAACTCAATTTGGGTAGTGAATTATTTAGCTGCTTAAGTTAAGCTGTCCCAAATAGGTCAAAATTGAGCTAATTTTTCCAAAAACTCGCTAGACATTTCACCATCAGGAATAGCTGAAAACGTTGGAAGCAAGTCATTGACTTGAGTCGTGGATTTTTAGTATCTATGGCTGCTTCTCTGCATCTATAGATACCGCCACCGAAACTATCACATCAAGCATTTATTTTTTATGTTAACTACATCGCAACCTACCATTGCCTTGGAGAAATTCGCTGCAAAGATTCACCCTCTCTTAAACCGTGTTTATAGTTCAGAACAAATTGATGCCCTATTGCCACGGCTGTTTGATCTGACTAAGGAGCACCTTAAAGCTCATTCTCGCGAGGATTTGGGCAAATGGGATCAAGATAAGGTCTTACTGATCACCTATGGGGATAGCATCTGTGGTGAGGACACATCTCCCTTACAAACGCTGCATCAGTTCCTCAATGCCTATCTGGCTGACACAGTAACGGGAGTACACATTCTGCCATTCTTCCCTTACAGCTCTGATGATGGCTTTGCAGTTATTGATTTTTTAGAGGTCAATCCCGAGTTGGGTAACTGGGCTGATGTGGAAGCCATCGGACGTAATTTCAATCTTATGTTTGATCTGGTAGCCAACCATGTTTCTAGCCAGAGTGATTGGTTTGAACAATTCAAACGGAACCAACGCCCGGGCCGAGATTACTTTATTAACTTGCCAGAAGACACATCTACAGCAGATGTTGTCAGGCCCCGCAGCAGCCCGTTACTGACACCTGTAGACACAAGTGAAGGGGTAAAACATGTTTGGACCACCTTTAGTGCGGACCAGGTGGATTTAGACTATGGCAATCCAGATGTTTTCTTGGAATTTGTCAAAATTATTCTGGAATATGTTCGCCACGGTGCCAGATATATTCGGCTCGATGCTGTGGGCTTCTTATGGAAGTCGCTGGGCACCTGCTGTATTCATTTGCCCGAAACCCATGCCATTATCCAAGCTTTTCGGGAAATTCTACAGATGGTGGATCCCGGCGTTGCCCTAATTACTGAGACCAATGTGCCTAATCGCGAAAATCTCAGCTATTTTGGAGATCGCAACGAAGCCCATATGATCTACAACTTCAGCCTGCCACCTCTGCTGCTAAACGCACTGATGCAAGGCCGGGCTGATCACCTCAAAACGTGGATGATGAGCATGCCACCGGCTCCCATCGGCTGCGCCTACTTTAACTTCACCGCATCCCACGATGGCATTGGTCTGCGCCCTACCGAAGGATTGCTAGAGGCTGAAGAATTTGACACTCTGATCAACACCATGCGGAGCTTTGGTGCCAAAATCAGCATGCGGAGCAAAGCCGACGGTAGCGAATCTCCCTACGAAATCAATATTTCCCTATTTGACGCTTGCAAAGGTACCGCTAAAGGCCTTGACCAATGGCAGATCGAACGCTTTCTATGTTCTCAAACGGTCATGATGTCTTTGGAGGGCATCCCTGCCTTTTACATTCATAGCCTTTTAGCTACACCCAATGATGTAGAAGGGATGAAAGCCACGGGACGCAATCGCTCCATCAATCGCCACGGTTGGGACAAAAAACGTCTGGATACCCTGTTACAGGATCCCAAATCCCCTCAGGCGATCGTGTTAAAAGAATTATCACGACTCATAAAAATTCGTCGTCAGCAAAAAGCCTTTCATCCAAACGCCACCCATTACACTCTGCATCCTCAAAACCCTGCGATCCTGGCTTTTTGGCGTCAAAGTATCGCCCGCGATCAGAGTATTTTTTCCATTCATAACCTCAGCGATCAGCCTCACAAGCTCGATTTCAACGAACTCAATCTGGTGAACACTGACAGTTGGATGGACCTGATTAGTGGTGAACAGTTTGAGAATCTACACACTATTTACAACCTACAGCCCTATCAATCCATTTGGCTAACGAACCATCCTTACTACGACCGCAGCAAAACTCCTGATCATCGAGATCTTGAATTTCTCTACGAGCCCGAATAGTCCGTCAATTCGAGCGTAGGTCAAGCTCCACATTTAATCCTCCTTGGTGACAGATTGGTGACCAAGGGGGGTTGCTAATCCATCCATACTTTTACTGCCCTTAACTACCTGATAATCACCTGTTAATACATCTGGGAGCAAGTTAGCATGGTCAACTTGTAAAAGGGTGTATCAACTCAATTATATTTTCGAACAAAGAGACTGCTACATGTCTCACAAATCGGTTTATCCTCTAAATCAGCAATTACATTTTCCCTATGGCTCAGACAATCTCCAAAATCACATCTGTTAGCGGTCGTGGCATTCCCTTATTGGGCAACGATATTGATACTGACCGCATCATTCCAGCTCGATTTCTACGATGTGTCACATTTGATGGATTAGGGGAGAATGTCTTTGCTGATGATCGAACTGGAGGAAATCACCCATTCGATACTCCCCAGTATCAGGGGGCCAAAATTCTCGTGGTCAACAGTAATTTTGGCTGTGGTTCATCTCGTGAGCACGCTCCTCAAGCGATTATGCGCTGGGGTATTGGAGCCATTATTGGAGAAAGTTTTGCAGAAATCTTTTTGGGTAACTGTGTAGCGATTGGGATGCCCTGCGCCACAGCAACATCTGAACTTGTTGCCCAACTACAGACATTGATCACCCACTCACCTGAGACTGATCTCACTCTGGACCTAGAAACTTCAACGGTTTCCGATGGTACACAGACACACCCGGTCACCTTTAAAGCAGGCAACCGGCAGATGTTGATTAATGGCACTTGGGATGCCTGCGGTCAGCTTCTACAACATTCTGAGCAAGTTAAGGCAACCGCAAACAAGCTACCCTATGTAGCCTGGAGTCGTTAGAACACAGCCTGGATCTCACCTGGTATTAAGACCCCGTAGTAATTTCTCGATGGATATTGTTTGCTCCCGAGCAAACAATGCCGCGCTTCGCATCTACGGTGACAATAGTGCCATCACGAATAATATCGGTAGCATCAGTGACACCGACCAAAACAGGAATCCCTAAACGTAGGCCTAGCACAGCCGCATGGCCCGTAGGACTAGAATCTTCAGTAACAATACCGCCAGCGTGGCGAATCAAATCGACATAGTCGGCGCTGGTACTAGAAACCACTAAAATTTCACCAGGATTAAAGTTGCTAGCCATTAAGGCTTTATCCAAAACACGGGCTCGACCACTGACTACACCTTCACCAATCCCCTTACCATGACCTAAAACAGCGGTCACTAGCTCTACTTTAATTAAGTCGGTTGAACCCGACACACCTTGCAATGTACCAGCGGTCATGACCACTAGGTCACCGTCATGTAGGAGTTCTTTTTCCTGAGCAACATTAACAGCGGATTGAAAGGTTTGATTGCTGGAGGGTAAGTCAACCACTAATAAAGGCTTTACTCCCCAAACTAGCTGCAGGCGACGCGCTACCTCCACATGGGGAGTCACAGCCAGAATCGGAGTACGAGGACGAAACTTCGATACATTTCGGGCCGTGGCGCCAGTTTTAGTCAAAGACATAATGGCGGCTGCATCCAACTGGGATGCAATTTGTCCCACCGCACGACTAATGGCATTGGGAATCGTACGACTATTGGTAGTCTCCAAAGAGTTTCGGGTGATTTTTTCCCGCTCCGTCCGTTTAGCAATGGTGGCCATGGTAGCAACGGCCTCCACAGGGTATTCACCTACAGCGGTTTCGTTGGAGAGCATGACAGCATCTGTACCATCCAGAATGGCATTGGCTACGTCAGAGACCTCGGCTCGAGTAGGGCGAGGGTTACTGACCATGCTGTCTAACATCTGAGTTGCCGTAATCACTGGAATACCTAAACGATTAGCCGTCGCAATCAGCCGCTTTTGCAAAATTGGCACATCTTCAGCAGGTAGCTCCACACCTAAATCGCCTCGAGCGACCATCACACCGTCAGACAGAGACAGAATCGCCTCCATTTGTTCGATGGCTTCGTGTTTTTCAATTTTGACAATGACCGGCACCCGCTTACCAGCATTGGCAATAATTTCTTTAATCTCAAGGACATCTTGGGGATTACGCACAAAGCTGAGGGCCACCCAATCTACGCCTTGATCCAAACCAAATGCTAGGTCAACTTTATCCTTGTCGGTCAACGCTTTAATAGACAGGTATACACCTGGGAAGTTAACGCCTTTGCTGTTAGAGAGCTTGCCACCAACCACCACATCACAGTGGAGCTCGCGCTTTTCCATGTCCTTACCCACCACGCGCATCTCTACCTTACCGTCGTCCAGCAGGATAGTTGCATCAAGGGGTACTTCTTCTACAAGCGGGTCATAGGTTACAGAGCTAATCGTTTGGGTGCCAGGCAGTTTGCGACTGGTCAACGTAAAGCTATCACCCGTTTTAAGCCGAATAGAGCCATCCTCAAACTTACCTAGACGAATTTTTGGCCCCTGCAAATCTTGAAGAATACCAACAGGCTGATTGAGCTCAAAGGAGATTTGACGAATTAACCGAATACTGCGCTGATGATCATCATGGGTCCCATGGGAAAAGTTCAAACGCAGGGTGGTGGCACCGGCTTCAATCAGCGATCGCAACGTAGTAGGATCCTGGGTAGCCGGACCAATAGTGGATACGATTTTAGTCCGCCGCAGGGCGTGGCGCAGTGGCATAGTGCTTTGTCCGTGGGATAGCCGTTAGTGGGTTAATGATATCCAGTAGAAATCAATATTGTTTCTGCAATGAAAAACAACAGTTCTGGATACGAATATGTGTTAGGCAAACCACCGGATACTATCATGCCAGGGCTCGCTTCCGCTTCACCCCCTTGTACTGCCTAGTCTTTACACGATTGAAATCTGAGAGTCACAAAAATCTTGGATACCTATGGAAATTTTCACATCCTTACTTTCCTGCAAGAAATTTCCCTACAACCATTGAATTCCAAGGAAGTTCAGACCCCATTCGATTCCGCAATAGATGTAACGCGTAAATGAGATAACGTCACAAAACTTTATTGTTCCCTCTAGGTAGCGTATACTTCGAAACATAGGTGTGAAGGAGTATTACTGTGGTTTCGGTGGCAACACGCCCTTCAACGGTACTCAGACGAGTGCCTAAGGAGCTTTTGGATCCAGACGGCGGATTTAGTTTGGATTTACTAATCTTTATAGGAGCAATATTCCTGGTTGTCGTCTCAACATTTGGGTATTTTGCCGAGTTTCTTCCCCACTGGGTTTGCTTTGTCTTAAACACGGTGGCATTGCATTTAGTAGGCACTGTTATTCATGACGCTTCCCATAATTCAGCCCACAGCAATCGCATTGTTAATGCTGTACTGGGACACGGCAGTGCCCTAATGCTGGGGTTTACGTTTCCCGTATTTACCCGCGTTCATCTACAACACCATGCCAACGTAAACGATCCAGAAAACGACCCCGACCATTTTGTGTCCACTTGCGGTCCTCTATGGCTCATTGCTCCGCGTTTTTTTTACCACGAGATTTACTTCTTCCAGCGACGGCTGTGGAAAAAATATGAGCTTCTAGAATGGTTTCTTAGTCGCTTAACGGTTGGATTGCTTATTTATTCCGCCTGTCATTTTGGCTTTCTTAATTACTTTACTAACTACTGGTTTTCGCCAGCATTAGTGGTGGGTGTAGCCCTCGGACTATTTTTTGACTATCTACCCCACCGCCCTTTTGAGGAGCGTAACCGCTGGAAAAATGCTCGCGTTTATCCGGGGCAATTGCTCAATCTGTTAATTATGGGGCAGAACTACCACCTAGTACATCACCTCTGGCCTTCGATTCCTTGGTACAAGTACAAGCCAGCCTATGAGGTGATGAAGCCCTTACTAGATGAAAAGGGGTCTCCTCAGTCTCTAGGATTAATGCGACGTAAGGACTTCTGGGGGTTTGTCTATGACATTTTTCTGGGCATTCGCTTTCATCACCACAAGAAGGATTCCTAGGATCAAATAATAAGGTTCAAAAACAAGCGGATGGAAGCTCACACTCCCATCCGCTTGTTTTATGCAATTCAGCTGTCCTCTAACAAGCTCAGTCAATTTCACTAGATCAGGGCTAAATCAGGTCTCAGGTCACTAGCTCCCCGGAGATAGGGGTGATAAATCTGAGTTTGGGGAAGCGCCGTGTAAACATGGATTAGAAACCGAATACACATGGGCAAACTACCGGCTACTTTCATGTGCTGTACATCAAGTAGGGGCACTGTGTCCCAATTAGGGCGTTGACGCGCGATCGCAGCAGGGAAGATGGCATCTAAATCCGATGTTACCGAAAATGTCACGCTGACTATGTCATCAGTATTCAGAGAATTATGGGCTTCTAGGGCATCCAATAGCTCAGTAACCGCCTCCGTCATCGCAGCTATTGAATTCTCCGGCACGGTTGTCGCCCCTCGAATTGCTCGCACTCGCCAGTTACCCAAATCCGCTTGCTGCATTTTGCCCATTCCTGATACTTTTCCCGATTGCCTCTGCCATTAACTTTAGGCTTAAACCATAAGTATTCTAAGTGTTTCCCATACCTAAACTATCGTCCCAAAGGTCCTGGGAATGTGGCACCAGGCACTTGGTAAAGCCATAGAGGAAGACCTTGGTACGCTAACTCAAATTCCAACCAGTTCAGCACTTGAGGGCTCATCCAAACAGCCGCCTGCTGATTACCCGGCAAAAGTTTGTTCCAGAACGGTTTTCGCTCTTCAATCGTATAAATCTCAGTTTTCTCCGGATCCAGCCCCGCTAACTCTGCAGCCCAACGACGAGCATCTGCTTCGGTACCAAGACGATCCACTACCCCTAGCTCTAAAGCCTGGGCACCCGTAAAAATTCGACCGTCCGCAAACCCGCGTACCGTCTCCTCCTCTAAATTACGGGCCGTAGCAATCGTGGATACAAACTGCCCGTAGCTAACATCAATTAGCTCCTGCAAAATAGTCTGTTCCGGCTGAGTCAGTTCCCGGTCAAAGGACAAAATATCCTTGTAAGGGCCTGACTTAATCACCTTGAAAGACACTCCCACCTTATCCAACAAGCGCTCTAGGTTATTGCCCCGCAAAATCACCCCGATACTGCCTGTAATGGTGCCTGGATTAGTCACAATGTGCTGTGCGCCCATGCCAATATACACACCGCCAGACGCCGAAATATTGCCAAAGCTGGCAACAATTTTGACTGTCTCCTGTAGTTGCTTGAGGGCACTGTAAATTTCTTGGGAATCCCCGACCGTGCCACCTGGGCTATCAATCCGTAGAAGTAAGGCTGGAAACTTCTTTTCCTTAACCTCTTCAAGGGCCTCCAGCACTCGCTTTCGGGTTCCACCGGCAATTGCTCCCGAAATTTCAATGCGGGCAATCTGCTTACGAAATCGTGGCTTGAATGGCCAAATCATAGACGGCAATACAATAAACAACTAGCAGTTCCGATCATTACCACACATGCACAGCGAACTGAGCAAAGCAATAGGGAAATGACTTGGCCAGACTGGCCATCACAACTTAACATTCCTTTATGATAAGGCTAACGGTAGCCTATCCAACTTCCCCATAGCATGGCGTTGAATCTAGAGAAAACCCCGCTCCCCCTACTAATTGCTCCTTTCTTTCTGTGGGGGACGGCTATGGTAGCCATGAAGGGAGTCATCGATACAACCACGCCCTTGTTTCTGGCAACCATGAGGTTAATTCCTGCTGGGGTCATGGTTTTAATTGCAGCTGCTTATCTAGGCCGAAAACAGCCACGAACTTGGCAAGGATGGGCTTGGATTGGTGGATTTTCCCTAGTTGATGGCATGCTGTTTCAGGGGTTTTTAGCGGAAGGGCTACAGCGTACAGGTGCAGGCCTGGGTTCGGTGATGATTGATTCACAGCCTATCGCCGTTGCCGTAATGGCCCGATTTTTATTTCAAGAAGTGGTTGGGCCTTTAGGCTGGCTGGGACTCGCCATTGGGGTGGTGGGTATTAGTTTCTTGGGGCTTCCCGATGCCTGGATTTTGCACGTACTTTCAAGTATCAAAACGGGAATGGCTACTGGCCAATGGCCAACTCTATCGAACAGTTTTATCACAACCACACCGACAGACAATCTTTGGGAGCTGCTGCTCAGTCGCGGAGAATGGCTCATGCTACTGGCGGCTTTGTCCATGGCCGTTGGCACTATTATGATTGCCTATGTGTCTAAGCACGTTGATCCGGTAGTAGCAACGGGCTGGCACATGATTTTTGGGGGTCTACCGCTGTTGGGTTTATCGGTCTACACAGAGGTTCAGCAGTGGCAAAGTATCCCCATCTCTGGTTGGCTAGCCATTGCCTACTCCACTATTTTTGGTAGTGCGATCGCCTATGGCATATTTTTCTATTTAGCTTCCCAAGGGAACTTAACTAGCCTAAGTGCTCTGACATTTCTGACCCCAGTCTTTGCCTTAACCTTCAGCACATTGCTGCTGTCAGAGAGTCTCACAGAGATTCAGTGGTGCGGTGTTGTTTTAACCCTCATCAGTATCTACTTGGTCAATCAACGCACTATCATTAGCCAAACATGGTTTCGAGTTCTGACTGAACCCTCCACCACAAATATGCTTAGTACCCTGAATCCTGAACTCGCTAAATCAGTTGTAGTTTGGGCAAAATCCCATCTTCACTTGGAACCACCCGCTGAATAATTCATCCCCTCAACACAAGTTTCTAACGACAGAAAAACACATCGGGTCTTTATATTCAAAGCCTATATACAAAAAGTTCTTGATAAATTAAGGGCAAGTGTCATCGGTTGCCATGTGATTTTTAGATACTGTAGTTACAAACCATAGGCTGTACATTGCGGGGGTGAATTTGGGTACAGTTATGGTGTCATGCGGTGCTATTTTCGGTGAACTAGAGCGGTATTTTTATTTCTTGGGTTGTCTGCTGGCCAACTCTTGCAGACCTCTAAAGCATGTCCCGACCAGGCCTCTCTAACAGATATCCGAAACAGCCTGGTTATTTATGGATTTAACAGAAATCTGCTGTTAGCCCACTGAATAGACAATCTAAACGGTGAACGTAGGAAGCAGATACTGAATACTGAACTAATATGATTTGGCGCTCTACTCTAGTATTCTTGACAAGCCTTGCAGCCTTCACGGTTTCAGTCGAAAATTTGCAGGCCAAGGCTGAAGATATTCGGTTCTTGTTAGCGCAATCTTCATTAGTTGATCCAAACGCTGCCGTAGATACAGGTCAAGCCGTACCTAACTTTAACCAAGCAACGACCTCCCAGAACAGTCCTCTAGTTCAAGAACAGCGCGAAGAGATTAAAACACTTCAACAAGAGTTAAGCAACCGTGGTTACTATCACGGCCCAATCGATGGTATCTACGGTCCTGGCACTGAAGCTGCTGTTCAAAAGCTGCGGGGCCAAACGGGAAATATAGCAGCGCCAACATCTATTCCGTCCACGTTGGGTTCACCTGAGCCGCTCAGTGAGCCAACGGCTCCAGCCTCAGCAGATGCTTCCCCCAATATTGACAGTGGCTCGATAAATTCTGAAATTGACAGTGGCTCGATAAATTCTGAAGACGGCAATCCTGTTAGCGATGACGCTCAGTCTGAAAATGATGCCGAACCCGCTGAAAATTTGGACAATGACGCTGAAACCACTGAAAATTTTGACGCTGAGCCTGTTCCACCGCCCACCAGACCGAGTCCCATGCTATGGGCAGGGTTGGCCGTACTCGCTGCCCTTGGCAGTTTTGGCATTGGGTTTATTTTGGTCAATCGTTCCCATGGCCATGACGAGGAAGAGGAAGCATCATGGGGTATTCCAACAGACATTTCTTCACTCAATAACAACAGTCGTGAAATGGCCGCGTCTAATGGGCATGGGCTTCCCCAAGAGGCACACCATCGGAATGGACCCCATGGTTTAGCAGTAGCCTCCTCTACCGCTAAACCAACGACCCTACCTCCAGACAACGTATCGGTGATGCCGATTAGCAATGGAAATGGGGGCCTGTCCACCACCACTCGATTAGCTCAGGTGGATGTTATTGACGAGCTAGTGGCTAATTTGCAGGTGGCTGATCCTGCTAAACGAAGAAAAGCCATTTGGGAGCTAGGGCAACGGGGAAATTCTTCAGCCGTTCACCACTTGGTGAACAACATGGTAGACACTGACTCTAAGGAAAAAAGTCTTATTCTGGCGGCCCTGTCAGAAATTGGCATTCGTTCTTTAAAGCCCATGAGCCGAGCCCTGGCAATCGCACTGCAGGATGAAAATCCAGATGTCCGAAAAAATGCGATTCGTGATCTTACTCGGGTATATGATCTGGTGACCCAAATCAGCCAGATGTTGGGCCACGCCACCGAAGATGAAGACCCTGAGGTCCGCCGCACAGCAGAATGGGCCATGGGGCAGCTAAATCGAATTCGGGAAGCACCTAAATTAAGCTCCGCAGTCAACAAAAATGGCTTAGACGCTTCTCATGCGTCTTCAGAACTCCTGCCTGGAGATATGGAAAATCTTAAAAACTAGGTCATGGCGACCTCAATTATCTGGGCGGGCTAACTTCTGTCAGTACAGCTTTTGATAGACAATCTGCGCTTGTTATGGGTTGGTGAACTGCCCCATGATCGTATAGGGTCATAGAGCTCAGCTGATGACATGGTAATGGAGCAAGGCTTAAACATACTATTTGTTTCTACCCCTGTGGGCCCTTTGGGGTCTGGCTTGGGAGGGGGTGTGGAACTTACTATTGTGAACTTAGTAACCGCCCTACAACAGCGGGGACATCAGATTGCGATCGCAGCCCCCGAAAACTCTCATCTCAATGATGTCCAACTGATCCAAATTCCGGGACTACTTCAGCCTAGAGCCCACACCCAGGGACGCGATACACCCGCAACTATGATAGAAAATGCGGTCCTTGCCAATCAGTGGCACTACGCCCGCAGCGTTCAGTCGGACTACGACCTGATTGTCAATTTTGCCTACGACTGGTTGCCCCTATATCTCACATCTTTTTTCCAAACACCCATTGCCCACTTCATCAGCATGGGTTCCCTCAGTCGGGTCATGGATCACGCTATCAATCGTATCCACGATAAGTACCCTGGCACCCTCGGAGCCTATACTCAATCTCAAATCGAAACCTTTCCACTAGAGATTCACTGGGAACTACTCAGCAGCGCTATCGATCTACAGCAGTATAACTACTGCGCCACCCCTAGCACCGAACTCGTATGGCTAGGTCGTATTTCTCCAGAAAAAGGACTAGAAGACGCCGTCGCCGCTGTTCAACAGACAGGCCATACCCTCAAAATCTTAGGCAAGCTCGAAAATCAAGAATACTGGAACAGTATTCAGCAAACCTATCCCAATGCCCCCATCGACTATCTAGGATTTGTAAATACCCAGCAATTACAGACAGTTGTCCGGTCTTGTCGAGGTTTGCTCATGACCCCTCGCTGGGTCGAAGCCTTTGGTAATGTGGCCATTGAAGCTTTAGCCTGTGGAGTCCCAGTGATTGCCTATCGGCGCGGTGGCCCAGCTGAGATCATCGATCAGGGTATAACCGGTTGGCTCGTGGAGCCCGACAGTGTGGATGGATTGGTGGATAGCATCCAAAAATTAGACCAAATCGACCGTCAGCAGTGCCGCCAGCAGGCCGAAACCCTATACTCATTAGCAGCTCTGGGAGAAAGATTTGAACATTGGTTTGAGAAAATATTAGCTTTGCATTCTTCATAACCCATGATTTCCATTCCCTTATCTGAAATTACGCAGCTAATCGAGCAGCTTAGCGACTATCCTGAAGCCTTGCGATCGCTCCAAGAAATTGAAGACTGTGATGGCGATCTCAACGATGCAGCCCTTTCCCTAGCCCTAAAAGCGGGCCTAGAACCCACTGAAAACGACGGTTGGCTTCAAGGGTTTGCCAAACGCTACCGTCATATTGCCTGTCTAAATGAGTTTCGTACTGACTTAGCAGAGCAACGAATCATCAGCTTAGTCAACAGTCTCACCCAAACTAGTCACTGCCCCAATCTCTTAGCTGTCCCCGTCGCCTTATATGTCAGCAAAGTCGGAATCAACACATTTTGTCAAAGTTTTGACAACAGCCGGGTCGCCATAGATTAAAAAAATTAATATAACTTCGCGCTCAGTGTCATCCATCAGGAAAATACCCAAAAGCATTGTGGGGAGAGGCTTTAAGGCAAAGTAGTTAACTTAAAGCATGCTGCAGATTGCGATCCAAAAAGGGCATGTTAGAGCTGTGCATCATCAAACTTCGTTGTTTGTTCCTTGCGAAAACGGAATTTGATTGGTGTGACCTGTATTGATTTCAATAGCGGCTACTTTTTAGAGTCGTTTGTAACAGACACCCGAACCACTGATAGGAGTTTGGCAATGACACGCGCAATTGACCGTCACAGCAGCATTACCCTCACCACTTTAGAAGGCGTACCCGGCAAAGACATCGTTGAACACTATGGCCTAGTCCAAGGCAGTACTATTCGCGCTAAGCACGTGGGCAAAGATATTTTGGCGGGCTTTAAGAATATCGTCGGCGGCGAGCTCAAAGCCTATACCGAACTCCTTAAAGAATCCCGTCAAGAAGCTGTGAATCGTATGACCCAACAAGCCGAACAGCTAGGGGCTAACGCCGTCATCAACATCCGTTTTGCCACATCATCTGTTGCCCCCGGAGCAGCCGAACTATTCGCCTACGGCACCGCTGTTAAGGTGCAGTAGCCAGCGCTAATCGGTAGTAACCCAAGAACAGATTATGGATATTCTCGTTTTTCTAACTCTGATTAGCATCGGCTACTTCATCGGTAACCGCCGTGAACGGAAGCACTACGAAGACATTAAACGCCGAGAAAAACAAACTCTCCATGTCCCCGTGATGAACTGGGGGGCAAAACAAAACTTACCCTATGCCCACGAAGCCGAAATGTTTGTGGGCAGTGTCGTCGTGGCCAATGATTATTTCAAAACCATTGCTGCCAGTTTACGGAATCTCGTGGGCGGGCGCGTTACCGTATACGAAACCCTGATTGACCGTGGACGCAGAGAAGCCACACTGAGGATGAAAGAATCTGCCATCGAGTGGGGAGCCTCTCAAATTCTCAATATTCGCTTTGAAACTGCCAACATTGCTGGCCAAACTAAAGGCGGTATGGGTGCGGTAGAAGTCATGGTTTACGGCACCGGGATCCGTTAAATAGGGTGTCAATTTAAGTCGGAAAATCTTGGCTAGAACTGACTTAGGAAGTCTGAAAGGATAGGAATTCCGACTTCCTAAGTCCGACTTCCTAATTTTAGTTTCCTGGGAAACTCATCCCGTTCTATGTTGGTAGCCGCTAAATGAAGTACGTGCCCCGCGAAATTGTCGATGAAGTCAACATTACTCCAGTTCATCCACTGGTGAATTTTGGCTATTTAATTGGCACTGTCGTAGCCGCCGCCATCGCTGTTTATGTTGGCTTGGGGGTAGCTGGCGCTCAGCTAGCCACACGGCTCGGGCCAAAAGCCGAAAGTAAAGTAGGCGAGGTAATTTTTGACAACGTATTTTCTGCGATGCCTTTGGTCACCGAAGGCGAAGACTTTGAATACCTGGAAACCCTAGCCAATGCTCTACGCAGCGATGCACTAAAACAGCGTCCCGAGCTAAAGCTGCATATTCTAAAAGACCCAATGCCCAATGCCATGGTGTCTGCAGGGGGCTACATATATGTCACTGAGGGATTGCTGAATGATGCCGAGACAGAAAATGAACTCGCTTTTGTGCTGGCTCATGAGTTAGGACACTACGAACATCGCGACAACCTGCGTAGTCTGGGACGTTCTCTAGTGTTGCTGAGCCTGAGCAGCGCTCTGGCCGCTAGCGGCGTACAGTTACCACAAGTTTTAACAGGTTCTATGGGGCTGGCGAACTTACACTACAGCCGTGACCAGGAACAAAAAGCAGATGTTTACGCATTGGAGATTATTCAGGAACGCTATGGACACGTAGACTATGCCCTAGACTTTTTTAAGCGTCTAGATGAAGAAGAGTTCGATCTTGGCGTAGCCGAGCGACTCTTGGAATGGCAATCCACCCATCCCCTCACAGAATCTCGCATTGAACAGTTAGAGGAATTGGCGAACAGACAAGGCTGGCCCCTGGAAGGTACCCCCACTGAGTTACCCAATAAGTAAGGATTTGGTGGAGATAGCTATGATGAGGACAGTTTTGGGGGTAGATCATGCCGTCTCCACTGCCTGGAATGAATCCCTTTATAGAGCAGCCAGAGCTATGGCCTGAGTTCCATAGTCGAATGATCGTTGCGATCGCTGACTCATTAGACGAATTACTCAGTCGTAATTATCGAGTTGCTGTAGAAAAGCGAGTTTACCTGAGCCAAAACGACGAACAAATTTTAGTCGGCATCCCAGATGTAGCGGTTACCTCCCCTAAAAAAACACCTGACAGCCTGAGGGGCGGAAATATTGCTTTCGCTGAACCTCAAATAGTCGAGATACCACAACTTGAAGAAGTTCAGGAACGCTATTTAGAAATCCGTGAAGGGGGTAAGGGAACAGTAATCACTACCATTGAACTGCTGTCCCCTAAAAACAAACGCTCTGGAGAAAGGCGAGATGCTTATTTAAGCAAACGCCAGCAGGTATTGAGTAGTCGAACAAATTTAGTAGAAATCGATTTACTGCGGGGCGGACGACCTTTACCCATCAAGGGAAACGTATCTTCCGACTATCGAGTTCTGATTAGTCGTAGTCATGAACGCCCCCAGGCACAGCTTTATGGTTTCAATCTAGACCAAACAATTCCAGCATTTGAGGTGCCATTACAAAGAAACGACGCATCACCAACGCTGGCACTACAGCCGTTGCTCCACCGCATCTATGATAGAGCCCGATTTGAATTGGCCATCGACTACAACCACACACTTTCGCCACAGTTGAGGCCGGTAGAACAACAATGGATACTAGACTTCATTGGGTAAACACGGCACCCCATTTCAACGAATAAGACTAGAATCGACTTTTCTCAAATAGTTTCGAAACATATGATCAGCAGTCTTGTGTTTACCTTTACCACCTGTAATCTATCTCGTGCCGATAGGTAGATTGCGTCTAGATACGCAAATCAGAATCTTCCTCATACGTGAAACCCACCCATTTCTTGGAATCTAAAAACTGAAGCAGTTGCTCCAAATGTACTAAAGAAGTCTGCTGCTTGTAGCGACGCAGGTACTTAATGAGTTCTGATTTATTCACCTGAAACCAGGGACACAAAAGCCTGGCGATATGGGTACTGATAAATAATCCCTGAACTAAAGTGGTCACATTGGCGGGACGTCGATGTAAGCTGGCTCCACTAAAATCAATCAGAACTGGGCATTGAGACGTTACTAAGGCATGGGCTGTGATGCAACGCAGATCTCCGTGATCGAGCCCCGCTTGATCTAATCGATAGGCTTGGTGGATCAGCTGAAAGACCACCCTATGAACCGCCTCAACAGACTGTGGTGATTGCAACCACTCCACTAACGTAGGCCCATCAATATGGTCCATCAGCAAAAAATTATCGCTGTGGGCAATATATTGCGGCCCTACATCCACAGAATTAGCACGTAGCAGCAGCTGCGCCTCGGTTTGCAGACTTGTCTGAGGTGCAGGTTCTCGACGAATCTTGAGAACTCGTTCTTGCCCTTGATAGCGCACTCGCAACACGACGCCACAGTAGCCAGCCCCAAGTATCTTCACACCTGACAGCATCTCTGGACCATCAACGTAGACAGTCTCAATGCCAAAAGTCTGAAGCTCTGCCCAGCGGTGAGTCAATGTAACCCCATCACCGCTAGGGTAGGCCAATAGCTGCCTGGCTGGACTGTTCCAGAACTGCTCTAGATCAAGGGCAGTTGCCACAATTTGCTAAGCGCACAGCTGACGAGCTAGTTCCACCGTGAAGTAAGTGGCATCGCTGGCATCACCCGCTAGTACGGTAAAAGCGGTCTCTGGAGTCCCTAGGTCACTGAGCACAAGCTTTGCGCCAGTAAAATCTTGTGCTTTAGTGTACTCATTCACCGTGACAACAGTTTTTAACCCGGTGGGGGTAGCCGATAACAAACCATTGTTAGTGTCTTCAAATGCAAGACAGTTATCTGCTGGCAAGTCTAAATGCTCCAGGGCATATTCATAGATATCGGGAGCAGGCTTTTTCTTAGGAACCATGTCGCCTGCCGCAATAACTGCAAACCAGTTGAGGCTTTCTGCACCGAGGGTATTTTCTAGCAGAGCTTGAACATTGGCTGGAGTAGTGGTGGTTGCGATCGCAAGTGTCACCCCTTGACTACGAGCTTCATTCAACAACCGCTCCACACCAGGGCGTAGAGGAATTTTACCTGCCGCTGCATATTGCTTGTAGTAAGTTGTCTTTGTCGCGTGCAGATGCTTAATCATGGCATCCAGATCGCTAAAGTCTGACGGTACTTGAAAATCACTGAGGTAGTCCTGCACATAGGCACGAATCCGTTCCTTTCCGCCTGAGACCTTAAGTAACTTACCGTAGAGTTCTGGTGTCCAGTCCCAATTTAGACCAGTATCTGCAAATGCCTGATTAAAGGCAGGTCGATGGCCATCTCGCTCTGTCTCTGCCAGGGTGCCATCCACATCAAAAATCAACGCCTTTAGCTCTGCCACAAATTACTCCAAAACTCTCCAACGCTGATCTTACCGTTATTGGGAATATGCCCCATCGTTAGTCGGCAACATCCAGACGATAAATAGTCATCTCGTAAGGCTTGTTACAAACTTCCACTGGATTCTATTGATATGTTTACCTCGAATGGCTAAGACAGCTAAGACTACACAAACAGCTTTAACAGCCAAGTTTGCGGAGTTGCGCTGAAGCATAATGCCGTTCATATACTCATGTGCCTAGTCAGGCATTTCTCGAAGCGTTTCAAAAAAGCCCAGCCCTGTGGTTGAGCTTTTTTTTTGCAGGAAAGAACTGTTTCAACTAAGGCGCTGTTAAGAAACGACTGCACGGGGTAAGCCTGAAAAGCTTGTTAAGCCATGATGTCAATGCACAAGGCGATAATTCTAATGTTTAACAATCCCTAAGTTTATATATAAGCGGGGCGTGATTAGACAACCCTAGCAAATACTTGTTATTGACTAGAGATCGACTTTAGGCAAGCAAGCAAGCGGTTGGGAAAAGCAAATACTCAAGGAAAAACAGTTTCCAAACAAACTGATAAAACTCTCGATAGCTAAATCCATCGGTTTCATCTGGAGAAAGCTGACAACTTAAATACCAAAAATAAATGAGGGCTAAACCATGGGTTACCATCAAAAACCCACTATTAATACCCGGAATAAGCACCGCAAAAATAATAAGACCGCTGTAACAAACCGTTAACACCCACCAGACGAGCCGAGCGATTTGAATATCTGACAAGCTATCAATGCTCTGGGTGTTATCCCATAAAGTTTTTAATAGCGCGATCGCACCACTAAAAGCCATCACTACCAGCGCTAGCACCCACACTCGCAAAGGCACTGCAGGCAGTAATCCCAACTGGTTCGCCGCATGGAGAAAAATTCCAATATTCACCACTACCCCACGCACCAGCAACTTACACAGCGAGCCGACTATGGGCAACTGTTTTAGCTGAATCGGTGGTAGCGAATACACAGTCCCAATTACCAGACTTAATACTATCGTCGCTACCAAATACAAACTTTGTGATGCAGCTGCCAGTAATACGGCTCCACTGCCAGCAATCCCCACTAGCATCTTTGCTTGAGCAGCAGAAAATTCTCCAGATGCTAATGGCAAATAGGGTTTAGCCAACCGATCAACAGCTACATCCTCAATTTGATTGAGTCCAACAATGTAGATATTGGTGCAAACACAAGCCAGCCAGGTAATCCATAATGAACTAATGCCCACCCACACCTGAAACGTGCCTGGCAACATCCCTAAGGGGTGACGTGCTGACCAGGCTATGGCAAACAAACCTAAAATGCTTAGGCTTGTCCCCATCAACATATGGGGTCGTGAAAACTTCCAAAATGCTCTCAACCAAGGAATGGGGCTCTGGATCAGGTTGAGCGAAGGAGGACTCAGTGCTGACTTAGTCATCGGCATTGTTCAAAACCTCTAAAATCACCATGCCGAGTTTTCCCAACCCCGTCAACCAATTCCGAGCATTGTTGAAATGCTTAATAGAACTGCTAAACATTTGTATCAACTCAGGGGGGAGTTCTCAGTTTTATCGAATTCACCAATTAACCCATCAAAGTATCCATCAAAACCTTTTACCAGAAGATTTTCTACCGATGCAAGGCAAACGCTATACAGCGCGTCCTTTCATTTCATCCACATCCAGTAAACTGACCACGACTCCAGCCACAGGAATCGCTAAAAATAAGCCCAGGAGACCACCAATGCGCACACCTATAATCAGTGCAAAAAACATCACGACTGGATTGATATTTAGAGAATCTCGCATGATGTGAGGCAACAGCAGATTCTCTTCTACTTGTTGAAGAAGAATACAGACCACCACCGATTGAACAGCTACTCCCACCCCCTGAGACAACAGCAACAGACTGATTAAACTGACTCCTAAAGTAGCGCCAATACCAGGAATCAAATCAAATAACCCAGCAATTACGGCTAACACTAAGGCGTAGGGAATCTTGAGCAGCAAAAAAACAACAAATGTGGAGGTAGCAAAAAAAATAGAGAGGAGCAGCCGTCCCCAAAAGAAACCTAGGAGATTTTGTTGAATGGTTAGGGTTAACCGCTGACGCTGATGCTCAGGCACCGCTTTCAGCATAAACCGCCATAGTCGAGCTCCATCCAACATCATAAAAAAGGTGACAACTGCAATCAGAATGGCATTGATAAAATTTTCCAGCAGGGTTTGTAACAGTCCCAACCCCGCCCCCAGAAACGTCGTAGCCTGTTGCTGAATTTGTCCTCCTAAAGTCTTTAAATCGACTTGAATATTCCACTGACGGAGGATAGTTTCAATATGATCTATTAGCGGTAAGAGAGAATTGAGAACGTCCGTACTGTTCTCTAATAGTCCCTGCCCCTGGGAAATAAAGGCAAGCGCTAGGGTAATGGCTACGCCACCCACTAAAACCAAGGCCACTAAAAAAACAGCCAATACTGAAACGCCGTGGGGCAATATACGACAACACCACCGTACTGGATAACTGAGTAAAAACGCTAAAATCGCAGAGAGCCCAAAAATGACCACTACGATTTCAAAATAATTGAGTACTTGCACCAGCGCCCAACCACTGGCCAGTAGTAGTAAAAAGCGCACTAGCCTAGAGTTATCTAGCTGGCTCAAAAGTTTCTGAAGCTTGTCCAGCGAGCTAGACGACTGAGAATTATGTGGAGGAGCCACTGCTGCTATCTACTGATTTTAAAATTTCTTGCACCAGAACATAAGGCTGAACAATCAGAGAGCGAAGCTGATTGCCAGGACCAGAAACACCCCAAGTATCTAGCTGTTCTTTACTCGGTTTAGTAATTAACTGTTCGCCAATCCAGCGTTGCACAGACTGCACATTGTCATTAGTCAAGGCCACACCCACATCAACTAAATCTAGCTGAGGATCAACAAAAACAACCGCATCACGAGCAATATGGGGCTTCAGCCAATTCCATTGAGTGGGTCCCACCATCTCGGCTAGCTCTTGTCTCAGGTCTCCGGCCATGTTGTTGCTCCGCTGAATGTAGTCCGTTGAAAATGCCATAGAGTGAACCTATCACTCTGGATAGAGGATTATTGTAACCATTGCATCAGCGCCCCAGATCCAACATTGTGTGGATGCGATCGCAACAATAGTTCGTTACCACCATGAGTTGCTCTTTGTCCTTACTAGAGCTAGGAGGAGCGATGGGCTTACCCACGCGAACCGTTACAGGCATAGGCTTCGGTAGTTTTGCACCGCGAGGCAATATGCGATGAGTTCCCCACAAACTAATAGGCACCAAGGGCACTTGGGCCTTAGCCGCAATCATGGCAGCCCCTAGTTTAGGGTCTGGAATACGACCATCCTGAGTCCGGGTCCCCTGTAAAAAAACACCCACCGCCCAGCCCTGATCTAGTTGCTCTAGAGCCGCACGAATTGCACCACGAGCTACCCCGCCCCGCTGCACAGGGTAGGCACCATATAAACGAATGGCCGGGGCTAACACTGGCACCTTAAACAACTCTTGTTTAGCCATATAAGATACTGGTCGTCGCACACAGGACGACACAAAAGGGGGGTCAAAGTCACTGGCATGGTTGGCTACCACTAGTACCGGACCAGACTTTGGCATATTCTCTGCACCGTAGATACGGCCTCGAAAATACCCCCGTAACATTGGATTCACTATCGACCACTTAAACAAGTAGTAGAGCGCCAGACTAATCTTGGGCTCACGCTGTCGTTGATTCACCACCGTCTACGCTGTGACCTGCGCGGCGTCTAATGCACTGCTTACAGCGTCAATTTGTTCTAGATTCGATACATTATTCAACGCCAAGCTACGGCAAGTGCGTTTAATCAACCCTGTGAGCACTTTACCAGGCCCTACTTCCACCACGGAGTTTACCCCTTGCTCTGGCAAACTTAGAGAAATTTCTCGCCAGCGCACGGTGCCTGTCATTTGTTTCATCAGTCGTTGCTTGAGAATCTCTCCATCAACACTGGGAACAGGATCGACATTAGAGAGGACAGGTATAGAGGCCGACTTAAAGGGCACACCTGATAAAATCTGATCAAATTCATTGGCCGCTGGAGACATGAGAGGTGAGTGAAAGGCACCACTGACATTAAGTTTGACGGCTCGCTTTGTTTTGACTGCAGCCATCACAGCCTCCACAGCGTCTGGCGAGCCAGAAATAACAACCTGTCCAGGGTTATTGTCATTGGCCAAAACCACTCCTTCGGTAGCAGCCAATGTGGCATCCAACTGATCGCGATCAAACCCCATTAGGGCTGCCATAGCACCATCTTCTGACTGAGACATGAGCTCGGCACGGCGTTTGACAAGTCTCAATCCCGCAGCAAAATCAAAAACATCTGCCACATAAAGAGCGGAATACTCTCCTAAGCTGTGTCCTGCCAACATATCTGGCTGCAGTCCCTTAGCTTTTAGTAGATCCGCCAAGGCACATTCAATGACATAAAGACAAGGCTGGGTGTAAAGAGTATTGCCTAACTGAGCGTCATCACTTTGGCACAGATCTACCACCGACCACCCCAGGATGTCGCCAGCCTGAGCAAATTTATCTTTGGCTGCATCTGCTAAATCAGCCCCCATCCCTACAGCTTGGGATCCTTGCCCAGGAAACACCCACACAGTCTTTATTGTCATGGTCATTCGTAATTCGTCTATCCTTTTTACTGTCTCAGTAAATGCCCCATTCGCAAAGGGCACCCAGGGAACAACAATTCATCCATAGGCTAAAACAGGTTAGTAGTATTGAAGGCTTTCTGCCTACAGGCCCCATTCCAGCAAGGCCGCTCCCCAAGTTAATCCAGCCCCAAAACCAGACATGGCAATTTTATGCCCCGGCTGTACCTTACCGGCGCGCACCCATTCGTCTAGAGCAATGGGAATAGAGGCCGCTGAGGTATTGCCATGTTTAGCCATATTACTGACTACTCGGTCGCTGGGCAGCTTAAGTCGTTTAGCGACAGCATCCAGAATACGCTGATTCGCTTGGTGCAAAATCAGCCAATCGATGTCACTTGCAGCTAATCCAGCATGGAAAAGAGTTTTTTCAAGCACCTCTGGCACTCGCCCCACCGCAAATCGATACACGTCACGACCATTCATGGTGATAGCTGTAAACTGGCCCTTTTGGGTGGTAATCCCATCTACCAAATCAGCTGGATTTGCTGTGTAGGCGAGGTTTAGACAGCTATTCATGGTGCCATCGCTGTGCATTTCAAACCCCAACAGCCGATCGCGATCGCATGCCTGCATAACCACGGCCCCAGCACCATCACCAAACAGAACACAAGTAGTACGATCTTGCCAATCCACCCAACGACTCAGCAGATCGGCTCCAATCACCACAACATTTTTATACGTACCAGTCCGGATAAACTGAGCCGCTGTCACAACACCAAAAACAAATCCAGAGCAGGCAGCGGTTAAATCAAATGCAACTGCACGAGTTGCACCAATAGCCGCTTGCACCTGACAGGCAGTCCCAAATAAATCATCCGGAGTGGATGTGGCCAGCAGAATTAAATCAATCACATCCGGCGTCAGATTTGCGGCCTTGATTGCCGCTTGCGCGGCCTGTGCAGCCAGCGAAGCCAGAGACTCTGAATCATTTGCAATATGACGTTGCCGAATCCCCGTACGAGTAACAATCCACTCATCAGAAGTCTCGACTACGCGACTAAGCATCTCATTGGCCAATGCTGCCTCAACCTGAGCGCTACCGCTACCAACAAAGGCCACACCGGGCCCACCATTTGCCATTACCGTTTAATCTCCGTTGGTCACCGACGCAGTCACTTTTTGATACTGCCCCTGGATATGCCCAATTACACCGTTATCAACGGCTTCTTTAGACAGGCGAATTGCATTAAAAATAGAAGGTGCATTAGAGCTACCGTGACTGATAACAGCCACACCATTTACCCCCAACAACAAAGCACCGCCATGCTCAGCATGATCGAGACGCTGCTTAATTCGCTTGAGATTTCCCTTAAGCAAGAGCACACCCAGCTTTCCTAAAATACCGCGTGGCAGCTCCTCTTTGAGAATATTGACCGCAACCTCGCCAACAGCCTCTGCAAACTTGAGGAGGACATTACCCACAAAGCCATCGCAAACTACCACGTCAAATTGGCCAGAGAGGACGTCGCGCCCTTCTGCATTGCCAACAAAATTGATCGCTGTGGATGCACTCAATGATTGATGCACCTGAACAGTCAGCTCATTTCCCTTACTAGACTCCTCCCCTATGCTGAGCAACCCAACGCGAGGATTTTTTGCTCCAAAGGCATATTCGGAATAGACACTGCCCATGTGGGCAAACTGCTCTAGAAACTTAGGACGGCAGTCTACATTCGCCCCGACATCCAAAACCAAGACGGGCTTACCCGCTACTACCGTAGGAAACACAGCGCCGATAGCAGGACGATCAATCCCCTTAATGCGTCCCATCCGCAGTAGCGCCGCTGCCATGGCTGCCCCAGAATGTCCTGCCGATACGACGGCATCGGCTCGCCCCTTTTTCACCATGCTCATGGCTACATTAATAGACGCCTTGGGTTTTCGCCGTAGAGCGCTCAAGGGTTCTTCGTGCATCTCAACCGTGCCTTCAGCAGGCACAATCTCGATTCGCTTTAAGCTTTCAACATCAGCTACAGAAGCCCTGATCTGCCCAGGATCACCCACAAGCAAAATCTCAACATCCAGCTCTTCCTTCGCCCTAATGGCTCCAGCAACGATTTCGGCAGGTGCATAATCGCCCCCCATTGCATCAACTGCGATCCGCGCTTGAGTTAAGCCCATCGAATTGAATCTATAGAAACTTTAAGAAATTCTATCAGACTGAAACCGAGTGAAAATTTACAACTTCGATTTTCTGACAAAAGCTCATTGTCAGCTTCCAAATAGTCCAGCAATTACGCGCTTCTTCAATGTGTGGCTCTATACAAAACTAACTGGCTAGAACTAAAGCTCTTTCAAGCAGCTAGCCCCAGAATGCAAATCGCTAAGCGTCAAGTATAAACAAGGGTCGAAACAACTTTACTCTTCACCTGGTTCAACAATACGCTGAAACAAATAGCCAGTACCCCGCGCGGTCAAAATAAGCTCAGGGTTACTTGGATCATCTTCCAACTTTGCCCGCAGCCTAGAAATATGCACATCCACAACCCGAGTATCAACATGACGCTCGGGGGTATAGCCCCAAACTTCTTGCAGTATTTCAGAACGAGAAAACGGCTCACCAGAACGACTTACCAAAAGCTCTAACAAACTGAACTCCATACCTGTCAAACGAATTCGCTCATCACCTTTGTACACCTGGCGCTTGTTGGTATCTATGCGAATATTATTGATGGTAATGACACCAGAGCTAGGAATTCCAGACGTTCCGGTCTTCTCTACACGACGTAATACAGAACGAATACGGGCTTCGAGCTCCTTGGGAGAAAATGGCTTAACCACATAGTCATCTGCCCCCAACTCCAAACCCGTAATACGGTCAGCAACATCACCCAAAGCAGTCAGCATGATGATAGGAATATCAGACTCTTTGCGCAGCTCCTGGCAAACACCATAGCCATCGAGCTTGGGCATCATCACATCTAAGACAACCAAGTCAGGAATTTCGTGACGAAAAGTATCTAAAGCTTCTTCACCATCCGCCGCAGTAACGACATCATAGCCAATCATCGAAAGGCGAGTTTCTAGAATGCGACGAATACTAGCTTCGTCATCGACGACTAGGATTTTCTCTTTTACGCTTTCCAAAGTTTCTTGAACTCCTACATAACGATGACGGCAGAAGATTTCGACCGTTTTGGGGAGAGTACTAAACCCTATTCCCTTAAAAACCTAACGATTTCAATACTCTTGAACGTATTAAAACAAACCTTGAACCTGATTAATTCCAGGGCTCGCGCTCAACGTTTTATTAGAAATCTCTTTAAGATAGCTAACATTGTATTGCTTTTTCGAAGCTATGATCTTGAATATCCAAGGTTTTCAACGTTTCTTAAGGTTGTTCTCCTGCATTCAAAATTTTTAGAGCATCTTATCCGTATTTCGTCTAAGTACAAGATCTGTACAATTTTCTTTAGATTTGTGGCATTAATAGTACTTGTGTACGAACCTAGAGAAATGAATAAACCTGCTATTACTGGCTTAGGGTTGGTTAAAAATTAGAACCATGGCCTTGTGCATTGAAATCATGGCCTAACAAGCTTTTCAGGCTCAACCCATGCAGGCGTTTCTGAACAGCTCCTTGAGTCATCCTGCTCCCATTCTTTAAACCACTCGGTAGGCTTAAAAGCGGCAACCATGTCAAGACTGGGTGATGTCCAAAGGATTTAACATGGATGCAATCGTTTACCGTTTGGCCTTGCCCATAGTCAGTAACGTCTAGTCCAGACATTGAATTATTAGGTATGGCTAAGTCTCGCTCGATCTATGTATGTAATGAATGCGGGGCAGAATCGCGACAATATTTTGGCAAATGCTCTGTTTGCGGTAGCTGGAATTCCTTAGTTGAGCAGGCAGTCGAACCAATAGCTACAACCAATCGTCCAGGACGTCGTCCGAGTAAAAATCAACGAGGAGACTCTAAACCCCGTGTAGCAAAAACCTTTAGTCAGATTGCGGATCATCCTCAAGCTCGCATTGACTCTGGCTATGGTGAACTGGATCGAGTACTGGGTGGGGGTATTGTGCCGGGCTCTCTGGTTTTGGTAGGAGGTGATCCAGGCATTGGCAAGTCTACTCTTTTGCTACAAACAGCTAACCAGTTGGCCATCCACGCTTCGGTCCTTTATGTCTGTGCAGAAGAATCGGGCCAGCAAGTGAAGCTGAGATCGCAACGGTTAGGCATCCCTGTCGGCCCAAAAAACACCGAGACGGTGAGCAATACACCTCCTACGGAGAATCTCTACCTCTTACCCGAAACCGACCTTGAAACAATTTTGGCCGAACTAGAATCCCTACATCCCCAGGTAGCAGTTATTGACAGTATCCAGGCATTGTTTTATGGCCAGCTAACGTCGGCACCGGGCTCTGTATCACAGGTGAGGGAATGTACATCAGCTCTCATGCAGTTAGCCAAACGGGACAATATCACCTTGTTTATTGTGGGCCATGTGACGAAGGAAGGGTCCATTGCCGGGCCTAAGGTCTTGGAACATTTAGTGGATACGGTTTTGTACTTCGAAGGCGATCGGTTTGCTAGCCATCGACTCCTACGCTCGGTAAAAAACCGGTTTGGGGCTACCCACGAATTAGGAGTTTTTGAAATGGTTTCCCAGGGTCTAGAAGAAGTTCCTAATCCATCAGCCCTGTTTATGGGTAACCGTGATGAACAGGTGCCTGGCATTTCAACCATTGTGGCCTGTGAAGGGTCCCGTCCCCTGGTGGTTGAACTACAGTCGTTAGTAAGTCCCACCAGCTATAGTTCACCCCGACGATCAGCCACCGGTATTGAATACAACCGACTCTTACAGATTCTGGCGGTGTTGGAAAAACGAGTGGGGATTCCGCTGTCAAAGCTGGATGCCTATGTGGCGTCATCAGGCGGACTGAGTGTGGGGGAACCGGCAGCAGATTTAGGAATTGCTTTGGCAGTGGCGGCTAGTTTTCGCGATCGCATTGTTGATCCAGAGCTTGTCCTCATCGGTGAAGTAGGATTAGGCGGTCAGGTGCGTCCCGTTTCCCAAATAGAACTCCGGCTAAAAGAAGCTGCTAAACTCGGCTTCAAACGGGCCTTGGTTCCGAAAGGTCAAAAAATGCCAGGCTTGCCCATGGAAATTACTGAAGTGGGTCGGGTCGTAGATGCCATTGCAACCGCCCTCGCATTTCAATTTGATACAGAAGACGAGTAAGGAATTTGCCCTTCTGACCCCATGACAGCCGTTCTTATAGATTTTTGGCAGCAGCTTAGCCAACTCTTTGACGCCAAACTATTCGAGTTAGGCAACACCACCATCACCTTAAAACTGCTGGTTAGCCTATCCATTTGGTTCACACTCATTTTTTTCACCATCGGCCTAGTCAAGCGTTTTCTAAAACGTCATCTTCTAGCCAGTATCGACCCCAACAACCGCGAAGCGATTGCCACACTTGTCAGCTATGCCGTAGGTGTCATCGCCCTTTTGGTAGCGATTCAATACACCGGCATCAACTTGAGGTCCCTGGGCATTATCTTGGGCGGCTTAGGTGTCGGTATTGGTTTTGGTTTACAGCACATTGCCGATGACTTTATTAGCGGCCTCATTCTATTGTTCGAGCGCACTCTTAAAGTCAACGATCTGATTGAGCTCGATGACTATCGCTTCCAGGGACTCGTAGGACGCATCGTCGAAGTGAATCTACGTTCCACCATTATTCGCACCCTTGATGATGGAGATGTCGTTATTCCCAATAGTCAAATCATCAACAATCGTGTCCTCAACTGGAGCCATCGCACCTCCGTTGCCCGCCTCAAAATTCCAGTAGGCGTATCCTACGATAGCGATCCTATTTTAGTCACCGAACTCCTACTCAAATCTGCCTACATGGAGCCTACCGTCTGCAGCAAACCCATGCCCAAAGCGATGTTTATGGCCTTCGGAGAAGATGCCCTTGAGTTTGAGCTATGGATATGGGTCGATGTGAACAGGCGGTTTGAAGTCCAAAGCTCCTTGCACTTCAATGTTGAGTACAATTTTCGCCAGCACAACATCGAAATTGCATTTCCCCAGCGGGACGTATGGATTCGTAATTTGCCACCCCAGGATAACAACAATGAAAATGCACCATTCTTTAATCGACAGCTAGCCTTAAAACATCAACCCACTAACCCGCCACCACCATCCCTCAAGAACATGCTCCGTCGAGTTAGCTATTTTGCCAATTTTAGTGATTTAGAAATTCGACAACTGATCGAAATCGGCAGCCGTCAGCACAAGGCAGCAGGCATCATCCTTTTTCATGAAGGAGAACCTGGAGATTCGTTCTATATCTTGTTGGAAGGCAAAGTTGAAATTCTAGCGGAAAAATTAAATCGTCATTTGGCTATGCTTGAACCCGGTCAGTTTTTTGGAGAAGTAGCCTTGCTTTTAGGCGTACCTCGTACTGCAATGGCACGCGTTTCAGAAGATGCCTTGCTGTTTGTTATTAACCAACCGAGCTTTTCAGACTTACTAAGACGCTACCCTGACCTATCAAATCAAGTTTTGCAGGCTATGGCTCAACATCGAGATGAACTCGCTAAACGCCAGCATGAGATGCGGGCCTTAAACCTGGTCGATGCCCTCGAAGATGATGCCAATCCGGTCTTATGGGCAAGAAATCGCCTGAGGCGTATGTTTGATTTATAGGTTAGCGACTGAGTTTCATCTTAGCCCTAACATACCAAGGCCATTGGTGATGTTCTGCAATCAACCACATAACGATACTTGCATGGGCTAGCAGCGTTGCGAATGTCCAGATCACAGAGAACTGATTCAGACCGCCACTGTCAATGGGGGGGAACATATAGTTAGACAACATCACCAAACCCGCAGGGACACAGGCAATGGCCAGTGCAAAGCTCCACACAATAGCCGTTAACTTTTCTTCTGCACTGCGATGATGTTTCCAACGAGTCCCAGTCCAAAACCAAACCATTGGCCGAGCCCCATCAATCATCTGAATTGACTGGGCATCCAAATTGACGGTAAAAATATGACGACAAAAATTACAAGCAAACGCTTCAGTCAGCGTCAATAACGATAATTCACCATGACCACATACTGGACACGCATAAGTGTCGTGGTATTCAAGGGTACGCAGCGTTCTATCACCCGAAATATCGGCAATTATAGGATGCTGGTGACTCATAGAAACAAAGCATTAGGGGATAACTGTTCCCTAACGTAAAAGGTTTCCCAAGAGCCGGAATCGATTACGCTGCTTTTCTTAATATGACAGCGTCAACACGTAATACCCCGTAACACAGGAGTAGCAATTAACGAAGTGCATCTACATAAAACAACCCTTAAAGGCACCCGGATTCGTAGAGATTTCTGTAGTTAAACAAAAGCTCCAGAAAACCAGAAGCGTTACTTACATCCCATGGCTTTAAGCTGCAATAGCAAAGCGTCCGCCTCAGCCTGCAAATGCAAAACTTCAACTTGGATATCAGGCTGATAAGGATACCGTTTTAGCTCAGCCATATAAATAGTTTTATCCCCCGATGCTGGCTGAGTTTCGCGTTTTACAACGCGGCCACCCGGCTCAGATTCAACAATAGCTTTGGTCTCAGAAAAAGTTGTCATAACTATGTCGCTAGTAATATTTACTCAGCGCAGCAGCATGGAAATTTTAACCCAAAAGTTCCATGCATTACTTCATCAAAATATACCAATATTTAATCTGTCCCTTCATATTTCCTACCCAAAAAGTATGAATCAACCTAAACGGCCATACGTTCAGGCGCTGAAAATTCTTCAAAGCGGACATTTTGCAGCAATCAAACACAATCTAAGCGAGGCATTAGACGCAAATACGCGAGTGCACTCAAAGCAGTCAAGAATGGCCGCAGTTGCCATTAGAGGGACCGCTCAAACCTCGCTACAACCTACAGCTAATCAACGGAAAGGTTATCAGTGTCTGTTTTTTTGGTTATGAGGTCAATGGTATCGCCGAGTGCCGTTGTCAGATTTTGGCGTGTTTCTTCGTGGGCAGCCTGTTCGACCTTGAGCGCGCTAGCAAGTTGGTCGCATTGAATTAAGGATTCTGATAGCTGCGATCGCAGCTCCTCCAATGAATCCACTTGACTCACTTGAGCCAACACATCTTGTAAATTCTGAGGTGTATTCCCTTTACCGATCGAGGGAGACTGTTTCAAGAGCTCTAGCTCATTGGCCAAGGCCCGAATCCGTAGCTGACTTTTATCTGAATCATTCCGACGCTGTTCAGCTTCAGCCTCATATAAGCGACGCCAGTTAGCCGCACTCGCATAGGCCTGATCTCGTTCTTGACCAAGGGTTTGTAACTGCTGCCGTAATGATTGAATCTCTACTAGCCACTGAGATACGTCGTTGACCATGGGCACTGTCTGCAACAAGGGCATTTACTTTAGAGTTCAGGATATAGCCTTTTTTCAAAAAGTAAAAATTTGGATATCCCGCACCAGACCAAACAATCCGATAAAAAAAGACAGTGCTATGGCACTGCCTTAAAGTATGGGGTTAGAACTGAGAGCAACTCAATTTCAATTAGCCGAGGGCAGCTGCACCACCTACAACCTCAAGAATCTCCTGAGTAATTGCCGCCTGACGGGCCTTGTTGTAGTCAAGCGTTAGAGTCTTCACTAGCTCACTGGCGTTATCACTCGCATTATTCATAGCCGTCATCCGCGCAGCAAGTTCACTAGCAGCTGACTCCTGAAGAGCACGCAAGATTTGGTTGTTAAGATACAGAGGCAATAGAGCATCCAAAATTTGAACAGGATCCTGCTCAAAAATCATGTCTTGGGGTAACTGCTTCTGCTCAGTCTCAACAGCATTTCTCTCCACTTGGAAATGGCCACCACGGCTAGTTAAACGGAAAACTTCATCTTCCTTATCTAAACCTTCAGGGTCCAAAGGTAGGAGAGTCTGAGTCACTGGACGAGAACTCACCAAAGAAAGGAACTTAGTAAAGATTAGCTCTACCCGATCCACCTCTTCCGACAAGAACAGGGATAGGGCTTGATCCGCAATCTTAGATGCCTCTTCTGCAGTAGGAATTTGCTCCAAGCTATCAAACGTAGAGTCGATAGGATAATCACGATTCTGAAAATACTGAATCGCTTTACGACCAATTAACACCATTTGATAACCGATGCCCGCAGCCTTTAGCTCCTTAGCACGGTTCTCAGCACGGCGAATAATGTTGGCATTGTAGCCACCACATAAGCCGCGATCAGCAGAAATAACCACTAAACCCACATTCTTTACTTCACGCTGCTGAAGCAAAGGCAGGTTTGCATCTTCAAACTTAAGACGAGTCTGAAGACCGTAAAATACCTGAGCTAATCGATCTGCAAACGGGCGAGTAGCTTCTACCTGCTCCTGGGCGCGACGGACCTTAGCCGCTGCCACCAGACGCATTGCTTCGGTAATCTTACGAGTATTTTTGACCGACTTAATGCGGTCACGAATTAATTTGAGATTAGGCATATGCGTTTTTCAAGCCCAATCGTTCAGGAAACAATATTGTTCCTGAACGATTGGGCCAGTCTCCCTCCTATGCGGCCATGAAGGACTGCTTGCATTCAGCAATCGCTTCGCCAGCCAGTTCCTTAACCTTGTCAGTGAGCTTCTTACCTTCGTTGATTTCCTTAACCAACTCGGGCTTGCTGGTGTTGATGTAGTTACAAAGCTCTACCACCAGAGGAGCGACCTTATTAACGGGTACGTCATCAAACAAGCCGTTGATACCGCCGTATACGATAGTTACCTGCTCATGCAAAGCACGAGGAGAATATTGAGACTGCTTAAGCAGTTCTCGCAATCTGACACCACGCGCTAGCTGTGCTTGAGTGGCAGCATCCAGGTCAGAGGCAAACTGAGCAAATGCCTGCAGTTCGTCAAACTGAGCCAGTTCCAGCTTCAGCTTACCGGCAACCTTCTTCATTACTTTGGTTTGAGCTGCACCACCTACACGGGATACAGAAATACCAGCGTTGATGGCAGGACGCAGACCCGAGTTAAACAAGTCAGAAGACAAGAAAATCTGACCGTCGGTAATGGAAATTACGTTAGTAGGAATATACGCGGAAACGTCACCTGCCTGAGTTTCAATGATTGGCAATGCAGTCATACTACCTTCACCCAACTCAGGGCTTAGCTTAGCTGCACGCTCTAGCAGACGAGAGTGAATGAAGAATACGTCTCCAGGATATGCTTCACGACCGGGTGGACGACGCAGCAGCAAGGACATTTGCCGATAAGCCTGAGCTTGCTTGGACAGGTCATCATAGATTACTAATGTCGCCTTGCCCTGGTACATAAAGTACTCAGCAATGGATGCACCAGTGTAGGGAGCCAAGAACTGTAGGGGGGCAGGCTCGTTAGCGTTAGCGGCTACCACTACAGTGTAATCAAGGGCACCACGCTCTTCAAGAACGCTGACCACCTGAGCTACAGAAGCTGCTTTCTGACCAACGGCAACATAAACGCAAATAACGTCTTGATCAGCCTGGTTCAAAATGGTGTCAATTGCGATCGCAGTTTTACCAGTTTGACGGTCACCAATAATCAGCTCGCGCTGACCACGACCAACGGGAATCATCGCATCAATTGCAGTAATACCAGTCTGCATAGGCTCATACACAGACTTACGCTCAATGATGCCAGGTGCAGGTGCTTCCAGAAGACGACTAGTAGTAGTCGCAATGTCACCCTTGCCATCTATAGGCCGAGCAAGCGCATCAACCACGCGGCCAAGCATAGCGTCACCCACGGGCACTTCAGCAATCTTGCCAGTAGACTTCACAGAACTACCTTCTTTCAGCTTGCGACCATCACCCATAAGTACCGCACCCACATTATCCTCTTCAAGGTTGAGGGCGATGCCGATGGTGCCATCTTCAAATTCAAGCAGCTCACTAGCCATTGCTTGTTCCAAACCGTAGATGCGAGCAATCCCGTCACCTACTTGCAGCACAGTACCCACGTTGGATACCTTGACATCCTGGTCATACTGCTCAATCTGCTGCTTAATAATGCTACTGATTTCGTCAGGTCTGATGCTTACCATTGGAGTTGCTCTATTAACTCAGATATCAACAAAAAATCAATTAATCAAAATAGCCAAATTAAAGACGTAGCTTCAAACTTGACTGCGACGGAGACACTCCCCATACAAGGACACCCCATAGCGATTCACTAGGCGAGGCCCAGCTGCATACCAATCCGCCGTAACTGTCCACGCAAACTGGCATCAACCACCTGTGAACCAACTTTGATGATGACACCGCCCAAGAGGCTATCATCCAGACTGGTACTCAGCTCAACAGCCTTGGCACCGGTCATGGCAATCACCCTCTGACATACCGAATCTCTTTGAGAATCAGACAGTTGTACAGCGGATACAACCTCAGCTAAAACAGTCTGATTGACATCTCTAACCAAAGACCGATATTGCTCCAAAATTGGCGACATCAAAGAAGCACGACCGCGATCTACAAGCAGTTGGAGGAAATTGAGGAAGTTGGCGTTAGCAGACTCGCCCAAAACTCGCTTGATAGTGCCCTTCTTGGCATCAGGAGAAACAATCGGACTAGCTAAAAAATCAACTAGCTCTTGAGACTCCTCTAACAAACCCATCAGTCCCTGAGCAAGGGAATTCACCTCATCGGTTGTGCCACTATCCTGGGTCAGAGACAAAAGCGCACGAGCATAGGGCTCAGCAATTTCGCTAGTAACAATTTTAGAATTCATGACTTACCTCCAAGCAGGGCAATACTTTGGTCGACCAACTTAGATTGCACATCCCCAGTCAATGCACCAGGTAAATTCGCTTCCACGCGGTCCAAAGCCATGGATGCAACACGCTGTTTGAGCTCGCGCAAAACTCGCTCCTGCTGGGTAGACAAGTCCTGCTGTGCAGATGCCTTCATCCGCTCAACATCTTTGTCGGCTTGGGCCAAAACAGCAACACGTACTCTTTCGGCATTGTCACGGGCTTCCGCTTTAATACGCTCGCCCTCAGCCTGAGCTTCCTGCAACTGCTTTTGCTGCTCTGCCAAACCCAAGGCAGCCTTCTTCTGACGAGACTCAGCGTCCTTTATAGCAGTCTCAATTGAATTACGTCGCTCTGACAAGATTTTGCCAAAAAAGCTACCGCCAAAGTAAACGAGTACGCCAATAATAATGACGAGATTAATTATGTTTGTCTCCAGAATGTCAAGGTTGAGACCAAAACCACCTTCTTCTGAAGCAAGCAACCAAATTGTCTCCATATGCTCCATCCCACACTGCGCTTGGCAACCGGTCAACCACCAGCAGCACTTATAACTCATGAACCAGAGCGTACATAGGCACGCTCATTCACCCCCTATGCAGCGGCCCCTAAAAGCTTGCTCATAATCTGCTGACTCAAGGTGTCAACCTGCTGCTCTAAAGCAGTTAAGGCTGACTGCTTCTGAGCATCAAGCTCTTTCTGAACAGCCTCACGCTTCGCCTGAGCCTCTTGCTGAGCAGATGCCACTGTCTGAGCACCTATTTTTTGAGCCTCAGTCTGAGCCTCTTCAACAATTTGCTTTGCCTCTAACCTTGCACTTGCAAGGGCTTGCTCGTACTCGTCCGCTAGCTTCTTAGCTTTAACAAGACGCTCTTCAGCATCAGCAATAGTAGAACGGACATAGCCATCACGCTCATCAATCGCCTTACCAAGAGGCTTGTAAAAAACAGCATTTAAAACAATAGCCAGCAATACAAACTGTATGGCCATCAGAGGCAACGTTGCATCCAGGTCAAATAGACCGCCAGCTTCTTCAGCTGCAGCTTCGACAGCAAACAGCACTACACCAGTTATCATCACGTTCTATGCTCAAATGTTCCGGGACTGCTACACGAAAAAAGATGCCACCCTGAAAATCAGACTTCAAAGAAGATTTTTCAAACATCCAAACAGAAAAATGTGAAAAACCTTGGAGAAGCCGATAAACGAAAGTGACAAGATGCAAGGGAGACGCTTGCAAAAAGTATCTCCCTCACCTCAAAGTCCCTTAGGCGAAGGGGTTAGCGAATAGAAGTACAAGTGCTACTACAAGACCGTAGATTGTTAGCGCTTCCATAAATGCCAAACTCAGCAGCAGGGTGCCGCGGATCTTACCTTCTGCTTCGGGCTGACGAGCAATACCTTCAACGGCCTGACCAGCGGCATTACCCTGACCAAT
This sequence comes from Cyanobacteria bacterium P01_D01_bin.156, assembly GCA_039024555.1. Classification (GTDB taxonomy): domain Bacteria; phylum Cyanobacteriota; class Cyanobacteriia; order Phormidesmidales; family Phormidesmidaceae; genus Leptothoe. Next base: position 136,645 of record JBCCQQ010000002.1, read on the forward strand.
ACCGGGGCCAATAGCTGCCAAACCAACAGCAAAAGCAGCAGCCAGTACAGAAGCAGCAGCAATAATTGGATCCATGATGTTTTTCCTTACCTTTAGATAAATATCAACAACTAAGCAAGTCGTCCAAAAAATGAGGAATAACTCCTCTCAGAACCGTCAGAAGCTAGTTCAGTCTCCTAGCCCTAACCAAGCAGGAGATGACCCAACGTCAAATCCCAACTGAATAGCCTCCTAGAAGACTATCCATGCTCTTCTCCACCATGCCCCTCGATGGCCTCACCAATGTAGGCAGCCGCCAAGGTAGCAAAAATCAATGCTTGAATCGCACTCGTAAACAACCCCAACAGCATGACTGGGAGGGGAACGAACAAAGGCACTAACAAAACAAGCACCGCCACAACAAGTTCATCCGCCAAGATATTTCCAAATAGACGAAAACTTAGCGAAAGGGGCTTGGTGAAATCTTCAAGAACGTTGATCGGCAGCAGAATCGGAGTAGGCTCAATATACTTCGCGAAATAGCCCAATCCTCTCTCCTTAAAGCCTGCATAAAAATAGGCTAAAGAAGTCAGCAACGCCAATGCAACGGTCGTATTAATATCGTTTGTTGGAGCAGCTAATTCACTGGCTGGAATGTGCAACAACTTCCAGGGCATCAATGCCCCTGACCAGTTAGAAACGAAGATGAATAAAAACAGCGTTCCCACAAAAGGAACCCAGGGCCGATATTCCTTCTCTCCAATTTGGTCCTTTGCGAGGTCTCGAATAAATTCAAGGGCATACTCCATAAGGTTTTGTAACCCAGAAGGAATACGTTGAACCTTGCTAGAGGCTAATGCTGAAACCAAAATCAATATAGCCGCAACAAACCAAGTAGTAAGAAATACTTGACCGTGGACCTTAATACCACCAAAGTGCCAGTACCAATGCTGACCAACTTCCAGCTCGGCCAGTAGTGAAAATGGAAAATTAAATGCGTTTAACATCTCCGTCCAGAATCTTAATTTTTTTCGCAGATGCTCACAGAAATACTGAAATTGCCCTTATCCTTTGATCATCGATTCAGGTAGAACTGATGTCCAAAGGGTGTAAGCAATTAGTGCAGCCTTATAGGTTAGGAAGCCTAGAAAAACCGGCATAATCTCTAACTGTTGGTACTGAGTTGCAAATACAATCAGCCCCATAAATACAGCCAGTCGACCACTACCCAGCTTGGTACGCTCGCGCCCTATTTTGGCAACGCTTTTCGCCAGCATTCTTAAGTAAACCACACCGACGCACGCTCCTAGCAAATAATTCAGAGCAATGTGTCTGGAGTAAGCAAGCCAAACAGAGATGAAGATGAAAGCAGTAAACCCTAACGTTGTCATCAACAAATTTTGTTGAAGTCTAAAATACTCACCCATTGCCTGATCGGAGGCTGGGGGTAGCTCTATAGGTTCATCTACCAGCTCATCATTAGGTTGGGCCTCAGAGGCTTCCTCAGACGAAGTCACAAGAATCTTAAAATGTAGAAGCCATATCTTGGGCCGTGACCTAACTACATGTAGCGTCAAGGCTCAAGACATGGCCAATCATATCACGGCATTAATACCTATTGGTGAGCTTTAGCGCGAACAGTCACTATGTGTCGTCAGGGTTTCTAGGCGACAGCACTATTAGCTGTCGCTTCTGGAGCGAGCGCACATCATCAAGGGTAAGCTCCGTATCCTTGACAAGTTCCGCCACGGTTGGGCCTTCTACAGTGTCGGGTTCTGCACAATCAGCCAGAAATTTATACTCTGCATCAGTCACAGTAGCTAACTGATAGTCATAGTCAAAAAAGCTCCTAGCAGGCCAGCCCGACATACAAGCATGACGGCTAGGAACAGCTGCCATCAGTTCCGCTGGATCGGCCCAATCACTATCGGGTAATGGGGGACGTGAAAGGAAAAATTCATAGTGAGTTAATTCGGGATCTAGTAATTCAATTAGTCGGTACTGCTCACGGACATTCAAGGTTTTAGCACGAGCCATTACATCCTCTGACTGGCCTACCAAGCGTTCGAGACTCCAGTAGCGAGGATTCGAAAAACCGACAAAATCTAACCCAGACGCATCAATTAACTCAAACAGGGTGTCAACGGTATAGTCCACTTCTTGGGGATGAACATACATGTCAGCAAAACATTCATCCTGATGATTTTCTAATGCCCAACGCTGCTTGTCCCGTTGCACAATTCGGTTATTCTCCGGCAGCGCTGCAAACAGCTGTCGTCCCACATGAACCCCGTCGCGATAATCTCCTCGACGATCTCCTTGCAACATAGCAATTGCCTGCTGCATGAGAGAGATCTCCCAACGCCCCAACGCAGCGTAGACAAATATGTGCAGTAAGCCGCCGGGCGCTAACTTAGTCGCCAGAGCCTGAATTCCTCTAATTGGATCTGGCATGTGGTGCAAGACACCCACACAGTTGATCAGGTCATATTGCCCCTCTAGCTGAGCCACATCATAAATGCTCAGCTGCTGAAACTGCACCCGCTCAGCTCCCGAACGCTGACACCGCTCCTTGGCAACGGCTAGGGTACCGGCACTTAAATCAATTCCGGTCACCTGAGCCTCAGGATTAAGATGGGCCAGGTATTCAGTCCCCACCCCTGAACCACAGCCTGCATCTAAGATGGTGATATCTCTGCGTTCGGGAGCACGCCCCGTGCAAAAACTGTAGGCTGATGGCCAATGCCAACGCCAGTTATAGCCTGGCGGCGGCTCATCAATTAAGGGTTCTGGTGGAAATGGGTAGGTGTCATACAGTTTGGCTACCGCTGCGCTAACGGCAGCCTCATTCTCAGAAGTCATGGGAAATATGAGGAAACTCAATGCTTGCCTTTCTCAAGACTGCCATCTTTTGAGAAAGGCTTCGTAAACTCAAGTAACAAAACTTATTTTTCTTCTCATTAGCTTGTCGTCGTCTTTTATGATGATTTAATCGGCTAATGACAAGATGTTACACAGTCTTTAGACAGCTATCTTGGGGTTCCGTAATCGTTTTAATCTGGAACTATCTCAAGAGTCGATAGGCCCATCGCGCTGCTTGCTGGTGTTCATGATTTGCTCTAAGCAAGTTTAGGGCTGAGCTGCCCGGCGCTGAGGGAGGGGTCTGATGCAATCGCCTAATTGCAATCAACTATTAGAAGGGAGCCTTTGAAAAGGAATGACTGTAACAGCTAGTGGTGGAAGCTCTTTAGCGCGGCCACAACTTTATCAAACCTTGCCGGTTACCGCGATTACCCAGGCCGAGCAGCAAGATCGCTATATGGAGCGGGGTGAACTGAGTGAGCTCTCTGATTTTTTTAAGTCAGGGCGTAAGCGTATTGCGATCGCAAAAGTTATCACCCGGTATTCAGAACTCATCGTTTCCCAAGCTGCTAATCGCATCTTTACCGGAGGTTCCCCTCTTTCCTTTCTAGAAAGGGTTGAGCCAGACCCTGAAATGTCCATGTCGGAGGCTCAGGAATCTTCTGATGATGGAATCGTAGCTGAGAATACTAGCACCGGTCTTTTCTCAGGCTTACGAGGATTAGTCAGCAGCAGCAGTGACCTAGGTTCGATTCCACCAGGTTTTCGCCCAATTAACGTTGGTCGTTATGGCCCCAGCAACATGCAGAAGTCTCTGCGGGATATGAGTTGGTTCCTAAGGTATTTAACCTATGCCATCGTTGCTGGAGACCCCAACATCATTGCGGTCAACGTTCGTGGCCTCAGGGAAATTATCGAAGACGCTTGCTCATCTGCAGCTACAGTAGTGGCTTTACAGACCATGCGAGCAGCCAGCATTGGCTATTTTCGAGGCGATCTGGAAGCCCAAGAGCTGGTTCGTTCCTATTTCAATGTCTTGATTGAGGAATTCAAGGCACCAGCTCCCTCCAACAAGCTACGTCAGCGTCCTTCTAAAGATCTGCAGGGTCTGCAGCTCCCTCAGATTTACTTCAACGCCGCTGAGCGTCGTCCCAAGTTTGTGATGAAGCCAGGTCTTTCTGCAGTAGAGAAGAACGCTGTTGTTAAGGCTGCTTACAGGCAAGTCTTTGAGCGTGATATCAAGCGTGCCTACTCCTTGGATATCTCTAACCTGGAATCTCAGGTTAAAAATGGCGAAATTGCCATGAAAGAATTCATTCGGCGTCTTGCTAAGTCTCCTTTATATCGGAAAAACTTCTTTGAGCCTTACATCAACAGTCGTGCACTGGAGCTAGCCTTCCGCCACATTTTAGGCCGGGGTCCAAGCTCTCGCGAAGAAGTTCAGAAATACTTTTCCATCGTTTCTGAGGGAGGTCTTTCAAAACTCGTAGACGCCTTGATCGATTCCAACGAGTACGGCGACTATTTTGGAGAAGAGACTGTACCTTACCTACGCGGGCTAGGTCAGGAAGCCCAGGAATGTCGTAATTGGGGTCCTCAGCAAAATCTGCTGAACTACAGTGCACCCTTCCGCAAGAATCCTGAGTTTTTAACTACCTTTGCCTCCTACGATCAGCCTTTACCAGATCAGCACCCCTATGGTTCTGGCAACGATCCATTGGAAATTCAGTTTGGCGCAATTTTCCCTAAGGAGACTCGCAATCCTAGCAGTAGTCCTGCCCCCTTCAACAAAGATACCCGCCGTATTTTAATTCGCCGCGGTGCTGGCATTGATAGCCAAGTCAGTAATCCAGCTGCTCGACCAAAAGCTCCAGGTAGTCTAGGTCCCAAGGTATTCAAACTAGACCAAATTCCCACTGGAAATGGCGATAGCGTCAAGTTTGCAGAAAGCTCAACTCAAAGAATCATTCGTGCAGCTTATCGTCAGGTATTTGGACGCGATGTCTATGCAGGGCAAGAATTAAAGTCTGCTGAAAATCGCCTGGAAAATGGTGATATTTGCATGCGTGACTTTATCAGAGCCTTAGCTAAGTCAGAGGCTTTCCGTAAAACCTATTGGTCTTCTCTGTACGTGATGAAGGCCGTAGAATACATTCACCGACGTTTGCTAGGTCGCCCTACCTATGGGCGCCAAGAAACCAACAAATACTTTGATATTTGTGCAAAGCAAGGATTCTACGCTCTGGTAGACACCTTAATTGATAGTCCTGAATATACCGAATCCTTTGGGGATGACACTATCCCCTATGAGCGCTACGTCACTCCTGCAGGGCAATCTCTACGCTCTTTTCGAACAGGAACCGTAGCTTCAACTGGCATCAAACCAATACCGAAAGCCTCCGTGCCCCGCTTTGTTGAGTTGGGTGTTGCCAGCGGTCAGCAACCTGGTGAAATTGAGCTTAGGAAGCGCATTAAGCAGGGCGTTAATACCCGTCGTGTTCAAGCCAAGGTATTCAAACTCACCAGCCTTTATGACAAGACAAACATTAAGCTGGTAACCCAAGCAGCCTATCGACAGATTTTTGAGCGAGATATTTCGCCCTATGTTATCAAAACCGAGTTCACCTCCATTGAGAGCCAACTCAGCAATGGCGAAATCAATATGAAGGAGTTCATCGAAGCCTTAGGATGTTCTGATCTTTATCAGAAAGAGTTTTACGCACCTTATCCGAACACCAAGGTTATTGAACTAGGTACTAAGCACTTCCTGGGACGTGCACCGCTCAACCAAGCTGAGATTCGTAAGTACAACCAAATCTTGGCAACTAAGGGGATTCGTGGCTTTATTCAGACCCTGGTGGAAACACCGGAATATGCTGAATTCTTTGGAGAAGACACGGTACCTTACCGTCGCTTCCCAACATTGCCAGCAGCTAACTTCCCGAACACTGAGCGTCTCTATCAGCAGCTAACTCGTCAAAATGATGATGTTGTTGTGCCTAGTTTTCAGCCTTCTGTCTCAACTCTGGCCTCCATTGACACTAAAGCACAGTAGTAAATAGAGCTGGCTTAACTGAATACTTGTAAGCAAATGGTTAAAACGACTGGGCTATTTAATTAAATAGCCCAGTCGTTTTTGTTACGTACCAATTTGCTTGCCGCAAATCATTAGCACCTTTGCCATCAGGCATGATAAAACCAAGTGCTAGAGATATTTGGTGTATTTAGATGACTGGCTGTAATAGCAATTCTGAGGATGGTTGTTACGAAATGTTTCGCATCCCCATAGAAGGTTAACTGAATGCCGGAAAATACTATCGGAAGGCGGTTGAGCTGACACAGGATTCATAGAATCTGAGGCACCTTTTAGGTGTACTTCAATTTTCGAGTCAGGCATTGCATGAGTAGATAGAATGCGTGTCTGATTCAGGGTTAAAGTAAGTAGGGGCTAGTTTACATATCTCTTATAGAGATCAAGTAGACCTTAGCCCTTTGAAGGTTAAAACCAGGTGATTTATCTGGTTATATTCTTTCGGAGGAATCCATAAATGAGTATTGTCACGAAATCTATCGTGAACGCTGATGCTGAGGCTCGTTACCTGAGCCCTGGCGAATTAGATCGCATTAAAGGTTTTGTTACTTCTGGTGAGCGTCGTCTACGCATCGCCCAGGTATTAACAGAGTCCCGTGAGCGCATCATTAAGCAAGCTGGCGACCAGCTTTTCCAAAAGCGTCCTGATGTTGTCTCCCCGGGTGGTAACGCCTACGGTGAGGAAATGACCGCAACTTGCTTGCGTGACATGGACTACTACCTACGTCTTGTCACCTATGGCATTGTTGCTGGTGATGTGACTCCTATTGAGGAAATTGGTTTGGTGGGTGCCAAGGAGATGTACAACTCTCTGGGTACTTCCATCCCCGCTGTTGCTGACTCAATTCGTTTCATGAAGAGCGTAGCATCTTCCCTACTGTCTGGTGATGATGCAGCTGAGGCCGCTTCTTACTTCGATTACGTTGTTGGTGCAATGTTGGGCTAAGGCATTGAGCTACCCATCAGATTGTTAAACCACATCGTCAAATCTTACTAAGGGATAAAAATCATGCAAGACGCGATTACTGCTGTCATTAATTCTTCAGACGTTCAGGGTAAGTACCTTGATCAGTCTTCTATGGATAAGCTAGCTGCTTATTTCCAAACTGGTGAACTGCGCGTTCGTGCAGCTACTGCTATTGGCGCTAATGCGTCTGAGATTGTTAAGGATGCTGTTGCTAAGGCGCTACTGTATTCTGACATCACTCGTCCTGGTGGCAATATGTACACCACTCGTCGCTATGCCGCTTGCATTCGCGACCTTGACTATTACCTACGCTACTCCACCTACGCTATGTTGGCTGGTGATCCTTCCATCTTGGATGAGCGTGTACTTAACGGCCTAAAAGAGACTTACAACTCCTTAGGGGTACCCGTTGGTGCGACTGTTCAAGCTATCCAAGCTATGAAAGAAGTTACTGCTAGCCTTGTTGGTGCTGACGCTGGTAAGGAAATGGGCGTTTACTTTGATTACATCTGCTCGGGCCTAAGCTAGGTCATGTCGATGTAGTTGCTTAGCCGATAAGGTTAAGCTGTTTCGGAAGTCTGGAACGAGTGTTAGCGAGTTGTAATCTACTTGTCTGAAGGTTACTGCTGTTGGTCATTGGTTATTGGACTTCCGAAATTTTGGGTCTAAGTCTGGAACAGCCATTTAGCCATTTCAGGTTCTGTCAAGCCTAAAGATTATTGGACCAACGCTATCAATGGGCAGTTTGAGAATTAGTACTGGTTGAGCATTGCTTGTACACTTACTTAACTGACATTGAGCCGTATTTAACTAGGGTTAAAGCACTTAACGGTTTCGTTAGTGGGCTTTTAGCAATTAACTTGCAAAACAAAATTTTTGTTTGAGATTAGGAGACACCTCTGCTATGCGTATGTTCCGGGTTACTGCCTGTGTGCCGAGTCAATCTCGCATTCGTACCCAGCGTGAGCTACAAAACACTTTTTTTACTAAGCTCGTTCCCTACGACAGCTGGTTTCGCGAGCAGCAGCGAATTCAAAAAATGGGTGGAAAAATTGTCAAAGTAGAGTTGGCGACCGGCAAGCCCGGGGCAAATACTGGACTAGCTTAAAAGACTCAAAAATTAGTTCAGACCATAAAAAACATCGCTGGCAACTTACTTACCAGCGATGTTTTTTATGGTCTGAATACGAGAATATCGAACTTCTCACAGATTATTCAAACTCTATGCCAAAAGCTAGTAGCCAAGATTTGGATCTACAACCTTAAGTCAATACTAGTGATACAGACTGGGATGATATGCATCACTTTTACAGAGTTTTTATTCTATTCACCACATTAGGAATTATGACTATTTTTGGCTAACACGACTAGCTGGCCTAAGTTAGGCAACTACTCAACAATTTTAACGAATACATTTCGCATACCTATAGAACCAATGGCAGCTAGTTCAGGATTTATAGAACACATGCTGAACTAGAAACGAGCTTAGATAGGTAACCCTAACCAGGTAAAAAAGTCCTGACGGGTAAAAAGTTCGAGTATTAGGAGCGCCAGAAAACCCACCATAGCAAAACGACCGTTAATACGTTCGGCATAGACGTTCCACCCAAAGCTTGGTTGTTCAACATCTTTTAACTCAGCTGATTGAGGACGTGATGTATTGGTCTCGGGCGAATCAGATTTTGACATTTTTATCATTCAGGAGAGTAACAGCTAGTAACTAGCTATCCTTAAGCTTCACTATTCTATCGAACCCTCTTACGTATTATGGATTTTTCTCCGCTTGAGTATGCTGAGATGGCGTTATAGCTAATAGCTAAAGTAAGTTTTCTTTTAATATACTCATGTGTTTATATCAAGCCCTAAATATTTCTAAAACTAGATATTTAAAGCTCAATTGAAAGGTTAGCTTGAATAGGATTTTAAGTTTACACACTTTGGTAAAAACAGGTTTTTGGTCTGTTATAATCAGTTCCTGCCTCAAAAATTATTCCTAACCTATGCTAATGAACAAAGAGTTTTGGTCCTAGCTTTAGCAGTGTGATTCAATCTGTTTTTCTAGCTCTAATCTTTAATCTTCAAATCCGATGGCTGATAGCAAAACAACGCCGCTGACAGGAAAAGCTCTACTTCAAAAGATGAAGGAAATCACCCATTTACCTAAGCGAGAGAAGGCTAAGGAATGTGGGTATTTCAGTATTACTAAAGATAAACAGGTCAGGGTCAATCTAACTGACTTTTATGATGCGTTGCTGGCTGCTCGAGGGATTCCATTAGGGCCTGAAAGTACAAAAGATGGTCGTGGACGAGAGCCTACTTACCGCGTAAGTGTTCATAAAAATGGCCAAATTGTTATTGGCTCTACCTATACTCAGGAAATGGGGCTTAAGCCAGGTGATGAGTTTGAGATTAAGCTTGGATATAAGCATATTCATCTAATTCAGTTGGATGATAGCAAGGATGAAGATTGATGCTCCAGCTACCCTTAGAGCTCACCATTCAACCGAGCTAAGTACTAGATAATCGAGTTTTATCTAGGCTTTGCTAAGGCTCTGTTTTTTGTTGTTCAACTACTTTCAAGAATGAATAGTATGAGGCGACTGAAGTTATTTCAGTCGCCTCATACTATTCTGCGCAATCGTGGCCGCTTAATAGGAGATTGCAAAACCCATCAATAGATTACCTGGCAGTCATCCATAAACCGGGGTTTCAATATGAGCAATCAGAGGTTCTTCTAAAGTTTGGGCTTTGTGCAGAAGTAAACGATTGCAGTAGGCGCGTAGTTGTTCGGCCTGGGGCTCATTGGGGATATAAATTTGGCCGCCTGACTCGGTCACAGATTTATTAAATAGGGGTGTTTGTAGCAATGCACGGTACGTGGGCAAATCAGTAGTGCGATCGCAAATTAACCCTCGATCCGCTGATGTGGGTACTAAGCCAGGGGGCAAATGGCCTTCCAACAATGCCAAAATATGCAAATGACACGCCTGGGTATTAATTCCCCGCTGTTCTAAGAGGTGCATGATCGCCCCCACCGGCAAGGGTTGCTGAGGAAATACCCGCAGTAGTTCCATCAGCAAAAAGTAATCACTGTATTGTTGTCGAGTAATATTAAACACCTGGGGATAGCGGGCAACATTGACTAAACCATAGGCCACACGGCTACAGCTCTGGGGTAGATCCGCCGCATAGGTATCTTGAATGATGGTCGCATTGGGAAATTTTTGCCGGAGCCATCGAGCAATCGCTGGCAGTGACGCTGAGCCCCCCGTACAGACAACTTGCTTAATCGATTGAGCATCGACCGTTTGTTTGCTCAGCAGCTTATCCAAAGCGCCGTTAATACGCTGAATGTACGGCAAAAAGATCAGATTTTCGAGATGGCGTCGCTTGATCACCCAGCATTGCCCCCCTAAGCTCAGACGCACCTGATTTTTCTGTTGCAGTGCCCACTTGAGATGACGTGCTGCTGCCAATAAGCTTTGACCCAAATTTGAAGAGAGCAACCGTTGCTGTAGTCGATAGCGTTGCGCCCAATCCACATGGCCCACTGCCGGTAATGCCAGATCGCTTAAGTTTAACAGGCTCCAATCGGCATCCTGTGCCAATAGATGCCCCTGCCAATCCCAAGTGTTACTCGGATCTGTATTCTCAATCGATTGACGACGCTCATCGGGAATTAATAACTGACAAACGATATCTTGATCTAGGGCATCCCCAGCATAGGCAAAGCTGCGTAAGGCAAAGTCACTGTAGTCAAGATTATTAAGAGTCTGAGGCAAATCGACCAGAGCTAGTTCTGTCATCGTAGCGCCCGCACTGACAACGATTGTGCCTTCTTGCCATTGACAGTTGTATAGGCTGGGCTGACGAGAAAGAGGAACAGTCTCAGCTACCGATATTTCGTGGGGGTCAGGCAATCCAGATAGAACTGTTGCGATCGCGTCCTCCACAAAAATCACCTGTTCAGGATGCTCAATAATCCCTGCTGCCAGGACTGCTTCCCGCAAATTAAAACTGTAGGTATCAGGCCAATTTGTCGGATAGCCGACAATCACACCCTGCAGTTCTCTCCAAACTTGATTTAAGGTTTGCTCATCTAACCCCACAGCCTGCCCATGGTTCATCACATATCTAAGCAACTGAACCATGGCTTGCAAAACCTGCAGCATCGGTAGCTCTACCCGATCGGACCAGCGGATCCAGGGGTCAGACATGGGTAACGTTTGACCATGCCCCACAGCCACCTTAAATAAGGGCTTTAAACGATTTACTCCCACCAACTCCGGCACCTCAGAACCGGCAACATTCAGCAATAAATCCTCAAAATCACCCAAAGCATCGTAGCCCACTGCCACAGTCTCTTGGGCAGCCGTCATCACCGCCAAGGCTGGTAAACGAAAATGCTTAGCCTCGTCGGACGCATCAGTTTGCCAATACAGGGGATAAACCTGTCCAGTACGACGATTCATGAACACCACTGATATCCCAGTGGTGCCTACATCTAACCCCAAAAACCAAGCCCCTTCACTATCGACCGCTGGCAATGGTGTCTCCAAAGGTGGCCCTGAAGCAGCTAATGTAACTAAGGGAGTCGGTTCTTCTACATCCACCTCTGTCGCAATTCCAGCCAAATCTAGCAATGCATCCGTAGCTACAACCTCTTCAGGAATATCCAGCGGCACAAAAGCATTAACCGCTTCAGCAGATTCTTCAACCAGAGATGCTGTATCCAGATCTAGCTGAGTCAATGACTCATCCTCACTGAGTATCAAAGGATTATCTTCCAGAAATACCACCGCATCTTCGTCTTGAATTGACTCATCTTGTGAGGTTTCTAGATCCGGCAAGGAAGATTCTGCCAAAGACGAACCATTGAAGAAATCGTCTAGATCATCCAACTCCTGAGACTCTTCATTGAAAGATAATTCACTCGGTGTAGTCGACTCTTCAACAGTCAACAAATCATCAAAATCCGACGCTATATCCCCATCAGCGCCAGATGCTATTCCACCATCAGAAGCCTTTGAAAGCGAAGCATCCTCATCAGTCGCCGTTTGTGTTTGCCAAAATGCCTGCTGCTCAGCCTGTAAAAACTCCTCAGAATCTGCCGACAAATCTAACTCTAAATCATCTCCTTCAAGCTCGAAAGACATGTCTGGCATAGAAGCTGAATTCAAGGCAGGAGGCTCTGCATCTATGACTGCTGGGGGAGCCTCAATCAGGTTATCCAGTAGCGGCGCTTCTAAATCAGAGAACAGCTGCTCATCGTCATCATTAGCCTGCTGCGATAAGGCATTAGAACGCTGACTCAAGTCTGCCAGTTCATTGGCTAGCGAATCAGGGATACCATCATCCTCATCCAAAGGATCGCCGATGTCGGACCAATCTAACTCATCCGAGAGAGGAGCAGTAAAAGCGGCTATTACACTGTCTTGGCCATCTAACGGAGGATCCATATCCACAGAATCTACAGAAAATTCTCTGAAGAGATCATCAGCGTCCGAAACTGAGCTACCTTCCGTAGGGTCCGTCACCAACAGTTCATCAGCATCCTTAATAGATGCGTCGTCATCAATAGAGGCGTCGCCATCCAAATCGCTACTTAAACTATCTTCAGAACTACTCTCCTCAGGACCTTCATCCATCTCTAAATCCCCGAAGTCAAGATCCTGGACGACGGTTTCTAACGTGTCTTGCTCGATGGATTCTAAAGCATTCTCATCTTGAACGGCATAATCTGTCGAAAAATCAACATTTGCGAGCTTTTGCAAGTCCTCACCCAGTTGCTCCACCAGCGGGTCATCATCCAACTCAAGCAATAAATGCTGCTCACTGTCTGACTCCACTAAGTTGATCAGATCTTCATCTGCAGATGCTGGAATATAGACATCATCAGGCAAATTCTCTGGAATATCTAGCACCGCATCCGCCGTCTGGGACTCTGGCAAAAGATCTGATAGAGATACTATGCTCTCAGGAGCTTCTACCTGAGGGCTAGTCTCAACAACTTCGGGAACACTATCGCCAAACAGAGTTTCAACCGTCGGTTCAGACTCTTCAGCAATCACCTCTTCAGGGGTATGTGAAGATAGATGCTCTGATGCATCCTCTTCTATATTATTTTTACCAACATCCGAGCTCACGACTGACGACTGGTTAAACAATAGTGCCTCAGCCACCTGTTCAGCCTCAAGCAGCTCAGCTTCAGTCAGTGTTTCAGGCGCATCATCTGCAAAACTAAAGGCCAACAAATCTTCTGAAAGCGGCCTCAGCTCAGAATCAGGGGCCGATGGCACAGACTTAGTAAACTGTTGTTCCGCTTCATGGGACACAGAGCCTGGGGCGTCAAAATCGAGATCGAAGTTAAACAGCTCACCGTCAGAAGCTTCAGGTGACAGAGCACTCGATTCCATCGTCGCATCGGCATCAGCACTAACAGCTAAGAGCTCTAAACTTTCCTCCACCCCCTCTAAAGAATCACTCAAATCAAGAGGTACAGCATCAAGATTGTCATCACTTGCCAAAAATGCTTCTTCTAAAGGATCGGAAACACTATCTACATCAGCATCTTCCTGGATAGCTGCAACGTCATCACGCTCCACATCCGGCGCACCAAACTGAATAACCGTGATATCTCCATCTAAATCGATGTTGCCACCTTTTAGGTCAATATCCTCTTCTAAAAGAGCCAGATCATTCACATCCAGAGGGTTGGATTGCAGCAACGTAACCTCTTCGTCAGCTTCCGACAGCTGCAAATCAAGGTCGAGGGTCAGTTCCGACGACGCTGTAACATCACCAATCTCTTCTTCTAAAGCTAAATTTTCTAGGGCCTGTTCCAGCTCATTTAGCTGTACCGGCTCTACAACCTCAGTGACTCTAGGCTCCTCTAATGGAGCTGGCCCATTCAAGCTACTGGCCAGATAAGAGGAAGCATCTTGCCCAAGTTGTTGGGCGAGATGATTAATAAATGCATGGAAAATGACTTCCCCCTGACGCCCCAACCCATGCATTTGGGATAACCCTTCTTCCAAAGAATCCCGATAGCTGTCAACACTTTTTTGCAACGAATCAAATACAGCGGTCAGAGTGGTATCTAGTTTGACTAATAGCTGATCTGACTGAGCCTGCAATAAACGTACTTGATCTAGACGTTGACCTGACAACATGGGTACGGGTGAAGTTTCCGCCGCCGACAGCTGCTCTACAGTAGCTGTCTCCATAGCAGCAAAATTCTGTACCATTTGCGCCGACAGCTGCTCCTGGAGGCGTTGCATCAGCGTCTCCAAAAACGCATTCAGCTGCTCTTCAGACAGCACGGGTTCCGTACGCCGAGCTTCCAATACATTAATTTCTGCTTGTAGGCTTTCACGTTTTTGCCGTAGCGCCTCCAGCTCTTGACGCATCGGTCGCAGGGAATTTTCGCGCAGATAACGCATTTCCAACACCAGGCCCTGCAATACCTGGGAAGCAGCATCTTCTGTCTGGGCAGTCGAAACCTGTGGCGACACCAACTGCCCTGTGTCGGGATCCAGTGGCCCCCATCCCCCTGGAGATTCGAACATCTGCTCCAACGACTGAAGATAGTCGGATAATTCGCCCAGTAGTTGGCGTTGTCGATCGACTTCTTCCGCAAAGCCTAAGGATAGGCGAGATGGTGGTTTAGCCAGAGCAGCTTCAATTTCAGCAATGAGGCGTTGGATTTGATCCTTTTGAGAAGTCACAATGCGGCCTTTCAACAACGAACTCTGCAAATCGGAGGATACCCTACCAAACCCTAGGGATGACAGGACCGACCAATGGAATGCCCAAAGTGTAAAGCAGGCTGGCTAAAAAAGCACAAGCTCCTTCTCTTTATGGGAATTCAGGAGGAAATCCTGACAGCCAACACAATGGATATCACAACCTAGCAACCGTCATCCTAGTCGATGGGTTGAACCCTAACATTTAGATATGAAGTTAAGTTAAGGATCAAACTATAGGGGAAGCGAGCAATCGTGCTGTAACCTGTTTTAGGCAAATAAAACAATTAAAGACAAACTAATTCTTCATGTTTGATGCAGCCGTTGTCCTAACCATTAAGCGATGGGTTATCTAACCTTCGATGTCTAACTAAAGAGGTCAACAGGGTGGTGGCGTGCTAAGTGACTTGCCATATATCTATCTCGAAAAAAGACCTCCATTCTTCGATTTTCCTGTTTTAATGAGTCCACATAACCATG
This sequence comes from Cyanobacteria bacterium P01_D01_bin.156, assembly GCA_039024555.1. Lineage (GTDB taxonomy): Bacteria > Cyanobacteriota > Cyanobacteriia > Phormidesmidales > Phormidesmidaceae > Leptothoe. The sequence goes on from JBCCQQ010000002.1 coordinate 151,769, forward strand.
GCCTCCACCTCCTATGGACAGCAGATTCGGTGCCCGAGACACTTCAGCAAGTGACAATCTGATTGCCACTGCTCCTTTTTTCCAAGAGCTGCCTGAAGCTACGGTTCAGCAAGCAACAGCTCAGATTGTGACGCGTCGCCATCCAGCTGGTCAGGTACTTCTATTGGAAAACGACTGGGGGAATTCGGTCTACTTTATCCTGGATGGCTGGGTCAAAATTCGCACCTATAATTTGGACGGTAAAGAAGTCACCCTAAATATCTTGGGAAAAGGTGAACTGTTTGGCGAGATGGCACCTCTAGAAGCGGTACCTCGCTCCACAGACGTGATTACTTTGGCTACAACAATGATTGGCAGTATGCCAGCCCAAGACTTTGTCAGCTTGCTTAACACTGAACCTCAGGCAGGTATTCGTTTGGCTAAGTTGATGGCGCGACGGCTACGCCAGGTTAACCGACGACTGCGATTGCGCGAATCAGATAGCCAATCTCGCGTAGCCGATGTTTTACTGTTTCTTGCCGATGGTCAAGGTACTCAGGGAGCTGCTGGCGTAGAGATTCCCAATCTACCCCACCGAGAACTCAGCAGCTTGAGCGGACTAGCACGGGAGACAGTTACTCGCGTTCTCAGTAAACTTGAAAAAAAGGGATTAATCAGTCGCGAACGAGATATTGTTCGTATTCCCTCCATTGATAATTTAGAACGGTTGCTAGTCTAGCCATATCGATAGCATCAAGATTAAGATTTTGGTTAGGTAACATTCCAACACCATGGGGCAGCCAGACGAGGAACAGCAGTCAAAAATACAGGCACCAGGTGGAGCAAACGGTAGCAATTCAAGCGACTTCGACGACTTAGACTTGGATATTCCCTGGATAGAGGACGATGTAGCTGATCAGAGCCTGCCTGCACAGCGGATAACAGCATCTGGCAATAAGGGTCCCGTTGCACTGGTGGAAACCGCATTTTTAGCAAGTGCCGCTAGTTTAATGTGGCTGATTAATCTGTACTTTCCACCGGGTCCGTTATTACGAATCTTATTCCCAGTTCCCATTGCACTGGTATATCTTCGCTGGAATCATCGGTCTGCATGGATGGCGACAGCTGTATCCGGTCTGTTGCTCGCCATCTTAATTGGACCACCCCGCAGCTTACTCTACGTGATTCCCTATGGAGCACTTGGCGTTCAGCTGGGCTACCACTGGCGACGCCAGACTTCATGGCTGATTTCTCTGCCTATCGGTGCTCTGATTGTTACCCTAGGTATTTTTTTTCGCATTTGGCTCCTGTCGTGGATGGCTGGTGAAGACCTGTGGGGATATCTGGTAGCTCAAGTGGTGCAACTATCAGATTGGCTCACCAACCGTTTGCTGGACTTTGGGTTGCTCGGCTTGGGAGCGATTGGCCAGCCTAGCCCCGGCATTATCCAGATAACTGCTGTGTCTATGGTATTTCTGAGCAGCGTCGTATATCTATTTACGGTCCATTTGACGGCCTGGATTCTGTTGGAACGAATGGGTATCGAAATACCCAAACCGCCTCAATGGGTACAGCAAATTCTGGATGAATAGCTTATCGACTGAACAGCATCAAGTTCCTGAGTATCCTTTGATTGCTCATCATACTGATATCGCACTGACCCAGCGTTGGCAAAGGCATTATCAAGGTCAGCGCCCTTGCTATGTATGTGTTCTAGGCTTTACAGAAACTGCTCTCATTGCAAAGATTTCGGCCGCAGGCAATAGCCCTACTGCTCGGATGACGACAGCCGTGGCGGATGCAGAGTTTATTTATCATGGTCCCAGCTTAAACCCACACTACACCCTACCTCCTCTACAGGCAGGGGTTTCACCAGCATTACTTGCCTACGCCATAATTGCAGGCCAAACTTTACCCACATATCTCTTCAATACAGGGCTTCCCAACACTCCTAGCGTTCCTCATATTGATGTGAACGGGAGCGTTGCCCAATGCGTTAGCTCTGGCAACGCCTTATCTCTACGAACAGTTCAACATCTCTTTCAAGCAGGCTTACACTGGGGCAGCATCCTGGGACGCCGGTTCTCTGGCAGTTACTTGATTGTGGGTGAATGTGTGGTGGCCGGTACAACCACCGCCCAAGCCGTACTCACAGCCTTGGGACTTGATGTAGCGGGATTCATGGGAAGCAGTCACCCTAAATGTAACCATTCCCAGAAAATGGACCTGATTGAAACAGGATTAAGTAACAGCCAGCCTGAGATAGATTCGGTATGGGCTGCGATCGCAGCCGTCGGCGATCCAATGCAACCATTTACCCTAGGTATGACCATCGCTGCAAGTCACAACAGTGGAGTCCTGTTAGCAGGTGGTAGCCAAATGGTTGCAATATACACAATGCTGATGCAGCTTTATGAACATCACCCATGGAACAGAGAAAATGTGATCATTGGGACGACTCAGTGGATCGTTAACGATGCTACCAGTCAGTTTCTGGCATTAGCTGACATCGTCCCCACGCCCCCAATAATCAGCAGCAAGTTTTCATTCCAAGAATCTAACTATCCTCAGCTCAGCATTTTTGAAAAGGGGTATATCAAAGAAGGTGTTGGGGCAGGGGGATGTTTAATTGCAGGGCATTTACATCAAAACTGGTCGCAGCCAAAACTCCTACAAACAATGGAAACACTCTTAGAAAGCTGCCTACATATTTCCGCATCCCAACCCAATCACAATTAGCAACGACTACACGCTTTTAGTGACCACGATAGGCCAACAGTTGCTCCTCCAATGCAGCAATCCGGTTATAAGCCGCCGTTAACTGAGCGGTTAAACGCTGCACTTGAATTTCAGGAGATAAAACCTGGCTACCCGACATTTGATCTATACCAAAATGAGGCTCATCATTCAGAATATCCTTATGATCAATCGCTTCTTCCAAGCCATTGATGGCCACCCTTTCAGGAGGACTAACACCAAACTTTGGTCGTCTCAAATCGCTACTGGAATCTTGACGTACCAGCAGGTCAGACACTTTACAATCAATCTGTTCTAACAGTTGATGCAAGGTATCGACACGATTTGACAAATGCACTACTTTTTCTGGAGCAATATCCATGGGCTGGCAAATTCTCAAATAACCCCTTCATCCTAAGAACGCCGGACCCAGTTGGAAAGCTTATTACTTATTGATTTAACCTTTGGTTGTCAAGCTTGGAATCATAGATAAATAGAATAGAAATCTTAGATTTTTGCCTATTTATCTACAGAAGATTTACAGATTTCGGTGAATTTGGCCGTCAGTAATAGAAGTCTGACAGCCGTTAGTCATGCTGTGGAGAAATTAATCAGCTTTTATTGAACATTACCGAATTTGAGAAGAATTTGAGAATGAAAAGGAGCTATCAACCTTGTCAAGGTGCAAGCTTTAAAGAGTAAACCATTCCAAAAACGAGAAAAGCCTAACTTTTTATTCATAGCTTTGAGAAACATTAGGGTATACTTCACGCAGTTATGACGTACATCCGAACACCTACCTAAAGAATAAAGCCTCATAAAGCTGTTCCCTTTAATTGCGTGCGGTAGTATGAATAAGGCTTGACACCATAGTCAAACTCATATTCATATATGTAGTGATTTTGAAGAGATAGCTGGAATAAGGAGTCAAATAAGGCACTATTAGCCCATACAAATGCTAAAGGTTGTGACCACACTAATCATTATTTTGAGCTGTTGGGGGCAGTGAATTAATCAATGTCACCCAGATCTTCAATGACTGATACAACTGCATTCGTGGCAGGATGTGCCACGACAGGTGTTGCTGTCTTAGTGTTGTTGCTAGCAAGAGTTGGGTTTCAAACCTCTACACCAACAGTAGAGTCAAGTGCTCCACCGCCAGAAACAGTCGTTCCGGTTCCTCAATCTCCCGTACAGTCCCTGGATGATGGCCTTAGTGAAGACATTAAGCAAGAATTAGACCGCCAGCGAGATCTAACAGCTAAGCTAGAAAATCAGCTAGTACAGCAGGAAATGCTGGCTCGAAACCTGGAAAATCAGCTTAAACAGCAACAGGAAGAGACTCGGGCTGTACTTTCACAGCTGAGGGAATATCAGCGTTCAGTAGACACATTATCGTTGCAAAATGGTCAACTGGCGGCGGCTCAATCGAATCAGACGCAGCAATCTTCTAATATCCAAACCATCCTGCTTTGGATGGGTGGAGGTTTGCTATTGGTAATGGTTGTAGGAGGAGGGATTATCCTTCTCTGTTTGGTATTTGTTTCTGGGCGACGGCGTGAAGAGCGTTCTGTTCCAGTGGTATATCCATTTCAGATGCCCGTTCCCCCTAGTGGGTATCGATACTATGAGCAAGAATTTTTACCGCCACCCAATATGCGACCTAAACGAGCCAACGCCACTTATTACGATGTGGAATAGGGTGTACACAATCCGATCTTGATGACGGACAGTTCAGAGAGTATGAATGCTTATGAGAGGTAAGCGTTCAGCATTAGTGCTCAGAGAATTCTCTTTACGTCAAACCCATAGAATAGAAGCCACAAAATCAGCAATCACCCTGTTGGCTGCCAAATAAGTAAATGTAAGGATGATCACCATAAGGAAGCAGCTAAAACACTCGCTTCTGCCATTGTTGTTTCTAGTTAAAAGGACTTATGGTTATGTCCAAGCGCAATCAGACATCTCAAAAAGTTTTATGGCAACCTATTTCTGGTAAGCAATCAGAAGTTGTAAGGGGTGGCTTCGGATTTAGTTCTGGAACTTCACCTTCAGGCAACTCTTGGTGTGCACAGACGAAGAACATCATATTTTTACGTTAGGCACAAACATCTTTTCAGTAGAGGTACGCCACATCCAGTGCAGTAGCCTTTTAATTTCCAAGATAAGGTAAAAAAGTTTTGGAAAGTCAAGCTAGGATTCCAGCGATACAGGGATCCTAGTTTGACTATTAGTGAATAACAGTTAACCCTATCTCACCTATGTAGGCTCAAAGGTAACACCCAAATTCGACCTAGGAATAAAAATGAGACAGTTAACGACATGGCTGGATTACGGAAAATACAGAGACTGATTAGGAGAAATTATCAAGCGTTTATGGTCGCTCAGGTCTCTTTACCTTAGACACATAAAACACCAGTCACACGCTCAGCACTGCTACCCTTACTCAACCGAAGTGGAAATGCCAACATAGTTGACATGGAAAAGATACGCTAAAGCGCTTAATCCCGTCACTGTTCTTTCTACTTGAAAAGGTACAAGTTCTAACATGTCTAAGCAAAACCAATCTTCTAAAGAAGCTCTCTGGAAGCCCCTTTCCAATCAACAAGCAGAAGTTGTAAATGGTGGGTTGTTTCGGAGTTATTGTAACCGCACAAAAAAATCGATGTACCGTTGGCACAACTACGGGCAGTGAGCAGAGTGGATTCAATGTGGCAAGGTTAAAATAATTACTAAACCAACGCTTGAATTTCGACAGTCTCGAAACTCAAGCGTTTTTTTAATGGCTAATTTAGACGATAGTGAACTATTTATGTAGAAACGGCCTAACAAAAAGGCCAACTGTCACATGGGTAAAACATCCATTCTTTAGTCAATACTCCGCAGCAAAGCCCTTATCAATGTGTGGAATAATTACGTTCACCACAGATAGTCAGAATTGAAAGTAGAACTGGTTGCACAACGAAATATATGGAGGTCTGTGAAGCATTCATATTTGAAGAATCCTCTTTACACAAATCCCATAAAGCACCCGCCAAAGATTCAGTGAACACACACTGACCTTATGAAGGTATAAATGCGAACATAGTTTTGCAAGTGATGTTCACCAAGATATACGCTCTATGTTCAAACATAACCAGTCATCGAAAACAGTTCTTTGGCAGCCTCTATCTAACAAACAAGAAGAAACCTTAAAGGGTGGCGGACGCCGTCGTGGCAGGAGTTATCAGTACAACGATTGGTGTGGTCGGACAAGGAAGGTCATGATTAAAACCGGTCGTAGCTAGTTGCTACTTTGAGTCCTCTCGACGAGTGAGGGTTAGGTAAGAAAAATTGCATTGATATAGTTGGGGTCACTACTCTGATAGAACTCCAGCTTTTTCATATGCTACTTAAGAAATTAAGGGACTTTAATCGCCTAGTTTTCAAAGGCGGCACCCAGATTCGAACTGGGGATAAAGGATTTGCAATCCTCTGCCTTACCACTTGGCCATGCCGCCGAATTGCCGAATTTCAATATATCAAATTCTCGTCGCGTTCTAACTTAGGATTCAGTCGTAGGTCGCCTTTTTCTTGAAGTAGGGAGAAAATCAGTCTTCAACAACGCCATCTCGCTATCTAATTTTGGCTAAAAGTTCATCAACCATTCGGTTAGCCTGGGCTTCGTAACCACCGCCAAATAGATTGAAATGGTTAACAATGTGATACAGGTTGTAGAGCGTTTTCCGTAGGGAATACCCGGATGACAGGGGATAAGATGCTTCATAGGCATCGTAGAAAGCTTTTGGGAAGCGACCAAATAGCTCGGTCATCGCTAAATCGACTTCACGATCGCCATAGTACATAGCCGGATCAAAAATCACTGGCTCTCCTGCTGTAGTAATGGCCGCATTTCCGGACCAAAGGTCACCATGCACAAGAACAGGCACTGGATCATGACCTGCTAACAGGTCCGGTAAGGCATCTAATAACCGTTGTTGCTTTGGAAATGAACCACCCCGGCGTTTAGCTAAACGAAACTGATACCCTAAACGCTGATCGCGCCAAAAACTTAACCAGCTTTCTTGCCAGTCATTAGGTTGATGAGTTTCACCAATGGTATTCGCTCGATGCCAGCCAAACCCCAAATCGCTGGATACACGATGCATGGCTGCCAAGTGCTGCCCCATAGTGCTCCAGGCATTGCCACCACCAAGATTCAACCATTCCATAACGATGTAGGAACTACCGCCAGCTAACCCTACACATAGCGGCTGGGGTACACGGATAGTTTGGCTGTTATACATATCTTTAAGGCCCGCCAGCTCTGCTTCAAACATTGCGAGCTTACTGGCCTGATTGAGCTTCACAAAGAAATTTCTCTGACCATCACTAACTTGATAAGCCTGGTTGATACAGCCACCACCAATGGAGGTTGTGTCCGCAACAACAAACGCTTGCCCGGTTATTTGGCGAATGTGCGCGGCAATATCTACCCAAATGACAGCCATGATCTAGGCTCCTGACTTTTAGATGAGTGTTAGTTACTCTCAGGTTGCAATCTTAGAACACCGTAGGCATTGACCGGTAAATAACGCTTTACTGCAGCCTGAATCGCATCGGCATCGACTGTTTGGATCGACCTAGGGTAGTTCAATGCATTCTCAATATCGCCAGTCATGGCGTGATAGTAACCATACATGTTGGCGCGATCGCTAGACGTTTCATTACCAAAGACGTATCGATTAGCTACCTGAGTTCTCACCCGTCGTAGCTCAGCCTCGCTGACGGGTAAATTATGGAGTCGCTGAATATGCTCTAACACAGCCTTCTCCGCAGCTTCTAAACGGTCTACTGGTAGATGAGCAGAAATGTAAAATACTCCTTGCTCACCGTAGGTAATGTTGCTGGTGGAGATGCTGTTGACTAAGCCGCGAGTCTCCCGCAGATCCCGCACTAATCGGGCTGTACGCCCTTGGCCAAGGATTGAAGCCAAAACATCCAACGCATAGGTTTCTGAAAGCTGTTTCAGCCCTGGTACTCGCCAACTGAGTACTAAACGGGCCTGCTTTAATGTGGCATCCACATAATCTGCACGGGCAATGGATTGGAAGGGTTTTTCAAGGGAAGTAATAGGCACTCCCTCTAGGGGCTCTCGAAGACTGTGTTGATGACGACGGGCCAGGGCCTTTTCAAAACTTTCTTCAACCGTTGCAATCAGCTGATCTACAGGCAAATCGCCTACGACAACAGCGGTCATATTCTGAGGCTGATACCAGCGACGATGAAAGTCACGCATTTGCTCAGCCGACAGATTTTCAATTACTGATGTCGGCCCTAGTACAGGACGCCGATAGGGCAAATGTTCAAAGTTCAGCGCCATGGAGTGCTGAAAAATACGCCGCTTAGGATTGTCTTCGGACCGTCGAATCTCCTCTAAAATAACGGGCCGTTCTCGTTCAAAATCACTGTCGCTTAAATTGGCATTGAGCAAAAGCTCAACCTGTAGCGGAGCCAATTTTGAAAAGTCCTTAGGAGTCGTCGTAATGTAATAGTGAGTATAGTCTTGGCTTGTCGCTGCATTCGTGATCGCGCCTCGTTCTTCGATCAAACGCTCAAATTCACCACATTGCAGCTGGGGAGTGCCCTTAAAAATCATATGCTCTAAAAAGTGAGCCATACCGTTAATGGCATCGGATTCTACCCACGATCCCACTCGCAGCCAAATGTTTAGATTAATCGCAGCAGTTGACATGTGCTCCGCAATAATCGTGAGCCCATTCGGCAAACGTTTAACAACAGGCTGATGGGTGAGTCGGGAGGGGGCTGGCGTCGCAACCATGGGCAAACTAATATTGATTGATTTTGCTATTTCTTATTCTAGTCATCTAGGTACAGTAAAGTCTGGGTAAAAACAACCACCGCCATACGAGAGATATCTGCTATGGGCACTTGGATTAAGGAAACCGATAAAGCAATTTATTTGATGCAAGGAGGGTACTACATTTCTAAAATTTCTAAATATCCCTCTAAATCAAACCCCAATGAAAAAGTGCTCAATATTAGCGGCATGAAATCATGGTTTCGTCGCTCAGATGCTCCCCGTGGGATGACCGTTTCCCAAACGGGGCCTGAACCTAAGCCCATCCCTAAGCCAACAACAGCTCCCGTTAATAGCGGTAGCTCATCCAGCACACGCCAGACCAATACCAGCGGTGTTGGTTTGATTAAATCTTTTGAGGGACTGCGACTGAGGGCTTATCAAGATGCCGTTGGTGTATGGACCATTGGTTATGGCACTACACGGGGTGTTAAGCCTGGTCAAGAAATTAGTGAGGCCCAGGCTGAAGCATTGCTAAAAACTGATCTCACTCGCTTTGAGAGCTCCGTTAACCAAGCTCTTCGAGTTCCTGTTAATGACAATCAGTTTGCTGCCCTAGTGTCGTTTACCTATAACGTGGGCTCGGGCGCAATGAGAAGCTCCACGCTCATGAGAAAGCTAAACCGACGCGATATTTACGGCGCTTCTAATGAGTTTCTTCGCTGGAATCGTGCTGGAGGCAGAGTGCTGGCAGGGCTTACCCGCCGCCGTAAAGCAGAACGAGCTTTATTTTTAGGCCAGGATTACCGCCGCTACTTATAAGATGGGCTACTCAAAAACTATCTGAAGGTTTCATAGCATCGTTTAATGTGCTTCGTTAGACGGTTTTCATGCTGACCGCAAAGCGTTATCCCATATCCTGGGAAGGACACTCTCTTTCCCTAGATGAACCGTACATTTCCTCGCTGGTTAGTTCCCTATGCATTTTTAGCCCCAGCCTTACTAGTGTTGGGGTTAACCGTATTTTGGCCAGCCATACAGGCGTTCTATCTAAGCTTTACAGAATATGGCTACGACATTACCCAACCCCCTATATGGATTGGCTGGGACAATTTTATTCGGCTGTGGAAAGATGAGCGGTTTTGGCAAACCCTTGGTAACACGCTAATTTACTTGCTCGGTGTTGTACCCATACTTGCGATCGCACCTCTACTATTGGCCATTTTGGTGAATCAAAAGCTCAAGGGCATTACCTGGTTCCGCATGGCTTATTACACACCAGTGGTCATTTCTATGGTGGTAGCTGGTATTGCTTGGCGCTGGCTCTATGCAGAAAATGGCCTATTTAATCAGGTATTAACGGGGCTTACCGGATACACCATCCGCATCCCTTGGCTAACCAGCCCGAACTTAGCCCTTTTCAGTGTCATGCTCGTCACCATATGGAAAGGCTTAGGCTATTACATGGTGATTTATCTAGCTGGACTCCAGGGCATTCCAGCTGACCTCTACGAAGCCGCTGCTATTGATGGCTCTGACCGCTGGCGCAAACACTGGGACATTACTATACCGCTGATGAAGCCTTACATGTTTCTAGTAGCTGTCATCTCTGCGATCGCAGCCACCAAGGTTTTTGAAGAGGTATATATCATGACCCAGGGAGGCCCCCGCAGCAGTTCTAAAACAGTGGTCTACTACGTCTATGAACAATTTATCGATTTAGAAATCAGCTATGCCTGCACGATGGGACTGGCTCTCTTTATGGTTATTTTAGCCTTGTCTCTTATCCGATTACGCTTAGCCCCCGACGAATCAAACAGCCCTCTTTTGTAAGAACCGTCCAGGGAAACTGGCTAATCTTAAAAAATCGGAACGGCTAACAGGCTGTTGAAACCGCTACACCATAAGTTTCAACGGCATCCACACCATCTACGGTCATCGCCAGATTAACCACCTGATGCAGCAAATGGGGAGAAATAACCTGCCCAGTTAAAACCACCACACGACCACGCTGCCGAACCTTTAAACGTCTTAAGGCCAACTCATCAACATGGGTGCTCGCATTTAAGCAACGGCATACTCGTTTCGATAAACCGTAGTAGTCAAATTCGCCATGGAGTCCTCGACGCTCAGGGGGAATCGTGGAGAACCAATGCTGTTTACCTGGCTCCACATTCAACAGCCTGAATGGCTGAGACGCTTGATTTAGAGAAATCGCAATGGTTGAACCGTCCATAACGCTATCTTTGCACCCCAATCGAACCGGGCATCCGCTAGCTTGCGCTAGCCTCACCTACCTACAAAACATCTCAAGGCAATGTCAAAAAGTTCAAATTCATAACTTTTTTGCACTGTCCCGAATATATTTGTTAATTCTAAAAAGAATTTACGTGGGATTATGTATTTTCAGAAACTTTTTAACACAATTTACTCCTGCCACTTACTGAACGAGTAGTACAACAGCGTAGGCAGCGATACCTTCTTCTCGCCCCGTGGGACCGAGTTTTTCATTAGTGGTTGCTTTAATCCCTACCTGATCAGCATCCAGGGTCAGACGAGCCGCAAGTTGCTGCTTCATCGTCTCAATGTGGGGCTTTAGCTTAGGGCGTTCGGCCACGACCACCGAATCTATATTACCGATGGACCATCCCCGCTGCTTGACCAGTTGATAAACCTGGTCAAGCAGCTCCAAACTGTCGGCCCCCTTCCACTGGGGATCCGTAGGTGGGAAATAACGCCCAATATCACCCAAACTCAGGGCTCCTAGCATGGCATCCATAATTGCATGGGTCAGCACATCAGCATCGCTATGCCCCAATAGTCCTAGGGTATGGGGAATCGTAACTCCACCCAAAATCAAAGGACGTTCCGGCCCTAATCGATGAATGTCATAGCCGTTGCCAATGCGGATATTCATAGCTTTTTAGAAAATTTTGAAGTCAGAGGTCGGAAGTCGAAAACAAAGCTTAGGCTGGCCAGCGTTACTTTTATTGTCTTGTAAGCGCTCAGAATTCCGAACGCCAACTTCCGCACTCCCTAGATTGTCTCATTTCCGCAAGTACTCAGAATTCCAACTTCCGCACTCCGAATCTTACATCTCGTCCCGCTGTTGCCAGCGCTCATACAGATCTAGACGGCGCTCACGGGTACGGTCGACTTGTTGCTGCCGCCGCCATTGAGCAATGGCAGCATGATTACCGGAACGGAGAACATCCGGCACAGGACACCCTCGAAATTCTGCAGGGCGGGTGTAGTGGGGATAATCTAGCAATCCAGCTTCAAAGCTGTCGTAGTATAGAGAATCTCGCTTGGCCACAGTTCCTGGTAATAGACGAATCACACCATTTAAGAGGGCTAGGGCAGGAATTTCGCCACAGGTTAAGACAAAATCTCCCAGGGAAACTTCTCGAGTGACAAAATCGAGAACGCGTTCGTCAACACCTTCGTAATGACCACAAATAATTACCAGCTGGTCTAAATTTTTAGACCACTCCCATAAAAGAGGCTGATTCATGGGTTCTCCTTGGGGAGTCATCAATGCCACTTGCCGACGAGGGTGCTGGGGCAAACTTTCTAGAGCCGAGACAATGGGCTCTATTTTCATGACCATGCCTACGCCACCACCGTAGGGTTCGTCATCGACCTTGTGGTGTTTGTCAGTGGTAAATTCTCTAGGATTCGTAATATGAACCTGGGCAATCTGACGCTGCAACGCTTTACCAATTAAGCCGGACTGTAGGGGTGAGGTAAAAAAGTCAGGAAATAAGCTGATTAGATCAAACCGCATTAGTCACTACCGTCCTGAACATCCTCAAACCTAAGCAAGCGATTAAACAACTCAGCCTTAAGAGCCGTTTGATCTAGCGAGCGGGCCAATGCATAGGCCCATTCATACTGTTCTTTTGCCAGGGCTCGTTCACCAGTAGCTTCGTAAAACTCGCCTAAACGTTTATAGGTCAAGAGCCGTGCCCGAATATTATCTACGCTATCATCGCTGGTATTAAAGGTTAGAGCAATGCGCTCATCCAAGTAACGACGTACCTGGGACCAATCGAGCTCCCCCATGTAAACGTCAATTAGACCGTCAATGGATTGTAGTTGCGCGGCCACATTTTCACTTTCACGGGCATAGCTTAAGGCAACCAAATAAGGACCAATCGCTTTTTTCGGTTGGCCACTCGCCACATAAGCATCCCCTAGATTATTACCGGTGTTGGCACGCCCAGCGATGTTAGCTGAGCGAATTCGATAGTCTCCTGCCACTTCATAGTAGTCAATGGCAGCAGCATAATCACCTTGAGCGGCTGAGAGTAAGCCTAAATTACTTAAAGAAAGGCCAATCCCTTCATTGCTGTTGATGCTGTAGGCAATGTTGAGGGCTTCTTCGTAGGCTTGGGTAGCTGATTCAACGGCCCCCTGCTGGAGTTGCAATGTGCCCAATGCGTTCCATGCAAATACTTGTGTATTAAAGTTTTGATTGTCTCTTGCGATCGCAAGCTGTCGGCGCACAGCCGTTTCAGCACCGCTAAAATCGCCTAGCTGTCCATAAGCACGACCGATATTGCCATAGGCCCGCTCCATAGATGCGGCATCACCAATATCGTAATAAAGATCCGCTGCTCGACCCCAAGCTTTGATCGCCGATGTATAGTCCCCTTCCGCGGACTGACGTTCTCCTAGACGCAACAGTTGGTCAGCCACATCTCGCCGCTGATTGATCCCGGCACGGTCGACCGGTTGACGCAACTGCTGATCTAACGATTCCCGAGCATAGGCCCCTGGCATGCCTATTAATGCCAGTAATGCGAAACCACCCAAACACCAAACTATACTGCGCACTTGCCAGGCTCCTTTCTCTCAAAAATATGATGGCTCATGTTTCCGGAGCTAAATTGGGTTGTTCTAAATCAAGATCGGAAACATTTAGTAAATCCGCCAAATCTTCTGGCAGATTTTCCTCGGCACTGCCCCCAGTATCCCCAAAGTAAATTGTCTGAATATCACTAGGGAGACTGCTTTTCAAAGAAGTCTGAGCATCCGCGAGCACTGTCGCCACGGCCTTTGGAGATATATGCTGCCCCTCTGCTCGCAAGTACGCCGCGATACGGGTTTTACTCCAGCGAAATGTTTGTGCCATCACAATCACTAACCGCTGAAGAGGCTGCAATCGTTCCAAAGCTTGAGTCACATAACACCACAGTGGAGGAGGTGCATCTTGCAAACTGTAATGAATCTCTTCTACATCCGGCAGTGCAGCCTGATTGATACACACCGCTGTCAGATTGACTAGCCAAGCCTGGAGAGAAAACTCTTTTGGAGGGTTAGGCGGCAGATCTAAACCACTTAGCTCGTATAAAATATGCCGCCAAGTAAGCGCAAATAGATACTCTGACTGTACCGTTGACCGCGCTGAGTGCCGAATCAGCGTGTACACGACCGAACTATAGCGACAAAAAATAGCTGTAAAGTACTTGCCTTCTTGTGGGTGCTGTTTTAAGCGTCGCACCAGATCGTAATCGCTGTATTCAAAGAGCGATGTAACAATGGCATGATCACATTCAGGAAAATTGGGAATATCCACAGCAGTGCGAACCGAGCTCCTGACAATTTCGATACAGCAGACTAGACTAACCAGACTGAGGCTACCGTACAAATAGCCATTACTATACCCAGGATTGGTGGAATCTTAAAGATTCCCCAGAAAATCCTCAGCTAATATCTACCAAATCCATGCCGTGGCATCTTATCAAAGAGAACAGGTACTCCATCGAGCGAGAAAATCTCGGATAGCCAGTGAGTAGTCGATGGTGACTCGGAAAAGCTATAGGTGTGGCCATTACTAACAGTCAGCCGGTTTTACGCTTGATACACTAGAAGTATCCCAAGCCTCCATGTTATACAGACAGCCTATCGATCCAGATTCTCTATGGATTTTTGCCTTACTTTCTTTACCCCTGCCCTAGCCTCAATCTGGCAAAGCTTACCCCTGGATAGTCTAGTTTCTACCCAGGGGATTATGGTTCTTCTCCTGGTTGCCTATGCAGGTGCCATGTGGATGTTTCTGACCAGTGCGCCCAAAGTGCATACGGTCATGGTGTCTGATATAGATATCGCCCAGCGTTTTTATGAAGGCATGTTGGGGCTTTCAGCCGCGGATGTACCACTACATTATTACTACAACTATGAGCAGACCATGGGAGCCAGTATGGACCCCATGATGGGTATGGGCACTAGTTTGTCACGACCGATGGAGCCTGGCACAGGTGACGGTCTGTGGTACCAATTGAAAAAAAATACTCAGTTACACGTCATCGCAGGCGCTAGTCGAGGGCATAAAAATCGTCAACGCCACGTGTGCTTTGACCGCGACTGTTTAGAGCTGCTGCTGCTGCAGGTCCAAACCAACGCAGTACGCCATAAAATCCGCCGGGAAAGACCCCTCAACTTTTTAGTCAAGGACTACTCTGGCGAAGTCATTGAAATGGCGGAAGTTGCTGATTAGGTTTGGGCATCGATACTCAGACTATCCTGCAAAACAAGGTGTTTGATAGGCAATTCCATGATCATCGATCTTTCTGCAATACCCGTGAGTCAAGGCACTGGCTATCCTGAACCATTCCGTTCTGCTGTAGCTGGCCGCTCTCGCCAACGGTTGGGAAATGCAGCTGGTCTAACTAATTTTGGTGTTAACTTAACCACATTAGTTCCCGGTGCCCAGTCGGCCCTACGCCACTGGCATAGCCATCAAGATGAGTTTATTTATATGGTTTCGGGAGAATTGACGTTAGTCACTGATGAGGGCGAGACACGACTGACCTCTGGCATGATGGCGGGTTTTGCCGCAGGTGTTACCAATGGGCACCACCTGATTAATCGATCAGGGGAAAACGCGACGTATCTTGAAATTGGCGATCGCACCCCTGGAGATCGCGCCGAATACCCTGACGATGACTTAATCGCGCTATCCAAACCTGAGGGAGGCTATGCATTTGTTCATCGCGATGGTGTGTCCTATTAAGAATTTGGTGCCCACGGCGCTTAATCACCATGGCTAAAACCTTCAAATAGCCCGAGCTCATTGCGCAGCAAAGCACACAGATCGCATTATTCCCTAAATCAGCAACGGCAGAATTTCCCATGGCATCACATCATTTTGGAGCAGCTGCTTTGGCTAAAACTCTGTGCTACGTCGCTCCGCTAATTCTGGCTGTAGTCAGTTGCCAAGCCACCCCAACACCAGACATAGCTGTCGAACCGCCCCCCGAAACATCGAATAATGCCACGGCTCCACCACCGCCGCCTGCGAATTCATATCTGGCTCAGCTATCACCTGAGGTGACTAATCAACTGAGAGCGTTAGACATTGAGATTGTTATTCCCACCTATCTGCCTGCTAACACCAAGCTCGCCACCTACGGTGTGGAAGCGGCCGCTGAGCCACTTTACTATTGGCTGGTTTATCGTGACGAGCAAAATCGTTGTTTTGCCATTGAATATGCTGCCACAGCAATCAACAGCATCTCCCTAGACAACAAAGAACCTATCAGTAGCAGTCTCTTTGGCGACGACTATCACCTTTATCATGGCAAACGTTCCAATGGTGGTGGTGGCGAATTATTGATCAGCGATCTTTTAACCGATTGGATAAAGAGCAGGGATGGATTTTATAGGTTGGTGGGTGCAGGGATGGTAACTGGTCAAAGCTATGGGCCTAAAAACTGCACTAACGTCACGGTGCAAGAGGCCATTGCGATCGCTGAGTCTCTCAGTTATTTACCTGAGGATATTCGCACGTTGGATGCTATACCCGCCCAACCCAACCCAGGTATCGAAATCCCCTAACAACAGCTAAATATAACTGTCTGACATCCTTACTTTTGAGACAGCAAAGGCTCGCTGTTTAGCGAGCCTTTGTCAAACGAGCGAATAGAGGATAATCTAGCTATCCATCACTTGCGAGCATCTAAGCTTTGCTAGTTGCAGACGTATCCTTAGCATCCTTAGAGTCAGCAACAGTCTTAGTATCGGTGGCCACCTTCTCAGCGGCAGGCTTAGAAGATGGCGCAGTGGCTTTAGCTTGTTCAGCAGGAGCCGCCGCCGCTTTTGAAACGGCAACTTTTTTAGAGTTAGCTTTGGGAGCAGGACGTTCTAGCGTCTCTAACCCCAACTGCTCACGGGCTTTATCCAACAAGAAATTAGCACTGTTTTGACTGACATCAAGGATGGCTTTACCCGTCGCTGCCGCCGTTTCATTACCATCAGCTGATGCGGTTTGCTGTTTTTCCCACCACGTTCGAGCCGTTTTTCCAGTGTTGATGGAAAAATCCCCAAACCACGCTGCAAAGACAAATACGGAACAAATTAATAACCAGGCCAACAACGCCACTTCTTTAAATATTTGGCCGGTCAAAACCAAAACATTTCTATAGGCGTCTGCTGTCTTGGGAGAAAAAAGTAACTGAGATACCACAGCAGCCTGAGCTTTAACGCGATCCATGGCTTCACCCCATCTAAAGTCTACAGATGCAAAAAAATTGATTAATTAAACGCTTAGAGTATACCCAACGGTTTAACTACCCCAAACTTTTTGCAACACATCTGCCGGGCTCAGATCCCCTAACTTAGCGGTGGCAGACTGCACGGCTAACGCACGAACCTCTCCATCACTGGGAGGTAGAGCTGTACTCAGACTCGTTTTCAAAACTAAGGTAAAGACTTGTAATGCTACGGCAACCTGACTGAGATAGCTATCGGGACTAATCACCAAGTCTGCCCCAGCTAAAACTGCTGCCATTTGGCCTAAGTTCTTCGCTGTAATACTTTTTAGGCTACGCTGACGGCTTATCACTGCCAGCGCATCTTTGCTATCCGCCGTTTCCAACAAAACAATCGGTAATTGAGGCTGCTTGCTTTGAAAATCATCGATAATCGTTAGCCAGCTTTCTACCGGATAGCTATCTGCCTCACTATTGAGACCGGGATACATCACAACGTAGCCACTACCTGCTAGTCCCAGCGCCTTACGCTGTTCGTCAGCCCAGCTTAGATCGCCCTCGGGCACATTTAACTGGATAGGTTCAAGGGAGGAGTCCTGAGCTAATCCCGTCAACAGCGCCTGGTATTGACCTTCTGGGTATTGGGCATCAGTGGTCACAGTGGTGGTGTACAACCAGGGGACTTGAGTACTGCTGTAGCCAATACGAGTAGGAATACCACTGAGCCATAACAAGACCCCTGCTTCCCAGCGATCGCTGGCACATAAAGCAAGTTCAAACTCGCGATCGCGGATAATACCTAATAAGTTGGCCCAGTCTGCCGGACTATTCTGGCCACGATAATCAAAGGGAATAACCTCCCCAACCGCGCTAGAAACCCGATAGGCCGACTTAGCTCCAGGTTCGACCACTACCGCAATGTCTGCGTTTGGATAAGTCTTTTGGATCGTTGTTAAGGTTGGGAAAAACTGAAGCTGATCGCTGATTCCACCAGGGACTAAAGCCAGGACGTGCATGGGGTCTGGATAATACTTCGCTACTCATTCTAGAGGAAGCTGGCGATGCTAATGCTTCAGAAACAGGACTAAACCCTGAAAAAATAGAAAAGAAGATCTATAAACCTATTTAGCAGAACACCATGCACCTACTTATACCGGCAGCAGGTGTGGGCAAACGAATGGGAGCTAATGGGAACAAGCTATTGTTACCATTGCTCGACTTGCCCATCCTCGGCTGGACATTGAAAGCAGCAATCTCAGCCCAAAGCATTGAGTGGATTGGTGTCATTTGTCAGGCTATCGATGAACCGGCTTTTGAAGCCATTGTGACCCAGCTAAACCCGGCAAAACCCATCGTATTTATACGGGGAGGAGATACCCGCCAAGAATCCGTATTTAATGGATTGAACGCATTACCCACAGGAGCGCAGCAGGTGCTGATCCATGACGGGGCTCGCTGTTTGGCAACACCAATGCTATTTGATCGTTGTTCAGCCGCCTTTCAACAGTGCCAGGGATTTATCGCAGCGATCCCGGTAAAAGACACCATCAAACAGGTCAATCAGAATAAAATTATTACGGCCACACCTGAACGCGCTCACCTCTGGGCTGCTCAAACCCCCCAAGGCTTTAATGTGAACCTACTAAAAGCATCTCATCAAAAAGGATTAGCCCAGGGCTGGTCAGTTACCGACGATGCTGCCCTATTTGAGAAATGCGGCTTTGATGTACAAATTGTGGAAGGTGAAGAAACCAACCTTAAGGTGACTACACCCGTGGATCTTGCGATCGCAGAATTTATCCTGCGCCAAAGAGATTAAACTCTGAAGTCCCAGTCTTTAAAGGATTCGGGCCATTAGTAACTTAGGCCATACCTAGACTCCCGGCTTTTGAAAAAGGTTCAAGTTATTCAAAGTTTGAACACACCTAAAAACCGGGAGTCTGGAATTAAAGATCGCCGCCCCGCGCCACCAGCAAAAACACAATAGCTGGACCTGAAATGACCACCATCGCCAACACCGTCAGCTGAGCAATCACCAAGAAATTAATATTGCTCAAAAAATCTAGACCCAAGATACCTAGAACAGCCATTGAACCTCCGATGACCAGATAACCGTAACTTCTGCGCCCAAGCGCACGGTTATTTTACCTGGTTCGCTCCCACCAAGTTTAAAGAAGTTTACAAAATTCCAAGATTTTTCTTCATATCAGTGTCCTTTTTCTCATTCCCACCAGCCCCCATAGACTCGTATCCTGAGAAAGGATTATCTAGACGAAGGACAGCCTCCATGGCCACTTGGCAGTGCGTAAAAAACTGTGGTGCTTGCTGCAACCTGACCCCAGCAGACCGGCCTGAATTAGCCAGCTATCTTACTCCTGAGCAGTTGGCAACTTACATGGGAATGGTGGGGCCAGACGGTTGGTGCATCAACTACGATCATGACCAACGGCTATGCAGGGTCTATGACCAGCGCCCCAGCTTTTGTCGTGTGCAACCCGATACATTTGAGGAAATGTTTAACATTCCGATGGAAGACCTCAATGACTTTGCCATCGACTGCTGCCATGAACAGATTAGCGGCGTCTATGGTCCTAAAAGCGAAGAGTTGGAGAGATTTAGAAACGCAGTTGGCCTAGAAGAGTAAGCTGCTTTTCATCAAAAGTTCGCCGTCCTAAGCAGTAGGCACTCCCCATTTCAAACTACCCTAGAGCTTGCTCTTGCCATTCTTCTAGAAGATAATGAAAGAAATATGAAATTTTGCCTGTGACATCTCCTTCTCCCACGGGACCGACTACAGATGGCAATGTTGCATCCCAACCAGGGGTTCACTCGCCAAGCTCCACATTTTGGGGTGTCTTTTTGTCGACCTTTATCACTATTTTTTTAGCCGAGCTGGGAGATAAGACCCAAGTAGCTACACTGCTCATTAGTGCAGAATCCCACAAACCCATCATGGTCTTCGTTGGTGCAGCTCTGGCACTCATTTCGACAAGCTTAGTCGGGGTACTCCTGGGCCAATGGTTAGCCCGACGTATTTCTCCTGAAGCATTGGACACCCTTGCTGGCATTTTATTGCTGATTATTTCCGTCAGCCTAGTTGCTGACGTAATTGGTTCTTAGGCCATCCAAATAGTTCTTAAGGAGATACCGTAACCATGCCATTTGACTGGAACTTAATTGGAGTCAGCTTTATAACCGTCTTTCTTTCAGAATTGGGGGATAAGAGCCAGCTGGCGGCTATTGCCCTTAGTGGTAGCTCTACTTCCCCTAAGGCGGTCTTTATAGGCACGGCTAGCGCCCTAGTACTCGCAAGTTTCTTGGGAGTACTGGTGGGAGAAGGCACAGCACAACTTCTACCCACCCAAGTCGTTAAAGGAACAGCCGCTATTGGCTTCGCACTGATGGCAATCCGCTTACTTTGGCCTGATACAGCAGTGAATGATTAGATTGAGACCTTAGTGAACTGATGATTACATCATTAGGGCGCTTATCTAAAGCATCCTTCTCCAGCGCACGCTACTGAGTAAACTGGGCTGCAATATCGTTGTAACAAAGACGTAACAAACATCCGAGTAAAGAGAGTTTTGTCACTTCTACGGTCCAATACAAACCATGCATCCAGTCCATGGCATCGGGCACAGTTGTCACTGTGCCAGGCAATTCAAGCACAAGACCCATGGCACCCATGACAGGCGTGATCACGTAAGCATAGAGCAGCGCGATCGCAACTAACCCAACTGCCAATAGGAGTGACCAACGGCTACGACTACCGCTAATTTCAACAGCATCGTCAGCATGCGCCTGACGCATTGCCAGCACTCCGGTCAACATAAGACCTGCCAACAGCATTTCCACATGATTGAATACCTCGAATAGGCTGTAGCCAGCACTGGCAAATCCAGGAGTCGTCATCATGCCTCCCATGTAAAGCATGGGCATCACTAATAGATCGAGGAACAGGCTACCTCCAAGCCAAAAGATAGCGACAAAGAGCACAGCACTATCCCAAGCAAATTGACGAGGGGACAGCTTTGGAAATGACAAAGGAAAGGAGTTCATAGATAAACGCAAAGCTTTGGTGGATTTATCCCAAACCTAACGGATATATGCCCCAACAAACGTGAAAAAACGTTGCAGCCTTTACATTGCAACGTTTTCTTTAGATTCCAACTATCAAATATGACAAAAGCCAGGAAGCTTCGGTTATGGATAAATTCGGAGTTAGGACGTCAGATATCGGAAAATCAACCCAGGGTCCGAAGTTCAAGCTCTAAAGTCCCACTAAGCACTGGCAGCTTCTTCTCCATGCATTGTCTTGACCCATTTCAGCCGCTTAGGCCGCACCGCCATGCGAGTTGTCGCAAAGGCCATCACCAAAATCCAGTGGGTCATGTACAAAGTCCCTTGCACCGCTTTGACCATCGCCAACAGTAGGGATACTTTCTGAGTGCGCTGAATTCCCATGGTCATCCCCCAGTAGGACATCGCCACTGCAAAGGTCGTCAGTGGAGCAAATACAGGAGGCTGACGGAGTGCGATCGCCAGAAGCAAATCGGGCAGGGCCACAATTGGCAACATGTATTGCAATATCCAATAGGCCAGCATATCAATCGATTTATTCCAACCCAACTGATTACGCAGCAACAGACGCCAATAATCTAGGTAACGCTGGTATCCCCCTTCAGCCCAACGATTCCGCTGATGCCAAAGCGCTAGACCACTGGTTACGCCCTCTTCCCCCACCGCTGGCATCGACAAAAATCCAATATTCCACTGATGCAAATGCAGCTGTACCGTTAGATCTAAGTCATCAGTAATCGTCATTTCATTCCAACCACCGCATTGGGCGATGGCCGTCTGACGCACAAACTGCCCATTCCCCCGGAGCTCGCCGATACCACATCGTGCAGCCCGTTGTTCCTGGTAATAGCGATCTAACGCCATCTCAGCAGACTGCCCTCGAGTCCAAAAATTCGTGTCGCTATTCACAATATCCTTACGCACCTGGATCGCTCCAGTACGCTCGTTTGTAAACAGTGGCATCACACGGCGTAACAAATCGGCAGGCACTTGAGCATCGGCATCAAACACAGCCAAAATTTCTCCCGTAGTCCGTGGCCATGCCAAATTCAGCGCTCCTGACTTACCTCCAGTAGCATCTGGACCCCGGTGAAGTACTTTCAAATTGGCATGCACTCGCGCTAGACCATCTAAAATCTTGCCTGTACCATCATCACTGTTATCGTTAATCACCCAAAGCTCATAGCGTTCCTCAGGGTAGTCCAGATGACATAGAGACGTAACTAAATTTGAAATGACCGCCGCCTCATTTTTGGCCGCCACTAACAATGAAACCCTTGGACACTCCTCTGCCGACAACACCGTTGGAATAGTCGCACTGTTGGGACTTAGTGCATACATCGCAGTGCCAGTGGCAATCCGCACCACATAAATCGCCACTAAAACAGTGACAGCCCACACCAGCAACTGCCCCCATGCTGCCCAATGCAGCATGGCCGTCACAGACCACAGCAGCAGCAAAGTAGCCAACGCCTTCAGGCGACGTCCCTCCGAAAGATCGTCTAGGGAAACATCTGATATCATTTCAGTCGCCATAGGTACGATGAGAAATAGGGTTACAGGTTATTAATATCTTATTGAAATCTGTTACATAGTATTGCTTTTCAACAGACCTTCGCAGTAATCCACCCCCCAACCATTGAAACAATCCACCAGCTAGACATTGAACGGGGACAAGTCTTCTGTGGGTAGACTGAATTTAGGTCTCGCAGATGAGCCACTGAAACCATAACCGCCTCTGCTAGCCCCACGTCCATACGTCAAGCTCAGACCCCACTGCTCAACACTATGCCTATTGCAGACATTCAGCCCGCTCCCAAACAAGATGTCGGCGTTTATATGCCCTACTACCAAGGCAATAAACGAAAAGCGCTTCCCTACGCCATTGGACTCTACAAAAAAGGGAATCTGGAGGGAGAACGTCGCATCGAGGGAGGAGAAAGCATCGCCTTCTTAGCCACATGGAATGTATCCATGCTGCCCGCTGACCTCACTCGCTGTCGGATGCAGTTTGCTGGTGATGCTGAGCTAACCTACGAAATCACCATGGCTACGTTTGAATTTGTTGATTTCTTAATCGATGTGGTTACCGCTATCCGGCTAAAGCGCTCACCCGATTTTTCCAAATCCTTTTACCGCAAACTCTTGAGAATGGATGAATAGCAACTGCCATAGATTCAGTCAGTCAGCTATTTCAATTCATCACACAACACTTCGTCAAAAGTTAAGCTTTTCCCCAGTTGCGCATTACTCTCCATGGCACAATGAGGATTAGCCCTATTGGTAGTTAGGAGTGATAGTGTGCCACATCCATCCAAGCATCTGCTGATTGGCTCAACAGAGCCCTACAGCGGCAAGTCAGCCACCATAGTAGGACTGGCATTACAGCTTCAGGATCGCGGAATTGATGTCGCCTACGCTAAACCAGTTGGCACATGCCCTAGTGAGCAGGCAGGTCTAGATG
The DNA here is from genome assembly GCA_039024555.1 of Cyanobacteria bacterium P01_D01_bin.156. GTDB lineage: Bacteria > Cyanobacteriota > Cyanobacteriia > Phormidesmidales > Phormidesmidaceae > Leptothoe. The sequence goes on from JBCCQQ010000002.1 coordinate 175,323, forward strand.
AAGACGTCCATTTCATCTCAAAAATATTAGATTTATCTACGTCAAGATTACGCCCAACCTTACTGTCTCTAGATGCTCAGACCATCGAGCAACAGTTAAAGGAAGAAACATCTGCTTTCGAACCTCAGAAAATGGCCACCTATCTAAAGGGCCAAGGTGAAGACCTGCTGCTAATTGAAGGTCCAGGCACCTTGGAAGAAGGCACGTTATTTGGCCTATCGCTGCTACAGCTTGCGCAAGCCACTGAAGCTCAGGTAATGCTGGTGGCAAGATTTCACTCAGTCCTGATTGTCGACGGCCTTCTAGCGGCTAAACAAAAGCTAGGAAATCGGTTAATGGGTGTGCTTATCAATGATGTGCCAGAAGATCAGCTGCAGGCGGTAGAGACCTATGTTAAAACCTGTCTCGAACGTCATGGTGTACCGGTTCTAGGAATTTTACCCAGCACCCCTCTAATGCGCAGTGTGAGCGTTGGGGAATTGGTGCATCAGCTAAAAGCCGAGGTCATTTGTTGCGAAGAGCGAATGGACCTGATGGTACAGAGCCTAAGTATTGGTGCGATGAATGTTAACTCAGCCCTTAAGTACTTTCGTAAAGCAGACAACATGGCTGTGATTACAGGCGGTGACCGGGCTGACATTCAGCTGGCAGCCCTAGAAACATCCACCCAGTGTTTGGTACTTACCGGCCACATTGCTCCACGTGCTGATATCATCAATCGCGCTCAGGACTTAGAAGTGCCGATCTTATCCGTTGATTTAGACACCTTAACCACCGTTGAAATTATTGAACGGTCTTTTCAGCAGGTCCGTCTACAAGAGCCGATTAAGGTCCAGTGTATTCAACTCTTAATGGAGAATCACTTTGATGTTTCTCGCCTGATGGAAGAACTGCAGCTATCTTCCCCTGCGGTGACAGCTTAGAAGTTACGTACTAAATTATTTCAGACAAAACTAGTGCACTGTAGAGGTGCTAGTGAGGCCTTACCATGGCATATCTTCAGTGAGCTTTGCTATCGGATTTCGATTCTCAATTACATGTCTTGCCGATTCACGCAAAGTAGAAGCGTAGCGCCAAGGGTTTGGTAGAATTGGCCAGTCCCTTCATTAAAAATATGTAAAGCCCTTGAGTCAGTCCCTTGATACCCCTATTGAATCCCTTAAGGTAGATGATTTTTTGCAAGAGCTTGCTGCCATTCAGCAATCGGGCTTTAAACGCATTGCTATCTTGGGTTCCAGACATGTTCCAATTACCCATCTACGGCTAATTGAATTGATGAGCTATGCGCTAGTGCTTGGGGGGAATCGTCTGCTTACCTCTGGAGCAACAGGGACAAATTCTGCAGCGATTCGTGGGGCGATGAAAGCGGATCCGAATTTATTGACGGTCATTTTGCCCCAGAGTCTTGACCGTCAGCCAAAAGAATCCCGTGAGCAACTAGATTCAGTCATTCATTTGGTAGAAAATTCCGCCAACGATCGCCTCAGTTTGGCGGAGGCTAGCGCTATCTGCAACCAAGAGATTATTTCACGCTGCCAACAGTTAATCTGTTTTGCATTCCACGACAGCCATACACTGCTGAAAACCTGTAAGGATGCAGAAGAGCAGCGCAAGATTGTAACTCTGTTTTACTTCGATTAGCAGAATTCGTTCAAGCTTCTGCTGAGGAGCAAAATGATGTCAGCACAACAGAGTTGGCTCCTTTTTTGAGGGACACTTGAGTGTAATGTGGCGTCTGATTGATTGTTGTTAACTAGCCAGATTCAGCTGTGAGCTTACTATCCGCCCCTAATATTTTTTTGTATAGCCTGCCAGTTGCAGCATTTTTGATTTACGTGCCCTACATGCTTGTGGCCGCAGAGCGTGTAAAACTAGCTCAGTCTATGGATGATGCGATGGAGGTCTTTTCTCGACCGCGCTTCTATACGGATAAACTACCGGACTATGCCAAGCGGGCGAATTGGGCACATCAAAACTCGATCGAGTCGTTTATCTTGTATGCTCCAGCGGCAGTCATTGCATATGTTACAGGCCAGGACAGTACCAATGCGCTATTGGCAGTAGTTGCATATCTTGTTGCTAGGTTGCTGTTTTCGGGGTTTTACATTTTGAATGTGGCACCGTTGCGATCGCTGATGTTTGGCATTGGCAGCCTCAGCATTTTTAGCCTGTACCTGATGAGCTGCAAAAGCATTTGGTTACAATAGCGACCATCATTCATTCACGATTTTCACCATGGCTTCCTCCTACTCCTTTGATGTTGTAAGTGACTTTGACCGTCAAGAGCTAGTCAATGCCCTAGACCAAGTGCGGCGCGAACTTAAAAGTCGCTATGACCTAAAAGACACTAAAACAACGCTGAACTTAGGAGAGACCAACATCTCAATTGAAACAGCCAGTGAAATGACGCTGCAATCGGTCCATGACTTAATTCAAACCAAGGCGGCTAAACGCAACTTGTCGATGAAAATTTTTGAATTCGGCAACATTGACGCGGCCAGTGGTAATCGAGTGCGGCAGGAAGTTGAACTAAAAAAAGGCCTGAGCCAAGAGATTGCCAAGAAGATCTCTAAAATGATTCGCGACAACCTGAAAAAGGTGCAAGCCTCGATTCAAGGGGAAGCAGTACGGATTTCTGCAAAGTCAAAAGATGACTTGCAAGCGGCAATTCAACTAATCAAAGAAGAAGATTGGCCCGTTGCACTGCAATTTCAGAACTATCGCTAAACTTTAATTCGTAAAGGTCATAGCCAGTTTTCCATCCTAGGAATAACCTGATTATCTAAAGCGGGCTTGAAAATACTGACAATAGTCTGAGAAATAGGCATTTGACCTTTATGAGAAATGAATCAGATAGGCCATCTCAACAAATGCCAGCTACCGCTATTGCAGCTGAAATTTCCACGTCTCTTCAAATAGGAGGCTTGCAAGTACAAGCAGCTCTAGATAATTCCACTTTGTTAGTCAAACTGAAAGCTCCAGATGATCTTGAGCAAAGCTCAATATGCAATCAGTTAAGAAATCTACTGTTACAAACGAACTTCTCAGAAATTAACAGCTGTAAGGTAGCTTGCTTTGTTCCTCACAATTCTCAAGCGCTTTGGATCGAAGAATTCGAGCTTTATACTTCTGCTGAACAACTCGCAGATTTTGAACCTCTAGAAGCACCACCGATAACTTCTAGCGATTCTAGTCAACCAATGCATCCGATCCCTAAACATATTGCTGAAGAAGGAAAGAAGCAATCTGCTGTAAAACCAAATCGATGGAAACTACCAGGTGTAAACTTCTCGGAGTTGCATAAGGTTGGTAGTCAAGTTACAGGACAAGCCGTCAAAGCAGCTCAGGAAACTGCATCTACTGCGACAGAGCAAGCATTGCGAAGTTCCATTGATCAAACAATGAATGCTTTCCAGATTGCTGTTGAACAAATTTATGCAAGAAAAATTCCTGCAAAAATGACTGCTTTGACAGGCACTATCAATGTTGGAGTAATTCAACTAAGTATTCGTGTTGATATTCCTATGGATGAAGAAACTGGGGAAATTACATTCGAAGTAAATGATAAAGATACGTCGAATTAGATTGAAGCTTGCTAGATTAATCACCTCTCTAAATTTAATGTCATCCAAATCGCTGCCGATTGATAGCCTTGACCTTTATAAAGTTTCAAAGCTGGTAAGTTACTGGTAAAAACTTGCAAACTCAACTCCTCATAGCCTTGCATCAGTGCCCAGCTTTTAGCGTGATTCATTAGTTTGCGCCCTAATCCTTGTCGACGATAGGCAGGGTCAACATAGACCAAATAAATATAAGCCTGGAGTGTGCCAGTCAATTGATTGATTGATTGTCCTAACCAAAGACAACCAATGTCATTCGCCTGGTCAGCAGTAAAACCCATACGCGAGCTATTTGCTTTTGCTAACCACCACAGCATTGATGGTCCTTCAAGGTAAAGTTCTACAGTTTTAGTCAAATGCCCTAGCTGAGTCGCTCCCAATTCCCGGTAAGCACTGGCCATAGTCGCCAACAACCGTGACCGATCCAGGCTAGAGCCTTCCACCAACTGATATCCCTCAGGCCAATCAGACACCAAAGCTATTAAGCAACAACTTCCCCACCATCGCCAACTCCTCACCATCGATCGGAGCCGGAGCTAGCATATCGCTGGGTAGCCAAATACGAGCACTAACAGCCAGCATGGCAAATAGAAATACCAGCAAAATTAAAAAAGGAACAACGTAGGAACGAATGATGGACATGACAAAAATCTAAAACTAGCTAGGTGTTATGGAGTAAGGCTGGCTATTAAGTATCGTAACGTTTCTTAGTCAGCCATATACAGACAAATCAGCACTCATCTAAGACCACAAATCATCGTCATCCAATCCAGGACGAGGCACTGGTGCAATAGGTTGCAGATTCAGCTTTCGTAACCACCACCAACCACCAACCGCAATAATGAGCGAACACCAGCCGAGCAGGGACCGTAATAACAAGAAGCCACCCACCGCAAACATGGCTCCAAATAACAGCAACAATGATGCGACAACTCGTTTGATTTCCAAACCAAGATTTTGCCAGGGGCGCACCCCAGTGCGTTGTCGCTGTTTGCGCCAGCCGGGACCGCCGGGACGGACGCGCCGATAGAAGTTATCCAAGGTTTCATCGGATTCGGGCGGTGTGAGCAGCATGACCACTAGCCACACAACGGTTGTGATGCCCGCTGTGACCAATAACCGTAGTCCAAAGTCAGAAATTTGAATTACTTTGACTACGCTGGTCAGTAAACCAATCACAAAGCCAGTCACCATGGAACTGAGTTCAGCTGCGGCATTAATGCGCCACCAGAACCAGCGCAAAATGAGCACCAGTCCGGGACCTGTTCCAATGGCAATTACCAAACGAAATACCGTTGCCACATCGGAAGCAAAGAAGGCCGCTATAGCGCCTAGAATGGTTACTAAAACCGATGTAATTCGTCCCACATTGACCAGTTCAGCCTGGGTAGCGTTGGGATTGATAAATCGACCATAAAGATCGTTCGTTAAATAGGATGCACCCCAGTTAATCAGGGTGGATACCGTGCTCATAAAGGCGGCGATTAGGGAGGCGACCACCAGTCCCAGCACTACCGGGGGCAAAAAGTCGAGCATCAGCTTGGGATAACCCAATTCTCGATCGGCTAAATCTGGGTAAATGGCCACCGCCGCCAACGCCACAACAATCCAGGGCCAGGTGCGAATCACATAGTGCAAAATGTTAAAAAACCAGGCGGCCTTCTCTGCTTCGTTTTCATCCTTGGCCGCCACCAACCGCTGGATAAATTCACCACCCCCGTCACTGCGGCGAAAGGCCCACCATTGCAAAAACACATAGGCCATAAAGGCACTAGCGGGGATGCCGGCTGCCGTACTCCAGCCAATGCCACCATCAAAGGCAATAGGGACAATGCTAAGGATGTCGAAGTCGGTGTTTGCTTGGGCCTGGTTAATCAGGTTTTGCATACCGCCGACGGAGGCAACCGAGGCAACCGCCACAATAATCGCCCCAATTAACGCCAGGAAGAACTGGAAAAAGTCCGTGGCCACCACGCCCCACAGGCCTGAAAATCCAGCGTAGAACAGCACCAAAATACTGACTACAATCACGCTCCATAGCTTCAGGCTGTCATTGGGTTGAATGCCGACGCTTTGCCACAGTTCCAACGCATCCACCACTTTGACCATGGCCAACATGGCATAGCCGATGCCGATGCAGTTAATGGGAACTGCAAACAGAAATGCTTTGACTCCACGCAAAACCGCCGCCGTTTGACCGCCATAGCGAATTTCCGTTAGCTCCGCATCGGTCACCACTTCCGAGCGTCGCCACAATCGGGCAAAGACATAGATCATCACCACGTGGGCAATGCCAAAGCTCCACCATTCCCAGTTACCGGCAATGCCACGAGAGCCGACTACACCCGCCACATACAGAGGCGTATCAATGGAAAAGGTGGTTGCGGCCATACTCGTTCCGGCTAACCACCAGGGTAAGGAGCGCCCAGAGACAAAGAAATCCACTAGGCTACCCGAGGCTTTGCGCGATAGGTAAACACCGAGAGCCATCGTAAAGATGAGGTAAGCCAGTACGATTAGCCAGTCAATAAGAAGCATGGAATGGGGGGAATTCTGAAGCGATAGCCCAAATCATCCCACACAGGGCCGCTGTCGCCAAAGGCGAATGCTGTTTATCTGAACATGGGTAGGGATGAAGGGGTTTATGAAGGTTGCGATCGCACACTTCACCCACAACAGATAGCCTCGCACTTCAAGTAATTAGCTCTAGACGATCGGTCGGCATTAGGGTGTTATGTGGCTATTTTTCGAAGCGCTGATCTCTAGCTAATGCTTCAGTAACTTCAGTAAAACGTATTCAGGTCCTTAGCCAAACAATGATGTTAATTAGGGCTGTGACCCCAGCGCACAGAACAACACCTTGTACCAGGCTGGATTCATGTCGATGATTGAGCCAGCGAACAAGCGGGATTACATAGAGCAGTTGCCAAAACAGCAAACCCTTTGCCCCTAAGTACCAGACCTGAATGAATACGTAGCCTGGAAAAATGAGTGCGACCAAGCCAATGACGAAGATGATTATGGCTGCGATCGCATGCAGCAGCAATAGCAACAGACTTCCTTTAATGATGTCTACACTCATAGACCTGACGACCTCGGTATCCCCAAAAATACAGCCCACACCCTACGAAACCTCATTCTCAGCCACTGAAGTCTCCTAAGCATTCCTTAAAAAACCACCCTATGCTACGCACCCTCTCAGTTCTTTCCTTTGCCACCAGCGCCGCCTTTCTCATGGTTCCAGCCGCCAGCGCCAACGGCCTTTCTCTTTCTAGCCGAGATACCTTCGAGCGGATGGACAATATAATACTGCCGGTGGAAGCAACATCAGGCAGCTGCCCTAGCACGGTAGAGCTGTGGCAGGAATCTGCGGTTAGCTACGAAGCGGGCGACCACAGTGGTTTGATGCTGAATGTGGTTGCGATCGCCCAGGGAAACACCGAATTTATCGATAGCCAGGAATATTCCGTCACCTTTCGCTCGCCGCTCAAACCAGAGTTCTACAGCTGCGTTGCCTACCTGGGCAATGACGCAAACTTTGATGAAATTGCCCAGTACTACCGGAAGCTATACGACATTTGGTTTAGCCAGGGCCATGTTTATTTTCGGCTAGACATCAGCCCCATTGCCCCAGAACCCCACGAACGAGACTGGTATTACGCGAACATTACGCACCAGGAAATTGTCGGCCAGTATCCCTATGTGCGTTGGGCCGTTGGAGACTGACCTTTAAACCACTACACAAACAGAGCTTTCAGCCAGTCGGTAAACCTGATGGCAATTTCTGTATTGGGACGCAGTGCTTGTTTCGTAATCGCTCTTCCCAGTGGTGTTCCTGGCTCATCATGCCAAGCTAGATAGGTATGAATAATTGCTTTACTTCGATGAACTGATTTAAAGGTTGTTAAACCTTGTGTCTGAGCTTGTTCTACACATTTCTGAGCACACTGTAATGAAGATTCCTCCGCTAGCTCCATACAAAAATCATCGAGCATTCCAGAGTCTTGATTATTTGGCATCAGCCAAAAGCCTAATTTAGGCTCTTCCGACTCACTTTCCACAAAGGTACCATTGGGAGTAGGAGTATCTGGAATTTCATAGCTGTAATGCCTTAATTTCTGCTGCACACTCTTCCACCGACCTGATAACGAAGGACTATCGGCATCAAGCATGACACCTATTACGTCTGGAGGATCAGGACTGATAATCAAGGCATTCAAGCGACTCAGTACCTGATCATCAGAACCACATTGGTAGATCCCAAACGTTTCAGGAACAGTATGAGCCTGGCAAAGAGCCATCACCACATGGCAGTCGTTATCTCCTTCAACCAGTAGAACTTTATCGGTATCTTGTTTACAAATATTGTTCATACTGGCTATCTGACTTCAACATCCATCTCAATCGCATCGGTCAGAGTTTCAGATGTATACTCCGTTACTTTGATGTGGCCATCTTTTGCATCAAGTCTGAAGAACGCGCCCTGATTAGGATACTTATTCCAAGCACTATCAAATCCAGCTACGCAGTCTCGACTGTGAGTTGTTGCAAACACCTGAACATTGAGCCTTTCTGCTAACTGAAAAACAATATTCCAAACCTTGGGCTGTACGCTCCAGTGCAAGCCATTTTCAAATTCATCGATGAGAAGTAAGCCGTCCTGAGCATTCACCAGGGCCACTACTATATGGAACAAGCGAGTCATACCATCACCCATACTCTTCAAAGGCAATGGCTCATCAACACCCTTAACTTTTACGAGAGGAATTCGATTATCAGATGAACGTCGTTGACTGTCTTCTACAAAGGCAATTTTTGAAACTCTACTATCAATGAGCCTAAGTGCTGATATGACCTCTGACTCTAAGTCTGTTAAGCTAGTCAAATCCCAAAGTTCTGCTAATTTTTGATTAGGCATATTGTCTGTTGAAACAGTTTGACACCTATACCTAAACTTAGGTTCTTGAAGGCTGTATAACCTCTTACGTCTTCGTACTTGTATATCTCTGATATCTCTGTCTAACCTAAAAAGCCTTCTTGATTTGCCCCCTTCTTCCAAAACTAGAAAAAAATCAATATCAGAAACATCTTCATCAATCAGAAATTCATCAAACCGAGTGATTCTGACCATGCCTGCATCATCATACTTACGGTGATAAGGTGCTACACCAATATGAATCTCTGAGTTAGAATTAGCTTCTCCAAGAAGAATGCCTCTTTCACTAATTTCAGGCAGTCTATGGCCGAAGAAAAGATGCCTGACAGGATTTTCAAAGGAACCTTGAGGCTGAGATTGTAACTCACTAAACCAATTTTCTTGCCTAGAATCCACTAGATCAATGAGTACACCCGTAGAAGCGTTGCTAGAGTAAAGTTCTAATGCTTCAAGAAAAGTACTTTTTCCAGCGTTATTTTTACCAACAATTAGGTTTACTCGACTTAATTTTTTAACTTTAATGTCTTGAAAAAGCCTGAAGTTTCTCACCTGAAAGGAACTTAGCATTGAAACTCCTACCATTGTCTAGGGCTAGCTGATAAGTTTACAGCGCTTGCAAACGTCTCACCAAAATTTCTGAGTTATTTTAGCAAAGCATATCTGACAGCCCTGTCAATTTCTTAGCTTGATATTACGATGACTTAAGTCTTCTGAGGTATGGGGTAGTACTACAAATTCAGTAACCAGGATTTAAAAATCCTCTTGCTCAATTTCTTCAATTACTTGTAAGCCTCTGGCATCTCCCAAATTCAAGATCGCGGCGCGAGCATCATCCCTCACGCCTAGATCCTCATCATCGATAAAGGTTTCAATCAGGGCATCAATGGCGGTGGCATAGACCACGTTGTAGGTAATATCGGTACACAGTTCCCCAATGGACCAGGCGCAGTTGCTCCGCACAATGGAAATGGAGTCATTGCGCATGGTTTTTACTAAGGCCGGAATCGCTTTGAGTGCAGCTTCGAAGCTAATTTTGCCCATTTGGCCCAGGGCACTCGCCGCCCAAAGCCGCACTACAGACATATCAGTCTCAATGGCGTCCACTAAAGGAGCCACTGCCTTTTCATTTTGGCAATTGCCCAAGGCCCACACCACAGCCTTACGTACATAACCATGGGAATCGTGGGTGAGCTGATTGATTAAAGCATCAACCGCTGTCTCGCTAGGGTTCCTTCCTAGGGCATAGGCTGCATTTACCCGCACCAACGGACTGTCATCCTTAAGCAGTTCAATGAGTCGGGGAATCGCACGAGGTTCTTGAATTTTATAAAATGCTCGGGCCGCCAGCATACGCTGCTGCAAAATCTCTGAATGCAACAGGGGTAGCATTTGGTCGGGATTGTAGCGAGGGGACTCATCCTTTAGGGGAATGTCATCCAAAGGATCGATAGGGGCATCTAACCCCACCTCAGCTTCTAAAATATTAAGAGCATCAATATCATCCATGAATTGAAATCGGGAACAGCCGCACGCGTAGATTTAGTAAACCTTGTCCACGTCCAGAAAAGTCGCTTTACCGTAGAAGAAACTACAGGTTTCAATTTGAACGTGGTTCAAAACTTGGGTAATAGCCGATATCGGCTATTACCCAAGATGATATCTATAGCAAATATGAGCGTTACTGATTTCGCAACCAGTAGGCCGGAAATCAGTAACGGTAATTCTAGAAAGGCTGCTCTCGACAGCCCATATTTCTAGATTGAGGACAGTACAGTACGAGCGGCAGCCAACGTATTGGCAATGTCATCATCGGTGTGGGCCAGAGACGTAAAGCCTGCCTCAAACTGAGAAGGTGCTAGATATACGCCCTGCTCTAACATGCCCCGGTGGAAACGGCTAAACTTCTGCAAATCAGACTGCTTAGCATCGTCATAGTTATGCACCGGACCTTCGGTGAAGAACATGCCAAACATGCCGCTAATATTGCCACCGCAAACGGCATGACCATTTTGACGAGCAATTTCAAGCAGACCGTTGATCAGCTTATTGGTGGTTGCTTCTAGCTGCTCATAAGTACCGGGACGACTCAGAATCTCCAGAGTTTTGATACCTGCCGTCATGGCGAGGGGATTACCAGATAGAGTACCAGCCTGATACACAGGACCTGCAGGCGCAACCATTTCTAGAATCTCGCGACGACCACCGTAGGCTCCTACAGGTAAGCCACCGCCGATGATTTTGCCCAGGGTGGTGAGGTCAGGCGTCACACCCAGCTTTTCTTGCACACCGCCGTAGGCAATGCGGAAGCCGGTCATCACTTCGTCAAAGACAAGCAGGGCATCGTTTTCTTGGGTGATTTCCCGTAAACCTTCTAAGAAACCAGCATCGGGAGTAACAAAACCAGAGTTGCCGACAATGGGCTCTAGAATCACACCGGAAATTTCGCCAGGATGCTGGGCAAACAGTGCTTTAACAGCTTCTAGATCGTTATAAGGAGCCGTTAGTGTAGCAGCGGTCGTACTTTTGGGAACACCGGGAGAGTCGGGCAAACCTAGAGTGGCCACACCAGAACCGGCTTTAACCAGGAACATGTCAGCATGACCGTGGTAGCAGCCTTCGAACTTGATTACCTTGTCCCGTCCGGTAAAAGCGCGCATCAGACGCAGTACCGCCATGCAGGCTTCAGTACCGGAGTTGACGAAGCGTACCATTTCGATGCTGGGTACGGCCTTGATTACCATCTCGGCCAGAACGTTTTCGAGATAGCAGGGAGCGCCAAAGCTAGTCCCTTTTTGCAAAGCTTCTGTCAGGGCCGCGTTTACTTCGTCATTAGCATGGCCGCAAATAGCAGGTCCCCAAGTGCCGACATAATCAATGTATTCGTTACCGTCAACGTCCCAAATGTGAGAGCCTTTGACATGGTCAAAAACAATGGGCTGACCGCCAACAGACTTGAATGCGCGTACAGGAGAGCTAACGCCTCCGGGCATCAAGCTTTGGGCAGCCGAAAAAATCTCATCTGATTTTGTCGTTTTTAAAGATGTGGTAGTAACCAACGGGCTCTCCTTATCGTTTAAATTCGTTTACCTAAGGGATGGATGACAGCCCGCAATGGCTGCCGTTGTGAATGCTTGCTGAAGATTGCAGTATTCTCAATCCTATCGTTTGTGAGAGTAACGATTGCAATATGTTAAGGAATGTAGCAATGCGGGTAAAGCCCGCAAACTGCGACAATGGCACCGATACTAAACCGACCCAGCAATGAGTACTCCGCTTTCCTTCGTAGGCGCTATCCCCACTGACAAGATTCGATACAACGATCAAGGTTTGGTACCTGCGATCGCACAAGATTACCTCGACGGCACAGTGCTGATGATGGCCTGGATGAACCAGGAGTCGTTAACAAAAACGCTAGAAACTGGAGACGTATGGTACTGGAGTCGTTCCCGTCAGGAACTGTGGCATAAGGGAGCTACATCCGGCCATTTGCAAAAGCTCAAAGCCATCCGCTACGACTGCGACAGTGATGCCCTACTGCTCACCATCGAACAGGTGGGCGATATCGCTTGCCATACTGGGAAACGCAGCTGTTTCCATCAGGTAGATGGAGGAATTACCCCCCCAGCAGCAGATACGTTATCGCAAGTGTATGGGGTCATCTGCGATCGCAAAGCCAACCCCAAACCAGACTCTTACACCAATACGCTCTTTGCCGGTGGCGATAACAAGATCCTTAAAAAAATTGGCGAAGAAGCCGCTGAAGTGGTGATGGCCTGCAAGGATGACGAACCGGATGAAATTGCTGGAGAAGTGGCCGATTTGCTGTATCACACCCTAGTTGCGATCGCTCACCACAACGTAGATATCAAGGACGTTTACCGCAAGCTACAGTCAAGAAGATAGAGAAATCCTTTAGAGCATGGGACATGTCTACTTGATTCTCAGACCCATGGCAAAATAGCAGTACAAATGCCCTACCTGCGTTGTCCATGGCTATCAAACCGTCCCAGCTTCAGACGATTCTGCAAAATAAACGTAGAGAATTCGAAGGTTTCACTCGGGGACAGCAAACCAATCTGGAACGGTACCAGTTGGCGTGGCAAACACTGTGCCAAACCACTGATGAGGAACTGAAGAGTTGGCTTAGCGCCCGCCATGGCAACATAGGTGCCCGACCTCTGGAGAATCTAAACACCCACGGAATCTGCCATAGCGGACTAGAGTGGGGCAATCGAGAACATAGCCTGCAATGGGTGAATGAGCATCTACAGGGCATCACTACATTTGCGGTGGATGGTTCACAAATTTTTCCGAGCAAAGATCTATCCCCACCCATTGCCCTGGTACAAATTGGCTGGTTTGAAAATCCACACACATCAACAGCGGACTATATCAAAGACATCGAATTAGATGTGATGACTCCTAAGGATTTAGAGCTGGGAGATGCTTCAAAGCCCTTAGACCGTCTGGTAAATAAGCACCGTTTCAAGATGGAAGTGGGCCGTTTGGTGGAGTACATCGAGACGGTTAAAGATCCTGAACATTGCCTGGTGTTTTTTGATGGGGCACTGGTGGCCACCTTTGCCGATGCCTATGAAGATGAGGATCGCAAAGATTATGTTGAAGCGTTAGTGCGCTTACTACAGGCGAGTGAGACCCATCGAGTACCGCTAGTGGGCTATGTGGACACCAGCTCTGCCCATGATTTAACAACACTTTTGGAACACCATTCCTCTAGTGTTTCCATGATTCCTAAGGTCACCGATGCCCAGATGCTCAATCGCTACATGCAATGGGGGGATTGTACGCCCGTTTTTCAATGCGATCGCACTGGCATTCTCACCGAATACAAACAGCATAAAGAGCGGGTGATTTTCACCTATCTAAAAACCAACCAAGGCTATCCCGCTCGCGTTGAAATGCCTAAATGGATCCATGAAGCAGGCATCACCGAGCAAGTTCTTAATTGGGTTAGGGCAGAAGTCATCGTCGGTGGGGGCTATCCCTACGCCATTGAAACCGCCGATCAAACCGCAGTGCTCCAAACCAGCGATCGCCAAGTCTTTTTTCGCATTCTCCAGGACTGGGCCAACCATGAAGATCTACAGCTGCGATGGTCACGCAAAATGATGAGCAAATTGCGGCGACGTTGATGACAGCCAAGACTCTACGCCAACAGCTTTTTTTAACGCCTGGCATTGCTAAACCTTGGGATCATCTCCCAGCATGGATTGCATGACCCTATCGAAACACACTGCAAGTAACAGAGTATTGCTTTTTCTAAGGTTAATCCCTACGTTCCTAATGAGTATCGAAGATAAAACCCTATGGAATTTCAGTGAGTATTTTCACCTATTAGCAATCCGCTAAAGGGTTACAGCAACTCCATAGCCATTAAAGACAACCATGGGTCTGATCAATGGTTACTGAGACAATTATTGACTTTTGTTGTGTTTGATTGCGTTTCCGTACATTTTTTTTAGGCGGTTCCCAGCATATTCCTAGACTGAGACTACCGGAGGACGAGAACTCCCTATATAACTGCATTTTGGGCGATTGTTCATTTGAGTGATTGCCCTGCAGTTTTTCCCTAGCGTCAGGTTTATTGATACGCAAAAGGATTTAAATTTAATGACTTTACCTTTGTTAAGCTATCCCACCAGTTGTCAAAACCAGCGTGTAAATGGTTTTGAAATCCCTGGTGATGAGCAACCCCGCATTTTTTCCACAGCACTTCTGCCTGATGCCCAGGAAATTGACACGCTAATTTTTGCTGCCTATCGCCGCATTTACAACGAACAGCAACTGTTAGCCTGCCATCGAGATCGCTTTCTTGAGTCTCAGCTGCGTAGCAATCAGATTTCTGTTCGAGACTTTATTCGTGGCCTGTTGCTATCTGAGTCATTTCGACGTCTTAACTACGAATGCAGCAACAACTATCGCTTTGTTGATATGTGTGTGCAGCGCGTCCTCGGTCGTAAGGTCTACGATCAGCGTGAAACGCTAGCCTGGTCTATCGTACTGGCTACTGACGGTATCCAAGGCTTTGTAGATGCTTTGCTCAACAGTGATGAGTATGTCAACACCTTTGGTGAAGACACCGTCCCCTATCAGCAGCGACGGATTTTACCTCAGCAGTCCATGGGCGAGCTTCCCTTCGAACGCATGCCTCGCTATGGCAGTGACCACCTAGAGAAACTCCAAGCACTGGGGAATGATTTCTCTGCTACTGGTGAAGGTTTAGTTGGCAATGGATTACCATCCGAAAAAATCCAAAAGGTGGGCGCAGCCATTACGATTGCGGGTGCTATTGTGCTGACCAGCGGCTTAGCTGCTGTCATCCTTTCCTGGTTTGGTTGGCTCAAGATCTAATCTCCTCCCAAGAGCCTATTAAAGCCCTAGACACTCTGTATCTAGGGCTTTTCTGCTATTAATAGAACTATTCCCACTCATTAAAGGTGGGCGGAGCCTGTCGTTGACTAGACCGACGAGTATCTTGCCAAGCGCTACCAATGCCCTGCAAAATGCCGCGCCCCACCAAACCAATGCCGCGCCCCACCACTTCAGTCAGAACATACACGACACTACTGCCCACCAGTGCAACCAATGCCCGTACCCGTGGACTCAACGCATCACGAGTTTCCAACAGCAGAGTCATGGCCCAGGGTAACCCAGACAACCGATCGAGTTCTGCACGCCGGGGGGCATATACGGGCGTTAGCAAAATACCGCGAGGTCCTAAGGTATATAAGCGATACTGACTTTCAAACATGGCCGTGGGGTCATTGACCAATCGATTCCAGCGATAGCGCCAGGAAAGATCATTACGAAATCGCTCAATGTCTCGGGTGGAAATCAGCCGCCGACTATACAAACCTTTTTTGATCACCTCAACATCGGCAAGGCGATTGAGCAGGGGCTGCATTACCCCATTACCCATCTGAATTAGCAGATTTTCCAATAGTTTTTCACTGTGAGCCAACGCTTCAGGAGCTGTCGCGATGTAACTTGTACCTTCAACCACCATGGCATCTTGAAATAGCCAGTGGGAGAGCAGTTCAGGCACTAGGGGAATGGGCTTGAGAATTTCTCGCTCGACGACTTCTTTTTCGTTATAAAGAACCGCCACCAGTTCCTGTTCCACACCGTTCAGTGGAACCGTATAGTAGCGACCAAAAAATTCTTCTATAGTGGCCACCCACAGATCACGCAAGATTTGTGGCGATTTTTCCCGTAGCTGTCCTGGCTGGGGAACAGACTGACGTAAATCATCGAGTAAGTCTTCAAATCGACGCAGAATAATAAATAACAGCTCTCGTTTTTTATCGAGACGCAAAATATCGATTTCTAACGGCTCATCGGTGGTGTTTTGCAAGTCGGTTTGCAGCTTAGCAAACACAGCTTCGAACACCATATTCTGGACATCACCACTGCGCAAACTCAGGGGCGCAGACTCTGGTTTAGTCAGTGCTGCCGCTGCACCTAAAGAAGAGGGCACCCCTCCAGGTCGCTGTCGAGGAGGCTCTGCTGCACGGCGAGAGAGGTTTTTGGCCCAACTAGCATCGGGGTATTGTTGGGTAGCCCAGAGCTGGCGCATACACCAGCGGGCAGCTTTAAGTTCACGCATTTGCCCCACTAAAACCTGACGTTCCAGCCAAGGTAACCGGGGACGACGTAGGGCAGCCGTGGTTTTAGCAAGCTGTTGATCAATTTTGTCCAGGCCCGCCAGCCGCATGCTTAACCGCATGGCAGTCAGCGGTCCAGGAATTTTAGACGGTAGCTGGGGGCGTTTCGGCGTGGGTTCACGCTGGCCCCTGGCCACAGAACGAATTAACTGAGCCAGTTCGCGCACAGGCATACTGCGGGTGCCATACCCATCAGCGCCCACTTGACGAGCGGCGGCTTCTAGCACTGGCTCTGCGCGGGCACTCAGCACCAAAACCGATAGTTTAGAAAACTCAGTTTTGATGGATTTACACAGCTGTAGCCCAGAACTGTTGACAGGGTCAGTTCCAGCCTCGTTAGCACCCAAGCCCAGATCAACAATCACCAGGTCAATGGTAGATTTTCCACGCAGGGTGGGATCGGTAAACGCTTGGGCTTGAGTGCGATCGCACTTTCTAATAATCGCTATGGCTTCAGCTGCAGTAGCTGCCTCAGCCGCGATTTGAAACCCTGGCAGCTGCTCCAACCATACCCGCAGTCCCAATCGAAAGGTGGGGTCTTCATCCACCAGCATCAATTGCAAGGGTCGTTCGCTCATGCCACCTGATTCCATGCCACCGTTCTAGTATCTCCTATGAACTAACCCTTTTCGGTGTCGATAGAAACCAGCCTAGTCACGATCGTGGTCATGGGACTCCTCTTCATCGTAGGTTTCTTCTTCTTCGTAGTAGTCATCCTGTACCGCTGGAGCTCTGAGGGATTCAATATAGGCTCGCTCAGCATCCCAAATGGCAATGGAGTTACGCGCTTCACGATATAGAGCACGCCCTGGGGCAATTTGAGCAGCTACCACGATCGCATCCGATAGTCGCCCTTGGTAAGCTAGCTCCTCTGCCTCAATCAAAATAGGCCGATCCTGAGCAATCTGAATGCGCGTAATCCATTCTTGAATGGAGCTTTGGGCTTGACTGTATAGCGCCCGTCCCTCTTTAATTTTGCGCGCTTCTTTAATGGCATCCTGCAGATTACCTTTGCTAGCTAGCTCCAGCGCCTTGCTATACAAGGGCTGGTCCTCTAGGACCTGAATCTGCTTAGTCCATTGAGCCACTTTTGTTTGGGCATCCACCCGTAGAGCCCGACCCAATTCCACCTTTTGCGCTTCTGCGATCGCAGCCTGCAGGCTAGCCTTATCTCCTTTATCAGCCAGCTGCTGCGCCCTGGCTAACAGGGGCCGATCTTCAATCCGCTGAATTTCCCTAGACCAGTGGGCGATCAGGGTTTGGGCCTGCTGCCGTTGCGGGCGCTCTGCATCAATTTTCTGAGCTTCTCCAATAGCCACCTGCAACGATGCCTTCTGATTCAGCTTGGCCATCAATGCTGCACCATAGAGTGTTTGCAAATCCTCTAGTTGATCAGTCCATTGTTCTAGCTTGACCTCAGCCTCAAGATGAAAGGGACTGCTACTATCAATCCCTTGGACAGCCTGAATGGCATCCATCAGATTCACAATATCTCCGTAGGTGGGCACCCACTGTTGGTTAAATGAGGCCAATCGTTGCGCATGGGCCAGCTGCACCAAATCTTTTGCCTCGGGGGCAACCTCCATATCCACCGGCACCTGCTGAATAATGGCTATGGCCCCAGCCAGATCTTCTTGCTCCCACTTCTGGAATCCATAGTTCAGCAACCTATTGGACCATTCTTCTATCAAGGGTTTAGCCTCTGGCCAGGCATGGCTTTGCACATCCATTTGCCTCACTAGACCCAACGCTTCCGCTAGCTCATCCATGTCACCACTGTCAGCTAACGCTTGGGCTCGCAGTAGATTGCGGCGGGCATCTTCTTCTGTTTGAATGTGCTGCCCTAAATACTGGTACTGGTCTTTAAGCCAATAGTCACTGGTCAGGCGTTTAATATCCCGCAGCTGTTTACGGGCACCGCTCCAGTTTTGGTTACTGACCGCTGTTTTAACAGCGGCTAAAATCTCTTCACCCGTGGTCCATTCTTGCTGCCACTGTCCTAGGGCTGTTTTTGCCTCTTGAGAAATCTCGGCGCGCTCAGGAATATACCCCAGTAACTCCACTGCCCGCTCTAAGCTACCAGCCTGCATACGCTGCTGGGCGAACTTAAACAATCCTTTGGACCAACGGTTGGTGACATCCTGCGAATCTTGATACAGGGGATGGCTTTCTTGCCAGTCAGCCACCAGATTTACCCCAGCGACCAGATCTTCCTCAGCACCGGAAACCGCCGCCTGACGAGCACAGTAAAGCCGCTCGCTGTCAGCACTAAATCTAAAGATGCGATCGCAATTGGGCAAAGGGGGTAAACGCGTCATAAACGCCATCGCCCAGATTCCTAATGTGCTAGAAGCTGCCAGCAATAGCAACCATAGCAAAGGCCAAAACCACATATGACGCCGCTTGGGCGCTGAGGCGGTAGCAAGCATTGCATCTCCCTGGGAAATAGGGGAAGCAAACTGTTGTGGGTCCGTAGGCGTAGCTGTCATGAACGACGGTATCCCAGAAGATAAAGGGTCACACAAAATCTAGGACAATCAGGCTACGTGTGAATCCTGTAAAACACACCCTTAGCCTGATTGTTTTAACGCAGAGTATCAGGCCAATAAATAGCCCATTTAGCTAAACTCGCTAACACTTACCTCAAAAAAGCATGGGAAACATTTGTTACTAGAGCAAATTTCCCCACTATTTTGACTGGGAAAGGTATGAATTTAGAGGGTTAAACCAAAAAATTTTGCTGTCATTGTAGTGGCAATTGACAGGAATACACAGGTTTCGACAAAAACCTTTGCTTAGAAAAATATTTAGTATCTCAAAAAGACTATGTACGGTGCTAATCCGCTAAACAAACACCCCATGGAAGGATTTTCACAGATTTGTTTTATCAAAAACACTGTTTCAAATCCCAACATTGTCATCGGTGATTACACTTACTACGATGACCCCGAAGACTCAGAAAACTTTGAACGCAATGTGCTGTATCACTTTCCATTTGTGGGAGATCGATTAATCATTGGCAAGTTTTGCGCCATTGCTCGGGGTGTCAAATTCATTATGAACGGTGCAAACCATCGTCTAAATGGATTTTCTACCTATCCTTTTGAGATTTTTGGCAACGGTTGGGAACTGCCCAACGCACCTAAGTTTCCCTACAAAGGAGATACGGTGATTGGTAATGATGTTTGGATTGGCTATGAAGCGGTGATTATGCCGGGTGTTCAGGTGGGCGACGGTGCAGTGATTGCAGCTAAGTCGGTAGTAGCTAGCAATGTTCCGCCGTACACCATTGTTGGTGGCAATCCTGCTAAATGTATTCGCCAGCGATTTGAGTCCGATGTCATTGAAACACTACTCACAATCGCCTGGTGGAACTGGGATATTCAAAAAATTACTCGCAGCTTAGACAAAATTATCTCGGCAGATATCGAGGCCCTGCTAGCTTGCGAATAGAGTCAGCGAAGAATAGCTATGATTGATGCATTAGCTTAGGGAGCCTTTGGGATGTCGTCAGCTACTCTAGATACTACTCAGGCCCTAGGGTTATCTCCTAAGCGTTGGACTTTGGATGAATATCATCAACTGATTGCCCAAGGATTTTTGACCTCTAAGTCTGCTGTGGAACTGATCAATGGACAAATTATTGAAATGGTTCCGCAACAGCCACCCCATGCCGCAACGACTGATGAAGGTGGCGACTATCTGAAAGCTTTGTTTGCGGGTAAAGCTAAGGTGCGGGTGCAGCTACCGGTAACGCTGCCGCCGGATTCGGAGCCGGAACCAGATTTTGCGATTGTTAGGATCGATGAGAATTTTTATCGAGATCGCCACCCCAACCCTGACGACATTTATCTAATTATCGAAGTTGCTGACTCTACGCTACGGAAAGATCGGCAGTACAAGTCCCAGCTCTATGCCCAGGCGGGTATTCCAGAATATTGGATTATCAATCTGCAACAGCATCAGGTAATTGTTTATCGACAGGGGCAAGCTGATGGGTATCAGCTGGAGCAGACGTTTGAGGCCACTGATGGGGTTCAACCCCTGGCGTTTCCAGAGCTGACAGTTGACCTTAAACGGTTATTGATTCTGGCACAGTAAAGACGGTTAAAGCTCATCTTCAATAGTCACCCCAAAGCCAAAGCAGAACAACCTTTCCCCTCCTTGGAGGGGCCACGGGGTGGGTCAGCCCGTAGAGGCGTCTCCCGATTCTGCTTGCAGTTCTTTGAGCATTTTCTGGGTCAGCGGATGGTCCGATAGCTCGTCAGTTTTACCGGCTTCGATTACCTGCTTGAGCAAGCCGCGAAAGTTGTTTTTATCTTGTTCAATGTAAGGGTGTTCTCGCGGGAGCGCTTTCTCATCGATTTCGATAACTCGCACATACAGCGGTTCCGCTTCGCTGTAGCGCCCCATTGACTCGTACAGCCCTGCCAAATTATTCAGATCCGTTGCTGTACCAGGATGATCCTTACCTAACCGAGATTCATCAATTTCAATAGCACGCACATACAGCGGTTCCGCTTCGCTGTAGCGACCCATTGACTCGTACAGCGATGCCAAATTATTTAGACTCATCGCCGTATCAGGATGCTCAGCTCCCTGTTGCGTTTCTCGGATTTCGAGCGATTTCACCAACAGCGGTTCCGCTTCACCGTAGCGCCCCATTGACTCGTACAGCAATGCCAAATTATTCAGATCCGTTGCTGTACCAGGATGATCCCTACCTAACCGAGATTCATCAATTTCAATAGCACGCACATACAGCGGTTCCGCTTCGCCATAGCGCCCCATTGAATCGTACAGCGCTGCCAAATTATTCAGACTCGTCGCCGTATCGGGATGCTCAGCTCCCTGTTGCGTTTCTCGAATTTCGAGTGATCGCACATACAGCGGTTCCGCCTCGCTGTAGCGGCCCATTGACTCGTACAGATTTGCCAATTCATTTAAGCTCGTTGCCGTATCAACGTGCTCAGGTCCCGACTGTGTTTCCCGTAGTTTCAAAGCTTTCTCATAGGCCGTTGCCGCCTCTGCGTAACGCACTGCTGTTTCATAAGCAGCTCCCAAATCCATATACAAGCTCGCCAATAAAGGCGACTCAGGATCTTGCGCTTCCAGCTCAGCGATTTGTTTTGAAATTGCCTCAGGGTCAACACGTGAGCTGTCCGGTGCCTCTTCTGGGGTCTCAATGCGCTTAGCAACAGACTTTTCCCCCAGCGTGACTGCAATCGGCTTAGAAAACTCAAACACCCCACCGCGCCAGCTCCAAAAATCCGGCGAGGCCTTAGCCAACTGCCCGGCAACCTGTGGCGTTAGCCACAGCACCACCGGCACCTGAAACTGCCGCAGGGCTTCCCGAGTCCACTGCAGCGAAAAAAACAGCTTCTCCTGGGATGATTTTTCATCCTGCCGTAGGCGAATCCCCAACAGCTCATCAGCCCCCAGCACCGTTACCACCGCATTCTGGTTAGCCAGGTCGGGCTCCTGCTGAGTCAAATTAAACAAACATTGCTTTAAGCTGTACTGCTGCTGATCAACCTTCACCCGATAGCAGCGGGTCCCCTTTTCCCCTAGCTCAGTCTCATACTGCTCAATCAGCTGAGTCCGATGCTTCCAGTTATCAGAAATCGCCATCAGCAAACTCAACCTGCCGTAGCTGGCGTCTATCGCCAGCACCAGCTTACGAAAATTGCGTTTATTGTCTGTCGATTCTTCTGACATGACACCTATATTTTGGTGGGCAGTGCCCACCCTACGATTCGATTAATTGTTTCTGTTTTAGCAGCTCTATCACGATGGGGTGGATGTCGTACCAGATGGAATCGTTCTCGTACTCCAGCACCATCAGACCATGGAGCAACCGGGTAAATTCTTCACTCCGCGCATCGGGTGTTTCGGCAGTTTCGTAGACCGTTGCCATTAGCTTGTACAAATCACTGCCAATCTGCCGCGCAAAGTCATTACGCAGGTTACGCAGGGCAATCTTGAGCGTTTCTTGGTTAATGGTGACAACATCATCAGACTCAATGTCGATCTGCACCATACATTCCAAACAACACTCCCGAGCCAGCCGCACAATTTCGCGTACCACCCCACCGCTCATCAGCACAATCCGACGCGCAGTTTCGGGCTCTATCAACCCCTCAGGAATTCGCTTGTGGATCAGTTCTACAAACGTGTCCACATACTTTGCATCGGGTTCAGCACCCTGCACATGGCGATTCTCCTTGCTAAAAAACTTGGCCACTGGAAACAGCCGGGGACGCACAATACCCTCTGAATGGAGAGCGCTGAGAACCTTGGTTTCTCGAATAGCCGCAATTGGCACCGTAAAAACAATGCGAAACCCAGGAGAAAATAGCGATTTGATGTTGTTGCGAAAGATGGCTTCGGCCAGGGGTAAGTCGAGCTTATCCAGGTCGTCAATGATGACGAGAACGGGCTGCTTTTTGACGGTTTGGATGGCGGCTGCCACTCGGTCACATTTCTGCACTAAGTCCGAAATCTTTTTAGAAAAGGTCTTTTCTAAGTCGTCGCGAAAGCTCTTTTCTTGCTTCAGGCTCAGATCGATGATTTGTAAGGCTTTAGTGCCAAAGCCCATACTCCCTTTGGTACCCTCGCTAGATACCTGCTTGCGCACGGTAGAATTCCAACCCAGCAGCGTTTCACGCACATCCTCAGAGACGTTAATTTTTTGCTTGCTGGCATAGCTCAGCAGCTGAATGGCGATGGAGTAAAGAATATTGGTATGGGTCACCGCCGACATCTCGATCTGGTCGGCAATGGAAAAAAAGACCACCGCATGGCTAGACTGCATATCCACCGACACCTGCTTTAGCAGCGTGGATTTTCCACAGCCGCGATGTCCCGCAAATACGAACTTGCCGTTAAGCGCAGAAGCATTAATCTCTTGACGTAGTCGCACTTGGACGTCGCGACCATAGTCCACCCGAAATTTGTCAATATCCTTCGATTCGATCAGAGGAAACAGGTCCAGATTCTTATATGCCTGTTGAAATTTTTCCAGCCGCGTTTCGCTCATGGCATCAGCGCTAACGTCCATAGAATTCTAATCGCACACCGTCCTTACCGCGACATCCGTTAGAGAAAGCCTAGAACGAAAAAGCGGCAGGTGATTAACACCCACCGCTTTTCGCTAACAATTAATCAATGCTCAAATACACTAACTAATTGATTGCATGGTTGCTTAGTAATCAAAGTCGCCCATGCCGCCAGCACCAGCACCAGCTGCTTCCTTAGGCTCAGGCTTGTCTACCACGATGCACTCAGTGGTCAATACCATTGCAGCAATGGAAGCTGCATTCTGAGTAGCAGAGCGAGTTACCTTAGCAGGGTCAACTACACCAGCAGCCAGCATATCGACGTACTCGTTAGTCGCTGCGTTAAAGCCAATGTTAAAGTCCTTCTCTTTAACACGCTCGGCAACAACAGCACCGTTCTGACCAGCATTCTCAGCAATACGCTTTAGAGGAGCCGTTAGGGCACGAGTGACAATCAAAGCACCGGTCAACTCTTCGCCAGATAGGTTAGCGTTGGACCACTCTTCTAGGCCAGGAGCCAAGTGAGCCAACGTAGTACCACCACCAGGAACGATACCTTCTTCAACAGCAGCCTTAGTTGCGTTGATGGCATCTTCCAGACGTAGCTTACGGTCCTTCATCTCAGTTTCAGTAGCTGCACCAACCTTGATAACAGCAACACCACCAGAAAGCTTAGCTAGACGCTCTTGAAGCTTCTCTTTGTCGTAGCTGGAGTCAGACTCTTCGATTTGACGACGAATCTGCTCGCAACGGGCCTTAACATCAGCTTCGTTACCTTCAGCCACCAAAGTTGTGTTGTCCTTGGTGATGGTAACGCGGCGGGATGTACCCAACATTTCAATGCTGACGCTATCAAGCTTAAGACCTGCATCTTCAGTAATCACCTGACCACCGGTCAATACAGCGATGTCTTCCAGCATGGCTTTACGACGGTCGCCAAAACCAGGAGCCTTCACAGCAGCTACATTAAGCACACCGCGTAGACGGTTGACCACTAGAGTTGCTAGGGCTTCTTTCTCGATATCCTCGGCAATGATTAGCAAAGGCTTACCGGAACGAGCTACCTGCTCAAGTACAGGCACTAGGTCTTGCACTAGGGCAATTTTCTTATCAGTAAGCAGCAGGTAAGGGTCGTCTAGAACCGCTTCCATGCGCTCAGTATCGGTAGCAAAGTAAGGGGAGATATAGCCCTTATCGAAGCGCATACCTTCAGTAATTTCCAGCTCAGTCGTCATGGACTTGCCTTCTTCCAAGGAGATAACGCCTTCGCGGCCTACTTTGTCCATGGCTTCGGCAATCATTCTGCCGACTTCTTCATCGTTACCAGCAGAGATAGTACCTACCTGGGCGATAGAGGTGGAGTCACCGACAGGCTGGGCTTTCTCAGCAATGTGCTCCACTAAATAAGCGGTGGCTTTCTCAACGCCACGCTTAAGTGCGATCGCATTGGCACCCGCTGCTACGTTGCGTAGACCTTCTTTCACGATGGCGTGGGCCAGTACTGTTGCAGTGGTCGTACCGTCACCAGCTGCATCATTTGTCTTCGAAGCAGCCTGACGAATCAGCGCTACACCCGTATTTTCAATGTTGTCCTCAAGCTCAATTTCCTTAGCGATGGTGACACCATCATTAACAATCTGAGGAGAACCAAATTTTTTCTCAAGGACTACGTTGCGTCCCTTAGGACCAAGGGTCACTGCAACTGCCTCAGCCAGGGTATCCATGCCTTTTTCAAGGGCACGGCGAGCATTCTCGTTATATATAATGCGCTTAGCCATGAATTAACCTATGTTTCAGAACGTTTTTAGAGGGGTCTGGGGTGGGAAGGAGCGAGAGGCACTTAGCCAACAACCGCAAGAATGTCCTTCTCAGATAGCAGTACATAGTCATCACCACCAAGCTTGATGTCAGTACCGGCATACTTGGAATAAAGCACCTTATTGCCAACTTCCACATCAGGAGCCTGACGAGCACCGTCATCACCGCGCTTACCAGGGCCTACAGCAGTGACTTCGCCAACCTGAGGCTTTTCCTTAGCTGTATCAGGTAGCAAAATACCACCAGCGGTCTTTTCTTCAGACGCACTGACTTTAATAAGAACGCGATCACCTAGGGGAGTGACGCTCGAAACACTCAAAGAAATGGCTGCCATAGTTTTCTCCGAACTCTGATAGATCAATCATTCGGCAATTTGCATCGAGGCGGACTAAACCCACCTGAGCAGTCCCTTTTACCCACTGAAGTAGCGTTACAGGGAAAGAAGCTGCGACCTAAACACGGTTTAGCACTCTCCATTGCCGACTGCTAATTTATCGTTTACAGAAGAGTCATCGCAATACATCTATCGGTACGGGTTCCCGTACTCAAGCCAGACTCGTTAGACCAGAGAAGCTTCAGCGCAAAAGGGCCTGAGCTGCCGATCGGCAGCTCAGGCCCTTTTGCGTAATTTACGCATTCGTTAGATGCCACAAATTATTGAACCAGCAACTTGATACGTAATATCACGTATTTTCAATAAAAATTGATGTCTCTTTTTGATAAAGATTACGTGCTTATACATAAGTATTTTCTGAAAAAATGACATCCTTAAATGCAAGAAAACCTATTGAAATCAAGAAATTTAAAACCATTTCAACTCTTTTTTTCAGTGCGTGACCGAGAAAAAGACCAGTATTTTTTGATACATCCAATCAATTACATAGAGCTTTTGAATATGCTTGGACTCTCCCACCATCACATTGGCATAGCTAATGTTTTGAGTATTGGCCTGCTAGGACTCTTACACAACCCATCACAAGCAGCCTGCTTACCTGGTGGCTGCCGTCAAAATGGTCTGGTATTTAGCGAAGCCTCCGATAATTTTGAAATCACGGATGTAATGGGTACAGGCACCTCAAACGATCCATTTGTGATTCACCAAGACGTTTGGGGATTAGACATCTCATTAGCAATCGATGGACTACCGCAAGCTCGCCAACATTCTGTCTTTGATCGACCAGGGTTCGCCGTTAGCATTGTGGCTCGTAATCTAACCGGAGCTTTTTGGCGGTTCTACGACCACGAGCTCCAAGAGATTCAGGGGCTTGCCAGCCATGAAAACGACGGCCTATCTTTCGCCCAAGCCATTGCACCGGCTCGTCCTTACACATCTACACATTATTCAAGAGCCGATGAAATCACAGATATACGAGATTTCATTAATTTCTATCGGGGTGCTGGTGTAAATCCAGGGGAAACGGTTCGCTTCAACTACTTCGTCACAGATACTATTCCCAACAGCAGGTTCTACATTCGCCAGCGTCCGGATTATCGCCCCAATGAGACACCGACACCGCCTATTGCTCCTATTCTGGAGCCGCCTGTGTCACCGCCAGCCCAGCCTTCCAGCCCAGTTACTGCAATATCTACGCCTGCTGAAACATTACCTCCGGTTGCCTCAATACCAGCAACCCAGGTAACACCGTCTCCTTTGTCAACGCAGGCAGTTCCTGAACCCACAGGTCTCGCTGGAGGTGTGGCCCTTTTCCTATTGAGTACAGTCCAAAAGCGATCAAAAGCGATTAGGTCTTAACCAATCTAATACTGGTGCAGAGAAACCCAGGAGAATTTTTAGCTTGAACTGACTAGACAAAAGTTCTCCGACTATAGCAAAGACCAGTGCCATGGATGATGCATCTAGTGATAATCTTTTACATGGCACTTTGAAAGAAAAAATTAAAATTAAAAGTCGCCGCAGTAGCTAAACACCTAGGATTAAGGCGCAAGCATGGTCACAACTGCAGAGAAAACGAATACTGGCTATATCACTCAGATCATTGGCCCTGTTGTAGACGTTAAGTTTCCCGCTGGCGAGCTGCCCAGCATTTATAACGCCCTAAAGATTGAAGGCACAAATCCGGCTGGTCAGTCCGTTGCTGTTACTTGTGAAGTGCAGCAGCTTCTGGGCGACAGTCAGGTGAGAGCTGTAGCAATGCTTTCCACCGATGGCTTGGTGAGAGGGATGCAAGTCACTGATTTGGGTTCACCTATTAGTGTGCCTGTAGGTGCCCCTACCTTAGGTCGAATTTTTAATGTGCTTGGCGATCCTGTAGACGAGAAAGGTGATGTGGACAAGTCCACTACCTCCCCTATTCACCGCTCGGCACCCAAACTAATTGAATTGGAGACTAAGCCCTCCGTATTTGAAACCGGTATTAAAGTTATCGACCTACTAGCGCCTTACCGTAAGGGTGGTAAGACAGGTCTGTTTGGTGGTGCTGGTGTAGGTAAAACTGTACTGATTCAGGAGCTCATCAACAACATCGCTCTACAGCACGGTGGTGTTTCCGTATTTGCAGGTGTGGGTGAGCGCACCCGTGAAGGTAATGACCTTTACAACGAATTTATTGAATCTGGTGTGATCAATGCCGACGATTTAGGAAAGTCGAAAGTGGCCTTGGTATACGGTCAGATGAATGAGCCCCCCGGTGCACGTATGCGTGTGGCTCTGTCTGCTTTGACTATGGCCGAGTATTTCCGCGATGTGAACAAGCAGGACGTACTGTTGTTTGTTGACAACATCTTCCGGTTTGTACAGGCTGGCTCTGAAGTATCTGCACTACTTGGTCGTATGCCTTCTGCGGTAGGTTATCAGCCAACCCTAGGTACTGACATGGGTGACCTACAGGAGCGGATTACCTCCACTTTGGAAGGTTCGATTACGTCCATTCAGGCCGTATATGTACCTGCGGATGACTTGACTGACCCTGCTCCTGCAACTACGTTTGCTCACTTGGATGCGACCACTGTACTTTCCCGTGCACTGGCTTCCAAGGGTATTTACCCTGCGGTAGATCCCTTGAACTCCACATCCACAATGCTTCAGCCCGATGTGGTTGGTGATGAGCACTACACAACTGCCCGTGCGGTTCAATCTATTCTGCAGCGTTATAAAGAGCTTCAGGATATTATTGCAATTTTGGGTCTAGACGAGCTTTCTGAAGACGATCGTCTCGCTGTTGCTCGTGCTCGTAAGATTGAGAAGTTCTTGTCTCAGCCGTTCTTCGTAGCGGAAATCTTTACTGGCTTAGCGGGTAAGTATGTAACTCTTGAAGACACTATTAAGGGTTTCAACATGATCCTGTCTGGCGAGTTGGATGAGATTCCTGAGCAGGCTTTCTACCTCAAGGGTGGCATTGATGAAGTCCTTGAGACTGCTGAGAAGATGAAGGCTGCAGCGTAAGCGCTAGCTTCTTCTCGCATCGTCAAAGTTGCGACTTCGTGGGTAGTGAGTGGTGAGTCGAGAATGAACTTGTTTTCATTCGGCTTGGATTGATTCAAGGTAGGTCTTGTCACTGCTCACTATTCTCTACTCACTATTCATCTTTAAGTTTTAGAGTTTTATGGCGTTAGCAGTACGTGTAATAGCTCCCGATAAGACTATTTGGGATGCTGAAGCGGAAGAGGTTGTGCTACCTAGTACAACCGGTCAATTAGGTATTTTGAGTGGTCACGCTCCTTTGCTAACAGCTCTAGATATTGGCGTTTTACGTGTACGAGCTGACAAGGATTGGGTTGCGATCGCATTGATGGGCGGTTTTGCTGAAATAGAAGACAATGAAGTTACTGTCTTGGTAAATGGTGCCGAGCGTGGTGACACGATTGATCTTGCTGATGCAAAGTCAGAGTACACCTCTGCAAAGTCAGCATCAGAAGGCACGTCTTCTGAAGATAAGCAGGCTGCTATTCAAGCCAGCAAAAATTTGAAAAGAGCTCGCGCTCGAGTTCAGGCAGCAGGTGGTAGCATCTAACCGCTCTGAGTCAGCATCGACAAAAATAAAAGAGGCTTTCTCCCATGTGCGAGAAAGCCTCTTTTATTTTTTTAGTAAGCAATCCTTATAGAAGAGAGTTTATGCCCAAAAGTAATAGCCTGTCAGTTTTGAACTAAACCAACAGGCTAATAACACAATATGCTTTGGCTAAATCATGAACTACCAGTGAAAGCAACGTTGGGAAACTTCTCAGCTGCCTTCTGCATGGTCTGGGCTTTACCCCCTTCCTGCCAATAGTTGATAATTTCCGTTGCCTGGTTCAGGAGATCAATACGCTCTTCTTCGACAATCCAAGTTTTAGACTCAAGTTCTGTCTTCATCTGGTCCCACGCATCATTGCGAGGCCAGAAAAAGTAAGAGGTCAGCGGACTCGATCCCTTGCCCACTACTTGATCCACTGCGAGAGCCACATCTTTGTCGAGCCAGAGAACCTTTAAGATAAATCGAGACAATGCAAACCTCCGCTGTACGCCTCTTGGCTTCAAAACTACACGGTTTAATAAAACCACACGGTCTATAATTCTAGCGCATTTGTTACCCCAAGCGCATTAAAAAATCAGTCTCGTTCACCAAAATAATGTCTAATCCCATTGCTCTTGCAGTCTTTGATATCGATGGTGTTGTCCGTGATGTAGGCGGGTCTTATCGACGGGCCATTGCCGATACGGTGGAGCACTTTACCCAAGGACGCCATCGTCCCACACCCACTGATCTAGATCAGCTAAAGAGCGAAGGCATTTGGAATAACGATTGGAAAGCGTCTGAAGAACTTATCAAGCGCTACAGTCAATCCACGGGCATCGCTTACAACACCGACTACAACAGTATTGTGGCCTATTTTCAAGAACGCTATCGGGGCACAGGCGAGGATCCAAGCCAGTGGAACGGTTACATTACTCAAGAGCCCGTGCTGATGAGTGCTCAGTACTTGAATGAGTTGCAGCATGGTGGTGTGCCCTCTGCATTTTTTAGTGGTGCTACCCGAGGTTCGGCTCACTACATTTTGCAGCAGCGGATCGGGTTGCAAAATCCCATTTTGATTGCCATGGGTGATGCCCCCAGCAAGCCCGACCCCGCTGGGTTATACATGACTATTCAACAATTAGAGGAGCATACGCCCCCCGGCTTACCGGTGCTATATGCCGGAGATACAGTAGCTGACATGGCTACGATTACTGCTGCCAGAGCAGATTTTCCAGAGCGTCAATGGTTCGGTGTCGGCGTACTACCTCCCCACGTACAGACGGAGGCAGACTATCAAACTCGCTATAGTGAAACCCTAGAAAAAGCGGGAGCTGCGCTAGTCATTCCTCATGTGGAACAGTTAACTGTTGATGCAATTCAAACTTTACTAGGGCAGAAACAACCTTAGTCCAAGGCATGGGAGTATCTATAGATTTATTTTCTGTAAACGCAGCAATTTTGTTCTAAAACTCAGCAATGGGGTTCAAGAACTTTTATGAGCACTGCTCGATAGTAGTAACTGTCAGCCCTCATAAAAAATTAGTTATGAACCGATTTATCCATACAGCGTTTTTGTCCACAGCAGTTGCTTTGCTATCGACTGCAAATCGTGCAGAAGCTGCTCAAGTACAAACGGTAACCTTTGAAAGTCAGGGTAAAACTCTGGTGGGTGACCTGTATCTACCCGACAACTATGTTGAGGGGCAGGAACTACCAGGTATTGTGGTTACAGGTTCATGGACTTCTGTCAAAGAGCAAATGTCAGGTCTATATGCCGAAGCTCTAGCAGACAAAGGATTTGCAGCATTAGCCTTTGATTTTAGAAATTTTGGTGAGAGTGAGGGCAACATTCGTGCCCTAGAAAGTCCAACCATGAAAATTGAGGACATTCAGGCAGCTGCTGAATTTTTGCCTACATTGCCTGAAGTTGCGGATGATTCCGTTGGTGGTCTTGCTGTGTGTGCTTCAGCAGGTTACATGGCCCATGCGATCGCAAATGGCGCCCCCTTACAGTCCTTCGCCACCGTTGCAGCTTGGTTTCATGACACTGAAACAGCTCGCGCAGTGTACACCCCCGAACGGTATGAGCGTCTGATAAGTGCCAGTCAAGAGGCTCAAGATTACTACGAGACCAACGGAGTTGTGCAATACACCGTAGCAGCCACCAATAACGAAGATATTGATCTCGCCGCTATGCGCTGGGCCGACCCCACGTTTTATTACACCGATCCTGAACGAGGTGCGATCGCAGAATACGACAATCGTTTTCCCATTATGGCTTGGGAAGAATGGCTGACCTTTGATGCCCTAACAGCCGCTACCCGTATCGAAATCCCTTACCTCATGATTCACGGCGATCAAATGGCACTACCTGACAATGCTCAGACATTCTATACTCAGGTCCCTAGCGCTAAAACCATCGAATGGGTAGATGGGCTACAGATGGATTACTACGATCAACCAGCCCTAGTTAATGATGCTGTCAATCGGGTCACCGAACATTTTCAGAAAACACTTTACTCACCCCAGCTCCCAGAATTCCAGTAGGTACCCCAGGCGTATCTCACCTAAAAAAATCTGGGGGATCAACTCAGCTCATCAACTATTTCAATGTTGTTAAGCTGTAGTATTTATTCGCCCAGACAAAGCTGTAATATCCTCACTGCTCGGGTCATCAGAAAAGCGGCAACGGCAACGATTTTACATAAGGAGCGAGAAGGCTAGTTTATATAGTCGCCTCATTTAATAGCGCCACTTTTTTTATCGGAGCAAAACACGATAGCCTCTCTACCAAGCCATGAGACGATAGGCCAGTATTCTAGAAAAGTTCCATATCTGCGTTTATGACTGCCATGGGCTTCTTGTCATTTTTACTGTCTTTCTATGCTGCGGGAACAACAGCATTGCCGACAACAGTTCCACAACAGCCTCCCACCGAACGGATAGCGCAGTCTAAAAGCGAAATTATTCCCTACATTCAAGAAGTACGACCATTGCCAGGGGAATTAGATGATATTCCTGTTTTTAATAGCAATAGTCCCGAGATCCTGGGTGGAGAAGGTATTCTTGTCTCTACGTTTCCTTCTCGTGGTAAAGCCCAACCAGGTGCCCATTTAGACTACAGCTTTGAAGGTCGGTTCGATATTTTTGCCCACCATGTAGTGCAAGCGCAGAACGACAGTGATACGCGCACCCGCTATCTCGGAATCGTCGTCCACAACCCCAGTAAAAGCCCTGTCACCCTTAACTTTCGTGAAGCTGCTAGCTATCTAAGTCAACAGGCTCCTTGGTACGGTCGCAACGATGTGGAATTTAACCTAGCCAGCACCCAGTTTTCAGGTCCAGGCAGTCGGCTGATGAATGAGATTTTGCGCGATCGCAGACAGCCCCTATGGTCCCAAACAGTCACTATCCCGGCCCAGTCAAGTCATTTACTGCTCAATGGCCCCATACCGGTACGGCGGCTAACAGTACCTACCGATGGTAGCCATGCCCCCGGTCGTGAACTACTGCCCCGCTTACCAAAAACCTTAGGCGGTAATCGCAACAATGCCCGATCCACGCTCATGCGAGTGGTCAGCGATGGCCCTGTGTATATAGCCAGTTTAAGTATGCTGGCCCCACTCACGGACAGCGGTGGAGAGCGGGTTCCCCGTCTTGATGAATGGATACAGCTTTTAGTCAATGGTGGTCTCGTGGGGCCACGAGACCGACGCCCTAGTCCCCCCAACTCTGAAACTAACTCTTTTATTTATGGTCGGGTAGCAGGCGTCAGCCAAGGATCGCGCTGGCAAGCCACATTGACTGACCAACGCTCATCCCAGCTGGCAATTCCCGCACCAGGGGAACAGCTTTCTTATGCCATCAGCACTGTGGACCGCAACACCTTTGGAACCCGGCAAGTACAGAGCGCTCCGATGCTCCGGCGCTATCGTGACACGGCCTACCGCGCCCATGGCAACTATGGGACTGAGTACGATCTAACCTTGCCGTTGCATAACCCAACAGATAAGCCACAAAAAATTTCCCTCTCGGTACAAACACCTCTACAAAATGAAACTCTCAAAAATGCCCTAACGTTTTTAATTCCCCATGAGAATCGCATTTTCTTTCGGGGCACTCTCTTGTTTCTCTACACTAACGACCAAGGCAAACGACAGGCTGACTATATTCACCTTGTCCAAAGAAGGGGACAGATAGGTCCACCGCTTGTAGAACTTACCCTTGCTCCCCAGGAGGAACGCTCCGTAGAGGTGCAGTTTCTTTATCCCCCCGATGCCACTCCCCCCCAAGTGCTGACGTTGACCACCCACAACCCAGAAAGCTGACAGGTGCTCCTGCCGAAAGACGGACCTTAAACACGCAAAGCATATGGAGCGTGCAGGACCTCAAAAACTGCGCCTAACCGAGCACTATCCAGCGAACCAATCGGCCAGTGGATCTGTAGACCGGACAATGTGCATGCCAGCATCGGCAAACCGTTGATACGCTTCGTCAGCAGCGGTCGAAAAATCTACAACGCCAGGGACAACAACGGGGGAACTACAGTCTTCTAATAAATAAACTTTTTTAGCGAGGGCAGGGTCTATTTGCTGAATTTCAGTCAGCAGATCGTCAATGGTCCAGGCCACACAATGGCTTTTAGCTTGGCCTGCGATCGCAACCGCATCAAACACTAGCAAGTGCTGAATCAGCGACTGATTTTTGTGAGCCACAGTCTTGCCAGTAGCATCTTCTAGAACCTCTGGTCGCAGCACCGAATAATTTTCCGTGAGGGGATTGCTCCCCTTCAGTTCAAATCGCGTTTGAGACTGACGTGCCAAATTATGAAAAAAGCAGGCTTCTTCAAATGCAGACACCAAACTGTGGCCAATGCCCCCCAGCATCGAATGATAAGGCCACACCGTCAGTGGATATTTACCATCCTCACTGAGCTGTGTCACATAGTGCAACGCAAACGCTTCTAACTGCTCTAGGGGTTTGCCCAAACTGGTCACCATGGCCGGATTCACCCGCCAGCGACCGCTGCGTACATCATCTAGCTGCACCATGGTCATGGGGGCAGGCATATTTCCTTCCCCATCCACCCAAAAAGCCGCATGGAAAATCTGCACAGCCTGATGAGTATCCATGGTGGGCACAATTTCAGTAATCTGCCCTAAATTCTGGTAAATAAACTCGCACAGACGGCGCGTATCTTCCACGGCCCCACTGCCAGAGGCTCCACCTACAAACAGTTCAAAACCAGGAATACAAAACGTATTTTGAACATCAATGGCCAACACACATAACTTAGGATTGTCAGCCACCGCTGGTTGAATATTGTGGGTCTCGGCCCATGATTGAGCCTGAATCGCTCGCTCCTCATAGGGAACACGCCAAACATCACCAACGGTGTCAGCAGTAAAAAACTCAGGAATCGGCAGAGCCATGGTGCATCCTCCAAGTAAACGACTATGACTTCAATAGGGGCATGTAGGCGGCTTTGAACTGAATAATAATTGCCTTTAGCGGCTCATCCAGAATTTTCCACACATTATCTAGAATGGCCTCCGGCACTTCACCGTAAAAGGCTTCAGCCATACCGCCCGTAATGCAGGTCAGGGTATCGGCATCTCCACCAAGGGATATGGCATTGCGAATAGCATCGGTAAAACTCTCGGATTCAAGAAAAGCAATGATGGCTTCGGGTACCGTTTCCTGACAGGATTCATTGAACTGATAATCGGGACGAATCTCGTCAAGACTGCGGCTCAAATCGTAGCCAAACTGAGTTTCTATATAGCTTTTAATGGCTTGTTTAGACTGGCCCTGGCGCGCCAGAAAAATTGCTGCAGCGGTCGCTTGAGCCCCCTTAACGCCCTCAGGGTGATTGTGGGTGACAACGGCAGTTTGTTTTGCCCCTTGCAACACGGCTTCTAAATCGTGATGAGCATAGGCAACAGGACTCACCCGCATGGCTGAACCATTGCCCCAGCTATTGTAGGGTTCACTCTCCGTGGCCGCTGCCCAAGACTGAAATCGGGCACCATACCCACCACAGGGATGGGGATAACGGCGATAAAACTGCTTAAACGCATGGCTGTAGCTACCTCCATGGAGTAGCACATTGGCCACGGCCACGGTCAAAATGGTGTCATCAGTGAATGTGCTTTGGTCTGTGAATAGAGGAAAGGTTTTAGTTTTATGGGCCTTAAACTCATAGGCAGAACCGATAATGTCACCTGTAATTGCGCCAAGCATATAAATGTGTGCCTAAAAGTGTGTATTGCAAAAAACGCTTTGTGTATTTTTTACACTAAGATACATTTGGTTATAGCGAATCAACGTGTGAACGTCAATGGTCCATAGTTACGATTACCCTAGACCAGCGCTTACGGTGGACTGTGTTGTATTTGGGTTAGGGAAAAAGACTGACACTTTACAGGTTCTACTCATTCAACGCCGTCTGCCTCCATTTGCAGGGCAATGGGCGCTACCCGGTGGCTTTATACACAAAAATGAAGGGTTAGAAACCGCTGCCCGCCGAGAACTCACTGAAGAAACCGGTGTTAGAGAATTATTTCTGGAGCAGCTGCGGGCCTATGGACAACCGCACCGAGATCCACGGGGACACACCGTCACTGTCGCTTTCTATGCGTTGGTCAATCTTTGGAATCATCAGATAAAAGCTGCCACCGATGCGAGGCAAGCTCAATGGTGTGCTATCACTCAGCTTCCAAAGCTGGCCTTTGACCACGAGGCTATTCTTACGGATGCGATCGCAGCATTGCGTTCTTCAATTCGACACCGCCCCATCGGCTTTGAGTTACTTCCACCTAAATTCACCCTGAGCCAGCTACAAAGGCTTTACGAAATTGTTTTAGATCGTCCCTTTGACAAACGCAACTTTCGAAAAAAGCTGCTCAAGCTAGATATCTTAGTGGCCTTGGATGAAAAGGAGGTCAACGTCGCCCACCGCGCTGCCCAGCTATACCAGTTCAACTCTGCAAAATATAAAGCACAGCAACAAACAGGGTTTAATTTCGACTTATGAGACTCCTTGCAGAGTGTCGTTTAGCCAGAGCAACCCACACTTGCTATCCCAGTAGGGAATAGATATTGCCATCGATTAACAGATGGGTAATTCCCTTAGCCTGCAAATAATAGGAGGCCTTAGTAATAATTTGACCATCCGGCACCTTAATAATCCGCTGGTTACGTCGTGAAAACCGACGGGCCACACGATGATTATCAAAGACAGGCAAGGTTAAGGCTGATGCTTGTTCTTCAGGAATAGTCCCTAAATCAGCAAATTCTTTAAGGGGATGGGTAATCAGCTCTGACAGCCGGTCCACTACCAAATAACAGGTACGGGGAAAGACAGCATCCCCAATGGGCATAATCTCGACCGAAGTGCCTAAGAAACCGGCATCATCTACACCAGAGTCATCGTCGTCAAAGTCATCGTCGTCATCAAACTCAGCGTCTAGCTCGCTATCGAGGTCATCATCATCGTCCATATCGGACAAATCCTCGTCGAGAATCTCTAGATCATCATCATCTAGATCGGCCTCCTCTAAAGCTGTCTCCTGAGGCTCAGGTAACAGTTCAGCCTCAGCCTCTCGTTGAGCAACATCTCCAGCTTCAGACGCTAGTAACTCTAGCTGACCGTCATTGGGAGATGCGCTCTCTGGTTCGGTTTCAACCGCAGCTGACCGCAGGCGCGTTCTACGAGGTCGGGGCTTTTCTATTTTGACGGGTGGTGGTACAGCTTCTGCTTCTACAGATGTGGCCGATTTCTCCGACGGTCCCGAACGCTTTTGAGCAACTAAGGCTCGATATTCGTCTTCAGGAATTTGCGTCTTTAAAATTCGACTGATGGTACTGGTGCTAACCCCATAACGCATCGCAATGGTTGAGGTGGTCTCTCCAGGTTGCCGATAAATTTCAATTACGTCACGTTTATCAGCGTCAGACAGTTTGCGCGATGCCATACACACAACACCCTTAGGGGCAGGTAAAAACGTCTTTCTAGTATGCCAGGTTTGGGCCTAGTGTTATGAGCGACGACGCGATCCCCGACGTGACCGTTTCGAAACGTCATATTCAATGGCTGCTCCAGCTGCAAAAAACAGGGCAGAGAACGTCCAAAACACCTCCCACAATGCGCCCTCGGTATAGTTATCGCCTGAAGCCGCAAAGGCCATATCGGCAATATATAAACAGAAGGTTGCGATCGCAATTAGTTTCCAAGACTGGGAAAATCGTCCCCCCCAAAAGGCAACCAATAGCGCCGCTGCAATCACCACCAGAAAACAATCTGCAACCACATACATTAACGTCACCGGATCAGCATATTGCTCTAACACGGCATCTAACGTCTGGGCCCAACCTGGAGCAGGTAATATTCCGGCAACGGTCTCAACCTCTGCCTCAACCAACGCTTCACCCTCACCATCCGGTGTCGTAATCGGCGCTGTCGCAGGCGCTTCTTCCACAACTGGGGATTCTTCTGCAGCAGGCTGAGGTGCCGTAGGCACAGGCTCTTCTGCTGGCACTGAAGGAGCTTGGGCTACATAGGCATTAGCAGCATAGGCAGGCTGAGGCGATAGCTGGGCTAAGGCTGGAAAACCGTAGTTCAAAACACAGGCCAAAACAACACCCACAGCACCAATCGCAAAAATCATTAGCCACTGAGGAACCGTCAGGTCAATGCGTCGTGGCAATGCAGCTAGCAACATGCCAATCACCATGGCCACATAGCTAATAAAGTAAAACCCATCTCCAAGCGATACAGATGGATCTAAGCCCCATACAGTGCCCCACAAAAAAAAGAACACATTACCAGCAGCGTAGGCGAGCATGCCCACACCTAGAGCCAACCAAACGGTTCGACCACTAATAATCTGAGAACTGCCAGAATTACGAATGCACAGATATGCAGCCAGCAAAAAGGCAAAAATTTCTAAAAAAGTAATTGAGATTAAAAACCAGTCTGGGCGCGCCTCTTCTCCAGGAGCCAAGGCTCCAAACAATAAAAAGAAAAGGGCCGATAAAACACCCCAACCGATGCATAGAAGCAAGGTAGATTGCGAACTGGCTTGAAAAGCCTTGGAGGACTGAGTCAAAGCTCTACTCCCTAATGCATAACACCGAAGAGATTCAATAAAGGCGATACATTACATATCAACCTAATTAAAATCTTAAAAATCCAACGTTACCTGATTATGGCCTCTGAGACTATATCCAGAAGCGCTAAGCATAAATACAAGCTCTATAGCTTACAAAACCATCAACCAAAGTTGATAAATTCTTTATGCACTCGAAGAATACCCACAATATCCGTTAGAAGTCACGGTCTGTAAATAAATGCAATGCCATTATTAGTTAAACCACCTACGCTATTGCCAAAGCTGACCACTCGAAAGTTGTTTTAACCAATTTAGAAACGCATCTCTCTCCGTCGGAGATAACTCGTCTAACGCCTCTAGGGCACGTTCTGTAAAGTTAGATCGACCAAAATAATTTTTACCGATCCGGTGCAATTCCTTGAATATCGTATTGATATGACTCGTCTGCCAGGGTGGCAAGGCTCCTGAGAAAGGATCTAGCTTTAGGACGCCAGTCACCAATTCGGCAGAACTCAACTCAGGTAAACGCATCTGCGCTCCCACCGCTGCTAGATCACCTTCAAAGCGTTTCGCTTGCTTATCTCCCATCAAGTCAGCCACGTCATCGTACATCGCCTGCAAAACGAGAACGCCCGCTTTAATAAACACTGCACTAACACCACCAACCGCAGCAGAATCAGATTTTGGAGTTTCCCCAGAAGTCTGATCGAACTGAATTTTGCCCCACACACTAAACCGTTCCGGTTCTTCTAGCAAAACACAGGCCTTACCACGATTATCTGTTAAATCTCGCCAGAGAGTACGAGCTTCTTCTTCCTGGGCTGCATTAAAAACACTCAGCAAGCGGAACGTCTGTCCTTGATAGGACAAGATTGGAATCTTTTGCTCTTTAGACGGATGCTGAAAACTACCAAGTTCTACATCCTGACGCTTTAAGATGAACATAGTGCTGCCGATAAATGCTAACCCATATGGGCCAAGGCCATCCGCTTTGGCGAGTAGGCCATCAGTCAACTAATTTGTCTTTTCAGAGTTGCTGAGCCGAATTGTGACTCCATTTGCAAGATACCGCGACATAACGTGTTTTATCGATCGCTTTACATATATATCAGCAGCAGCTCGTTTTCCGAACTCCCAGTTAAATTCAACCCCACTGTCTAGCTCAGCTCAAGATTTCATCAAAACCAATCAATATGGTCTTACCCCAATGGAGGTTGGAACCATAAAGTATTTGGTAGAGCATTACACAATCAAAAAACAATAGCTAGAAACATTCTGTGCATCAGCGTACCCAGTTACTCCCCCCACCACGACAGCATTGGCTTTTAGACATTTGATGGACATAATAGATTGTGAACAATCCAGTCTGAGATTGTAGACTTAGCATGCAGATGTGTTTAGAGTGTCTGTAAGCAAACCATCATT
Source organism: Cyanobacteria bacterium P01_D01_bin.156 (assembly GCA_039024555.1). GTDB lineage: Bacteria > Cyanobacteriota > Cyanobacteriia > Phormidesmidales > Phormidesmidaceae > Leptothoe. The sequence goes on from JBCCQQ010000002.1 coordinate 214,934, forward strand.
GCTCGCAGCCTTACACTAAGCCATTAGCTTAGGTCATTGCTGAGTCATAGAAGTGGACCCTTAGCTCAGTGGATAGAGCAACCGCCTTCTAAGCGGTCGGTCACTGGTTCGAATCCAGTAGGGTCCGTTTTCCTGGAAAAATCTCCCATCATTTCAAGTAAATATGGGAAAAGTCATGTAAAGCACGTTGAACTAAGGCCAGAAAATCAACAATTTTGTTCTTCAGTGACCTCAATGTTGAAGTGCGAAGCTTCAATCCGACAGTTGCCGATTATCCGTTGGAGGGCTAATGATCGCTTGCTCTTCCAATAATTTCAACATTGTAATTAGGGTTTCTATTTTTGCCCCCTTGTAGCGCTTACGCTCACGCTGCTCCAAAGCTTGTTTACTAACCCCAAGTGCATTGGCAGCATCAGTCATGGTAGGAAATACCAGCTTCCGAGCAGCAATTAATCTATCCGGTAAGGTCTCTAGCCAGTCAGATGCCTTCATAGTGACGTCAACCTATAGTTTGGCCAACCAATATAGCCAATCAACTTTCAGGTGTCAACGGGGATCGCCTTGCAGCAAGGGATACAGCACTATACGGGATATCCATCACAATCCACTCAGCATGACAAATAGCCATTAGCCAACGTCAAAAGCTTGTGACCATCCCAGGATTCATGGGAACGCTGAAAACAATGTAATAACATGCCCTGAATCGTTTCCAGCTCTAAGTTGCAACACTATGATTAGCGTATTAGAACAGGTTGATCGCCTTGTAAGCTTAAGACCTGTCTTTAGCCGTTTTTTTCCAGATAAAGTCAGCTTAGATTTTTCAGTAGCAATTCCCACATATAACGGCGAGGAACGTCTACCCAGAGTGCTAGATTGTCTACGCTGGCAGCTCAATGCCCACGAATTAACCTGGGAAGTCATCGTTATTGACAATAACAGTACCGATAACACCGCCAAAATTGTTGAGCAATATCAACGTGAGTGGGCTCAACAGATTCCCCTAAGGTATGAATTTGAGGCGAAACAAGGGGCTGGCTATGCTCGCCAAAAAGCAGTTCAAGTAGCCGCTAGTCCTCTAATTGGATTTTTAGATGACGATAATTTACCAGATATGACCTGGCTGATATCTGCCTATCAATTTGCCCAGCAATACCCTAGAGCTGGGGTAATCGCTAGCCGTATTCGAGGCAGTTTTGAAACAAAGCCCCCTAAAAGTTTTAGACGCATTGCCCCACTGCTAGCCCTGACTGAACGAGGCTCCGAACCAATGATTTACAGTCCTAGCCAAAGGGTGATTCCACCATCTGCTGGGATGGTAGTTCGACGGCAAGCATGGCTAGATAATGTACCTGAAGAATTGGTCCTTACAGGCCGTACAGAAAACAGTATGCTCACCGGAGAAGATACGGAATCTATTCTCCATATTCAAAAAGCAGGTTGGGAAGTCTGGTACAACCCTGATATGCGCCTACAGCATCAGATCCCGACTACGCGGTTAACTCGACAGTACTTGCAAAAACTATGTCGTGGAATTGGTTTGAGTCGGTACCGTACTCGTATGCTGGGCTATGCTCCCTGGCAACGCTTGCCCATGCTATTGATTTACACAGGAAACGACACTCGTAAAATTCTTTTACATTGCTTCCGTCATCGCCAGGACGTCCTGAGAGATGATGTCGCAGCTTGTGAGCTCACTCTTTATGTAGCCAGCCTAATGAGTCCCTTTTTTATGGCCCGTTACTATCTTCAACAGCATTTTCACAACAGAAAGAACTAGAAATGTAGCGTCTGCAAAATTATTGAAGAGATAGTGAGTCATCACTCACAACACTTAGGGACACCAGTTGCTAAAACATAAAAGCTCACCTATAAATCGCCAACAACAAACTCTGCATGAAACAAAACTATCGAGTCGCCGCCCGCTGTCGTTCTAAATATCCCTGGAGGCGAGCCACGTCCTCAGGCAAAACAACATTGAGCTTTCCAATGGTGGCAACACCATTCGTATCCAAAGTAATCTCCAGCCAATAGGCGTAGAGACTCCCTAAACGAACGTTACCCTGAGCTGAATTAGCGGTCGTCACTCTGTAGCCATCAAGTAGCTCTGACCGACGATAATCAGCATAAACTTCTGGTCCATACACGACTCTCAGCGCTTCTTCTAGTCGTTCCAATGTAACTGGCTCATCGTAATCAACGACGATGAATTCCTCACGACGAATAATGTTTGTGTTCGGACGTTGGTTCAATGAGAATCCGCTATCGTTAGCAGGTTGCAACCCACCAATGGGTAAAACACTGGCTTGAAATGTAAACCGTCGGGATGGAACCTCGGCCCGATGGACTCGCAGCCCTTCACGACTTTCGGCTCGAAGTGTCGGGTGGCCCTGCATCCATGTTTTGGTTTCATCTACAGATTGCCCAGGCAAACCGTAGCTGGAACTGCCAGACAACACCCATGACATCCCCAGGGCAACTAGACCCAAGACTGTATGTTTTCTCATATGGTCAGGCAATAGGTACAACTGTAATTGATGTCGATTAGTCTGCCCAAGCTCGTCAAGTTTCTATGCTTTTTGCCATAGGAACATTACCTCAGCTGGTGAGGCTAAAGGGTACCAAACCCTTTTTTCTTTTTCTTTTTTTTGTTCTTTTTAGAACCCGCACTGTAGCCACGGAAGCCCGGTCGTGCGCCCCCGGGCATGCCCCCACCGGCCATACCCGGCATGCCCCCCATGCCAGGCATTCCGCCCATACCAGGAAAACCACCACCCATACCGGGGAACCCGCCCATACCCGGCATTCCACCTTGGCCCATCTGTTTCATCATGGAGCGCATTTTCTGAAAATCGCTAACTAGCTTACTGATATCTTTATCTCCATAGCCGGATCCTTTGGCAATGCGACGACGACGACTGGGGGAATTAGCGAGTAAGTCAGGATCTTCCCGTTCCTGCTTAGTCATGGAATTAATCATGGCTTCGCAGCGGCGCAGTTGGGTTTCACCCTGTTGTAGCTGATCGGCAGATAGTTTATTAGACATGCCTGGGATCAGTTTCATGATGCCGGTTAATGACCCCATATTTTTCATTAACCGGGTCTGTTTGAGAAAGTCGTTGAAATCAAACCGAGCTTCTAAAATCTTGGCTTGCAGCTTTTCCGCATCAGCGATGTCAACCTCTTCTTGGGCTTTTTCTACCAGGGTTAAAACATCTCCCATGCCCAAGATGCGAGAGGCCATCCGGTCCGGGTAAAAGGGTTGTAAGGCTTCAACCTTTTCACCAATACCAATGAACTTAATCGGCTTACCAGAAATTTGGCGGATTGAAAGGGCTGCCCCTCCTCGGGAATCACCGTCCATTTTGGTCAAGATAGCACCGGTAATCCCAATCTGTTCGTGAAATGTGTGGGTTAAGGTAGCGGCCTCTTGGCCTGTCATCGCATCCACCACTAACAGCACCTCATCGGGACTGATAGCTGTTTTGACATTTCCTAGCTCAGCCATCATGTCCTGATCAATTTGTAATCGACCAGCGGTATCCACAATTACCGTGTCAATACCGGCTTCTTTAGCCTTGGCAATACCGGCTTTGGCAATATCAACAGGATTGGCATCGGTGCCCATTTCAAACACCGGCACATCAATTTGGTTACCTAAGGTAATCAACTGATCAACCGCAGCTGGACGATAAACATCAGTAGCGACCAGCATGGCAGAACGCTCTTGCTTACGCAGATGGAGCGCTAATTTAGCTGATGCTGTGGTTTTACCAGTACCTTGCAAACCCGCCATTAGAACCACCGTCGGTTTGGCATCTGCATCCGCTAGGGGTTCATTAGCATCGCCCATCAGGGCAACCAATTCATCGTAAACAATTTTGATGAACTGTTGATCGGGAGCTACTCCAGCAACGACTTCAGCCCCCTGAGCTTTAGTCTGCACATCGGCAACAAAATCTTTAACGACGTTAAAGCTAACATCGGCTTCTAGCAATGCACGTCTAACTTCCCGCAGTGCCTCTTTTATATTGGAGTCCGAGATTTTATCCTGGCCGCGCAGGGTTTTCCAGGCGGATTCAAATCTTTCTGAGAGGGCTTCAAACATGGGAAAAGGAAGAAATCAAGTAAACCGGAGTATGTTCCATACTAATCGCTTTACCTGCGTCAGGGACATAGGATTGAGGAAGTGGGGAGCACTAGGGCAAACACTTGCTATGCTGCTCTAGATGCAAATTGCAGAGCGATGAATGGTGACAAACAACGAGCACCAAATAATCGAACCTTAGTCCTGCGGGATGAGGATCGCCAACTCTATGGCAAACGATTGGTAACACTGGACAGGGTAATGCCGTCCCAGACTCTGCAGAATATCACCCTTTGCCAAGATACTTTTACGGCGTTGCCCTTCTTGCCGGATAGCTTTGTCGATTTATTAGTTGTAGATCCACCTTACAACCGGTCTAAGGTGTTCAATCAGGCTAGTTTTAACCGTCGTTCACCGGCTGATTATGAAACCTGGTTGGACAGCTGGATGTCCCAGGTAATCCGCTTGCTTAAGCCTAATGCGTCAGCCTATGTTTGCTGCGATTGGCAATCATCACCGATGGTGTACAGCATTTTTTCAAAGTATTTTATTGTGCGCAATCGCATTACCTGGGAACGGGAAAAAGGGCGGGGATCAAAATACAACTGGAAAAATTCATCGGAAGACATTTGGTTTGGCACGCGGTCGGAGAATTATTGGTTTGATGTCGATGCTGTCAAACTAAAGCGCCGAGTATTGGCACCCTATCGCGATCGCAATGGCAACCCTAAAGACTGGAAATCCACAGAGGATGGAAACTTTCGCGTGACTCATCCTTCGAATTTATGGACCGATATTTCCATTCCTTTTTGGTCCATGCCAGAAAACACCGATCACCCTACTCAAAAACCCGAGAAGCTAATCGCCAAAATAATTTTGGCCAGCAGTCAACTTGGAGATCTCGTCTTTGATCCCTTTTTAGGATCAGGAACAACATCGGTCGTCGCCAAGAAATTAAATCGTCAATATATTGGCATCGAACTGGATAGAGACTACGCCTGCATTGCTGAAAAACGATTAGCTCTAGCTGAACTACAGCCGTACATCCAGGGATATACGGGGGGCTATTTTTGGGAACGTAATAGTACACCTTCTCAGCAGCAGGCTCGACGGCAGCCCAAACCTTGATCCGACCTCAAGGTTTGTACATCTATACCGACAAAAAATATTAGTTAATCGAACTCGGCTTTAGCTTTAATCACTCCATGCCCAAAAAGTCATTAACTTTTCTAAAAACTCCTGCGTAAAGGCTTCGGGTTCCATTGTGGATAATACATAATAAAAACAATTAATTTGCGACTATAAACGTCTGGATCGCCATAGCTGAAAGATTTTGAGTTCTTAATTCTTATTGAGAATTGATTAAATAATCAACCTCAATTGTTTTATTAACTGCCTAATGTTAGTGATTTTCTTGTCGTCACAGGCTTTTGAGCATAGGGCGCTTGCTAAATTTAAGCTCGATCTCTAAAGCTAATTGCTTTTTCTAACGGCAGTAGCGATATCGTTGTCAGTCGTTAGGAATGCTTAAGAAAATCATCTCTAAATTTTGCGGCTCCAGACGTTGTTGTCCGTAATTTGAAATAGCAGCTTAAAGCTACCAATCATCTGCAGCAGCAGAGCATATTTAACAAATGTGTTCTGGCTTTTGAGAAGGCTTTTTTGTTCAAGGCAAACGCCACGGTTCGTACGAAGGGCAGAGAAAATCAGCAATGGGTGCATTTAAATTCAAGCAACTCAGTCAACAAGGGCTCTTAATATTGGCAGGGATGACTTTGCTGGGTGGTCTTAAAGCCGTTAGTGATTTTGGCAGTGTTGCCGATGCTGTTGTATCTCAGCCTACGGTTGAAACTCAGAGTAGCTCAGAGTTCTCCATTTGCAGTCAAGCTGTTGATTGGCAACGCCCTAGCCTCGATCAGCAACAAAAACAGTTAACGACGAACGAGCGCTATGGCGGTCTGCTTGAGGATAAAGCATTTCAGCAACTCGCTAATCAGTTCTGGCAATATGAAATTTTGAGCTTCACCACCTATGGCCTGAGTGCTCGTATGGAGCCAATCAATTTATCGGGGTTATGGTCAGTCGCTGATGATGTTTGGAACCAATGCTATGCCCATGACGAAGGCAGTGCTATCAACGATGGAACCTTGGCTGAAGCATGGTTAATGAATCATCAAGTTGTTGACTTACAGTGGCAAGATAACCGCTACATCATGACCGTAGAACCTAGAGCTAGAGGTATGCAGGTCGTGCAGTTTACCCGTAGAGAACAGGCATCTGAACTACCGCTAACCATCGTTACCTCTCAGGGAAATAGTGTGAACCATTACGATGCAGATTGGTAATCGCTGGGGATATTGAGTACGTTCGGCGGATTGCGCCGATTGAGTACATTCGGTAGATTGCACCGCAGTTTCCCAGGGTATCGACACCGGGCAGTACAATGGAGTATCGCTCATCACTCACCCTGGGGATCGTGCCCTGCGCATTGACATCCAACAGCGCTATGACCACCACCTTATCTTCGCCAGCAAACCTTGATAACGCCGTCGAGCAACGTCGTAACTTTGCGATTATTTCCCACCCGGACGCTGGCAAAACAACGTTGACGGAAAAACTGCTTCTCTATGGAGGTGCTATCCATGAAGCGGGGTCTGTCAAAGCCCGTCGGGCTCAACGGCATGCTGTTTCTGACTGGATGGAGCTGGAGCAGCAGCGGGGAATTTCGATTACCTCAACGGTGCTGCAATTTAACTACAGTGGCTATCGTATTAACCTGCTAGATACTCCAGGACACCAAGACTTTAGCGAGGATACCTATCGCACCCTGGCGGCGGCAGACAATGCCGTGATGTTGGAGGACGCGGCTAAGGGCCTAGAGCCCCAGACGCGCAAACTGTTTGAAGTGTGCAAAATGCGGGGACTACCGATTTTCACATTTTTCAATAAGCTAGATCGCCCCGGACAAGAGCCTCTAGCCCTGCTGGATGAAATTGAAAAGGAACTGGAGCTGTTCACCTATGCGGTCAACTGGCCTATCGGCATGGGGGATCGGTTTAAAGGAGTATTTGATCGACGACAAAAACAGGTGCACTTATTTGAGCGTGCAGCCCACGGTAGCAAGGCAGCTGAAGATACTGTTCTAGAGTGGGGCGATCCTCGCATTGAGGAACTGATTAACGATGATGAGGTATATGAGCAATTCTTAGAAGAATTGGAAATGTTGGATGAGCTAGGACCTGAGCTTGATTTAGAGCTGGTCCACAGCGGAGAAATGACGCCAGTTTTCTTTGGCAGTGCCATGACTAATTTTGGTGTGGAACTGTTTTTACAGTCATTTTTAGACTTTGCTCTTAAACCAGGTCCACGGGAAAGTACCGTTGGGATGGTTCCTCCCAATCGAGAAGAGTTTTCTGGGTTTGTGTTTAAGCTACAAGCCAACATGGATCCCAAACATCGCGATCGCGTTGCCTTTGTCAGGATCTGTTCCGGAAAATTTGAGAAGGACATGGTGGTCAACCACGCACGTTCCGGAAAAAACGTACGTCTCTCCCATCCACAAAAGTTATTTGGACAAGGACGAGAGTCGCTGGACGCCGCCTACCCCGGCGATGTGATCGGTCTCAACAACCCAGGCGTATTTGCTATTGGAGACACCATTTACCAAGGTAAAAAGCTCGAATATGAAGGGATCCCCTTCTTCTCTCCTGAACTGTTTGCCTACTTAAAAAATCCCAACCCGTCTAAGTTTAAGCAATTTCGTAAAGGAGTCATAGAGCTCAGGGAAGAAGGCGCGGTACAAATCATGTACTCTGCTGACGAAGCCAAGCGAGACCCGATCTTAGCGGCGGTGGGGCAGCTCCAGTTTGAAGTGGTGCAGTTTCGTTTGAGAAACGAGTACAACGTAGACACCATGGTCGAAATGTTGCCCTACAGCGTAGCTCGATGGGTCACTGGCGGCTGGTCAGCCTTGGAAGCGGCTGGTCGTTTGTTTAATACGGTAACCGTTAAGGATAGCTATGGCCGTCCGGTCCTGCTGTTCCGCAACGAGTGGAACTGTCAGCAAGTAGAAGGAGAACATCCTAAACTGGCGTTGAGTAAAACAGCGCCTGTGGTCTCCGGTAAAGAACCCGACGAGATTTAGCACTAGGGCTATGCAAATCTATTTAGATTACAGTGCTACAACACCGGTGCGGCCAGAAGCGATCGCAACCATTGAATCAGCGATGAAAACAAGCTGGGGTAATCCCTCCAGCCTTCACGATTGGGGCAACCGATCCGCCACCACCCTAGAAATTGCCCGGATGCAGGTGGCGAATCTCATTGGTGCTACTGCCAATGCCATTGTGTTTACTGCCAGTGGTTCTGAGGCTAACAACTTGGCCATTACGGGGGTGGCCCAACAGTACCGAAAGCCAAGGCACATGGTGATTTCAGCAGTGGAGCACTCCGCTGTTTCTAGGCCAGCAGAGCGTTTGGAACAGTTAGGCTGGGACATTACCCGTCTGCCCGTGGACCGTTACGGTCAGGTATCCCCAACGGATTTAGCCGCGGCCCTACGTGAGGACACAGTACTTGTATCAGTCATCTATGGCCAAAGCGAAGTGGGTACTGTGCAACCCCTTACAGACCTCGCTGCCGTCATTCGAGACAGCCATTGGCAACCTCTATTTCATACCGATGCTGTACAGGTAGCCGGACGCTTGCCTATTGATGTAGAAGCATTAGGCGTAAATTTACTATCGATATCTAGCCATAAGATCTACGGTCCCCAGGGAGCAGGAGCACTGTACATTGAACCCGGCACTGACTTAGTACCACTGATCAATGGCGGTGGTCAGGAAAACCAGTTGCGTTCTGGGACTCAAGCCGTACCAACGATTGCAGGCTTTGGCATCGCGGCAGAACTGGCCACACAAGAGCTGGAGCAAGAGCAACAGCGGTTGTTAAGATTACGCGATCGCTTAATTCATCAACTACGGTCAAACTCTGAACTTGTCCTCACAGGCCACCCTCAGCAACGCTTACCTCACCATGTCAGCTTTTACTTACCCAATGCGGATGGTAAGCGAGTTTCGGGAAAAACCCTCGTACGTCAGTTAAACCTGGCTGGAATCGGCATCAGTGCTGGTTCAGCGTGCCATAGCGGTAAGCTCACCCCCAGCCCGATTCTCAAAGCCATGGGGTTGAGTGATGCCGCCGCAACAACCGGTATTCGCCTTACCCTAGGGCATCAGACCACAGAAGCCGATGTAGATTGGGCAGCCATGGCCTTAAAGCAGATTGTTGATCGGGTGATGATTCACCATCACCCTGTCGCCGTGGGGCTGAAATAAATTGAATACAATAGGGGTAGGTTGCCTCACCGTCAGCTAGCCATGATCACAGCTCGGGAGAAACTGGATTTTACAGTGCATCCGCCACCAAATTTAGTAGTTGAGGTAGACAACAGCAGTTCATCGTTAAATAAGTTTCCAATTTATACAGCGCTGAAAATGCCAGAGATCTGGAGGCTGCAACAGGGTTTATAACCATCTACCAATTGAATGAGGACACTAGCGGCTTATGAAGCAGTGGTCCGTAGCATGGAATTTCCACAATTTCCTGTGCAGGAGTTACCACTATTTATGGCATAGGCCAAAGTGATTGGTCAGCGGGCAACCATAAGAGAATTGGTCAAACGTGTACAAAACGTCTTAAGGGCTTAATTTCTGGAGGGGCTCAACATGATTGCTAGCCAGGACTATCTAACAATTGCTGAATATTTAGCGTTTGAGAAAACTAGCCCAATCACTCACAGTCTTTGCAATCTGGCTTTAGCCTGAGTAAGGTTTATTCCTCTCAAATTCGCATTAGTGAAGTTTGTACTACAGATATCAGCTCCGCTGAAGTCTGCATCTGACAAGTCTTTGCGTTTAGAATTCTCTCCTCTGAGGCTTTCTCTCCTCTGAGGCTTTCTCTCCTCTGAGGCTTTCTCTCCTAAAGTCGCGCCGACCTGCTTCATACAGTCGCAATAATTCAGCCGCTTTCACACTCTCGCTCCACACCCCGAACACACTTACATCTATCAAGTCCAATTGTCGCTTTTCCTAACGGCCCCTCACGTTTTACCCTAATAAAGGTGACGAGCGAAAAATCTAACCATGTCTGACTTGCCGAGTAGCCTTGAGGAAACCATCGATCAAGCCATTGCCTCCACTAAGGCAGCCATTGAAGATGGCGTTACCCGTCTGCAGATTGAGATGGTTATCCCTGAACTCAAACAGCAGCCGATCGCTGAACGATTCTTGAGCCTGTTTTCAGACTTGGGCATTCAGCAATTTAAGGTGCTGTTTCCCGATGCTGGCGCCGCGGCCTTAGCCAAGCGCGACTGGAATGAGCCAGATTTCACCATTCGCGGCATTAACGAAATCCAAGCGGCCCTTGAACCTGACGATGAAGCAATTCTGGTGGTCAACCCGTCTGCTGTGGAAGTGCAGGATGTGGAAAAACTCTGTAATGAAGCCCAGGACCGCCCGGTGATTATTTTGAACCCGACGTTAGAGGATGTCAGCGTTGTTGGTATTGGGTATGCCGCACGTCAGCTACGGGAGCGCTTTTTAAGTACACTGACATCCTGCTATTACTATCGCCCCATGGAAGAGGCAGCGGTTCTACGACGCCACCCCGGCGGCTGGCAAGTATGGCAAGATGTGGGCGAACAATATGAGCTGCAGGCGGAGCTAACAGAGCGCCCCTCCAGCGAAGCCCTAGACAGAATCCTCTACGGCGGCGGCGAGGACGAGGAAAATAACAATGTCCCCAAACCCAGAAAGAGCCTGCTAGGTGAAGTGCAAAAATTTCTACGGGCATTGAGTCAGTAATGTCCCATCGGAATTACGGTATCCGCTACATCAAAACCGTTGTCAGGCCCGCCAACGGACCGCTAGAGTACAGAAGCGCGCATTTATAAATACAACGATGGCTATAGGGCTGATTATTCTCTATTGGGTCCTGCTTCTTGTCATGGTAGCTGGCATTATCGGTGCCTTTATCCCTGCATTTCCAGGTATCGGATTAATTGTTATTGCGATCGCTTTGTGGGGTGCGATCGCAGGCTTTAGCCAATCCATCGTCATTGCCCTAGCCGTTGCCATTGCTATTTTTGCCATCACCACCGCCATTGACTACCTGGCAGGGTACCTTGGCGCCAAAAAAGTAGGTGCCAGCCACTGGGGCCAAATCGGTGCAGTTATGGGCATGCTACTAGGATTACTAGGATTGCTGCCCGCCCTACCCATCGGTGGACCGATCTTTGGCCTACTGTTTGGTTCAATGATTGGCGCTTTTGTCGGTGAAATGCTCCATCGCCGCGACCTTGCCTTAGCACCACGATTCAAGCTGGGGGCTAAAGTTAGCCTGGCCATCGTCGTCAGTTCCCTGTTGGGCAACATAATCGCCGGAGTACTATCTATTATTGCCACCGGGGTATTTCTAGTTGCTACCTGGTCCACCGTCATGGTCCCCGTAGTTTCAAATCTTTAACACACATCAACTGACACGATTTCTAGATCCCATGGCCAACCCAGAACACCTGGAAATCCTACAAGCTGGTGTCAGAGTATGGAACCGCTGGCGTGTAGCCAATGGGTCTACACACCCAGACCTGAGAGCAGCCGATCTCAACGGTATGGACCTAGCTGGATTTGACCTCAGCCAAGCTTACTTAAGCCAAGCCAATCTTAGCCACGCTTATTTGTTTGAAGCCACTCTTGAAAAGAGTAACTGTCAGAGCGCTAATTTTAGCCACTGCTGTTTGATTGGGGCGAACTTAACGAAAGCCTATCTGGCCAACACCAACCTCTTCCACGCTTACTTGTCCCAAGCCAATTTAACGCAAACCTATTTTGGTCATGCCAATTTAGTCAAAGCAAACCTAAGCGGTAGCTTGATCGCCCAGGCTTACTTTGGAGAAGCCGATATTCAAGAAACAGACTTTACTGATGTGCAAAACTTCGGGGTTCTGCAGCTCAAATTAGCTCACAACAGTGAACTAGCCGTCCTACCCACCGCCCCAAACCTGTAAGGTGTCTGGCTAGTAACCAAGGGTAGGAATCATAGCATCATCTACACGGCTACCGATGAGGGATATCGTATTCCAGCTGCTTTCAAACGTTGGAGTGCTTCAGTTAAGCGGTCTTCGTCTGCAATCAAACTAACCCGTACAAAGCCTTCCCCCCCTTCCCCAAAGGCGCTGCCTGGAGTCACCACCACACCAGTCTTTTGCAAAACATCGAGAGCAAAGTCAGCGGCGGTCATATCCGGGGGACAGGGCATCCACAGATACATGGTGGCCTTGGTTTTAGGCACAGCCCAACCCAGTTCAGCTAAGCCGTTAATAAGAAAGTCTCGCCGGGTGCTATAGCGATCGCATACTTCCTCTAGGTAAGAATCCGGCAAATTTAGAGCTGTTTCCGCCGCTGTTTGAATGGCCGAAAAAATACCATAGTCCATGTTGGTTTTGAGGGTGCGCAACCCCTGAATAACATGGCGATTACCCACCACAAAACCCACACGCCAACCCGCCATGTTGTAAGTCTTAGACAGCGTGTGAAACTCTACGCTAAACTCCTTTGCCCCAGGAATTTCTAAAACACTCGTGGGCTGATAGCCGTCAAACGCGAGTTCGGCGTAGCACAGGTCATGCACCAGCATGATTTCATAGTGCTTGGCAAACCCAACAATCTCTTCAAAAAACGCACGGGGTGCCGTGGCCCCAGTGGGATTGTTGGGATAGTTAAAGTACAAAACTTTTGCCCTGCGAGCTACCGCTTCAGGAATCGTGGAAATATCGATCAGCCAGTCATTTTCCGGCGTCAGCATCAGGGGATGGATGTGGGCATTGGCGATGGCCGGTCCCCGAAAGTGGGCTGGGTATGAGGGTGTCGGCACCAGCACCGTATCGCCAGGATCGAGATAAGCCAGAGCTAGGTGCGTTAGCCCTTCCTTAGAGCCCAACAAGGGCAGTGCCTCCCCTTCGGGATCAAGGCTAACGCTGTAGCGACGGTAATACCAATCGGTGATGGCGTTACGAAAGCTGGCGGTGCCTTCAAAGGGGGGATAGCCGTGGTGGTCAGGATTGGCCAAGGCTTTTTGCGCAGCTTCTACCACGGGCGCTGGTGTGGGGCCGCCAGGATTGCCCATCCCCAGGTCAATCAAGTCCAGCCCCTGGGCGCGGGCGTTGGCCTTAAGCTCATCCAAACGGGCAAAGGCATAGGGAGGCAATTGCTCAAGTCGCTGTGCTTTTTTCATCCAAGCTAGGGTCATGGCCTTACCTCCTCATGACTGATGTGACGTTGACTGGGCGGTTGATTTAGCTTTGGGAAATTTAGTTGATGGCTGTCGTCGACAGGGTGCCGTCGTCGATACCATCGCCGCCATTACCTGCTGAGGGCTAACCTCAAAGGGTAGATGATGGATATCTGACTTGGGTTTACAGGCAAACTCAGCAGCCTGTCGTAAATCCAAGAGAGACATTTCTCCTAACCCTAAATCACTTAGGGTCATAGGCAAACCAATCTGACTGTAAAACCGCAGCAATTGCTGACGCGCAGCAACGGCTAGCGCATTGCCCGATTCCATTTCCTCCAGACGCAGTTGCACCAAGATACCATAGGCAACTTTTTCACCATGGAGCATGCCGTGGCTAGCGGGAACCTGAGTGAGGCCGTTGTGGACCGCGTGAGCCGCTACCGTTCGACATTGTGCTCCCCCCATACCACCAATCACACCCGCCATCAGTACGGAAGCGTCTACGACTTCTCGCCAGTCGTCCCCACCAGGGGTTTCTAAAGCGGCTGCAGATTTTTGAAAGAGAATATCGCGCAGTACGCGGGCTTGCTGCACAGCACCAATAATCAAGGTTTGTGAAGAATGACCGCTGCTAACGGAAGCTTCGTACCATTTTGCGATCGCGTCCCCAATCCCTGCCACCAAGGTACGCTTGGGGGCCGTTGCCACTAGGTCATAATCCAGCAGCAGTAGTTCTGGGCATGTAGGCAGACCCACGTCGTAGCGAAAGGCTCCCCGATCAGAGTACACGTTGGACAATGCCGTCCAAGCTGCACAGGTGGCTGCAGACGTGGGGATCGTGACCACCGGCAACCGTGATTGATAGGCGACTAGCTTAGCGGTATCCAGTGCTTTCCCCCCGCCGATACCAATAACAAGATCTGCCTCATGCTGCTCTATGGCCTTTTGCAAAGACTCTAAAGTCGTCTCACAACAATCCGTACGATAGGAAGCCTGAGCAACACTCAAACCTTGAAGCATATCGGTCAACAATGGTGCAGCTGCTGATAGTGTGCGGTCTCCGCCAATCAAAAGAGGACGCCGACCTAACCTAGCAACATGCGAGCCCATTTGGGATAAAATCCCTGAACCACGGACCACCTGGGCTGGAGACACCATCAGTGTGGATAAGGTAGACATAGAGTAGTTTCTCAATAAATCAAAGAATCGTATTAACAAATTTGAGATAACAGTCTATGGGACGAGTCCGTACTGGTTAACAGAACCGTCAACCTCAAATTTGATGGTTATCTTACCGTTTTCAAAAGCTGATGCAGCAGCACCTAAACATTGGCCAATCGTGCTTAGCCTGCTTGAGTTGCCGCTCGCACCCTGGCTAATTCAGAGGCTGAGATATTAATGTTGTATCCAGATTCAGATTGAGTATCGGGCTGAATCTGACCTAAATAAAGTAAATCGGAAATGCCGGGATCACGATGAACGATGGCACGGGCACGAATCGTTGGGGGCTGTCCCACTCCATTTAACTGACTTGGATTAAATGAGTTAATTGCCGCCTGTTGCAGCGTCGCCTCTAGTTGCGCATCGGTAATCTCTGCGGGAACTGATATCACCAGCTGAGCGGCACCCGAGTCAAAAACAGTCGTGTAGGGAATCGCGCCTTCTATGGTTGTTTGCACCAATGGTTGAAAACTCAGACCAAACAAACCTGCCGTCAATACACCGCAGAAACCGGTTGTTCCAACTAATCTAAAACGAATACCCCACTTCGCGAGAAACGCTACTGCCGCCAACGCTCCAAAGGCTAACGTAGCGAAACCCATCCATTTGGTTGCCTCTAGAAAAATCTCGGGAGTTGGCATAGCAAATTAGCGCTTTGAATATTTGATCAGCATAACGTTTTTAATCGTATCAGTGGACACGTTTTTCCAGGCAATTTCACGGTGCTAATTAGATTTTTTGAGCGGGCTTACTAAGGATGTTTAAGACAATTATCAAGGCGCATGCTAAATCGAGTTTGGGGCATACCCTGTGGCCTACTTGTCCTGATAATGGGAGGGTTAGGCTTAGCTCGCCTCAGTGGGAAAACCAAAAACACTATCCCTCCCCTGCCTCAAAATCCTGACATTCAAGTTTTCTTCAATCACACAGAAACCAACAGCTATCAAGATCCCTATCGTCACACCCAGCGACAAGGAGATGACTTAGAAAAGGTATTGGTCGAAGCTGTTGAACAAGCCACGCTCTCTATTGATATAGCGATTCAGGAACTAAACCTACCCAACCTGACTCAAGCCTTAATCGCTCAGGCAAGAGCTGGTGTCGTTGTTAGGGTGATTTTGGAAAATCAGTACAGCCAGCCTTGGAGTCAGAACGACCTCGCCTGGATTCAGCAACAGGATCGATACAGTCGCGGTAAGTACGAAAATTTATGGGCATTTGGTGACATTAATGGAAATGGGTATATTGCACCAGAAGAAGCGGCCCAGCGAGATGCTGTACTGATGCTGCATCAGGCAGGAATTCCCATTGTGGATGATACGGACGATGGCACTAAGGGCAGTGGTTTGATGCACCACAAGTTTATGGTGATAGATGGTCAACAGGTGCTTACGGGCACTGCCAACTTTACTCTCTCTGGCATCCATGGCGACTGGCTAATCCCAGAAAGTCGTGGTAATGCCAATACTTTACTACAAATACAGAGTACAGAGCTAGCAACAGCCTATGCTCAGGAATTTAATTTAATGTGGGGAGACGGCCCAGACGGCAAACCAGACAGTGTCTTTGGCTCTCCTAAACCCCTACGCCCTTCACACACCATGGCAATTCGTGACAGCGAAGTGACGGTACAGTTTTCTCCACATCGAGCCAATACCCCATGGGCGCAAACAACCAATGGGGTCATTGCCAGTGCCTTGAACAATGCAAAACAGGTGGATTTGGCTATGTTTGTATTTACCGATCAGGGTATTGCCAATACCTTACAAGGCATCCCTCAGGTACGCACTTTAATCGACAAAAGCTTTATCTATCGATACCACAGTGAAGCATTAGACATGTTGGGATTAGCTTTGCCCGATGGTCGCTGTCAATATGAGACAGCAAACCAACCTTGGATAAATAAAATCTCCGAAGTGGGCTACCCAGCACTTGCAGAAGGCGATAAGCTGCACCATAAGTTCGCGGTTTTAGATGACCATACGGTAATTGTTGGTTCACACAACTGGAGTAAAGCCGCTAACCATAAAAATGATGAGAATATATTAATCATCAAAAATGAGACTGTCGCCCAACACTTTAAACAGGAGTTTGAAAGACTTTATAAGCATGCAAAACTAGGCGAAACCGATTATCTCTTACAGACTATGAAAAAGTCCCAGGAGAGATGTGGATAGACAGGCCGATGGGCAAACTGAAACAGGTAGCGAGAACTTATCAGGATAGGTTAGGGAAAGTGTGATCTCTGTCAGTTTAGTCTCTAATAAGCTTGCCTAATTTTGTTTGAATACGCTTGTAAAACAAATACAATTTTCGCTGGCGGGTCAGACTGGGAATATCTGAAGTATGTTGCTGACAATAGTCAAAAAACTGATTCAGTTCCGTCAGAATTGTTTCCAATCTAGGAACCAACTGCTTCCCTCGATAGGGAGCAAAAAAATCTTCTGATAGATTGTTAGGTTGCCACGTTGTTAAAACGTTTGTAATTCTCTGAACGTCATACCCTGTAGCATAACCCGCTATCTTATAACAGTTTTCAACTGGATCTAAAAAGTCAGCCAGGGCATGGTTCACGCTGGAAAATACCTGACAACCGCAGGCCAAGGCTTCCATGGGAGGGAGGCCAAATCCTTCGGTTAAGCGATACTGGGTCCAATACTCGGCTGAATCATAGAGATAGATTTTGGCACGGTTAAACAATGCCATTAAATCATCCACAAATGAGTCAATTACCACCACGTTATATCGCTTTTGCAACTCGGGCACGAGCTGCTGGCTGACATATTCTGAGGCTTTTCGAGTCTGCACCAGGATATCGATATCCCTTTCTAGATGTCGGTTAGTGACATTGGCGGGTAGCTGGTTGGGCAGCCAATAAAGTAAGGAATTGTGCGATCGCGCGCCCCAATAGCCCATGGTATTTCGGCTCACCGACAAAATAGGTACCTGGGGAGGCACTGAAAATCCATATCCCGAACTATGGGCATGGTAAATCACATTACAGTGAGCCAGTTTTTGAAGGAGTTTAGGCACATCAAACCCCCAACTCACCACAAAAATGTAGTTATTCAGCTCGGGATCTCGCAGGACATCCTCGATAAACCGATGGTCATCTTCCTGCTGCCGATAAGTGACCACATCAGCATCACACACCTGCTGAGCAAGCTTCAGCGTATTGAGTTCCGCAAACAGCCCACCACAGTAAAAAGAACGGGTGGTTCCCGGCAGCAGAAAATACAGCTTTCTCATCAAATAGCGTTCCGGACTAGTAGCGTTCAGTATTCTACCGGATAGTCCTCTAATACCATTCGTCTATCAATCTGGTTGATAGTAACTCTATTAATGTTATCGATGGAACCCATTTATCCTATGCTTTGTCGATCTTAAATTTCCTACGTAAATTAGGAACCATAGCAACTGCAACACATGTTTAGCAATTGCTCGTTAGGTTAGATGACCTTAACTGCCAGGGATGCTCATCACCTAACAATACCCAGCCACCACATACTCCTGAGGAGGTTCCTATGAACACCTTCCCATCCAATATTCACGACATCGAAACACAGCGTCTGCAGCTAGAACAACTTTGGCAACCCACGCCAGCGCAACGCATGAAGCGAGCCTCGACAACTTGGCTGCGCCAGGCTGGCCAGTGGATGGTCAAATCTCTAACCGAAGGAGACCAGCCCCAGATTTGGACAAAATCTACCAAGAACGGTACTTACTGGTATGTGAATGATCCTATCGATGGCATTCATCATCAGTTTGCTTCTGAATCAGCCCTGCGTACTTGGTTAGAGCAGCGCCATATCCGCTAAGCATGACCAGTGCTTAAAGATAGCTTGCGCATATAGCTGATGATTACTAGGGTCACTATTAACCCGTAATCACTATGTGCGCAGCGATCTATTCTGTTATACCGACTGCAAAGCAGGAGTAGTTCTGTTACAGGCTATTGCAGATTCGGTACATGAACCAATGAGACAGCAATGTAATATTTGCAGACTCTTTTAGGTGAATGAATACCAGGGATCAACAATACCTGCAACATGTACTACATGTTAATATTTTGCACATAAAATTCTTGCAGGACGGTAGAATTACCGTTGTGTCCACATAGGGCAACGGGACTGCGGTGGGGCTAAATTTATACCAGAATCAACAAAATTAGGCTCAGCATTTTAAGTACTTCTAAAGTGTTGAGCATTAGGTTATTGCGTTTTACAACCGTTGCCGATCGTTCCTTTAAACCAGCGATTCAATAGGGGTATCAATCGCCCAGATAGATGCTCTGATCATGAATATCAAATTCATTGTTGGCAATGCACTTGCAGGTACGCTAGCGCTGGCATTGGCTGGCTACGTCCAAGACAGCGTTAGCGCAAGTAGCGATCTTCTGTTAGAGACTCAGGCCCAAACCTGTCCAGCACTATTGGATCAAACCGAAAACCTTGATAAGAACCCAACTAATCGGCAGTTGGCCGTACCAGTACGCCCCAATGAATTACTAGACTTGACACTTCTGTGCTCCAGCGGTTCCGCTGACATAGCAGGATCTGACTCGATGCCATCAATAACAGGTAATGCCCTGAGGGAAACTCCACAGTCGGCCACTCAATTTGATCAGCTCCCCCAGGATCGAGTCGAGCTTGATGGCCTGCTATAGCTCTTGAACTTGAATAAATATCAGAGTGTGATTCAGACAGACTCAGTATCTTATTAGTCTCATCTGACACCTCCGGCAACCGTAGCCAATCTAAAGCTTAGCTAAGCTTTAGATTGGCTACGGTATATTAGGTGAGATGCTCATAGAAAGTTGCCATGTTCGGTTTAGGTTGGCCAGAAGTCGGCATTATTGCTGTCGTCGCCGTTTTAGTTTTTGGGCCTAAGAAAATCCCGGAAATAGGGAGTGCCCTTGGCAAAACCCTACGCGGATTTAAAGAAGAGATGGATGCTGAAAAAGAAAATTATGAAGACGCTGACTATGTCGAGGATACGGAACAAACTTAGTTACTCTAAGTCTGGATATTTAGTAGGTACATGGTTGGAGCTACCTACTACTAGCAAGCGTCTAGTGAGCATATAGTAGGCATTACAGGAAGGGGCTTTGCCATCTTCCTGTTTTTTTATGCATTATTTCCGTATCCATAGGCTGGAGGGCATCCATCAAAGTATGCCCTGCAGGGGTGACAACGGGGTTAAATTCCTAATCGTTGGTAAACCTGATCTAGGTTTCTCAACTGATACTCCGGGTTAAACGCCTCTTTAATTTCGTCAGGCGATAAGTTTTGTTTTACCTGAGGATCTTGAGAAATTAGCGTTTGGAAATCTCCCCCTTCGACATTCCAGGCCTCGTGGGCACAGCGTTGCACAATGCGATATGCGTCTTCACGGGAAATGCCCTTTTCCACCAGGGACAGCAACACTCGCTGACTAAACACCACGCTGCCGTACATGTTCATATTGCGCTTCATGTTTTCGGGGTAAATCTGTAGGTTTTGTACCAGCTTGGTGGTCTCTACCAACATGAAGTGCATCAAAATACAGCTATCTGGGAAAATCACGCGCTCCACAGAACTATGGGAAATATCCCGTTCATGCCACAGGGCAACGTTTTCTAGGGCGGCTAGGGCATTGGTGCGAATCAGGCGCGCTAACCCTGTCAACCGCTCAGACTTAATAGGGTTACGCTTATGGGGCATCGCCGAAGAGCCTTTTTGACCCTTGGCAAAAAACTCTTCAACCTCCAAAACGTCCGTACGCTGAAGGTTGCGAATTTCCACTGCAAATCGCTCAATCGAGGCAGCCAACCCCGCCAATGTGGTCATAAATTCAGCATGTACATCCCTAGAAATTACCTGGGTAGAGGCTGTATCTGGTTTTAGACCTAGCTTCTGGCAAGTGAGTGCTTCAATTTCTGGGTCAATGTTGGCGTAGGTACCCACGGCACCAGAGATTTGCCCCACAGCAATCTCATCTTGAATGCGACACAGCCGTTCACGGTGGCGCAGCACTTCTGCCAACCAGCCGGCCAGCTTAAAGCCAAAGGTCATGGGCTCAGCGTGAATGCCATGGGAGCGGCCAATCATCACCGTATTGCGGTGGTCCTGGGCTTTGTTGCGAATGACCTGAATCAGTTTCTCCACATGGGACAGAATCACCTTGTGACTGGCCACAATTTGCAATGAAAGGGCTGTATCCAAAACATCAGAGCTGGTCATACCCAGGTGAATGTAGCGACCGGCGTCGCCAACGTATTCGTTAACGTTGGTCAAGAAGGCAATCACATCGTGGCGAACCTCAGCTTCAATTTCTAAGATGCGCGCTACGTCAAACTTGGCCTTGGTTTTGATTTCGTCCACCGCTGCTTGGGGAATGCGTCCCAGCTCTGCCTGAGCTTCGCAGACAGCGATTTCAACCTGAAGCCAGGTCTGGAATTTATATTCGTCGGTCCAAAGTTCGCCCATCTCGGGCAGGGTGTAACGTTCAATCAAAACGAGTGTCGCAGGATACAGCCGATCTATTGTAAGCGGGCAGTCCCTCCTTACTAAATCGAAATTCACAATAGTGAGGATTTGCTTACATGGGGTGAACTAAATGCAGCGGCAATCTCATCAGGAATTAGCGATCGCAACCGTGTATCTTCAATTTCACCTAGCCATCCAGATTTATGCCATCCCACATCACCACCTGGTTGCTCCAAGGGTTAGACACCGCCCATGGCAATTTATCTTTCATGGTATGGAATAGCTTTTTAGCATTGATACCACTTGTCTTGAGTTTTTGGCTATTTCGAGGACGTGGCAGCCATGCTCGCCCCCTGCCCTGGTGGATTGGATTGAGCATATTTATCGCCTTTCTCCCCAATGCCCCCTATGTATTGACCGATATCATTCACCTAGTAAACGATATTCGCAACGGTTCATCTGTCTGGGCGGTGGCCCTAATTTTAGTCCCCCAATATGTTCTCTTTATTGGGTTTGGTGCCGTTGCCTACACCATTTCATTAGTCAATCTAGGACGTTACCTGGGTCGTGAAGGAAAATCTCGCTGGATTATCCCTACAGAATTAACAATCCATGCACTAACAGCGCTTGGTATCTACCTGGGCAGATTTTTACGCTTTAATAGCTGGGATTTGGTCACCAGACCCAATGCCGTCATGGGAGATGCCCTATCATTACTGATGGCAAAATGGCCCCTGGCGATTATGGTCGGAACATTTGTCATTCTGGCGGTGCTGCACTGGTGCCTCAAGCAACTCACCCTCGCCAGTATTCTCTACTGCCGCACTCGCCATTTACGAATCACTCAAAAATATTTGGGCTACAGCGAATAATTCATAAGTCTTTCGTTACTAAACTGAGCAGTGACAGACACCCAAAAAATGAGTTCCCCAAACAACGATTGTTGTTTGGGGAACTCATTTTTAAGTTCAACTGGTGGTCTGGAATCAATCAATTTCAACTGATTCAAAAGCAGTAATCACAGACCAAGATAGACGGGTAACCAATGCAGCAAGGGCAATAATACTAACCAACGTTAATATCGCGTAGGGCATATGTAGCCCGAACAGAACTAAACTCATAATCAGTAGGGCAAGCAGCGTCAGATCCAAAGCCTTGTCCTCAATTGTTGCTATCAATTCCATAGTAGATATTTTGTCGAAGGAGTATTAAACCGCAAAGAAAACTTATTAATGGTTTATGTTTAATCAAAATATATTTCGTAGAAATACTCACTTCTAAAGATAAAAAGATCCATAAGCTATTGCTGAAACACTTTTGCAATAAGGGCTACCCCCCTCTCAATATGCTCTTCAGAAACATTGGTATAACCAAACACATATTCTCCTCTATTACAGGGCACTTCATATTGAAACTGAGCGCTACATATTTCTACACCTACGCTGGCGGCCCTAGTGACCGCTTCCGCATCGCTGAGTGCCAAGGGCAGCTTCGCCATAATGTGTAGCCCGGCACTATCTCCAAAGATATCTACCGATGCTCCAAAATGCTTGTAGAGTGCCTGCACCAAGACCTGACGTCGTTTCTCATAACACAATCGCATTTTGCGCAGATGCCGTTCTAAATGCCCTGCGGAAATAAATTCTGCTAACGCATATTGGGTTAGTATTGGGGGCTGACGATCGGCTAGCCACTTAGCTTTACCAAACACCTCCACCAAAGACTGGGGTAACACTAAGTACCCCAAACGGATGCTAGGAAACATCACTTTAGAGAACGTACCCACATACAGTACGGAAGCATGGGAATCCAGACCCTGTAACGATGGTACGGGGCGACCACCATAGCGATATTCACTGTCGTAGTCATCTTCAATAATCAAAGCATTGTTCTGCCAAGCCCATTGCAACAACATTAAACGCCGGGGCAAGGACAGCAGTGCCCCTGTAGGAAACTGATGGGATGGCGTGACATAAACTAGGCGGGGGATGACGTCGTGATGGATAAGCTTATCCATCAACAGCCCATCGCGATCCACGGGAATCGACAGCAGCTTAGCGCCACTCATCTTAAAAATCTGAGCAGCCCCACGATAACCAGGTTCCTCCATGGCAATACTGTCATCGGGGTTCACCAATAGACGAGTAATTAAACTCAACGCCTGTTGACTACCATTGGTAATCATCACCTGTTCCGGAGTACATTGCACCGCACGGGCTCGGCATAGGTACTGTGCCACCGCCTGCCGCAGTGGTGGATAGCCGTAAGCATCCTTGGCATACCCTAACCACCCAGAAACAGAACGACAGTGCTTTGACAACAGTTTTCCCCATAGCTCTGTTGGGAACAAATCTAAAGCCGGTTGACCATACCGAAAGCTAATATCAAAAGTCTGTTGCACAGGTCGTGGGGAAGCGTCATGCACCCGCTGACCATAGGCTGAGAGGGTAATCTCCCTAGACACCAGGCTAGTCTGCTCCACCGTTTGTATTTCTAGCAAACGTTCCGGTAGTTCACACACATAGGTACCAGCTCCGGGTCGAGTCTGTAGATACCCTTCATCAATCAGCTGATCGTAGCCTTGGGTAACCGTCGTACGAGATAGCCCTAGAGATTTTGCCAACGCCCTAGATGCCGGAATACGCTGCCCAGGCTGTAAACGTCCTGAAAGAATCGCCTGCCGCAGTTGACTATAAACCTGTTGATGCAGCGGCTGTGGCAAAGCAGTATCAATAACCAAGGCCAATTCCATAGGAATACACCAAAATTGGACTGATAGATTGATTATAAATTGGCTCTAGCCAAGGGCCAATTATGGTCGGTAAAGTAGCGTTGTTGATTGAACTAGTTGTCTTTCAAACACACTTCTCACAGAACAAGAGTAGAAGATTTCTAAACAACAAATCTCTTCTCATCAAAGCAAGATCATCATGAAAACAGCGCGTACCCAAGTCAAGCGTGTTCCTAAGCGGGGACATTATGATTTAGAAACAGTTTGTTCCATTTTAGATTCCGGACTAATCTGTCATGTAGGCTTTGTCGCTGAAGGGCAACCCTTTGTGATTCCCACAGCCTATGGCCGCATCGAGAATCGGTTATTTATCCATGGGTCTCCAGCCAGTCGGATGTTGAAGTCATTACAACAAGGCATCGACGTGTGTGTCACCGTTACCTTGTTGGATGGACTGGTGCTAGCACGGTCAGCCATGCATCACTCCATGAACTATCGCTCAGTCGTGTTATTTGGCAAAGCCGAACTCGTCAATGAACGAGCGGAGAAACTACAGGCACTGTATGCGTTTACAGAGCATGTAATGGCAGGACGCTGGGCCGGAACGCGGGAGCCCAATGAACAGGAACTTCAAGCAACGACAGTACTTGCATTGCCCATTGCTGAGGCATCAGCCAAGGTTCGCACCGGGCCACCCGTGGATGATGCGGCAGACTACGATTTGCCCCACTGGGCTGGGGTAATCCCGTTGAGGGTGCAGGCGGGAGAACCGATTGTAGATCCTAAGCTGACGGAGGGAATTGGGATACCGGAGCATATTAAGCGGTATTTTGAAAATGTTGTTGATACCCAATGAATCATTCTGTAGGAGGCAATTGGAAATTGCTAGCCCTTGTGGCTGCCCTGGGATATGGTGGGCAAATGGCCTGAATTTTAGCGTAGGGTTATCGCAGGCCAGGCATAAAACCTGCCCCTACACGACGTTATTTTGCTGGAGATTGAACAATTCTGATCGTTGGCGTAGGGTTATCGCAGGGCAGGCATGAAACCTGCCCCTACAGGGTTAATGGGGGAACGTTTAGGCCTTTTAGAGAGACTTTATCGGGTAGATTTTTACCTTGGATTAAAACACCAAAGGTACCTAAACCCATGGGACTCATATCCATCAGCTGATGTAAGGTCTGGCGGCGTTGGATCAGCTGATTAAAACTATCGGGGCCGGGGGAGATGGATTGGGTAAGGGTGGAGATGCGATCGCCCAGGCCAAGGGCCATTAGCAACAACCCCTGTTGGGTAAACCCTACGTTGATAAGACCCAGATTTTTTCCATGGTTTTCTAACGCCGTAAAGTCAACATAGGCCGTCAGATCTTGCTGACCCACATTAACGTACGGATCGTTGTGGTGGCGGTGCTGGTAGTAGCACTTTAGGGTTCCCTGGTGACGGGCTGGACTGTAGTAGCGTTGGGCAGTGTGGCCATAGTCGATGGTCAGAATAAAACCACGGTCCATACAATTCGCCACTGTACTCAGCCAATCCAAAGAAGCAAGATTTACCTCAGTACGGTAGCCATCGGCATAGGTATCCGACAGAAGGTCAATGTCCACATGGTCAAAGTATTGAGTAAGCTTATCGGTGGATAAAGGGCCTAAAGATTCTTTCAGGGTGTTGTCGTCAGCTGTAACGTAAACTTCCTGAAGCTGGTTGTTATGCTTTTCAACAATATGTACTGAAAACGCATCCAGCAATTCATTAGAAAAGAAACACCCGGTAATAGGAGAAAGTTCTTCTAGAGTGCTCCAGGTTACGTTTGAATGAATCAGGTGTTCCTGTTGCAAAGAACGCAACACGGGCGACTTTTCAATAATGATGTATTCCAGCGCGGCATAGCAGTCAGCATGGTGCTGCTGCAGATAGGCCAGCACATCGGCAGCGATGAGCCCCTGGCCTGCGCCCATTTCTACCAAATGGAACGGTTGGGGCTGCCCCAAGATAGTCCACATTTCAGCAAACTGCACTGCTAGCAGTTCGCCAAAGTCGTAACCCACATGGGGAGAGGTAATAAAATCGCCGTTGGGACCCAGAATAGAAGCCTTAGTCGTGTAATAACCGTGCTCAGGATGGTAGAGCGCAAGGTCCATGTAGGACACAAAGGGAATGCGCTGATCGGGGGCTGCTTGAATATGGTCAGTGATAACTTTGACAAGGGGAGACGATTGGGACATGAGGAGTCAGCATTAACCAGCGCCGTGAGCTTTCCTATTTTAGAGAGTCATGGAAAAGTTTGTGAATGATGGATGCCTCAGCTGTGAGGTTGGAAAGTGCTGACAGGTAAAAGAAAAGTGTCACCTTTGTTGTCATGTTGACCAAAGGTGACACTGGCGGTGGGATGATTACCTAGAGAGATTAGACTCAATCTTCCCAGGAGATTAGCTTTAGACGATTCCCGCCGGTTTTCAAAGATGTCACAACAGGAGCGTTGGCACTGGAAGAACTGGCATCCAGGTTAATCAGGGATGCATTGCCTGCCTGGTTACCGCTGTCGCCCAAGCGTTCGATAGCACCAGAGGGGCTAACGTGCCATCTAATGAGTTTGAGCTTGCCTGACTCAGTTTTAACGGCGGAAAGAACACCACGGGGACGCTGCATCAGAGAGTTGTCGCCAATGCCACCAGCTTGATTACCACTATCGGCAACCCGAGCTAGGTTCAGCTGTCCGCCCTGGAGTTTCGGTTCCCAGCTAATCAGCTTAAGTTTGCCTTGGGCGGTACGTACCGAGGTAACAATATAGCCACTGCTGTTAGCTGAACGAATCATACGAGCATTACCAGCCTGGTTACCGCTGTCACCTCGGCGGGTGATAGTACCATCAGGATTCACTTGCCAAACAATGAGCTTCAGTTTGCCTTGAGCGGTACGCACTGAGGTAACCACATGGCGCTGTCCCTGATGGGAAAGACCACTTAAGTCAATTTCACTAACGGCTCCGGCAGAATTACCACTGTCATCTAAGCGAGTAAGAGAACCATTGTTGTTTAAGCGCCAGCTGATGAGCTTGAGGTTACCGTTAGTGGTGCGTACAGCCGTAACATAGACACCACGGTGGATTTGCATAATTTTAATGATGCTGGCATTGCCTGCCTGGTCACCGCTGTCGCCGCGACGAACGATATCGCCGCTATTGTTAATTTCCCAGCTGATCAGCTTGAGTTTGCCTTGGGCAGTGCGGCTAGCAGAGACTAGGCCAGCCGCCAAATCAATGCGAGATGTGGCACCAGCTTGGTTGCCACTATCACCAGTGCGGGTAACAGAACCATCGTTGTTGACACGCCAGCTAATCAGCTTAAGACGGTGCTCTGCTGTACGCACAGCAGTGACAACGCGACGTTTGCCGTAATCGTAGGCAGTGGCAATTTCGGAGACATTACCCGCTTGGTTGCTGCTGTCGCCCTTGCGCACAATGTTTTGGCTAGATTGGGCTAGGACAGGAGCAGGGTTAGACAAAACTGTGGGTTCATTGAGAATTGGCGTGGTAGAAGCCTGAGTTAGGGGAGCTAGGCTACCGCTGACAAGGGCCGTTGTGGCTAGCAATAAAGTGAAGGATTTAATGTTCATGGTGGTTTCCCGAAAGCGGAGTAATGTATTTGGTCATTACTCAGGGACAACCTTCGAAAATTATGCAAAGCAGATATTTTTTTGAGCTGTACTGATGTACGACCAGTATGAAGAACGTATCGACCATAGGATACGGAAGCAGCAAACTTGCAATAGTTGGCAGAATCGTTAATCTGTAGACCTATAAGCCATACTTTACTAAAGATGGCAATTTGGGAAAGTTGGAAGGGCAATGGATATGACCGTCTCCACTGAGCAGAAAGTCTGGACTGATGAAGCTTTTATGGCTTTATCTAAGGATGGTCATAGCTATGAGCTGGTGGATGGGGAGCTGATAGACATGGGCAATTCTGGTATGGAGCATGGGGAGTTTGGAGCT
Organism: Cyanobacteria bacterium P01_D01_bin.156; assembly: GCA_039024555.1. GTDB lineage: Bacteria > Cyanobacteriota > Cyanobacteriia > Phormidesmidales > Phormidesmidaceae > Leptothoe. Next base: position 242,722 of record JBCCQQ010000002.1, read on the forward strand.
TTCCTCGCGGGAATGCTTGCGATCTATGCCCGAAAGAATGGCCTTGGTGTCGTGTGCGACTCTAGTACGGCATTTGCGTTGAAAAGCGGGAATAAGCGATCGCCCGATGTGTCTTTTGTGGCCAAGGATCGATTAAAAGGACTAAAGCGATTACCCAAAGGGTATTTTCAGGGTGCTCCTGATCTAGCCGTTGAGATTTTGTCGCCCAATAATACAGTTGAAGAGATTCACGACAAAATTGTCGAGTATTTTGAAAATGGAACACGGCTAATCTGGGTGATTCATCCTGATGAGAAGTTTGTGTTGGTTTACCATGCTCCAGAACCAGATGGGTTTCTGCGAACTGGGGATAGTCTGGATGGGGAAACTGTTGTGCCAGGGTTTTCGCTGGAGCTGACAGAACTATTTTCCGAGTGGAATTTTTAGGAGCTGAGCGTGTCAGCCCCTGAGTGACACCTTTAGCCAACTGCATCTGTCGGTTAATCATCGTCTTTGTCCTCAGACTGGTTGCTAAGTAGGCCGATTAAGGTTGTAGCACCCATGGTCCACATGGTGACAGCGCTATCAAAGATGCGATCTTGAGATTCGGTGAGGGTGGGATATTGACCTAAATGAACAGCAGTACCGCCTGAACCAAGAGTAAGCGCCAGAACAGACATAAAAATAAGGTTAAAAGGAGATGGCGTTTTGAGTCGATTCATGATGAACTCCGCAAATGATTTACATGACCCTATAGTCTTGAGAACATCGCTAAAGTTCAGTCCCTGCGAGGGTTAAGAGTAGTATGACCTGAGGATGAGTTGGGGATGAGTTTGGATGCGATAGCCCGTAAACCCAATCAATGTAGGCTAATCAGCTACTTTTTAGACTGGCTTAGAATGTGGACTAGCAATGTGAGGACGCTATGGCTGCACGATCATTCTCAGCAACTCCAGAAAGCCTTGATGCCATTAATCGAGCTATGGCAGATAAGCAGTGGAGTCGAGAAGATTTAGCTAAAGCCTGTGACTGTAGCCGTCAGCCTGCGGTGAAGTTTTGCTCTGGGAAAACGGTTAGCAAAAAGCTGTTTGTCAGTTTTTGTAATGAGCTGGGGTTGCACTGGGAAGAGATTGCCGGGTTAATACTCTCGCAGAATCTCAAAACTGCATCGCCTGAATCAGAGACAGATATTGACATACTGGTGCAGGAGGTTCGCCGTAAAGTCAAAGATGATATTGAGTACCGCTGCGGCACAATGCGAGTACTGGATATGGAGCACAAGATTGGTCTGGATGATATCTACACCAGCGTCAATATTTTAGAGAAGTTATCAGGACGCCAGCGATTGGGAATCGATGAGTTATTAGCGAACTTTCAACAAGAAGATTTTGATCGATTTGCTCTAGGGACAGTGCGGCAAGAACGAGTACCTGGATTAGAAGCAGTAGAACGGAATCCTGATGGTTTGATGATCCTAGGCAAGCCAGGGGCAGGAAAAACGACCTTTATGAAGCGTATGGCAATGCTATGCAGCCTAGGCGAGTTTATGAATGCACGAGTGCCAGTATTCATAACTCTCAAGGAGTTTTCAGAAGCAAAAGGTCAACCGACATTAATTGACTATATTGCATGGCAATGGAAGAATAACTCCCATATCAACGATACACCTGTCAAACTACTAGCTAAGGCAGGGCGATTACTCATTTTATTAGACGGTCTTGATGAGGTTCAGGAAATCGAAAATGATCGTGTCATACGAGAGATTCAAGACATTACTCGACAATATCGAGACTGCCAATTGGTTGCAACCTGCCGTATTGCATCGAGAGAATATATATTCGAGCAGTTTACTGAAGTAGAAGTAGCAGACTTTGACCAAGAACAAATTGCGAATTTTTCCACCAAGTGGTTTAAGACTAGAGAGGATCCAGAGAAAGGCAAGAACTTTATTCAACAGTTAGACAACAATAAACCGATTAAAGAGCTAGCGACCAATCCACTACTGCTAACGTTACTGTGTTTAGTATTTGGAGAGGCTGCAGATTTTCCAGCCAATCGTGCAGAGCTATATAAAGAAGGACTAGATGTGCTTCTAAAGAAGTGGGATGCGAAGCGCAATATTGAACGCTATCAAGTCTATAAAAAGTTATCTCTCAAGAGAAAAGAAGACCTACTAAGTCAACTAGCATTTTACACCTTTGATCGAGGTGACTACTTCTTTAAGCAATCTGTTGTTGAGCAACAAATCGTTGACTATATTCGTAATTTACCCAGAGCGAAAGACGATGAAGAAGCTTTACAGCTCGATGGAGCAGATGTTTTAGCCTCCATCGAAGCTCAACATGGTCTTTTAATAGAAAGAGCTCGAGGCATTTATTCTTTTTCTCATTTAACATTTCAGGAATATTTCACAGCAAAGCAGATTACTCGACCAATCGCTGAACTGAATGTAGCGCTGACAAATTTGACAATGCATATTACTGACAAAAGATATCGTGAGATTTTCTTATTGAGAGAGTGATCTGAATTTTGTGTAAACGCTTGTTTGCTTAAAGAGAAAAGCGTTCTGGGAAGAGAATAGCAAAATGTGACAAGGCAGCACGCCAATCTTTAATCGGTCGATTCCATTTTTTCGCGATATTATTCATCGCTA